>JAPFCU010000019.1 GCA_026169535.1 Blautia sp.
TATGCCAGGATATGGTAATCCGGATGAAATTTGCGGATTGCTTTTGCAATAGAGCCTCCGATCAGTCCAAGGCCGATAAAACCAATGGTTTTCATATGTTCAGGTATCCTTTCCCATGAAAAATATATTCATATTTTAAAAGATAAGGAGA
Organism: Blautia sp.; assembly: GCA_026169535.1. Lineage (GTDB taxonomy): Bacteria > Bacillota > Clostridia > Lachnospirales > Lachnospiraceae > Blautia_A. The sequence continues at coordinate 152 of JAPFCU010000019.1, forward strand.
AAAAAGTCAAATACTGTAGGGAAAAGTAAAAATTCGTGAAATTTTCACATTATTTCCGTAAAAAAAGTTGTTAAAATTATATAAAATACTTGAAAAAGCTGAGAAATTTTAGTAAAATATGAACATATCAGACAAACAGGGAGGTATTACATATGGACGTTTATAGAACTGACCGAATCAGAAATGTAGTCCTATTAGGTCACGGGGGCTCCGGCAAAACTACACTGGCAGAGGCAATGGCATATCTTGCGGGAATGACAAGCCGCCTGGGAAGAGTTGAGGATGGAAATACAGTCAGTGATTTTGATAAAGAGGAGATTAAGAGACACTTTTCTATTTCTGCATCATTGATTCCTGTTCCGTGGGATAAGGTGAAAATCAATGTTCTTGACACTCCTGGATATTTTGATTTTGTGGGAGAGGTAGAAGAAGCAGTCAGCGCAGCAGATGCAGCCATCATTGTTGTTTCCGGCAAGGCGGGGGTTCAGGTGGGAACACAGAAAGCATGGAATCTCTGTGAGAAATACAAGCTTCCGCGTATGTTCTTTGTAACAGATATGGATATGGATGATGTCAGCTATCGTAAGGTCGTGGAAGAGCTGACAGAGCTTTACGGCAAAAAGATCGCGCCTCTTCATTTCCCGATCCGTGAAGACGGAAAGTTTGTGGGCTATGTAAATGTTGTAAAACAGGCCGGAAGAAAATATATCGACAGAGGCGGCAAGCAGGAATGTGAGATTCCGGAATATCTGAATGAATATCTGGAAAAATATCATGACATTCTTATGGAATCTGTGGCAGAGACAAGCGAAGAATTTATGGATCGTTATTTTGAGGGCGATGAGTTCTCTGTAACAGAGGTTTCTGCAGCTCTTGCAACAAATGTACAGGACGGAAGCATTGTTCCGGTATGCATGGGCGCTCCCGTAAGCTTAAGAGGCGTATCCAACCTTCTGGATGATATCTGCGGATATTTCCCAAGCCCGGATAAACGTTCTTGCAACGGAATTTCCCAGAAGACAAATGAGATCTTTGAGGCAAATTATGATTTTGCCAAAGCGAAATCCGCATATGTATGGAAAACCATTGTTGACCCGTTTATCGGCAAATATTCCTTTATCAAGGTTGCTTCCGGTGTTATCAAATCCGATGATACACTTCTCAATGTAGAAAAAGGAGAGGAAGAGCGCCTGAATAAGCTGTATGTTCTGGAAGGCTCCAAGCCTTATGAGGTTCCGGAACTTCATGCAGGTGACATCGGTGCCATTGCCAAGCTGAACAGCGTACAGACAGGCGACAGCCTTGCTGCCAAGACTGCACCGGTTCTTTATCCGAAGGCTGTGATCTCTACTCCTTATACCTGCAAGAGATATAAAGCAGTTAAGAAGGGCGATGAGGATAAAATTTCTCAGGCTCTTGCAAAAATGACAAGTGAGGATAAGACTCTCCGTGCAGAAAATGATTCTGCCAACAGACAGACACTTCTTTACGGTATGGGCGATCAGCATCTTGATATTATTGTAAATAAACTGAAAGACCGTTATAAGGTTGACATTGAGCTTTCTAAACCAAAGGTTCCGTTCCGTGAGACGATCCGCAAGAATTCTGATGTGGAAGGAAAGCACAAAAAACAGTCCGGCGGACACGGACAGTATGGTCATGTTAAAATGCGTTTTGCACCTTCCGGTGATCTGGAAACACCATATGAGTTCGAGCAGGTAGTTGTAGGCGGAGCTGTTCCGAAGAACTACTTCCCAGCAGTGGAAAAAGGACTTCAGGAATGTGTTCTGAAAGGACCTCTTGCTTCCTATCCGGTTGTTGGTGTGAAAGCAACTCTTTATGACGGTTCCTATCATCCGGTTGACTCTTCAGAGATGGCATTTAAGATGGCTACGATCCTTGCGTTTAAGAAAGGATTTATGGATGCTTCTCCGGTTCTTCTTGAGCCCATCGTCAGCATGAAGGTAACGGTTCCGGATAAATACACCGGAGACGTTATGGGCGATCTGAACAAGCGCCGCGGCCGTGTTCTGGGAATGAATCCGGATCATGATGGAAATACTGTAATTGAGGCAGATATCCCAATGCTTGAGATTTACGGATATTCCACAGATCTTCGTTCCATGACAGGCGGAAGCGGAGACTTCTCCTATGAATTTGCCCGCTATGAGCAGGCTCCGGCAGATATCCAGAAAAAGGAGATCGAGGCAAGAGCAGCCAAAGATGACGGAGCAGAGGATAAATAAAAAATAATTCCACGTCAGATGATGGGGAGAGATATTTTAAGGCACAGGATTAGGTCCTGTGCCTTGATTATAGAGTTAAAAATTGTAAGTATTAGATACATTACGGGTTCAGCAGTTTTTCTGGTAGCTGAAAGAAGGTAGCTGATAATATATTATTTCATTTCTTTAATCAGTTGATAAATCAACTTTTTCTGATTGTCTGTTAAATAAATCCACTGAGTAAATAAATCTAATTGATTCCTATTCAATTGAACAGTAAAATTATTATCTGAAAAGGTTACTTTAATAAGCTTAAAAGAGAGCTTCCAATAGTTCCCTCCGGCATTTTTACTCCGAAATTATCTGCTATAGTTGCGCCTACCACCGCAAAGGTTTCCTGTTCCGGAATTTCAGCCCCGCCTTTCATAGAGGGAGAGTAAGCCAGGAAGGGAACCTTTTCACGGGTATGGTCTGTTCCTGTGTAGGTGGGATCGTTGCCGTGATCTGCTGTGATGATCAGAAGATCGTCCTTTTTCATTAAATCCAGAAGCCTGCCAAGGTTTACGTCAAATTTCTCAATTTCCCGGGCATAGCCTTCGGAATCTCTTCTGTGTCCCCAGAGAGCATCAAAATCCACCAGGTTCACGAAGCAGAGACCGTGGAAATCTGTCTGAGCAATTTCAAGGGTCTGTTCCATACCGTGTACAGAACTTTTTGACTTGTGGGAGTCAGTGATTCCCTGACCGTCAAAAATATCCCTGATTTTTCCTACCGAGATCACATCCAGTCCGGAGGCCTTCAGCGCATCCAAAGCTGTTTTGCCAAAGGGCTTCAGCGCATAGTCGTGGCGGTTGCTGGTACGCTTAAATTCACCTTTCTTTTTGCCCGTATAGGGGCGGGCAATGACCCGACCTACCCGCCATTCTTCCTTCATAGTCAGTTCTCTGGCGATCTCACAGCAGCGATACAGCTCATCAAGACCAAAGGTTTCTTCATTTCCGCAGATCTGCATAACGGAATCCGCAGAAGTGTAAACGATCATATGACCCGTGGCAATTTCTTCTTCTGCAAGTTCATCCAGGATCTCAGTTCCGCTGGCGCTTTTATTCCCGATGACTGTGCGGCCGGTTCGTTTTTCAAGTTCCCTGATAAGCTCCGGAGGAAAGCCGGTTTCTGTGAAGGTTTTGAAAGGTCTGGTGACTTCCAGCCCCATCATTTCCCAGTGCCCGGTCATGGTGTCCTTGCCGTTGCTTTTTTCACAGAGCTTTCCGTAGTAAGCCAGAGGGGCAGAGGCAGGAGGAACCTGCTTCAAAGGGGTAATGTTTGCAAGACCCAGCTTCTGCAAAGTGGGAATATGGAAGGAGTCTGCAGTCTGAGAAATATGTCCCAGAGTATTTACACCCACATCTCCGAAAGCCGGGGAATCCGGCATGGCTCCAACTCCCAGAGAATCCGCAACAATCACAAAAATACGTCTGAATTTTTCCATCATCCATTTACCTCATTTGATAAAAATAAAATAGACTTTTAACGTTTCAAACATCTGTACTATAGTTAGTATAATCCTGTTTTTGGGGTTTGCCAAGGGATTGTCAGTAAAATAACTGTAAATGAGCAAATTTAAACAGATGTACAAAAGCCTTTCTGGTTTGTCTTTGCAAGATGTATATAGAGAGTTTAATGTTTTTTATGTCCGCACATTACGGGTTTTATAATACTTAATCTGGCATTTGTCCGTTTACAGCGTGTTATCAGTTTTATGATAGGTTTCCTGCAGGTTGATTTTTTTAACAAAGATTAATTGATACTCCATTGTTTTCCGGTTGGTGATTTTTTATAATACAATCAGGAGGTGGAGCTGATGAAGGAAATCAGGCTTGGCCGTGTTCTGGTGGGAAACCGTCATAAACGTGGGATTACCCAGGATGAACTGGCTGCATATTTAGGAGTATCCAAAGCTGCTGTTTCCAAATGGGAAACCGGAGTTTCCCAAACAAAAGGATATTAAGAAATAACCTGTGTTTACCTGCTTGCAAAAACATAATATTCCAATTAGGGAGAGATACTACGAGATTATCA
>JAPFCU010000058.1 GCA_026169535.1 Blautia sp.
CATTACCGGAACCACAGAAATCGTACACAATCCTTCTTATGAAATGTTATTCGAAGAGGAAACAAAACCGGAGCTTGAAGGCTTTGAAAAAGGTCAGGAAAGTGAACTTGGCGCAGTCAACGTTATGACTGGTATCTATACCGGCCGTTCACCTAAAGACAAATTCATCGTTATGGATGAAAACTCCAAAGATACTGTATGGTGGACTTCCGATGAGTACAAAAACGACAACCATCCAGCTTCCCAGGAAGCATGGAACAGCTGTAAAGAGCTTGCTCTGAAAGAGCTCTCCAACAAGAGACTTTTCGTAGTAGATGCTTTCTGCGGTGCTAACCACGACACACGTATGGCTATCCGTTTCATCGTTGAAGTAGCTTGGCAGGCACATTTCGTAAAGAACATGTTCATTATTCCTACCGAGGAAGAGCTTGAGAACTTTGAGCCGGATTTCGTAGTATACAACGCATCCAAGGCTAAAGTAGAAAACTACAAAGAACTTGGTCTTAACTCTGAGACAGCAGTTCTTTTCAACATCACAAGCCGTGAGCAGGTTATCCTGAACACATGGTACGGCGGAGAAATGAAAAAAGGTATGTTCTCCATGATGAACTACTATCTGCCGCTTAAAGGCATTGCTTCCATGCACTGCTCTGCAAACACAGATATGAACGGTGAAAACACAGCTATCTTCTTCGGACTTTCCGGAACAGGTAAAACAACTCTTTCCACAGACCCGAAACGTCTCCTGATCGGTGATGACGAGCATGGCTGGGATGACAATGGTATCTTTAACTTTGAAGGAGGATGCTACGCAAAAGTTATCAACCTTGACAAAGAATCTGAGCCGGATATCTACAATGCAATCAGACGCAACGCTCTTCTTGAGAACGTTACTCTTGATAAAGATGGAAAGATCGACTTTAATGACAAGAGCGTAACAGAGAACACTCGTGTTTCCTACCCGATCAACCACATCGACAATATCGTTCGCCCGGTTTCCGCAGCTCCTGCAGCTAAGAACGTAATCTTCCTTTCTGCAGATGCTTTCGGCGTACTGCCTCCAGTATCTATCCTGACACCAGAGCAGACTCAGTACTATTTCCTGTCTGGTTTCACAGCTAAACTTGCTGGTACAGAGCGTGGAATCACTGAGCCTACACCAACCTTCTCCGCTTGCTTCGGACAGGCTTTCCTTGAGCTTCATCCGACAAAATACGCTGAGGAGCTTGTTAAGAAAATGGAAGCAAACGGTGCCAAAGCTTATCTTGTAAACACAGGATGGAACGGATCCGGAAAACGTATTTCCATCAAAGATACCCGTGGTATCATCGATGCAATCCTTAACGGAGACATCAACAACGCACCGACTAAGACTATTCCTCACTTCAACTTTGAAGTTCCGACAGAGCTTCCGGGCGTTGATACAAACATTCTTGATCCTCGTGACACTTATGCAGATGCTGCTGAGTGGGAAGTAAAAGCAAAAGATCTTGCTCAGAGATTCATCAAGAACTTCTCCAAATATGAAGGAAACGAAGCTGGTAAAGCACTTGTTGTAGCTGGCCCGCAGGAATAATCTCTATAAAAAATATAAAGCGGATGTGAATTTCACATCCGCTTTCTTATTATATTCATAGTTTGCTATTCTGCAGAAATCATCACTTCTCCTGCAATATCCACAGAAAAATATTCTCTTACTTCCCTGATGTCCTCTGTCTGTCCAAGAACCCACATCAGCTTTGTCACAGCCGCCTCCGCTGTCATATCATAAGCCTGAAGAACACCGCTTTCCAACGCCCGACGGCCGGTTTCATAAACCGAAAGATTGCTTCCCTCATATCTGCACTGACTTCCTGCCAATACTACCATTCCCTTTTCTATTACGTTTTTTATGGCACTTATAAAATCATTTTTCAGAAACGGTATACCTCCCAGTCCAAATCCCTCAACATAAACACCTCTGCATCCCTTTTCCTGAAGATATTCCAGTATAGAAGGATCCATTCCGGGGTAGAGTTTCAGAAGAAACACTTTATTGGAATATGCCGTCTGAGGTCGGAATATTCCTCTTTTTACTATAAGATTTTCTTTTTTGATGTGAAGTCCAAGTGAGCTGATTTCTCCGATATAAGGGTAATTAATGCTCTCAAAAGCATCGAAACTCATCGTCCTCACCTTTGAAGCACGACAGCCCAGCATCACCTTGCGATTAAACGCAACAAAAACTCCCGGATATCCGCTGGCCGCCATATGGATTCCACATCGACAGTTCTCCATAGCATCTGCTACAGGATCTGCAATAGATAACTGACTGCCTGTCACCACCACAGGAATTGAAATATTCTGAAGCATAAATGCCAGCATAGAAGCCGTATATGCCATTGTATCTGTACCATGGATCACCGTGATTCCATGATATTCTCTGCTTCTTTTTGCAATCAGCTCCGCAAGACTGGCCCAGTCCTCAGGAAAAATATTAGCGCTGTCTACAGAACAAAAATCCTCTGTCTCCAACTCCAGATTTCTGGATACCATTCGGAGCTCTTCCAGCATATCACGACTTTTCATCCCAGGCATAAAGCCCATTTCGCTGTTTACAGAAGAAAGCGTCCCTCCTGTATTTATGATCAGGATTCTTTTTTTCATCACTGTGTTTCCATCCTTTCGCTGTAATCCATTCCATACAGCCATAATAACATATTTCCTGTGTGGTGTCATGTGTGAATGCACACAGTGCCGTCACAGTCTGAATTATTTCCATTTATCTAATAATCCTGTGCGAAAATAACTATTTTTTCAGATTTCCAGATAAAAAGACTTCTGTCTTCAATACACAAAAGATAAGCTCTCATAACGAGAGCTTTTTCTGTATATGTCTTTCAATATCTTTTATTCTTCTTTCATTTTTCGGAACACTGGTATATACATGCACAAGGTAATTGCCATCACTACCATCATGGCTACAATGAGCCCATTTATAAAGCCCACTGGAAGTGCAGGAAACAGAAACAGGACCAACATCCCTACAAACAGCACTGCTGTACATACAGAAAGCCTGCTGCATGAAGATTTCATACAGCAGGCCATTTTTATACAGCTGCAGTTACCACTACACGATTACGTCTTTCCAGAGCTACTGCAATATGACACAGCTCCAGACTGGCACAAATTTTATCTGCCATGGTAATGATCCATGCTTCTTTGTTTTTTGGAATTGGTCCCAGAGGAAACATATGTGACAAAATCGCATTCCATTCCTTTTCACCAATATCAAATGTCCTTACGCTGTTTTCTGCTGCGGCTTTTGGATGATAGAATGCCTGTAATTCTCCTGTAGGTGTTTTCTTGCGAAAATCATAAGGACAAAAATCATGTAAAAGTCCAGCTCTTGCAGCTGCCTTTTCATCACATCCGAATTTTCTCGCAATTTTCCACGAAATATAGGAAACATTAATGCTGTGCATTAATCTGGTTGTCCACTGATGATGTTCATAAAGGCTAAGTGAAAGAAATTCCTTGTTGTTCAGAATATCCTCTACCTCCGCCAGATATGCCTGTGAAACTTCATCCGATAACTGAATGTTCATCGGCAATCACTCCCTTCTGTTTTCTCTAATTTCATTATGACAAATCTATCAGAAAATACAAGGGATTTTATTAAATTTTAACTCTTTTTATTTTTATTATCTTTCTGATAAAAGCTTAGTAGCAAGACACACATAAATTTGTTACAATAAAGATAATATGAATATCTGCTGACAATCGTGCAGCTGTATATTCTTGAAATAATTACAACAGAAGAAGATTATGGAGGATTTTATGTCAGATAAGATACATGATATGACAAAGGGATCGCCAGGGAAACTGATCATATTATTTGCTATTCCGCTGATGCTTGGAAATATCTGTCAGCAGCTTTATACTATGGTAGATACGATCATTGTAGGTCAGGTTGCCGGAGTCCAGGCATTAGCTGCTCTTGGCGCTGTAGAATGGATCATGTGGATGGTCCTGGGAGTCGCTACAGGCGCTACTCAGGGATTCTCTATCCTGATATCCCAGCATTATGGAGCAAAAAATTGGAAGGATCTCAAAGAAACTGTTGCAAGAAGCTACATTCTTACAGCTGTGATCGCTGTTTTTTTACTGATAGGCAGTCAGCTTTTTGCCAGATGGATCCTGATATTTCTGAATACACCGGATAATATCATAGATATGTCACTTATATATCTACGCATCATCTTTTGTGGAATCCCTGTAGTCGCCGCCTACAATATTTTTGCATCAGTGCTCCGTGCCCTTGGAAACAGTCGTTCTCCATTGATTGCTATGGTTATTGCCGCAGGGATCAACGTAGTTCTTGATCTATTGTTTGTTGCTGTTTTTCACTGGGGTGTCGCCGGTGCTGCTGTTGCCACGGTAACCGCTCAGGGCTTTTCTGCCCTATACTGTTTCCTGGTAATCCGAAAAATAAAAATCATACAGGTACATTGGTCAGATTTCAAAAGAGTACCAGGACTGGATGGAAAACTGATGAAACTTGGGACTCCTATACTTTTTCAGAATACCATCATTTCCATTGGCGGGCTTGTAGTCCAATATGTAGTTAACGGCTATGGTTTTCTTTTTGTTGCAGGATTTACTGCTACTAACAAACTTTACGGTATTCTGGAAATGGCTGCTATTTCCTACGGTTATGCCATTGTTACCTATGTTGGTCAAAATCTTGGCGCCGGTGAGATAGAAAGGATAAAAAGAGGAGTCAGAAACAGTACCGGACTTGCATTTCTCACTGCTCTGATGATTTCCTGTATCATGTTCCTTTTTGGAAAAAATATTCTGTCACTGTTTATATCCGGTGACCCCGCTCAGACAGGTCAGGTACTTGCCATTGCCTGGAAATATCTTTTTATTATGGCCTGCTGGCTTCCTATCCTGTATTTTCTGTATGTATACAGATCTGCACTGCAGGGACTGGGAAATACGTTTATCCCTATGCTCAGCGGTATCATTGAATTTATTTTGCGTGTAGGTGTAGCTATCTTTCTTCCTGTGCTGATTGGAACAAATGGTATTTTTTATGCAGAAATTGCTGCCTGGACAGGCGCTGCAGTCCTGCTAGTGATAAGCTATTATAAAAAAATATATTTATAGAAAAATTCCTCATTATTGGAGATGTGTCCGACAATGAGGAATTCTTCATTATAGTACTATTTTTTATACAGATGAAACAATATTTATTATATTTTCACTCCCAGAAGCCGATACATGTCCTGATGAAGATTTTGAGGATTTTTCTCAAAAATATCAATAAAGTCCGGATCTTCTGTGCGTTCACAAAAAGCAGGAAAGATAAATCCAAATTCCGGTTCTCCCGGCTCATAATCTCCGGTAAGAGGACAAAACGTACAAATTAAATATTCATATACTTCTTCAGAATCCCAAAGATCTGATTTATCCGTGCCTTTTATCGGAATGTCATAGGTGCTGTGAAAGAAAAAAATACTATAGCTGTTCAAGGTATGATATTTTTCAGCTGCTAATTCATAAAAGGTATCCAAAAGGGCATCATTTTTTAATGCACAGGCTTTTAGTCCCAAAAGAAGCTGCCGTATCGAGACTGACTGTTCTTCTGCAAATGAATATCTTTTTAGTTTTTTGTTTGTCTCTGCAAAAGGAATCGCTTTTGCAATTGCCAGATTCCTGTTTTTTTCCAATACTGATAATTTCAAAAAATTTATATTAAATGTACCATCCACAAATCCCTGATGGTCCATATAACAGCCGGCAATACGTGTCATTGCTGTACGGGATGGAGTCATGCGGCGCGTAATCTCCAACATATGATCACGATTTATTTTCAGCATAATGATTTTCCTTTCTGAAATTTATTTTATATACAAAAAAAACAGCTCTTCAGCTGTTTTCTTTATTGCACTTTCAAAACTACATACATGTTGACATTTGGAATCGTGTGACCAAGCTTTTTGGTCAAGCCCTCGACCTATTAGTAGCAGTCAGCTCCATACGTTACCGCACTTCCACCTCTGCCCTATCTACCTCGTCGTCTTC
>JAPFCU010000027.1 GCA_026169535.1 Blautia sp.
GAAGACGACGAGGTAGATAGGGCAGAGGTGGAAGTGCGGTAACGTATGGAGCTGACTGCTACTAATAGGTCGAGGGCTTGACCAAAAAGCTTGGTCACACGATTCCAAATGTCAACATGTATGTAGTTTTGAAAGTGCAATCCAAATACACTTTTATTCCTCCTTAGCTCAGTCGGTAGAGCATGCGGCTGTTAACCGCAGTGTCGTTGGTTCGAGTCCAACAGGGGGAGTTTTTTTATGTCTGCAGAAAGTTCTGCAGGCTTTTTTTGTGCACAAATTTACAAAACAGTTACACCATACAGATAAAATTCATGTCATAATGTAATCAAAGTTTTTATAACATGAGAAAATGCTGCAAGCAAACTGATTGGTATGAGAGCAGACAGGGAACACCAGGGGAGGAATCAATATGGGAGCACATATTCTTGTAATAGAAGATGAGGAAGCAATTAACGATCTGATCTGTATGAATCTGGAAGTGACAGGATATCAGGTTACTTCTTTTTTTGACGGAGAGGAGGTAAGTAAAAGTCTGCCGGAAAACCATACCTATGCCTGTGCTCTGGTAGACGTGATGCTGCCGGGAAAGGATGGTTTTACTCTTCTTCCAGAACTGAAGAAATATGGAATTCCGGTTATTTTTCTGACTGCCAGAGGAGAGGTTCAGAATAAAGTCAGAGGACTGAAAGAAGGCGCAGAGGATTATATTGTAAAGCCTTTTGAGATGCTGGAGCTTCTGGTACGGATTGAAAAGGTACTGGAAAGAAATGGAAAAAACGATCATTTAATTTGTATTTACGATGTGGAGATTGATACAGAAAAGCATACGGTTAAAAAGGCCGGACAGGAGGTTTATCTGAAACCGATGGAATATGAATGCCTTTTAATGTTTGTGCAGCATAAGAATAAGGCGCTTACCAGAGGACAGATTCTGGGAGCCTTGTGGGGAATGGAATTTGAGGGTGAGACACGTACTGTGGATGCCCATGTAGGTCGTATACGTAAAAAACTGGATTGGGGAAATGTAATAAAAACCATTCCTACTATAGGCTACAGACTGGAGGTGGATCAGTGAAACTGTTCCGAAAAATATTTTTTCAGGCGATTCTAGGATTTCTTTTAATTTCTCAGTTTACTATGGCATATTTTCTTTATGCATCTCAGAAACAGACTTTGAAGGATCAGAGAAAAAGCCAGGAAATTATTTTTATAGATAAGTTCCGTGAGTTTAACAGAAAAGTGGAAGAATCGTCAAAGTTATTGAAAAATAGCGATGGAGAAGGACGGAAGCTGGCAGCGATCCAGGCGTTTCGGGAAGTTTTCGGGAATAACGGAGCTTTTTATCAGTATGGGGAATGGGTCTACAATGAGACACCCTATGAATTTGATTATACAGGGATAAGTGAGGCAGAGGTAGAAAATAATGGGGAAGTGCCGATACAGACCATAGATGGAAGAAAGGTCATGATTACTTTTATACAGACTTCCGACAGCAATATACAGGCAGGAATTTTGTATTATCAGGATGTTACGGAAATCTATCAGAGGACGCAAATCCTTTTTCTGAAAGGATTTGTAATGACTGCTTTTATTCTTATTGCAGCGGGAGCTGTACTGCGGAAAAGCCTTTATGCCACCATGTGTCCTCTGCTGGAATTAAAAAAAGCTGCCAGGTCTATTTCAGAAGGAAATTATCATGTCCGGGTATCTGAAAGCAGAAAAGACGAATTGGGAGAACTGGCAGCCGGCTTTAATCATATGGCTGGTACCATACAGGAAAATATACAGGAACTGACAGAGATAAATAGGAAACAGCAACAAATGCTGGGAAGTCTTGCTCATGAGCTGAAAACGCCTATGACAGCCATTATGGGCTATGCAGACACCCTTCTTACTGTGCGTTTAAGCGATCAAAGACGGGAGCAGGCCCTTCAGTATATTCAAAAAGAATGCAGCCGTCTTTCCCGGCTGTCCATTAAACTTCTGGAACTGACTGGACTTTATGAGGAAGAAAAATCAGGACTGAATCTTCAGAACTGCCAGATAGAAAATTTTTTGATTCATATAAAAGGGCTTACAGGGTTTACTCTGAAAGAAAAGGGAATCCAGCTGGAGATCCAGTGCAGTCCCCCTAATCTTCAAAAAATGGCGGATGTGGATCTTTTGACAAGTTTTGTGCTGAACCTTGTGGATAATGCAGGAAAAGCTTCAGACAACGGTGGAAAAATAAGAATAATAGCAGGCGATGAGGCTCTTATTGTGGAGGATCAGGGACGAGGAATTGCTCCGGAAGACCTTGAACGGGTAACGGAAGCCTTTTATATGGTGGATAAATCACGATCCAGAAAGGAAGGAGGCGCAGGGCTTGGACTTGCGCTTTGTAAGGAGATTGCAGAGTTACATAATTGGAAGCTGAGCATAGAAAGTAAACCAGGAAAAGGAACAAGAGTAATCCTTTCATGGTTACAAAGCGGTTACCAGTTGGAGAATACCTGGCAAAAAGATTCTGTTATTCTGGAAGCAGAAAGGACAGACAGTACTTCTGTATGATCCGATAAGAAAGACTAACTATTAAAAGTCAAGTCTAAAATGAAAGTTTTTTGAATGAATTGCAGAAATGCATTTCAGATATATTTGAACCTTGAAAACTGCATGATAAACAGAGTGTCATTGCTGGCACTCTAAAAGGAGATATTTA
>JAPFCU010000057.1 GCA_026169535.1 Blautia sp.
CACGGTATCAAATAATCCCCTTGCCTTTCGTATTTGCCGCCCAGTTCCTCAAATAATGATTTTGCCATTGTCTGTTACCTCCACATTCTTTTTTATTTTGAATGTCCGCAAAATCCGTCCTACATCAGACGGTTTCCAGGGACAATCCAGATGGTGCAGAGCAATGAGCCTGTCCTGTACGTTGGTACCAGCACCGAGTTTTGGAGTGGAACCCATCAGGATTCTCACCTGTCCGACCCGCACCTTTGCAAACAGTTCCGCTTTCTTTGCCTCCGTGTTATATTCATGGATAAAAGCAATCTCTTCTTTCGGGATTCCTTTTTCTGTCAGTTTGTTCCGGACATCATCATATACGTTGAAAGTCCCATCTCCTTTGGGTGTGGACAGGTCGCAGAAGATCAGCTGGGTTGTCCGGTCTGCTTTTCCTTCTTCCCATACCTGAAAAGCATTTTCCACACAGGTATTGACCTTGCTTTTTTCGGCATCCGGGAGAATTTCATTTAATAACCTCTGATCCAATGCACATTTTCTTCCGTCATTGGTAATCTTGAGCATATTATCTTCTGTCGGATTCACAAGACCGCCTCTTACACTTTCGGCACGTTCTGAAAAAGCACTGACCATTTCCTGCTGTTCTTCACTTGGCTTCAAGACTTCATTGATAAACTCTGCTTCCGGTACGGGAAGATTCAGCATATCAGAAGTCTGAATATCTGCAGCTTCCTTAAAAATGGAGATCAGCTCCGGAAGATTAAAAAAACGGGCAAACCGTGTTTTTGCACGATAGCCCGTTCCTTCCGGTGATAATTCGATTGCGGTTACTGTCTCCCCGAACGTTGCCGCCCAGGAATCAAAGTGTCCCATACCCATACGCATGAGTGTGTCATACTGGAGATAACGCATGATAGTATAAAGCTCCGTCATACTATTTGATACGGGGGTACCTGTCGCAAAGGTGATTCCTCTGCCGCCGGTCAGTTCATCCATGTACCGGCATTTCATAAACATATCCGAACTTTTCTGTGCATCCGTCTGTGAGATTCCCGCCACATTCCGCATTTTTGTATACAAAAAAAGGTTCTTAAAACTATGGCTTTCATCCACAAACAGCCGGTCTACGCCTAACTGCTCAAAAGTTACTACATCATCCTTTCTGGTCTGGTCATTAAGTTTCTTCATCCTCGTCTGCAGACTCTTTTTTGTTTTTTCCAACTGCTTGATGGTATAATTCTGCCCTGCCTGATGTGCTGCTTCTTCAATGGAAAACGTAATATCTGCGATCTGATCTTCCAGCATGGCAATCTGCCGTTCTTTTGAAAGAGGGATTTTCTCAAACTGCGTATGTCCGATGATCACGGCATCATAATCCCCTGTCGCAATACGGGAACAGAACCGTTTTCGGTTTGCCGGTTCAAAGTCCTTCTTTGTGGCAACCAGGATATTTGCTCCCGGATAAAGGCGTAAGAAGTCACTTCCCCACTGCTCTGTCAGATGATTCGGCACAACATAAAGATTCTTTTGTGACAGTCCAAGACGTTTTGCCTCCATACCGGCTGCAATCATCTGGAACGTCTTTCCAGCTCCTACACAATGAGCCAGCAAAGTATTATTTCCATACAGCACATGAGCCACTGCATTTTTCTGGTGCGGCATCAGCGTGATCTCCGGATTCATACCGACAAACTGGATATGGCTTCCATCATATTCCCTTGGACGGATACTGTTAAACCGTTCATTATAGATCTGGCATAAATCTTCCCTGCGGTTCATGTCTTTGAATATCCAAGACTTAAACTCTTCCCGGATCAATTCCTGTTTCTGCTGTGCGAGCATCGTTTCTTTTCGGTTCAGCTCCCGGTGTTCCCCGTCCGCATCCTGCACCGTGTCATAAATCTTGGTGTCCCTAAGATTTAAGGCATCTTCCAGCAAACGGTACGCATTTGCCCTCTGTGTTCCATAAGTAGAAGTAACAAGAGCATTTCCATAGCTGTCTATACTTTTTCCTGTGACATTCCACTGCCCTGTCACTTCGGCATACTGGACTTTAATCCGGTCACCGACGTAATATCTCGGTGTATGGAATGTCTCTGCCATGAATTGGGTGATATAGTCCTCAGAAATCCAGGTTGCTCCAAGCCTTGCCTCAATCTCTGACGCATCCAGATCTTTTGGCTGTACCTGCTCTAAATACTGCACGTTGACCGTATATTCTGGATGATTCTCAACAAACTGTTTTGCAATGTGTAATTTTTCCCTTACATTTCCGGAAAGGTACTCATCCGATGGCTCCCATTTTTCACCGATTGGATTCTTAAAGATGACTCCTGCAAGTTCCTCCGTCAGTTCCGCTTCCGTTTTCCCGGAAAAATGATACCAGCTCTGGTTGCCGGAGTCCCCAGTCCTTTCTTCTCTGTCTCCGAATCAAAGTCTTTATTCCCTGCGGTTTCCATGGCTGCCAGGAGGGTATCTTCATTAAATGGTTTTGGCGGGGAAGTAAAATGTACGGTCTTTTCTGCCTTTACCGGAGAAAGCATCATTCCTTCTTCATAACCATATGGAATGGAAGTTTCTTTTTCCATTTCTTCTTCCGGCTTGGCTTTCACGCACTGGTTCTTAAAGGCATTTCCCGCCTCTTTAAATCCCATCTGCACCGGCACTTTTCCTCTGGCGGTAAAATCATATTCCTGACATTTGACCGTAATATCCGTCTGCTCATACTGATACTCTTCCCCGGTTGCCTGCACCAGCTGCTGGCAGACCAGCATCATCAGGTTCTTTTTGTCCTCTGGCAGATCAGAGATTCCTTTTTCTACGGCTTCTTTTGTCGGAAGAATCGCATGATGGTCAGATACTTTTGCATTGTTAATTACCCTGGTGATGTTATGCCCCAGCTGTCCATAATCCAGGAACGGAAGTAAGACTGGCATTTTCCCTACCAGTTCCTCTACGGTGTTCCTCATATCCTCCGTCACGAACTGGCTGTCCGTTCTTGGATAAGTAACCAGCTTTTCTTCATATAATTCCTGCAGCATATCCAGTGTTTTCTTAGCTGCATAGCCAAAGTAACGGTTTGCTTCCCTTTGCAGGCTGGTCAGATCATAAAGTTTGGGAGGAAACGCTTTCTTCTGTTCCCTCTTTACCTTTGTAATCACTGCTTCCGAACCCATACATAAGGAAGCAAGGAGATCGGCTGCTTCCTCATTTGCAATATTTTCAGAAACCACCGTAAGCCTTCCGTCTGTCAGTGCTACTTTATAAAAGGCATCTTTCTGAAAATGCTCAATCTTATCCTGACGTTCCGCAAGCATAGCAAGCGTCGGTGTCTGCACCCTGCCCACAACCAGACGTTTAAAATAACAGGTCGTATATGCCCTGGTTCCGTTCATGCCGATCAGCCAGTCTGCCTGTGCCCTGCATACCGCAGCCATGCAGATATTCCGGTATTCCTCTGCTCCTTTCATTGTCTGAAACCCTGTCCGGATTGCCGTATCTTCCATGGAACTGATCCATAAACGCTTCACCGGTTTCCTGCATCCGGCAAGGTCATACACTCTCTGGAAGATCAGTTCCCCTTCCCTTCCTGCATCACAGCCATTTACCAGATAGTCCACATCTGCCCGGTTCATCAGGCTTTTTAACACCTCAAACTGTTTCTTCTTATCTCTGGAAACTTTCAACTTCCAGACCTGCGGGAGAATCGGAAGGTCATCAAACTGCCATTTTTCATATTTCGGGTCATATTCCTCCGGCTGTGCATACTCTGCCAGATGCCCAAGGCACCAGCTGACAATACAGCTCTCCATAGCTTTCCAGAAAACTTCCTATTGCCATCGGTGCATTAAACCACCAAATCGGATATCCCACGTAAATTGTGTCATAATCATCCAGATTATCCGGTTTAACAGCAAGTTCTGGTCTTAAATTAAGCAGCTCCTCAATCCATGCAGTTGCAGCTGTTCCCACAAAGGATCTTCTGTAGTAATGTGCGGTGTATATCTGATACATGTCAGCCCCTGTAAGGCTCTGTATCATACGTGCAGCGCCTTCTGTGTCACTGCCTTCCATGCCTTTATTAGAGCTTTGTGTTGCTGATGAAACTGCATCTACATCTCCCGGAATCACTCCCTGCCTCGTGAAATAAACAACCAGAGACTTTGTCTCTTCATCCCCCTTTATGACATCATTGCTTACATTTTTTATTTTAGCCCCTGTAAACAGATAGATATAACCCACCATGACTACCGCTAAGAAAGCCACTATTACCCCGATAGTTATCTTTTTCCTTGTTTTCATTGCTCACCTCTTTTATTTCTTCTGTATTTTTGAACCTCCAAACACCTGCGACATCGGCATATGGGCAAGCATCTCATCAATAGATTTTACTTCATCCTGAGTCAGCTTTATATCTGCTGATTCCATATTTTCTTCCAGTCTATTTACTTTTCTTGTTCCCGGAATTGGTACGATATATGGTTTCTTTGCAAGCATCCATGCAAGAGAAATCTGTGCAGGCGTGGCATTTTTTTCTTCTGCAATCACTTTCATCCAGGACATAAATTCATTATTTTCCTTTAATCCTTCTTCTGTAAACTGTGGCATTGCGCTTCGATAATCTCCCGGCTTTTCAAATTCCTCATGGGAATGATATGCTGCTGTCAGTAATCCATTTGCAAGCGGCGAAAATGCAACAAATCCTATTTTCAATTCTTCAAGCACCGGGAATAATTTCTCATAATCCCTGTACATCATGGAATATCTGTTCTGAATCGCTGTAACCGGGCATACTTTATGTGCACGTCGAATAATCTCTTCACTGGCTTCTGATAACCCCCAGTGTGTGATTTTTCCCTGCTCCATTAACTCCTTCATAGCTCCTGCCGTCTCTTCAATCGGTACAGTCATGTCAATACGATGAATATAATATAAATCAAGATGGTCTGTGTTAAGTCTCATTAAAGATCCCTCAATCGATGCTTTAATCGTCTCCGGTCGTCCATCAGGAATCAAAGGTTTATTTACAGTTGTTGCAGTTTCATCAAAACGTATCCCACACTTTGATGCAAGGACAATTTTGTTTCTATATGGCCTTAACACTTTCCCAAGCATTTTTTCATTGTGATGAGGGTCTTCTGTTGTTCCGTATATCTCTGCCGTATCAAAAAATGTGCAGCCTTCATCGATCGCTTTTTCAATCAATTCTTCTGCTTCTTTCTGTGTTGAAACAGTTCCATATGCATGACTCATTCCCATACATCCAAATCCGATTTCTGATACTTCTAAGTCTCTTCCTAAAATTCTTATCTCCATCTTTATCTTCCTTTTCTATATTTCAAACTTTACTGTAAGTATAAGAAAAAGAGACTCCGGACAGAAGTCTCTCTTTGTTAGGCAGTTTAAACCTAAAGGTTATGTCTTACTTATTACGATTCCTCCAAATATTTTTATATTCTTTTATAATCCAAGACTGTCTATCCATGAACTGATATCTGATTCAGACGCTCCACCATGGAATCGTTCCCCTTCTTTCCAGTCACCTGTTCCTGTCATTTCTTCCAGAAGATTACCGCTGTCACCGATTCCCGAGGTCGCTGCTGTACAGAATGGGATGACTGTTTTTCCTGTAAAGTCATTCTCTTTTACAAAGTTATCTATTGGCCATGCTGCAATTCCCCACCAGATAGGATAGCCAATGTATACCGTATCATATGAATCCCAGTTATCAACTGTTGTAGACACCAGTTCCACATCTCTTAAGCTCTCATCATCATGTTCTCTTGACACCCGGCTGTCATCATCTGTCCAGTCAAGGTCATCATCTGTATATGGCTCCACAGGCTCTATTTCAAACAGATCTGCCTCTGTAATTTTTGCTATCTTTTCAGCAACATCTTTTGTATTTCCTGAAGCTGAATAATATACAACCAATGTTTTTCCATTTCCTGTTGATGTATTTTCTGTTGTATCTGTGGTGTTTTCGGAATTTGTATCCGCTTCTTCATTTCCAGACTGGTTTGTACTTGTAGACTGGCTGTCATTATTAGAATCAGACTGGTTTGTATTGCTTGCTCCACATCCTGCCATCAAACCGATTGCCATGATGAATGTTAAGAGTACTGCTGCTATTTTCTTTGTTTTCATTCTAAGGTTACCTCCTGTCGTATAAAATGTTTGTCACGCTAATTTCTATCGGATGAAATTGGTAAATACAAAATCCGGTGCCTTTGGTATTTCAATTCCCATTTTTGTCGCAACATTTTTACAGTTAATGAAATATGCCATATTGTTTCCAAGGATCTGCATAACCTGCATTCCTTCGAGATCCTGTTTTACTTCATCCGGATTCGTCCCATGTACCATATTCCAATATCTCGATGTAATGATCGGCATCTGCATCAGACCAAAATATTTATTTACCTGGTCCCATGTGGCCGTTGTTCCGGCCCTTCTTGCTGAAATTACCACAGCGGCAGGTTTCAGGCGGAATCTGTCGCCGCCACCGTTTAAATCGGCATAAAAGACTCTGTCCATAAAGGATGTGATTGCACCGCCTGCACCACCCCAGTGTACCGGAGTTCCAAATACGAATCCGTCATAATCCCCTGCTATTTCCAGAAATTCATTCACGATATCATCCAGGATGCATTTATTTTTTTCCTGACATTTTCTGCAGGCAATACATCCTGAAATCGGCTTGTTTCCAATCCAAAAAATATCTGTACTTATGCCATTTTCATTTAATGCACTGGATACTTCACAAAGAGCTGTATAAGTACAGCCATTTTTGTGTGGACTGCCATTGACAAGTAATACTTTCATTGATTTTTCCTCTTATGCTTACCAGTTCTTTTTTTCTTTTGAACTGTCATTATTCTTTTTTCTTTCCTCAACCATCTTCACGAACCATTCCACCATATTCGGATCCTGATGCGAGAAGAAGGAGCTTGTCTTCTTGTCCAGTTCTGCAATAGTCTTCATATCTTCATCAGAAAGTGTGAAATCAAAAACATTAAAGTTTTCTTCCATTCTCTCAATGTGTGTTGATTTCGGAATAACCACTACCCCTCTCTGAATATGCCAGCGAAGCATAACCTGTGCCGGAGTCTTCTGATATTTTTCTGCAATCTCTGCGATGACAGGATTCTCAAAGGTGCCTCCTCTGCCCTCACCGAATGGTGCCCATGCTTCTAACCGGATGTCATATTTGTCTGCCCATTCCTTCATCTCTTTCTGCTGATTGAAGATGTGGGTTTCCACCTGATTTACCATAGGTTTAATGCGGTTGAAGGATGCAAAATCAACCATTCTGTCTACATAAAAGTTGGAAATTCCGATTGCTCTGATTTTTCCCTCATCGTACAGATCTTCCAATGCATGGTAAGCACCGTAAGCATCTGAAAATGGCTGGTGAAGCAATACCAGATCCAGATAATCTGTCTTTAACTTTTTCATGGATTCAAGAACTGATTTCTTTGCTTCTTCATATCCATAATGTTCAATCCACACCTTTGTTGTAAGGAAGATTTCTTCTCTTGGAATGCCTGACTTTTGGATTGCATTCCCAACCTCTTCCTCATTAAAATAACTCTGTGCTGTATCAATCGCCCGGTATCCAACTTTTAAAGCATCAAGCACACATCTTTCACATTCCTCTTTTGTTACCTGATATACGCCATATCCCAGTATTGGCATTTTTACACCATTATTTAATGAAACATATTCCATTGTCGTATCCTCCTTGTTTTCTTTCATTCATCTTACATTCATACTATAAAACTGATAGATTCCTTTGAGAAGTTTCGATAAGTTTTTCAGTCTTAACCTTTCGGTTTATTCTGGTTCTTACTGATTGAACAGCCATCCCATAATTTCTTTGTCACGACAAAACAGATAGCCACCGCCATGCTGATAAGTGACCGGTGTTCCTTCAAAGTAATCTTTATCTTTTACATCCAGTACCACCAGTTTATCAATCTCTGATTCCGATAATCCCTGTTCTTTGTAAAGCTCATGTATCTGCTGGTATGCCTCTTTAAAAGGTTCTGATCCATAGTATTCGTCGCTTTCGCCAATCACAAAATATACCGGCGTTTTCATCTCCACAATCGGCTCATATGCACCATCCCACTGAGAGCTGCACATAAGTGCCGCTGTATATAATTCCGGCTGCTTTGCCAATACCAGTGACAGGGTTTCTCCTCCTCCGGAATAACCATTAATATATACTTTCGATGGATTAATAATATAATGCGTCAGAAAATACTGTGTCAGTTCAATTGTCTGATCTGCTGATGTCTGTCCCCAGTCATTTAACTGTGGAGCTACAATAATCATATCGGTAATATACTTCTGTGCTTCAAATCCAAAATCTTCTGTCCGGATATTTTCTCCCACGCCCTGAAAATATAATCCCTGATATCCGGATAATGTTACATATAGTGCATATTCCTTTGTCCCGTCATATGCATCCGGAATATATACATTGTAATGAATGTCCCCTTCATTTGGAGAATGAAGAACATTATCCAGGAGGAAGCCCCGGTATTCTTCGCTTCCCGGCGTAACATTTTCCAATTCATCTCCGGATGTATTTTTTTCTGTATTTTCTTTTTTCTCATCTGTCTTCTGCTGTACGGTCTGTACCTGGTTTATTATTTGTTGATTCTTCTTTTCATCCCTGCCAGGTTTTGAAAAGTAGATATATACCATGATTACCATTGCTAAAATAACAACTCCAATAATTGTAAGTACTAATTTCCGCTTTTCCATAAATACACCACCTTCTTTCAGTATGAACCTTTTCGTTTTCTCTTACCTGTTTTCTTTAGAAACACTCCACTATAATATCCAATAAATGCAATCAATATCATTACTGCCAGATAATCCAGCAGAAAAGGAAAGATCCCCTTTTCATAATCATAAAATACAAAATGCATCCTCATAATCAGATAATCTCCTATCTGTCTCCTGTAAAATGCATATAAACCATAACCTGCAATTGTGGTTGCGACAGATCTTGCTGCCCATGTTCTGATGACGGATGGATGTTCCCATAATCGTCCTGCCATTGCTACCGCTATATTCCAATGAAATCCGAGATGTAATGACATCACCACCAGTCCCCAGTATGCACAAAACATATGTATCTGTCTGGCTATCACATATGTTCCGGAAATCTTTATCCATTTGAATATATAATTAGATAACAATATTCCACTTATCATAGAACCCATCATCAGAATAAACATGATGATAACCAGTACGGTCTGAATAACTCTGAATGCGTTATATTTTCCTTTTCCTATAGATAACAGCCATTTACGATTCAGCATGTGATGTGCGATAAAAAGCATAAGCATCGCCATACCAATCCACTCATGTGCAGTCTCGCTGAGGAGACTATATGGCATAAGAAGAAGCAAACATATCGTCATTCCTATATCTATCAATATTTTTACTGTAAATCGTTTATTTTTCATATTCTACCTCTCATCTGAAGCGTTCATATTATCTTCCCAGAAAGATATCGCATGATCAATCCAACCTTCTGCTACAGTCCTCTCTCCCAGTCCAAATCCATGAGAAAGACCTTTAAATACTTCTATTTTCGCATTTGTACCATTTTGTTCTATCTGGGAAATATAATTTTCCATACTTCTGTATGATGCAATTCCGTCACTTGTTCCAACACAGGCATAGGTTGCCGGCTCCATTCCTGTCACCTGGGAAAGTCCTGTGTACTGCATAATCGCTGCAGCCGGTGCAGGATAATATTTTTCTCCAAAGTAAGCTGTTCCATAAGAGCCAAGCCAGGCTGCCATCCTGGCTCCCGCCGAACCGCCCCAGAGAGAATAATCTGTCATATCAATCTGTAGTTTCTCTGCATTTTCATGTAAAAACGCAATTGCCCTGGCAAGATCCTCACAGGCAGTCTGTGCTCCCGGACGATAAATAAGAGCAAATGCATTATAGCCTTTCTTTGACAATTCTAAGGCATGAGGAAAGCTATCATGTATTCCGGCTACATATACAAAGCCTCCTCCTGCATTGATAATCGTTGTTTTTGCTCCTGCATTTCCCCGAAAGAAAAATAAACCTGTATCCTTTTTATCCGCATCTGCCTGCATTTCTTCTTCACTGTATATTGGATAAAAAATCTGCTCACCATTCATTGCCTGATTTTTCATATAATTTACGATTTCTACTGTTTTATCGGTGTTGACTTCGCTGTACCACGGCAAAATAGAGCTGACGTCTTTTAATTTCAGATTGTCCTCTATTTCCATATCTACCGGAAATATGAGTCTGCCATAATCATCGAAAGCTGAATCATGGATAACATCATTTATATTACTCTCTGCATTAAAACTTTCTTTTTCATTCATATTGATATCCTTCTCTGTCACGCTCTCTTGCTCTGTTTTTCCTGTTTCCAGCGTTTTTTCTTCCCCGGTTGCCAGGTTCTGGACTATTGTGCTACACCCACTGAACATGATAACAGTCATGATGATTCCTCCAAGAGCTATCCTCTTTATCTGCATATAGTATCCTCCATTTTCACTTCAGCTAAAGTATAACAAAACGAGACTCCATTAGAAGTCTCGTTTTGTTATTCAGTATTAACCTTTAGGTTTCTACTCTCATGTATTCAATTTTTATTTTACCTTGTTAATAGCATTTATCAGCCGCTTAACCTTAATGGACGGTTTTATCGAATGAAGAATTCCAAACGGCATAGTATAATCCCACTCTACTGGAATGATTCTGATCAGTGGATGAACACTTTCCCAGCTCTTGAATGCCAGTAATACCTCATTATTGTTTTCGCATCGGTTAAATGCTTCTACATTGTACAGATTAAAGTCTACAATATTGATTTCAGGATGATTTTTCATCATATCATCCCTTAGCATATCGCCATAATAACTCCATCCTCTTTGCATGAGCATAAGATTTTCTCCAGCCAGATCATCAAGTGTAATTTTTTCTTTTTTTGCCAGCCTGTGATGAATTGATACCGCCACACAAAATGGTTCTCTTGAAATCTCAGTGCCATCACAGCCTCTGAGTTCAAGCATTGTTTCATCAAAGATTCCAGCTATCACATCAATATTCTTTCCCATATTAGCCAGTATCTCTCTTGCATTCTCTGGTGTATTTTCAAATGTAATCAATTTAAACTTCATCTCCGGATATATTTTCTGTATCTTAGGCCAAAGTTCCACAAAAACTTCCGGTGGCGTCATCGGAGATATTCCAACACGAATGATTTCTTCATTATGATTCATTGCTTCCTGCGCCCGTATCAACGATTCTTTTGAATATTGAATCAGATATTTTGCATCCTGATAGAGCGATTTACCAGCTTCCGTAATAATAAGACCTCTGTGTGTTCTTTCAAATAATTGCAAATCTAAGCTGTTTTCCAAAGAATTTATCTGTTTAATAACCGCAGGTGCACTTATATATAATTCTTCTGCTGCTTTACTAAAGCTTCCAGCTTCGACAACGCAGATAAATGTATCAAGTTGTGGATTATACATCATGTAATTCACTCCTTTGTTCTTATATACACGTTAGCAATAACGTTTTTTATTTCTATTGGCTTAACACTTGATATTATACTTCAACTCAAAAAATATTGCATCTTTTTCTCAATTCCAGCTCAATTTCCCCTCAATGCCTTTTTCCTCCGATTTTCGTATGCTTATCTCACAGCAAAGCAGTACCACACCGGTACGACCTGCTGAATCAATCAATACGAAAAAAGGAGGGGATAAACCATGCAGAACAATATCCGCAACACAAACCTGCGCTTTAATCTGAACAAAGAACAGCAGCGGATAGCCTGGGAATATTTACAGACGATGGACAGGCAGAATTTTAAATCTTACAGTCAGGTAATCTCTCTTGCACTGGTAGATTATTTTGACCGCTACTACCGCACACAGACTGATCCTTATCTGGAAACAAGAGAACGTGAAGAACTTTTTGTGAAACAGATTGTAGATGCAGTGGAAAACAGTCTGAAACAGGCATTGCCACTTTTTCTTTCCGGACTGACTGCAGGCATGGTGCAAAGGGAGCCCCAAATCAGGGCGTCCTTTCCAGCACCTGAAAATTCACTGCCAGATACTGATGTAGACTGGGATTTTCTTGGCGAATAACTGATTGGAGGTGAAC
>JAPFCU010000043.1 GCA_026169535.1 Blautia sp.
AATATATACAATGAAGACTGTTCCGGATTATCATGGAAAGCAGATAACGCTTGGTGATGTTATGGAAACTGGAGCGGTAGAAGAACAGTATTTTATCCCAGAAGAAAAATTGTATTATACGAATCCTGCGGTTACACATAGTGATGAAACTGAACAGCGTCTTCCAAAGGAGGATAGACAGACATGGCAGTACCTGAAAGGGGCAAAAAAATTGTTACGTACAAGTTCGACAGGTCATGAATATGTATTCTCAGAGGGTGCTATTTCTATGATTGATCAGGAAGATAAAC
The DNA here is from genome assembly GCA_026169535.1 of Blautia sp. Taxonomy (GTDB): domain Bacteria; phylum Bacillota; class Clostridia; order Lachnospirales; family Lachnospiraceae; genus Blautia_A. The sequence goes on from JAPFCU010000043.1 coordinate 291, forward strand.
CGGCACGTACAATGCTGACATCAGAAGGTGGATTCAGTAGAACAACTCATATTGTGAAAGATAAGATGACTGGAAGAGTGAGACTGCTTACCGCAACAGAAGCAGAACGAATCCAGGGATTTCCTACAGACCATACAAAGTACTGTCTGGTTAAGGGAGAAACAGTGGAGATGCCATTGAGAAAACGTAGATTTATGATGGGAAATGCACTGGTGGTTAATCTGGTGGCAGATATGGAGAAGACATTGGATAAAATTTTCAAAAAGGAATAAACGGAAGTGAGATAGGGAAAAATGAACAAACATAGTTTGGAAATTCCATTATATTTAAACCAAAAAATAGTATTTGATTTACTGGCATCAATTAATGATGGAATATCACAAGTGACCAAAATAAGAACTGCATCTAAGTCAAATGGGGAAATTGAGGCAGGGGTAGATGCTGATTTGGGAAATAAAAATATTTTTACTTTGATGGCGGTAAAATTAAAGGGAAAAGTTGGGGCCGAAAGGAACAATGAACAGGAACAAGAAAAAATTCATACACCTTCATCGTTGTTCAACAATCTAAAAGATAGATTGTTTAAAGATAAAATGGTAAAAAAGGTGACTAATAATTTGAATGGCATTCAAGCTGGCGAGTTTGTTGAGGTGACGGGAGTTTTAAAAATAAATCCATTGATTTCTATGATGGAAAATATGATTCAGCTGATGGAATTGGCTACGGCAATAAATGGAGATGGCACAGGAAAAAAAGCAAAACAGCAAAATTTAGAAGATAAAATAACTATCAATCAGATGAAAGCATTTACAAATGGACTCAAAGTTGATGGAATGGTAGATATGATTTGTGAATTGGATGACTTTGCAGGTGGAAAAGCTGTTTTGCCTATCTATATGGATTATTTCTTTAATGGAAATAGCGTAGAAGTTATTGATGGAAAGTTTAAAGTGTTGGGAAAAGTTGCAAAGGTATGTGATGAAAACAGTAAAATAGATTTACTGAGAAATACAAGCTTAAGCTTATTCAAAGAGAATATTTTGGGAAAAATGCTAGATGTGTTTAACAATGAACTTAATCAAGACATAAATGTAGGGGAAATAGAAACTATTATCAAAGGACCGGCACTGCTTATTATTCCTATTGCGATTTATTTATAATGAGAAGAAAGGAGTCTATAATATGGATACCAAGGTGACGTTAAAAGAAAATTTATCAGAACTTCAGGAATTGGCGAAAGAAAGAACGGTAAAAACACAAAATATAGAATATGATTTGGAAACTTTAGTGAAAAAAATAAAAAAGAGAATTATAAAATTAAATCCAGATTATCAAAGAAACCATAGATGGGACAATCAAGAGTCATCAAAACTTATAGAAAGTCTAATATTGAATATCCCTATTCCTACAATATATTTATCTCAGGATGTAGACGTGGATGAAGAAGTAGAAGATGGAGTGTCAAGGTATTCTGTTATAGATGGGCAGCAGCGATTAACAGCAATTTATGGATTTATGAAGAATACCTATGCGTTAGAAGGATTAGAAGTATTACATCCATTAAATGAAGCATATTATAAAGATTTACCGCCTTTTTTGGTGCGACGATTAGAAGAAAGAACCATTAAATGTTTAAGGATAGATTCGACAGTTGATCCGCAAGTAAAATATGACGTTTTTGAAAGACTTAATTCTGGAGCAGTTCAGTTAGAAGCGCAAGAACTTAGAAACGCAGTATATAGGGGCAAATTTAATGATTTGATTAAATCACTAGCAAAAAATGAGAAATTCATGAAATTGTTGAATATAAATATAAAACACGTATCAGAGGATAATAAAGTAAAAAAGATGCAAAATGTTGAATATGTATTGCGTTTTTTTGCATTTGATAATTATGAGATTGCAAATATGAAAAAATCTCTGAAAAAATTTTTATCAGATCAAATGGACAAATTCAACTCATCTGATGATAAAAAACTGAAAAAGATGTCGGAACATTTTCTTTTAGTTATAGACTATATATATGACAATATGGGAGAAAAAGCTTTTGCTAAATACAAAGTCGAAGATGGAGAACTAAAACTTCAATCAAAATTTAATGCAGCAGTGTACGATGCATTGATTATTGCAGTTTCTGAAGGAATGCGAGAAGGAACATTAAAATTTAGTAGTCAGACCAAAAATAAAATATTAGATTTGTATAAAAATCCTAAATTCATTGACAGCATTAATGGAAGTACTACTGATAAGTCTAAAATTTCGATACGTATTGAAATGATGAAAGAGGTATTGACGAAATGAGTACATTTGCATCAGATTTTATAGAGGGTTTTGATGCGAGATGGAGTGAAGTGAATACATTGATTGACATGGCACAGGGGCTAGATGATGGTGATAAAGAGTATTGTGCATTATGTAGAGCAACAATTGTTTTGATAGTAGCAAATTTTGAGGGATTTATATATGAGGCAATGCGCTGCTTTATTAATGATGTTAATAGTAATAATGCATTTTCAATGACATCAGAAAAAATGAAAATGACATATTGCACTCAATTTATTACTCCAGAAAAAGGAAATGAAAGAAAGCTTAGGAAATTAGTAGATGTTTTCAACGAATTAGATACGAAATACGCAATAGAACCTTTTTTGTATGAAAATAATAAGAATCCAAAGGCAACAGTTATAGAAAAATATTTTGAGGAAGTTGGTGGAAAGAATTTTTGGAAATATATATCGGAATGTGAAATAGATAAAGTTTTTGAAAATGACAGTAGCATAGGGGCAAATTTGATTGAAAAAATGAAGGATGTATTAAGAAATGGAACATTGGACTTCCCATATCAATTTAATTGTGAAGATATTGGCTTTAATATGACTAATAATTCTTCGAGTATTGAAAGTTTATGGAAAGTATTTCTGAACCAAACACTGAAAGCCCGTCATGATGTTGCGCATGGCATTTCGTTGGATAATACAATGCCTTTATCGGAGATTATATTAACTGAGGAAAAAGTGAAAATTTTGGAATTATCATTTGCTATATTAATGCTAAAAGCTGGAATGAACCAACTGTGATAACACCATGATAACAAAATCCCAAAAAACCACACGGACACCATGGAAAATCCGGATTTTTCCCCACGAATCACACGAAAAATCACCATTTGTACACCGCAATACATCGGTCTGATATCGTGAAGGTGGACGTACTGTAGGATCAGGCCGTGTTGCTACAGTTATCGAGTAATTAAATCTTAATATAGATTAGAGCAGTAATGCTCATTGTGTCCAAGCGTAAGATTACCCCGGAGCCGAAAGGCTTCCGGGGTTTTTCTGTTGCGTGGAAATAAAAATAAATTTTCTTTCTACTTCCAGAACCAAATCCCCCCTGCCTGCATCTAATTAGTGTAAAATAAAAGAAATAAACGCGCGCAAACTACTCCGGTCGGACAGAAGGAGACAACCAACAATGACAAGAGATGTATTTATCAGAGAAATACGGCAGTCAGAATCCATGCTGTATCATGTGGCAAAGTCTATTCTGAAAAATGATTCAGACTGTGCAGATGCCGTACAGGAAACACTTTTGAAAGCTTATGAAAAACTGCATACATTGAAACAGGATCAGTTTTTTCGAACCTGGATTACACGGATACTGATCAACGAGTGCAATGGGGTGCTGCGAAAAAGGAAATGTGTAATTTCCTACGAGGAATATATGGAAAATGCAGGTACAGCAGAAAATAAAAAATATACACATTTGTATATGGCTATTCTGAATCTTCCGGAAGAGCTGAGGATTCTGGTAACGCTGTATTATATAGAAGGTTTTTCTCAAAAGGAGATTGTAGAAATCCTGCATACGCAGGAAGGAACAATCAAAAGCAGACTTTCACGGGCAAGAGCTCTTTTGAGGGAACAGCTTACAGAAGAGAGAAGCCGTCCCTCAATAAAAGCAGCAGGAACTAAGATGCAGTTACGGTAGAAGGAGGAGCAATTATGTCAGATCATAACTGGAAAAAAGCAGCGCCGGAAGTACCGGAAGAATTTCATATGAAATTCGAGGAAACGTTAAAGCAGATTGAAAATAATAAAATCATTCATTATAAAAAGAAAAGCAGAAAAATGATGATACGGATACTTGCCACAGCGGCCATACTATGCAGTCTTGCAGTCACTACCATTGTGGCAGGGGAGCTTTTTCAGTGGAACGATGTGTTAAAGAAAAGGCTGAATCCATCAAAAGAACAGCAGGAGTTTCTGGCAGATCAGGGATATATCAAAGGAATTGGCCAGTCCCAGACACAGAATGGAGTGACTATCACGCTTGTAAATACAGTTCAGGATCAGAATCTTCTGTATGCACTATTTAAAATAGAAACAGACGACAGTATTTCTATGGATGATACCATATCCTTTGAGGATGGTCTGAATATTAAAATTGACGGAACCTCCACATATGACATGGATGAACTGGGAAGCTATGGGGCAGGGGCCGGACTGGCGTATCCTGAGGGAATATCGGATATCTCCCCACACTTGCAGTATTATGAAGTTTCTCTGTCATATAATGGCGATTATGACCTCAGTGGTAAAACTGTTCAGATGGAGCTGAAGAACCTGACCCAGGGAGGGGATAAAACAGAGGATGGAGAAGTAGTGGCGGAAGGTGTCTGGAAATTTGAATGGACGCTGGATGAGATCCGATCCATGATGAAGCTGGATGTAAACCGGAAGTGTGATTTTGGAGGATATGAGATCACAGTAGATGCCATGGAGCTTTCTCCTTTGAAATATACTCTTTATATGGATTATGAGGAGGCCATGAAGGTGTATGAGGATGAAAGAAACCGGTTTGAATATAATGGTGATGATCCCGGCATGGATCTTACAGGAAGAACACATATAGACCAGGTTCGCTACGAAGACGGTACGGTTGTAAAAATGGATTATGAATCCGGCGGCGGCATTGGCGGCGGCGAAGAAAAATGGGATGAGGAAAAAGGGATTGTAAAAATTTCTGGAGGATTTGCGCAGGTGATCGATGTAGACAAACTGGAGGCAGTACATTTTGGAAACGTAGATTCCTGGCTTACAGTAAGATAGAAACAGAAAAAGGTACTTTCATTTGCAAATCAGGGGATATTTCTGAATCAGCAGCGTCTAATATACAGAAACACATTACCGGCCGGTAAGGAAAGGAGCAGAGAATTGACAAAAGAAAATCTTGGCAGGCTGATTCTGGAATCAGAACGCCAAATGTACCTGACTGCAAAAACAATTCTGCACAACGACCAGGACTGTGGAGATGCGATTCAGGAAGCTATTGTAAAGGCGTTTCAGAAAATAGATACGTTAAGACAGGAGAAGTATGCAAAAACCTGGCTGATGCGGATACTGATCAACGAGTGTTACAGCCTGCTCCGCCGGGAAAGCCGATATGTTTCCATGGAGGAGATAAAGGAATTTTCATCTGGGGAAGCAGAGGAGAAAAGGGATTACAGTGATCTTTATTCAGCTGTGAACTCTCTAAAGGAGGAACTTCGGATTCCGGTGATCCTGTATTATGGAGAGGATTTCAGTATCAGGGAAATCGCACAGATTCTGGAAATTACAGAAGGGGCGGTACAGAAACGGCTTTTTCGGGCGCGGATGCAGCTAAGGGACAGACTTACGCAAATGGAGGTACCCATATGAGACTGGAAGAGATTAAAAAAGAGCTGCCTGAGACTCCTGATTTTATCCACAGGATGATCGTGGAGGAGGTAGAAAACCAACTGGGGAAAAAAGGCACGGCAGTCAGCATAAGAACTCCCCGGAAAAAAAGAAAATGGAGCCCTGCTCGTGTGGCTGCTGTGGCAGCTCTGTGCGCTCTTGGATTTTCCACAGTGGCTTACGCAGGATATCAGTTATACACCATGTATGTGGAAAAACAGGGGAAATATGGAATTTCTGCGGGGATAACCATGGAAAAAGCCTACGCTTCCCTTATAGTTCCAGATGAAATCCCACAGGTGAAGATTCAGGCCGGATATATTCCGGAAGGAATGGAATGGGTAGATGACGCTTCTGGAAAAAAAAGGCTTTTTTACTCAGAAACACCGGATCAGGGAGGGATTTCCATAGGGACGGTGCTTCTGGACAGTGATGACACGGATCAGATTCTTACGGAAACAGGAGTAATAGAAAGTGAGAAAAGAATTTTTGGCAGCAGAGAGGGAATTTACCTGAGATTTCAGGATCTGGAGCAGGATAAAACTTTTAACCAGGTAATCTATCTTCTGTGCCCGGAGGAATACCAGGTTGTCATCATGAACATCGGAGATGATGTGACAAAAGAAGATGCGGTAAAATTTGCAGAAAATCTTTCTTTTGTGAAGACAGGTGAAATGGAGAAAACAGAAAACCTGTATTCCTGGAGTGAATACGTTTCACCGGAAACGGAAGAGGCGGAGCCTTTGGAGACTTCCATAGCAGAGAACGAGCTTTCTGTAGTAAAACCGGGGGAATGGCTGGAACAGAGAGTAACAGGTGAAACAGAAAACGGAGAATATCTGGAGCTGAATGAGATTCAGATGAGGGTAGATTCTGTACAGGTTTCTGACAATCTCAGTCTTCTGGATGGCGCAGTGCTTCCGGACGGATGGAAGGAGGCTCTGGGAAGCGATGGAAAACTTGCAGTTAATAACCTGTCTTATATAAAAAGAGGAGACGGTGTGGAAACCCTGGATCAGGTGGTAAAAACGGAAACTATAGATCAGAAGCTGCTCTATGTGACTGTAACTTACAAAAATCCCATGGAAACACCAATTTATCATATGCTGTATCATGGATGTCTGATGCTGATTGATAAAAAGGACGGAATGTATTCGGTCAGAGATGTTGAAGCTGAAAATTTTCAGAAAGACGGTGTGGAATACGATTTTGTAACAGGAGACGGCGTGGCCTCCAGCACAGAGATGACTTACTACAGTATTCACGATGAATATGGAAACGGCGGAAATTATATTCCTGTGCTGAAAGCAGGAGAAGAGGTGCAGGTGGACATGGCATGGATCGTAAACGAACAGGATCTTTCCAGGGCGTTTCTCAACCTTTCCGGAGAAGGTTCCTGCTGGGAATTTACAGAGACGGTAAGAGAAACCGGACTGGTGGATATCCGACAATAGAAAAATACGATTTTGGAGAGTTTTTCCGAGAAAAGCTTGACTTTATACTTACTACAACCCTTATAATGAAGCCATAAAATCACAGTGATTGAAAAATGGCGCTATCAGAAACACAAAGATCAGGTGAAAAAGGAGTGGAGTAAGTATTATGAATATTAAGGAAGCAGAAAATCTCAGCGGTATTTCCGGTCAGAATATCCGCTATTATGAAAAACAGGGACTGATCAGTCCAAAAAGGAATCGGATCAATTCCTACAGGGAATATGGAGAAGAGGATATCCGGATATTAAAGACCATTCGTATGCTGAGGATGCTGGATATGCCTATTGAGCAGATACGACTGATTCTTAAGGGAGATTTGTCTATGGGAGATGCCTTAGATATGCAGAAAGTGAGGTTGGAAGTACAGGCAAAGAAACTGCAGTCCGCCATTAGTTTCTGTGAGCAGATGGGTAAAGAGAAAAGAACCCTGAAGGAACTGGATATAGACAGCTGCCTGGAACAAATGGAAAAGAATACTGCCAGAGACGGATATTTTACCCGTTGGGTGGAGGATTACAAAAAGATCGCACGGGAAGAGGCGCAGAGGGTCTTTACCTTTATACCGGATGATGCGGTGACAAATCCCCGGGAGTTTACAAATGCGCTTCTGGCATATGCAAAAGAAAAGAATCTGAATCTGGTGATTACAAAAGAAGGAATGTATCCGGAATTTGAGATTGACGGAGTGGAGTACAGGGCAGAACGAAATTATGGACGGGCCTATCGGGTACCGGTAGCCGTGATCCATTGTGAAATGATCCATCCGGAATTGTATGAAACAGAGATGGAGCCGAAACGCCGCCGTTGGGTAAAGATTTTGTATCATTCTCTTCCTGCACTGGGGTTCATTTTTCTGATTTTTCTTATGATGGGCGGTACAGGAGGACTTTCTCTTTCAGAGTTTTTTACCACAAAAGAAGGCGTGATCCTTTTGATCCTGATCGTTATTCTGGGAATCTCAGAATTCATGCATTTTTATCTTCTTTACCGAAATATGGACGGACCGAGATAGAATGTCAAAAGGCTGTTGGTAAACGGATTACCGACAGCCTTTGTTGTCTACAAGGAGCATATTTAATTTTTTCCAACGGCGAAGTTCTTTAGCGGTGAAAAATAAATGCTGCTTCAGTTCTTCTGTAGGCTCCTGAGGGGTCAGAGTTACCAGACATCTAAAAGCGCAGGGCATATAATCGGCACTGGAAATGCCGCAGAGCAGTCCCTCTGTAAAATCACGAAGCTCCAGAGGATTAAAAATATAAAGAAGATCTTCCTCCAGGCTGTTGTACTGGTTTACGAAGGAAAAACGGATCAGCATATCACTGTAGACCACTTTGCCTGTATAGTAGATCTCACTGCTCCGTCCGGTAGGAGTTACGGCGCTGATGGACAGAGAGGCCTCATACTGACTGCCGTCCTCGCTTTGATGAATATGTATCACTCCGTCTTTCAGGCGCTTATACCTTCCATCGTAAAAATAGAAATAAAGCTTACGGGCCTGATAAAAAGGGCTTTTTATTTTATGTTCAGAGATGGGGGCTGTGAAAGGCCGTTCCGGCTGGTAATCCATAATCTGTGTTACATCAACGTGAAGGGCGGCTGCAATGTCGTAGAGGGTTTCTACATCCACAGTAATCTCCCCGGTTTCATATTTGCTGAGAGTTGCGCGGCTTTTATGAATAAGGTCTGCCAGCTGCTGAAGCGTCATCCCCTGATTTTTTCTGTGATTGCGGATACGTCCGCCAATATGTTTACTGATCTGGCTCAATTTGATTCACCTTGTTTCGTAAGAATATACACTGTCTGCGTTTTAACAGTTAAAAAATCTATAATATACAGAAATGCATCTAAATTCTATCATAAAGAAACTTTTTGCGTCAAGATTCTATTATAAAGAAACTTATGGAAATTTGCCCATTTTACTGTAATTGCCTATAATGGGCTGGTGCGGCAGATCTTAATAGTCTGTAGAAAGTGGTAAGCATATCTTTCTGTACAGGAATTACAGATCGCTGTCTCTGATTCCTCAGAATAGAGAAATCAAGTATTACAGTAAAGTGAGGACATATTTATGGAAAAGAAAGCAGGAAGCTTCAGCGGATCTCTGGGATTTGTACTGGCGGCAGCGGGAAGCGCTGTAGGAGTTGGCAACATATGGCGTTTTCCTTATCTGGCAGCTCAGGATGGAGGCGGACTTTTTATTCTTGTATATCTGGTTCTGGTACTGACATTTGGCTTTACGCTTCTTACAACGGACATTGCTATTGGACGAAGAACAAAAAAGAATGCGTTGTATGCTTTTGGTGCGATTTCTCCAAAGTGGAATTTTCTCGGAAAACTGACATTTCTTGTTCCGGCTCTGATCATGACATACTATTCTGTGATTGGCGGATGGGTTACCAAATATGCGGTGACATATCTGAGCGGAAAGAGCAGTGCAGCAGCTGAAGACTCATATTTTACTGACTTTATTACAGCTCCTGTCGCTCCTATTGTATTTATGCTTGTTTTTCTTGCAATTACAGCATTTGTAGTATATGCCGGTGTGGATAAAGGAATTGAGCGTTTCTCAAGACTGGTAATGCCCGGGCTTCTTATTATGATTATCTGTATTGCAGTTTTTTCGCTTACACTGAAGCATACAGATGAAAGCGGAAACGTACGCACAGGAATTCAGGGTCTGGCGGTTTATCTTATTCCCAATTTTGAAGGTCTTACTTTCTCAAAGTTTCTGAAGATTCTTCTGGATGCAATGAGCCAGCTGTTTTTCTCATTAAGTGTGTCCATGGGAATTATGATCACCTATGGTTCTTATGTAAAAAAAGATGTGGATCTGAACAAATCTATCCGTCAGATAGAATTTTTTGATACGGGTGTAGCTCTGCTGGCAGGTATGATGATCATTCCGGCAGTATATGTATTTTCCGGTACAGAAGGCATGGCTTCCGGCCCAAGTCTGATGTTTGTATCTCTCCCTAAGGTATTCCATGCAATGGGAAAGGCAGGGATTATCGTAGGAATTGCATTTTTTATCATGGTTGCTTTTGCAGCTCTGACCTCCTGCGTATCGATTATGGAAACACTGGTGGCAAGCTGCATGACACTGTTCAAAACAACAAGGAAAAAAATGAGTCTGATCATCGGAGTGATTTCTGCAGCAGCCGCCATAGTGATATGCCTTGGCTACAATGTATTTTACTTTGAACTTGCACTTCCAAACGGACAGACGGCACAGCTTCTGGATGTTATGGACTATATCAGCAATTCCTTCCTGATGCCTTTGATTTCTTTTCTTACCTGTATTTTTGTGGGATGGGTTATCAAGCCAAAATGGATACAGGAAGAAATGGAATCCAGCGGTCACGTATTTCAGCGTAAAAAACTGTATTCCTTTATGATCCGATATGTGGCGCCTGTGATCATGGCAGTACTTTTCCTGCAGTCCACAGGACTTCTGAAATAAAAGCAGAGTAAAATAAGATAAGAGCATGATTTTCTGTACCTTTTTCTAGAAGTGCGATCAGTCCCCTGATGGTTTCTCCAATTTCTTCAGGAGTGGAGGGAACCAGGGTATTGTCCAGCTTGATAGAAAGCACGATCAATACAATCTCTGCCAGGGCAGCAGGATAGTCAAAGTGAATCTCACCGTTATCAATGCCCTGCTGGATGATTTGGGTCAGAGTGGGTTTCAGCTTACTGATTAGATGTTTGAGATATTGATGGTGGAGAAAGGTTTCAGCTTGAGCGCTTTCTGCTTTTCCGGTGGAATCTTATTACAAAAAATGGTGAAAATGTTTCTCCGGAAGAACTGGAAAATAAGATCGGTGAACATCGTCTGGTGCAGGAAATTCTGGTAAGGGAAAGTAATGGCGTCATTGAGGCGGAGATCTTCCCGGATTATGAGTACGCAAAGAAAAAAGAAATTACAGAGATCCAGACTGTGCTGCAGGAAGTGGTGGATGATTATAACAAGACTGCACCTGCTCATAAGAGAGTTTACAGCCTTAAAGTCAGAGAGACAGAATTTGAAAAAACACCTTCCAAAAAAATAAAAAGATATTAAGGAATAAATCTCCGGAACAGATTGTTTCCGGGGATTTTTGTCTTCTTGATTTTTCTCTTCTGATACCATACAATAAGATTGAAAGACATATTTTGTGAAAGAAAATTGGAGCAGAAAAGATGAAAAAACACAGACGATTACAGCTGATCTCCCGTTTTTTTGTGGGAGCCAGAGGCGCTTTTGCGGCAGCAGTGGCTGCCTCTTTTATTACTACCATATTAAATTCTCTGACGCCCCAGATATTCCGGTTTACCATTGATTCGGTGCTGGGAAGCAGCAGATATTCGTATTTGTCAGAGCATTTGTGGGTGATGGCGCTGATCCTGGCGGCAGTAGCTCTTCTTTCCGGCGCCGCCATGTTTATAAGTAGATATCAAACTGCCAGAGCAGGAGAGAATTTTGCCAAAAATATGAGGGATACTTTGTTTACCCATGTACAGAAACTTCCTATGAGCTGGCATGATAAAAACCAGACAGGAGATATCATCCAGCGTTGTACTTCCGATGTGGAAGTGATACGGAACTTTGTTGTCACTCAGCTTCTGGAAGTATTCCGTACGATTTTTCTGGTGGCGGTTTCCTTTGGGATGATGGTGTCCATGAATGTGAAGCTTTCCATGATCGTCCTTTTATTTGTGCCTCTGGTAGTTGTGTATTCGGCTGTTTTTTACCGGTTGATCGCAAGGCGTTTTACGGATGCAGACGAGGCAGAGGGAGAATTATCCACAGTGGTGCAGGAGAATGCCACAGGTGTCCGGGTTGTCCGGGCCTTCGGGCGGGAAAAGTATGAGATGGACCGGTTTCTGGAGAAAAATAAAGCTTTTGCAAATTTATGGATCCGTCTGGGAACTCTTTCCGGTCTTTACTGGGGCGTGGGGGACCTGATCACAGGTCTTCAGGTTGTTACGATCATTGTACTGGGAGCTGTGGAAGCAGTACATGGAAATATTTCCGTAGGAGAATTTGTGGCTTTTGCTTCCTATAATACTGCTCTGGTATGGCCAATCCGGGGACTGGGAAGGATCTTATCTGACATGAGTAAGGCCGGTGTGTCCTTTGACCGTGTAGACTACATACTGGGCAGTCAGGAGGAGGGATATCAGAAAGAGCCTTCTTCTGAAGTTTTCGTGAAACATGTGGAAAGAGGCGGGGAACTGTGGAAATCTTATGATATTTCCTTCAGTCATGTGGATTTTCAGTATGAGGATGGCAAAAAGGTGCTGGATGATGTATCTTTTCACATTCCTCAGGGAGCTACTTTTGGGATTCTGGGAGGTACAGGAAGTGGAAAATCTACGATTGTACAGCTGCTGGAAAGGTTTTATTCCCTGAAGGACCAGAGGAGTTCCATCACCATTGGAGGAAAGGATATCCGGGAGATTCCTCTGGAACAGCTGCGCCGTAATATTGGCATGGTGCTTCAGGAGCCATTTCTTTATTCCAGAACCATCCGGGAAAATATTGCTGCCTCCAGACCGGACGCGACGATGGAGGAAATCCGTGAAGCGGCCCGGATCGCCTGTGTGGATGATGCTGTCATGAGCTTTCCGGACGGATATGAAACCCTGGTCGGTGAAAGGGGCGTTACTCTTTCAGGAGGACAGAGGCAGCGTGTCGCCATTGCCCGGATGCTTCTTCAGAAAGCGCCGATCATGGTATTTGACGATTCCCTTTCTGCTGTGGATTCAGAGACAGACCACAAGATCCGTCAGGCTCTGAAGGAGTGTATGAAGAATACTACAGTAATCCTGATCTCTCATCGTATCACGACACTTATGGGGGCTTCTCAGATTCTGGTTCTGAATCAGGGAAAAATGGAAGAAATGGGAACCCATCAGGAGCTGATAGAAAGAAACGGGATCTACCGGCAGGTTTATGAGATACAGATGAGTCATGACGACAGAAAAGAGGTGAGAAGCAATGGCAGCTTATGAAGAACAGGAGTATACGAAGCCTTTTCAGTTTAAAATCTGGGCAAAAATGCTGCCCTACTTCAAACCCTATAAAAAATATTTTTTTATCACCTTCAGCCTGAATATTCTTCTGGCAGGAGTGGATGTGCTGGTTCCTTTGTTCCAGAGTTATGCCATCGATCATTTTATCATTCCGGATTCTCTGAAAGGGATCCATGCCTTTGCTCTGGTATATGTGGCAGTGATCGTGGCGCAGACCATCAGCGTGTATCTGTCTGTACATGCAGCGACAACTATTGAAATGAATATAGGAAAGGATCTGAAATGGGCGCAGTTCAGACATCTGCAGACCTTATCTTTTTCTTATTATAATACCACTCCGGTGGGATATATTCACGCTCGTGTTATGAGTGATACGCTGCGCATTGCAGGAATGATCGCCTGGGGGCTGGTGGATATGTTCTGGGCGTTGATCTATGTGGCAGGAGTGTTCGCCATTATGTTCTTTCTGAATGCCCGGCTTGCTTTTCTGCTTCTTCTGATCGTGCCCTGTATTGCTGTGCTGACTGTGTTTTTTCAGAATCGAATCCTTCACTGGAACAGAAAGGTCCGTAAGATCAATTCACAGATCACAAACGCTTATAATGAGGGAATCACTGGAGTAAAAACCTCTAAAAGCATGGTCATTGAGAAAGATAATGAACAGGCATTTTTTAAGATCACAGAAGGTATGAGATACGCGGGATGCAGGGCGGCGAAGCTGAATGCGATCTTTATTCCAACAATCCTTTTTTTCAGTTCGGTAGCTTCAGCTCTGGTTCTTTCCAGAGGCGGTTACATGGTACAGAAGGATCTGATTCAGCTGGGAACGCTGTCTGTATTTATCTCCTATGCGGTGGTTATTTTTGAACCGATCCAGCAGCTGGCAAGGCTTCTTGCAGATCTGATTTCCTGTCAGGCTAATATTGAGCGTGTTATGGATCTTTTAAGCCAGGAGCCAAATGTAGTGGACGGCAAGGAAGTACAGGAAAAATATGGAGATAATTTCCAGCCTAAAAAAGAAAACTGGGAAAAAATCAGGGGCGACATTGTATTTGAAGATGTTTCCTTTCGATATCCGGACGGAAAGGAGTATGTGCTGGAGCATTTTAACCTTCATGTCCCGGCAGGGATGAATGTTGCTATTGTAGGAGAAACGGGAGCCGGAAAATCTACCCTGGTAAATCTTGCCGGGCGTTTTTTTGAACCGACAAGCGGGCGTATCCTGATTGACGGTGTAGATTATCGGGAACGTTCCCAGCTCTGGCTTCACAGCCAGATTGGATATGTACTGCAAAATCCTCATTTGTTCAGTGGAACAGTAAAAGAAAATATCCGGTATGGGCGCCTTGACGCCACAGATGAGGAAATTATTCAGGCTGCCAGAAGCGTATCTGCGGATGTGGTGGTCAATAAACTGGAAAAGGGTTATGACAGTGATGTGGGAGAAAGCGGCGGCAGACTTTCCACCGGGGAAAAGCAGCTGATCTCCTTTGCCCGCGCCATTCTGGCTGATCCGGCTATTTTTGTACTGGATGAGGCAACCTCTTCCATTGATACAGGAACCGAGCAGCTGATCCAGAAGGCTACAGAGAAACTCCTGAAAGGGCATACTTCCTTTGTGATCGCCCATCGCCTTTCTACCATCCGTAATGCGGATCTGATTCTGGTGGTAAAGGATGGAAAGATCATTGAGCAGGGAACCCATAAGGAGCTGCTGGCAGAAAAAGGTTATTATCATGACCTGTATTATATGCAGTTTGAGGAAGAAGCTGCGATGCAGGTGTTTGCGGAGCAGGACGGAATATGAGTTTGTGTCTGTAAAGGACATGCAGGAGTGGATTCTTCTGTTACAGAAGCTGGTTCGAGCCTTGGAAAATTCTAAGCCTCTGCATCTTTGCAAAAAACGATTCCCCGAATGCTGAACTCGTCTGCGACTCAGACATCAGCATCCGGGGGATCAATGCAAATACGCAGAAGACAAGAATTTTTTACCAAGTCTCTCAATGCTACTGCCCCAGAAGAATCTATTCCTGCATTGCATTTTCCAGACAGTAAATTTATATTCCTTTTGTTTTTCCTGGTCTCGGTCGGGAACCACGGGGGTACAGGCTTTCTGGCAAATCTAAGGCGGGTAGTCAGCCTGTGGCCGACAATTGACACTTGGATTTCTGTTTGTTGTTACCCTCACAAACAGAAATGTATCTTAAAATACTTGACTCTGCACCAGGTTCAGGGTTTATAATTTCCACAATTTCAAGGAAAAAGCTTCTGCAGAAGGAATGATTTCAGAAGCAAAAAAGGGGGAAGTTATTATGAAGATCAGTGAAGCAGCAAAACTGACAGGACTAAATGTAAGCAGTATCCGTTTTTATGAAAGAAAAGGACTTCTGGTGCCACAGCGGGAAAATGGAAGTAAATATCGGGATTATACAGAAGCTGATGTGCAGCGCATGAAACAGATCCTTCTGTATCGAAAGATGGGAATTGCAGTAGAGACCATTGAATTGATTTTGAAAGGAAAATCGGATCTAAGGGAGGTTCTGACAGAACAGAAAAGATCTCTGGAAAAGCAGATTGCTGATCTGAAAGGAGCTGCAGAGCTATGCGGATTAGTCATGCAGGAATCAGAAATACCTGAGAATGAGAAATTGGAAGAGTATCTCAATTATGTTTATCAGGAAGAAAAGAAAGGCAGGAAATTTGCTGAGGTTCAGGAATTGTTGGAAGATATTGGAGACTATTCACGCATAGTAGGAGTGTGGGGACTTCCATATATTGGTATCAAAACCTGGCTAGTTGGCGCGGCTGTTGTAGGAGTATGGATCTTTATGACTGTTATTTTTGTTATGCGTGTCCAGCAGGCAGTGCATGATTTGAATTCCTATTCCGTTGGTGCGGCGGTTATCTGGGGAATGCTTGTGACTGCTTATGGTTCTGGATTTCTGAATTATTTGAGAAGCCGTCGAAGATAAGTTCTTGTTACTGTTCATTTTAAACTGCTATATTAAGAACTTTTTCCTTGTGTTTACCGAGCTGGCAGTTTATAGTAAAAATATAATTGAGGGCCAGTTTTGCAGTAATAAGGAGGGGTGTCCATGCTTACTTTTTTTAATTCTGAAAGTCTGTGGATTGGAACAGACATGAAGCGGTTTAATCAGCTTCGGGATGTTCTGGAGCGTGAAGGTATTGCTTATCGTCACAAGGTAAAAAACCGTATGGGACAGTGGAGCGGCAGCGGATCTATGAGAGGAAGGACGGGAAGCGCAGGGATGCCTGCAGGCGATACCTATGAATATGAAATCCTGGTATATAAAAGAGACTGGGAAAAAGCAAAAAAACTTACAGGGACAGAGTGATCTTAACGGGATCTCCTCAATACTGCGGTAATTGATGATTGCAGTATTGGGGAGATCTTTTTTTACAAAAACATCAAAGTTTTTTACAAAGATTTTACTCAACCAGGATTTTGAACTTAACTTTTTCTTCTTATAATGACACTTGTCAATGAGAAAAACAAATAAAAAATTTCATAAAAAAGAGGAGACTTATCATGAAGAAAAAAATCGTTGGAATCTTAGCAGCAGCAGTAATCGGAACAACCGCATTTGCAACAGCAGCAAGTGCAGCAAGCGGAACAATTAATGTTATTTCCCGTGAGGATGGTTCCGGAACAAGAGGCGCTTTTATTGAACTGTTTGGCATTCAGGAAGAAAAAGACGGAGAAAAGGTTGATATGACAACTGAAGATGCAAGCATCACAAACAGCACATCCGTAATGATGACAACAGTAGCTGGTGACGAGAATGCCATTGGTTATATTTCTCTTGGTTCTCTGAACGATACCGTAAAAGCAGTTAAGATTGATGGTGCAGAGGCTACTGCTGAGAATGTTGCAGATGAAAGCTATAAAGTGTCCCGTCCGTTCAACATTGTAACTGGTGAAAAAGCAAGTGAAGCTGCACAGGATTTTGTAAGCTATATTATGAGTGCAGACGGACAGCAGATCATTGAGGATAACGGTTATATCAAAGCAGATGCAGAGGCTGGCGCTTACGAGGCAACAGATGCAGAGGGCAAGGTTGTTGTTGCAGGTTCTTCTTCTGTATCTCCTGTAATGGAAAAACTGAAAGAGGCTTATGAGGCAGTAAACAAGAACGTAACTGTTGAAGTTCAGCAGAGTGATTCTACAACAGGAGTAACATCTGCAGCAGAAGGAATCTGTGATATCGGAATGGCTTCCCGTGAACTGAAAGATGAGGAAAAAGAACTTGGCCTTACAGCTACCGTAATCGCACAGGACGGAATTGCAGTGGTTGTAAATACATCTAATGAGACTGAGGATCTTACAAGCGATCAGGTAAAAGCAATCTTTACTGGTGAGACAACTGAGTGGGAAGATCTTGCAAAATAAGATCAGTACAACATGAAGGAACGCAAAGGGGCCCGGCTTACCGGGCTTCTGTTCTGTAATCATGAAGTCAGAGAGGAAGATATCTTTTATGAGTATAAAAAATACATCTAAGGTTTCTATAGACAGGATCAAAGAGCAGGGAATGAAAACAGTGTTCATGGTGGCAGCCTGCGTTTCTGTTCTTGCAGTGCTTTTGATCTGTCTGTTTCTTTTTGCCAGTGGAATTCCGGCGATCGGAGAAATCGGTCCAACGAAATTCCTTTTTGGAACAACATGGAAACCATCAAATAATCTGTATGGGATTTTTTCCATGATCGTAGCCAGCATTTATGTAACCGGAGGTGCTATTCTGGTAGGTGTTCCAATTGCTCTCTTTACCTCTGTGTTTATGGCGCGTTACTGCCCGAAAAAAATCTACAGACCGCTGAAATCAGGCATTGAGCTGATGGCAGGAGTTCCCTCTATTGTATATGGATTTTTCGGTTTGGTAGTGATGGTTCCGTTTATCCGAAATACATTTGGAGGCACAGGAACCAGCTGGCTTGCAGCCTCTCTGCTTCTTGGAATCATGATCCTTCCCACTATCATAGGCCCTACGGAATCTGCACTTAGAAGTGTACCTGAGAGCTATTATGAGGGCTCGCTGGCTCTTGGGGCAACAAAGGAACGCAGTATTTTCTGCGTGATGCTTCCTGCAGCAAAATCAGGTATTCTTGCAGCAGTTGTTCTTGGCATCGGTCGTGCCATCGGAGAGACTATGGCAGTGATCATGGTAGCAGGAAACCAGGCAAGAATGCCTCAGGGAATCCTGAAAGGACTCCGTACGATGACAGCAAATATTGTTACAGAAATGGGATATGCAACAGGCCTTCACAGAGAAGCTCTGATTGCTACCGGTGTGGTACTGTTTGTATTTATCCTCATTATAAATCTCAGTCTTTCACTTCTGAACAGGAGGGCGGAAAATGCAAACTAATGCGGCAGTTGCCAATTCAGAAATTCAGACAAAAAAGAGAAACAGCTCTTCTGCAGGCAGTCAGCTGAAATCTTATCTTCGCCATCCGGGTTCAGGAATCCTTGCATTGTTAACCGGAGTGGCGGCAGTCCTTACTTTTGCAGTGCTGCTGTTTCTGGTAGGATACATTCTGGTAAAGGGTATTCCTTATCTGACTCCATCTCTGTTCAGTCTGGAGTATAATTCAGAGAATGTGTCTCTGATGCCGTCTCTTATCAATACCTTTATTATGACGGTGATGACTCTTCTGATCGCAGCGCCGATCGGGATTTTTGCAGCAATTTATCTTGTAGAATATGCAAAAAAAGGAAATCGACTGGTGAAGGTTATCCGTATCACCGCAGAGACACTTTCCGGTATTCCATCTATTGTATTCGGACTTTTCGGTATGCTGTTTTTTGTAACTGCAATGAACTGGGGAATGTCTCTTATGGCAGGTATTTTTACCCTGGTGATCATGGTTCTTCCTTTGATCATGCGTACATCTGAGGAAGCCTTAAAGGCAGTTCCGGATTCTTACAGAGAGGCCAGCTTTGGTCTTGGCGCCGGAAAATTAAGAACTATTTTTACAATCGTGCTTCCTTCAGCAGTACCTGGCATTCTGGCCGGAATCATTCTGGCCATCGGACGTATTATCGGAGAAACAGCTGCACTTCTTTATACTTCCGGAACAGTAGCCCAGATACCGGATCTGATGGGATCGGGACGTACACTGGCTCTTCATATGTATGTGCTTTCCAGTGAGGGACTGCACATGAATCAGGCTTCTGCTACGGCAGTGGTGATCCTTGTTTTTGTACTGATCATCAACTGGCTTTCCGGCAAAGCAGCAAAAAGAATTGCGAAAGGATAAGGATACATGAGTAATAATACAAAGCTTTTGATTGAAAATATGAACCTTCATTACGGAAATTTTCATGCTCTGAAGGATATTAATATGCACATTCCGGAAAAGGAGATCACTGCATTTATCGGACCCAGCGGCTGTGGAAAATCCACACTTCTGAAATCCTTAAACAGAATGAATGACCTTGTAGAGGGCTGTGTGATCACTGGAAAGGTGGAGCTTGACGGACAGGATATTTACGGAGATATGGATGTAAATCTTCTGAGAAAAAGAGTGGGAATGGTTTTTCAGAAACCAAATCCTTTTCCAATGAGTATTTATGATAATATTGCATACGGACCAAGAACACATGGTATCCGCTCCAAGGCAAAACTGGATGATATCGTGGAAAAATCTCTTCGTGACGCTGCTATCTGGGACGAGGTAAAAGACCGTTTGAAAAAAAGTGCTCTTGGAATGTCAGGCGGACAGCAGCAGAGGCTTTGTATTGCAAGGGCGCTGGCAGTGCAGCCGGAGGTGCTTCTGATGGATGAGCCGACTTCCGCTCTTGATCCCATTTCCACTTCCAAGATCGAGGAGCTGGCAATGGAACTGAAAAAGGACTATACAATCGTAATGGTAACCCATAATATGCAGCAGGCAACCCGTATATCAGATAAAACTGCTTTTTTCCTTCTGGGAGAAGTGATAGAATTCAATGATACAGATACCTTATTCTCCATGCCGACGGATAAGAGGACAGAGGATTATATTACAGGGAGGTTTGGATGATATGACGACACGTTTTGAAAGACAGCTGGAGGAGCTGCATGTACAGATCATTACAATGGGAAGTCTCTGTGAAAAAGTAATTGCTTTTTCTGCAAAGGCCATACAGGGCGTGAATTGTTCCAAAGAGATTTTTGACACGGACAGAGAAATCGATGCAAAAGAAAGAGAAATAGAAAATATCTGTATGCGTCTTCTCTTGCATCAGCAGCCGGTAGCAAGGGATTTAAGAGAAATCTCTGCTGCTCTTAAGATGATCTCGGATATGGAGCGTATTGGCGATCAGGCAGCAGACATTGCGGATCTGGCAAGATTTATTGACAGAAACAGTGTGGAAATACCGAAAGAAATTGAAAAAATGGCAGATCAGACAGTTCGTATGGTGACAGAAAGCATTGATTCTTTTGTAAAAGCGGATTTGGATCTGTGCAGAAAAGTTATCAATGACGATGATATGGTAGATGAGAGCTTTGAACAGGTCAAGACAGAACTGACAGAGATGATCTACCACAGAAGTATTGATGCAAAAATGGCTCTTGATCTTCTTATGACGGCAAAATACATGGAACGTATTGGAGATCATGCAGTAAACATTGCAGAATGGGTAGAGTACTCGATCACTGGAATCCATAGAAATAATGAACATCAGAATCGGACCGGAGGAATCATAAATTGACAAAAAAGATTTTTAAATCTACGGTGCTTGTATCTGCTTCTGTGCTGATTCTGGGGATTGCTTTTGTTCTGGGAATTCTGTACCAGTATTTTGGAAAACAGCTGGATACGGAACTTGCCAGAGAGGCCAGCTATCTTGCCTATGGAGTAGAGCAGCAGGGTGAAGAATATCTGCAGCAGCTGAAAGATACAGATTCAAGAATTACCTATATTGGAGAAGACGGAACGGTAATTTATGATAATGAGGCTGATGCAGCTGAAATGGAAAATCATAAGGATCGTGAGGAATTTCAGGAGGCGCTTGCTACAGGAGCAGGAGAGGCGCAGCGTATGTCCAGTACTTTGTCTGAAAAAACCGTTTATTATGCAAAAAGACTTTCGGATAATTCTGTACTTAGAGTATCCAGTACACAATATTCAGCTTTTGCCCTGGTGCTTCAGCTGATACAGCCGGTACTGTGCATTATATTTGTGATGCTGATCCTTGCAGGAGTTTTTGCTTCTAAGATAGCGGGAAAAATTGTAGAGCCGATTAATGAGCTTGATCTGGAAAAACCGGATGAAAATGAGATTTACGAAGAGGTGGCTCCTCTTCTTGGAAAGATCAACCGTCAGAATCGTCAGATCCGTACACAGCTTGAAGAGGCAAGAAGAAATCAGGAGGAATTCTCTATTATTACAGAAAATATGCAGGAAGGACTTCTGGTCATTGATTCCTATACAATGATCCTGTCCGGAAATTCCAGTGCCTGGAAGATTTTTCAGGTGGATAAGCCAGGAACGGGACGCAGCGTATATTCCCTGGACAGAAATGAAGATTTCCGAAAAGTAATCGAAACTGTGCTGGAGGGAAAACATGGAAGTGCCCTTCTTCATCTGGATAATGAGTTTGTACAGCTGATTGCCAATCCGGTAAACAGAGATGGAAAGACAGTTGGTGCAGTTCTTCTTCTGATGAATGAAACAGAGAAAGTGCAGAGAGAAAACCTCAGAAGAGAATTTTCTGCAAATGTTTCCCACGAACTGAAGACTCCTCTGACTTCCATTTCCGGCTTTGCAGAGATTATTCAGGATGGTTTTGTAAAAGAAGAAGATGTTAAGAAATTCGCCGGAAGAATTTATAAGGAAGCCCAGAGGCTGATCCAGCTTGTAGAGGATACTATTCGGATCTCCCAGCTGGATGAAGGAGAGAATCCGTATGAATGGGAGAATATTGATCTTTATACAGTGGCGAAGGACGTATGCGGAAACCTGAATGAAGCTGCAAAGAAAAAGAATGTTCATCTGTATATCGAGGGAGAACGGCTGATCTGCCGTACAGTTCGTCCTATCCTGGAAGAAATTCTTTATAACCTTTGCGATAATGGTATCAAATACAATAAGGATAATGGCATAGTCAGTATTCTTATCAAGGATCTTGGCAATGAAGTCCAGTTGTCTGTGGAGGACAATGGTATTGGAATCCCACGGGAAGACCGGAAGAGAGTTTTTGAACGTTTTTACAGAGTGGATAAAAGCCATTCAAAGGAGATTGGAGGAACCGGACTTGGTCTTTCCATTGTAAAACATGGAGTTACTTTCCTTGGAGGAACACTGAATCTTGTCAGTGAAGTGGATAAAGGAACTGAAATTACGGTGACTTTGCCGAAAAACAAAAGTGAGAAATAGGAATCGGGCAGGAGACAGATGATTTTTTATCTGTCTCCTGCCCGATTGAGCTTTAGTAGCAGTATGCACCCACAGTTTCCGCAGGCGCTGCGGTCATCCTCCTTTTTAATAGTCGGTTTTATAATAAAACCTTCCGTTGATAAAATCCGTTTTGATTATGTTTACAAAGGCCCGGGGATCTACCTCGGCAACCTTTTTTACAAGAAGCTTGGCCTCTTCGCGGGAGACAACAGAATAGATCATGGCAGTATTATCACCGCTGTAGCAGCCGGTTCCGTCCAGCCTTGTGGCAGAGTGATGAGACAGCTTGGAAATTTCTTCATAAACCTCATCAGGATGTCTGGTGATAATAAACAAAGTATGTTTTTTGTATCTTTGGTGGAGCATCTGAACCATCTGGGTGGATGTAAACTGAAAGATGATCGAATAAAGTGCCTTATCCCATCCAAACAGAAGACCTGCAGCTACCAGGATCACTGCGTTGCCGCAGAGGATGTAATTCCAGATATCCTGTCCGTTTTTTTCGGAAAAATAAATGGCAATAAAATCCGTTCCTCCGCTGCTGGTATTTCCGATCAGGCACAGACTTACCACGAAACCATTGATGAGACCTCCGAAAATACTGATCAGAAGAGGATCATAGGTTATGGGCTGCGAAGGAATAAGGTCTGTCAGGATACTGGACAGTACGATCACAACACAGGAACTCAAGGTGAACTTTATTCCGATATATTTCAGTCCTATCAGTACAGGAATCGCATTCAGGGCCACGTTGATCAGTGTATAGGGAATTTCCATACCGGCAAATTCCCTGAAAATTCCCTGAATAAGAAGGGTCAGCCCGTTAAATCCTCCCGGATAAAGTCCTCCGGCTCTTACAAAGGTTTTGATATTCACGGCAAAGATCACAGCCGCAATTACGGCACAGCCGTACCGTTTCACCTCAACTTTTGCATCCATATCCTTAAAGGCTGAAGAAATACTGCTCATATAGGCTCCCTCCATATCTTTTGGTAGTTATCTTTATCTGGCTTCCCAACGTCCGGAAGCACCGCATGGAAGAACAAGTCCGCTGGAAGTAACCGGAAGTCCGATTTCCTGTGAATCGACAGTTCCGTTATACTGTTTCAGTTCTGTTGCCAGCATGTAGGTGAGAACAGCAGGAGCAAGTCCTGTTGTATAGGAATTGATAAGGAAAAACAGCGGATCCGGGCTGAGAAGCTTCGCACACAGCTTCACAAGAGGATGGATGGCATCCTCAATCTTCCAGATTTCTCCCTTGGGTCCTCTTCCATAGGAAGGTGGATCCATAATAATGGCATCGTAATGGTTTCCTCTTCGGATTTCACGTTCTACAAATTTTACACAGTCATCTACCAGCCAGCGGATAGGCGCTTCAGCCAGACCGGAGGCTGCTGCGTTTTCTTTGGCCCAGGTGACCATACCCTTGGATGCGTCTACATGAGTAACGCTGGCTCCTGCGGCAGCGGCTGCCAGAGTTGCGCCCCCTGTATAGGCAAAAAGGTTCAGAACTTTTACCGGGCGTCCGGCATTACGGATCTTATCTCCAAACCAGTCCCAGTTCACAGCCTGTTCCGGAAAAAGTCCGGTATGCTTAAAGCTGAACGGCTTCAGATGGAAGGTCAGGTGTTTATAGTGAAGATCCCACTGCTGGGGAAGATCAAAAAACTCCCATTCACCCCCGCCTTTTTTACTGCGGTGATAGTGGGCATTCATATTTTTCCAGCCCCGGCTTGCTTTTGGGGTATCCCAGATTACCTGAGGATCCGGACGGACCAGTATATATTTTCCCCAGCGTTCCAGCTTTTCACCGCCGGAAGCGTCAATTACTTCGTATTCTTTCCATTGATCTGCAATCCACATAAATTGTAACCTCTCATTAGTCTTTATGATGCCAGGTTAAAAAGCGTCTTTTAATCCCAGCATCTCTTTATAGAATCAGTATAGGATAATGAATGAAAATCTGCAAGTGGAAATCAAGGGAGTTTTAGATATCCTGTATAAAATAAGGATGTTATTTTTAACAAATACAGTGATTACAGGACTTGACAACGGGGACTTTAGCATACTAAAATAGACGAGATAGCAAATTTCAGCAGTTTAAAATAAAAAAGTCCGAAAGGAAAGCGGAACGAGGAGGATAAAGATGGAGAAATATAGTGAAATGAGCAGAGAACAGCTTCTTACTTTGAAAAAAGAGCTGGAGCATCAGTACGCAGATATCAAGGCACAGGGACTTAATCTGGATATGTCCCGCGGTAAACCGGGAACAGAACAGCTTGACCTCTCCATGGGCATGATGCAGGTTCTTGCAAACCGGGAAGAACTGAAATGTGAAACTGGTGTAGACTGCCGTAATTATGGTGTGATCGATGGAATTCCAGAAGCAAAACGTCTTCTGGGACAGATTTCCGAGGTGGATCCGGAGCATATCATTATTTATGGAAACTCCAGCCTGAATGTTATGTTCGATTCTATCGCACGTTCTATGACACATGGTGTAATGGGAAATACTCCATGGTGTAAGCTGGACAAAGTCAAATTCCTCTGCCCGGTACCGGGATACGACCGTCATTTCAAGATTACGGAGTTTTTTGGTATTGAAATGATCAATGTACCGATGTCTCCGGAAGGTCCGGATATGGATATGGTGGAAAAGCTTGTCAGTGAAGATGATTCTATTAAAGGTATCTGGTGCGTACCAAAATATTCCAATCCACAGGGACATACCTATTCCGCAAGAACTGTCCAGAGATTTGCAAATCTGAAACCGGCAGCTCCGGATTTCCGTATTTACTGGGATAATGCCTACAGTGTACATCATCTTTATGATGAGGATCAGGATTTTCTTCTTGAGATCCTTACCGAGTGTGCAAAAGCCGGAAATCCGGATATTGTATACAAATTTACTTCCACATCCAAGATCAGTTTTCCTGGCTCCGGTATCGCAGCAGTTGCAGCATCCAAGGCAAATCTGGATGATTTCCGCAAATATATGCAGATTCAGACCATCGGTCATGATAAGCTGAACCAGCTCCGTCATGTGAAATTCTTTAAGAATCTGGAAGGAATTCATGCACACATGAGAAAACATGCGGATATTATCCGTCCGAAGTTTGAACTGGTGCTGAATATCCTGGAAAGGGAACTTGGCGGTCTGGGAATCGGAGAATGGACAAATCCCAAGGGTGGATATTTTATCTCTTTTGATTCTATGGAAGGCTGCGCAAAAAATATTGTAACGAAAGCAAAAGAAGCAGGAGTTGTGATGACCGGAGCAGGAGCTACTTATCCATACGGAAAGGATCCAAAAGACTCCAATATCCGTATCGCACCTACATTCCCGTCTATGGAAGAGCTGGAAAAAGCAGCCAATGTATTTGTTGTCTGTGTGAAGCTTGCAAGTGTGGAAAAGCTTCTGGCAGAATAAGAAAAGAGAAAGTTTTCAGAGAATATAAAAGGAGATCCCATGGAAGAAGAAAAAACAGGTATGAGCACTGGCAGAAAGATTCTGATCAGTCTGATCGCAGTGTTGTTTCTGCTCACGGCGGCAGCTTATGGTTACGGAGTTTATTATTTTTCCGGACATTTTCTTCCGGGATCTCTTGTAAACGGGTTTAACTGTTCCTATATGGACCAGAAAGAGGCAGAAAAGCTTTTATCCAGGAAAACAGCTGCATATGTCCTTGCTGTAAGGACAAGAGGAAACGGGCAGGAAAGTATTTCAGCAGAGGAAATCGCTCTTGCATATAAGCCGGACGGTAGTATAAAAAAACTGATGCACGATCAGAATCGTTTTTTGTGGTTTATGGCTTTCAGCCAGCACAGCAATATGGAAACAGCATCTTCCGTCACTTATGATAAAGATCTTTTCCAGCAAAAATTTTCAACTCTGAAATGCCTGCAGGATAATCAGCAGCCGGCAGATGCATACATTGAAGATGATGGAAAAGAATTCGTGGTCGTTCCAGAAATACAGGGTACCCTCGTAGATCAGGAAAAACTGGAAAAAACAGTGATAAAAGCAGTGACAACAGGTGATCCGGTTGTCGATCTCGAAAAAGACGGATGTTATATAAACCCGGAAATTTATCAGGATGATGAACGTCTTGCAGCAGACTGCCGGCAGATGAATGAGCTGACAGATGTGGTAGTCACTTATGATTTCAGTGACCGTAAGGAAACGGTTGACAGAAATGTGATCCGGTCCTGGCTTACAAGAAATAAAGAAGAGGATCTTGTTCTTGATAAAGAAAAGATTGCTTCTTACATAAAGACATTGGCGGAAAAATATGATACAATAGGTGCGCAGCGAAGCTTTGCCACTTACGATAACAGGAATATTTCTGTCATGGGCGGAGACTACGGATGGATAATTGATCAGAAAAAGGAAACAGAAGCACTTTACAAGGCTGTTTCAGAAAAAGTAACTCAGGTTCGGGAACCGATATATCTTCAGACGGCAATGAGCCGTAACGTAAATGATATCGGATACACTTATGTTGAAATTGATCTTCCCCGCCAGAGACTGGTTGTTTATCATGACGGAAATCCTGTGGCAGATACAGGAATCTATGCATCCGGTGAAACGGAGACAGGCGTTTATAAGGCAGGTGAGCTGCAGTCTCCGGCAGACTTAAGTGGGGGAATGGTCAATTTTCTGATTCCTTACGGGGAAGGAAGGGGAATTGTTGATAATCCTGCACTGACACAGAGTGATGTGAGAGGCTGGACTGGAGAAATTCTGGATGAAGAAATCCTGGCTGATTTCGGCTCAGGGGAAGGTTCAGGAGATAGTTCCGGATTATGGTCAGCTTCAGCCGGATATATTGAAGTTCCGGGGGACAGGGCGTCAGAAGTATATCAATATGTAAAATCCGGGATGCCTATTGTGATTTATAAATAAAAAATAAATGCTGCAGAGATGCCGGAAGGTTCTTTGCAGCAGTTTTTGCATTGAAGAGGGAGAATCATTATGAGGATTGTTGTATTAGCAGGCGGAACAAGCACAGAAAGAGATGTTTCTATTGTTTCTGGAGCAGGAATATGCAATGGATTGAGGGCAAAGGGGCACAACGCTGTGCTGATCGATGTTTTTTGCGGAATAAACCAAGTAAACTGGGAAGATCCTTTTCCTGAGGAGTATGATGTAGAGGCTGCTGTAGACTACATCAGAAGCTTTAATAAAGATATTGAGACGCTGAAAAAAGAAAGAAGAGAATTCTTTGGTCCGAACGTGCTGGAATTGTGCAAAAAAGCAGAGTTTGTATTTTTGGGGCTTCATGGAGCCAATGGAGAAGACGGAAGAGTGCAGGCAGCCTTTGATCTTCTGGGAATCAAATACACCGGCACCGGATATCTCAGCAGTGCCATGGCAATGGATAAAGGCGTGACCAAATGGATGTTCCAGATGTATGATGTTCCGGTTCCGGGCGGTACGACCATGAAAAGACAGGAACGGAAGGACCAGCTTGAAGAGGGGCTTTCATTTCCGGTAGTGGTAAAAACCTGCTGCGGAGGTTCCAGCATCGGTGTTTATATTGTGCATGACCAGAAAGAATATACCAGAGCTCTTGATGCGGCTTTTTCTTATGAAGAGGAAGTGGTCATTGAAGAATATATCCAGGGCACGGAATACACAGTTGCAGTTGTAGACGGCAAAGCATATCCTGTAGTCCAGATTGTTCCCTGTGAAGGATTTTATGATTATGAAAACAAATATAAACCAGGTGCGGTAAAGGAAACCTGTCCGGCTCCTATTTCTGAAGAGCTGACCAGACGTCTGCAGGAGAATGCAGTCAAAGGATATCGTGCTCTTGGGCTGGAAAGCTATGCAAGACTTGATTTTATTGTAACGGAAGATGAAAAGATCTACTGTCTGGAAGCAAATACTCTTCCGGGAATGACGCCTACAAGCCTGATCCCTCAGGAAGCGGCTGTTCTTGGAATGGATTACCCTACACTTTGTGAGGAGCTGATCCGGGTATCTGAGAAAAAATATCAGTAGGGATTCCCGGAATACGCAGAGAATCTTTGGGAAAGCAGGAAAACGCATGATGAAAAATCTTACATTAAGAAATATAACAAAGGTATGCTGTGGAATCTATCATGGTCCGGAGGAATTTCTGGATCAGGAGGTGACTTCCATTACCACAGACAGCCGTAAGGCAGAGAGTGGCGGACTGTTTGTTCCTATTGTGGGAGAACGTGTGGACGCTCATAAATTTATTCCGGATGTTATGGAGAAAGGCTGTCTGGCTGCTCTTTCAGAACGAGTGCTTGCGGATGCGGAATATCCTTATATTCAAGTCAATTCTTCTTTGCAGGCGGTAAAAGATATTGCGGAATTTTATCTGGAACAGCTTCATATTCCTGTTGTGGGAATTACAGGAAGTGTTGGAAAAACAAGTACAAAAGAGGTAATTGCCTCTGTACTGAAAGAAAAATACCGTACTTTGAAAACACAGGGCAACTTTAACAATGAACTGGGACTTCCTCTTACAGTATTCCGTCTTCGGGATGAGGATGAGATTGCAGTTCTTGAAATGGGAATCAGTGATTTCGGTGAGATGACCAGACTGGCTAAAATCGCAAAACCGGAGACCTGTGTGATCACTAATATAGGAACCTGCCATCTGGAAAACCTGGGAGACAGAGATGGAGTGCTTAAGGCGAAAACAGAGATTTTTGATTCTCTGAGAGAGGGCGGAAATATCGTCCTGAACGGGGATGATGACAAGTTGTCCACGGCAAAAGGATATAAAGGGATCCGTCCGGTGTTTTTTGGTCTGGAGGCGGACTGTGACGTATATGCAGATGAGATCGAGAGCAAAGGTCTGAAAGGCGTTTCCTGCAGGATCCATCTGGGAGAAGAAAGTTTTTCTGTTCTGGTTCCTATGCCGGGGATACATATGGTATATAATGCCCTTGCAGCTTCTGCAGTGGGACGGATCTACAATCTTACTGTGGAAGAGATTAAACGAGGGATAGAAAGCCTGGAAGCCATCAGCGGACGTTTTAAGATGATTGAGACAGATAAGCTTCTGATCGTGGATGACTGCTATAATGCCAACCCTATGTCCATGAAAGCTTCTCTGGACGTGCTTCACGACGGAGCCGGACGCAGAGTGGCGATCCTGGGAGATATGGGAGAGCTTGGTGAGAACGAGATCCGCCTTCATGAAGAGGTGGGGGCACATGCAGCTTCCTGTGGAATTGACTGCTGTATCTGTGTGGGAGAGCTTTCTTATCATATGGCAGAAGCTGCCCGCAAGGCAGATCCGGGATTTTCTGTGATTTATGTGAAAAACCGTGAACAGCTTCTGGAACACTTGAAGGAATATGTTCAGAAAGGTGATACAGTTCTTGTAAAAGCCTCTCATTTCATGAAATTTGAAGAGGTAGTAAAGGCTCTTGAGGAATGGTAGTTTCCTGGGAGAATTTGACGAACGATTTTTGTTTCCTCCTGAGACCGTAAGGTGTAGAATGTGAGATATAAGAAATCTGAAGATCAAGGAGGAGATCATGCTGGAACGAATCATGGAGCTGCAGCTCCTGCTCTATGTCATGACTGTACTGGGCGTGGCAGGAGGAGTAGGAATGCTTGCAGTACACCTTACCTACCGAAGAGCTATGGGAAAAACAAAAGCAGTGATGAATCTGAAAGAAAAATGGCTGAGTCTCTGGAAGACAAGAGATAAATTGATGAATCGGATGAATCTTCTGGTGTGGCTGCCGTCACTGATGTCTTCCGTCTGTCTGGGTCTGGCGCTGTTTCTTACTTCCAGACTGAAGCTTCAGGAGGGACTTTCACTTCAGTACCTTTATATAGGG
Source organism: Blautia sp. (assembly GCA_026169535.1). Lineage (GTDB taxonomy): Bacteria > Bacillota > Clostridia > Lachnospirales > Lachnospiraceae > Blautia_A. Next base: position 30,757 of record JAPFCU010000043.1, read on the forward strand.
ACAGCAGTTCCCATACTTCTGCTTCTGCTACGTCAGGCATTGGATTTTACTTACAGAGAGGAACTTGTAATGAACTCTCTGGCAGATTATATACTTCAGGCCAGAGCCAGGAGAGAAGATGCTGTTTCTGCAAGAAAGGCAGAGCCGGTGGCTGTTTCGGAGAAGATGGATCCTGTTCTTCAGGAAGAGATGGTAGAGAAGATCACTGCCAGTATCAGGCAGACGGCAGCCACAGGGAGCCATTTCAGCAAAATGCTCAGTCCGGAAGAAGAGGAAATCATGAGAGAGATCATCAGGGAATTTATGGATTAAAGATATTTGTTGGGAGATGCTTCTTGTAGAATCAGAGAGTTTTTGTTATACTGAGTCTGAATCATGTCAGAGTATTTATCAGTAATCATTAATAGGAGAGATTCATGAGCAAAATAATGAAAATTGTTCTTCTTGAAGCAAATAATCTGGGTGAAGACATGGTCTTCACCCCTTTTTTTCCTCTTGGGGAAGTGAAAATTTATCCTTCCACATTACCGGAAGAAATGCCGGAAAGGGTCAGAGATGCGGACATTATCGTGGCTAATAAGCTGCCAATGTGTGAAAAAACACTGAAGGATGCAGAGAATCTGAAGCTGATCTGTCTTACGGCTACCGGGATCAATAACCTGGATGGAGAGTATCTGAAAAAACGGGGCATCCGTGCCTGCAATGTGGCTGGTTATTCTACAGATGCGGTAGCACAGCATACCTTTGCCATGCTGTTTTATGTATGGGAAAAACTGCGTTTTTATGATGATTATGTAAAGTCTGGTGAATATACGAAAAGTGAGGGCTTTTCTTATTTCAAAGAGAATTTTTATGAGCTGAGCGGAAAGACCTGGGGAATCATCGGAATGGGAGCTATCGGCAGAAAGGTAGCTGATATAGCAGAAGCTTTTGGATGCAGAGTGATCTGTTATTCTGCAACCGGAGGAACTTACCAGCTTCCGGAAAACAGAAAACAGGTGGATTTTGAGACTCTTTTAAAAGAGTCAGATATTTTGTCTGTTCACGCGCCGTTAAACGAAAAGACTCAGGGTCTGATGGATATGAAAGCCCTTGAGCAGATGAAAAAAACGGCAGTTTTGATCAATGCTGCCCGAGGTCCTATTGTGGATCAGGAGGCTCTTTACAGAGCACTCACAGAGGAGATGATTGCCGGAGCCGCTCTTGATGTACTGGAAAAGGAACCTATGGCAGCGGATAATCCCCTTGCCAGGATCCAGGACAGCAAAAAGCTTTTGATCACTCCCCATATGGCGTGGGCACCGGTGGAGACAAGATTTCGATGCAGGGATGAGGTAGTGAAGAATATACAGGCTTTTCTGGCCGGAGAGGACAGGAACAGGGTTTATTGATATGGAGAAAAAACGGATTGTATGGATAGAGCTCCTTCGGATTGCAGCCTGTGTGGGAGTCCTTGGGATCCATGCGGGATCGCAGCATTTCCGGGATATGCCGGTGGACAGTGCAGTATGGCAGGTATCCAATTTTTATCATGGGATCAACCGGTTTGCCGTGGCGTGTTTTATTATGATCAGCGGCAGTCTCTATCTCAGCAGTAAAAGGACATGGGATCTGAAAAAACTGTGGCAGCGGAATATCCTTCCTGTAGCTTCTGCTTATTTATTCTGGCAGCTGTTTTACGGATTTTACAGGATTGCTGTAAATGGAGGTCCCAAGATCGGCAGTATGGAGTTTTTGAAAAAAATGCTGGTCTATGTGAGCAAACCGTACTTCCATTTATGGTATCTTCCTATGCTGATCGGACTTTTGATCATTACCCCTCTTGTCTGGGAAATTGTAAACAGTTCCAGAGGAAAACAATGGTCCCAGTATATGATCCTTCTTTTTCTTGCGTTTCAGATCTTTACTTATACGGCAGGAAGATTTAACCTGCCGTGGAAAGAGCATGTTCAGTCTTTGATGAATACAGTGCATCCGGAACTGGTCACAGGATATATAGGTTATTTTGTGCTGGGACATTATCTTTATGAATACGGTCTTCCGAAGAAACTGGAAAAAACAATCTGCATACTTGGACCGGTGCTGATACTTGCGGGAATATGGCTTTGCCGGAAGGAGTCTCTGGAGGCAGGGAAAGCAACCCAGGCGTTTTATGAGAACTATACACTTTTTACGTTCATGTGGAGCACGGCGGTTTTTCTGTTTTTTAAAGAACAGGTGTCAAAGATAAAGTGGAGTGAGAAGATGGAAAAGGTAATATGCAGTTTGGGCGGATGTACTTTTGGTATTTATCTGATCCACGCCTTTGTGCGCGATGTTTTTTATAGAAACGGAATTGACAGCATGATGATGAAAAACACCATCCTGGCAATTCCTGTTGTCATGTTCCTGATCTTTTTGGTCAGTTGGTTAATTGTGTATGTTGCAGGAAAAATTCCATTTGTTAGAAAGTGGATCATGTAGGATAGGAACTGGAGTATGAATGATAAAAGAAGAGAAAAAAAACGCAGGTTAAGAGCTCTTCGAAAAGCAATTGATATGGAGTTAAGAGAACACAGAAGTACCTTTATTGTATTTTCAATCCTTCGGATCATGGTTCTTGTATGTATGATACGTCAGGTATTTCTTCATAACTATGAAAGTTTTTTTCTCAGTGTTCTGACACTGGTACTTCTGTATATCCCAAGCTGGCTTCAGGTGAAGCTCAGGATAGAGATTCCCATAGGTCTGGAGATCTCTATTTTATGTTTTATTTTTGCAGCAGAGATTCTGGGAGAGATCAATGCATTTTATATTGTGATTCCGGGGTGGGATACGATTCTGCATACTCTTAATGGGTTTTTGTGTGCAGCAGTAGGCTTTTCTATGGTACTTCTTTTAAATGACAATGAAAACCTGACTTTTGATCTGTCGCCATTTTTTCTGGCGCTGCTGGCATTTTGCTTTTCTATGACGATTGGCGTACTGTGGGAATTTTTCGAATTTTCTATGGATTATTTCCTGAAATTTGATATGCAGAAAGATATGATACTGCATACGGTAAGCAGCGTAATGCTGGATCCTAACGGAGCAAATCATCCGGTAGTGATACGGGATATTGCAGATGTGATGATAGTTCATTCAGACGGCACCAAGGAGCTTCTCGGGCTGGGAGGATATCTGGATGTGGGACTTTACGATACCATGAAAGATCTTTTTGTGAATTTTATCGGTGCTGTGGTATTTTCTGTTATTGGATTTTTCTATGCCAGAGGCAGGGGGAAAAAGAGCGTTGTTTCTCTTTTTGTACCCCGCAGAAAAGCTGAAGACAGAGATTATCTTTCTATTACAAACAAAAAAATAAAGTGATCAGTCTTCTTCTATGACCTGGATTTCCAGATAGTCGAAGGTGATCTGCTCAATAAAACTGTCCTGGTAAAATCTTGCTCTGGAATGACGTTTAAAATCAGAAATAACATTGTCAAGCCAGATAGGATTTTCCAGGTCAAATTCATAACAGATCTCTTCCAGTCCACGGAATATTTTGTGTGTTCTGGAATCTTTTGAATCATCGCAGATTACAGTATCTTTTACCAGACGATTGTCTTTCCATAATTTTCCCCATAAACGGAACATAAGATCCTCCTGTAAAAAATGATATAATATAATTAGTATACAGAGACAAGGAGAATAAGTAAAGACTGAGATTTTGACTCATTGCAGTGAACGGATTGAACAGTAACCGATAATTTAAACGACTGGAAGTACAGAGGAGGCAGAAAAATGCAGGGCAGCGAGAAATATAAAGAAATCATCCATGAAAAAGAGTATACAGAAAAGATGCGTACGACAGTTCTTCCGTATCTGTCAGCGCGGTGCAGAGATACCTGGATTCCCTGTATTCAGGGAAAAGAGAAGGAAAAGAGGATCCATGTGAAACGTTATCTGGCAGACCAGCCTCAGGGAGTTGTGGTGATCAGCCATGGATTTTCAGAATCAGCCAGAAAGTATCAGGAGATTATTTATTACTTCTTAAGGGAAGGATATCATGTGTATATTCCGGAACACTGCGGACATGGATTAAGCTATCGGTTTACAGAAGATCCCTCTCTGGTACATGTAGATCACTGGAGCAGATACAGCCGTGATTTTCTGCGGGTATCCAGGCTGGTTCGTAAGGCTCACAGAAGTCTTCCGCTATATCTGTTTGCACATTCTATGGGTGGAGCAGTGGCAGCGATTGCCGCTGCAAGGGATCCTTATATGTACAGGAAAGTTATTCTTTCTTCTCCGATGATCCGTCCGCTGACAGGAAGTGTACCCTATCCGGCTGCAGTACGGATAGCCAGGGCTGCCTGCAGGACCGGAAAGGCAATGGACTATGCGGCAGGCCAAAAGCCTTATGACGGGACAGAAAAATTTGAGACGAGTTCTGGCTTGTCAGAACCAAGATTTGACCGATACAAACAGATACGAATGGGAAATCTGGCATATCAGACATGGTCTCCTTCTTATGGCTGGGTATACAGCGCTGCAAAAATGAACCGCTATCTTCAGCAGCATGCCTGGAAGGAGATTGCAGCTCCGGTGCTGCTTTTTCAGGCGGAGACAGATCGTCTGGTGTCAAACAAAGCTCAGGATATTTTTGCGGATAAGATCAACCTGTATGGGAAGACATCCTGTACTGTTGTGAAAATGACGGGAACAAGACATGAGATTTTTAATGCTCCGGATGATATTCTTGAAATATACTGGGGAAAGGTGTTTCAATTTTTTGAGGAGGACGGAGATCCATGTACAGAATGATCTTTCTTTATCTTGCAGTAATGAATTTTACAGCATTCTGTGTATATGGGACAGACAAAAAAAGAGCGATTCGAAATCAGTGGAGAATCTCGGAAAAAACTCTTCTGATGCTGGCGGTCATAGGCGGAGGTCCGGGTGCTCTTCTGGGAATGAAAGTTTTTCACCATAAAACAAAAAAGCCAAAGTTCTATCTGGGAATTCCGGTGATCCTGATTCTGGAAGTTTTGGCAGCTGCGTTGTTTTTGACAAAATAGAAAAATGATTTAAAAACAGGAGGAAAGGTAAATGGCAAAAAAGATAGGGATTATTTCAGATACCCATGGACTTTTGAGGCCGGAGGTTATGGAGATCCTGAAAACCTGTGACTGTATTTTTCATGGAGGAGATATTAACAGACCGGAAATTCTGGATCAGCTGCGTCCATTGGCATCTATTTATGCTGTAAGAGGAAATAATGATAAGGAATGGGCAGAGGGACTTGCGCAAACCCTTCGGTTTACAATAGAAGGCGTAGAGTTTTTTATGACTCATAATAAGAAAGACGTATCCTGGGATCTGGGGACAGTACAGGTGGTGATTTTTGGCCATACACATAAATATCTGGAACAGAATATTGATGGAAGACTGTGGCTGAATCCGGGAAGCTGCGGAAAACGAAGATCTGATCAGGAGATCACCATGGCGGTGATGACTGTAGAGAAGGGAAAGTATCAGACAGAGAAAATTGTGATTCCAGGTTAGATATAAGATAACTTTTTACCAAAAACAAAACATATGTTTGCGAACAAATATTCGAAAAAATGTAGTTCGTCCCGTTCTATTGGACATGCTTTGTGATATAATCATTTTTGAAAGAAAGAAATGTTCAGAAAATGTGTTCAGAAAATATGTTCTTTAAAATAGGAGGGATATCAAATGCAGTGTGGACAGAGAGCGGACAGAAAAATCATAGCATTTGAAAGAGGAGAATACGGTGATGAAAGGAACAGATCCAGAAAACCGGGAAAAAAGAAGCTTTCCGGAACAATGGCACTGATCCTGGGAGTGGTTCTGACTCTGGAGTTTATGATAATGGGAGCTATGCTTTTTCATATTGATTTTCATTCTGCAGACAGGATCACGCTGATTCTTTCGTTTGCAGCTGTGTATTTTGGCATTGTTGCCGGACTGACAGACAAATAGGAAGGTGTTTATGCCCAGATCATTTAATCAAAAACTGAAAATTTTATATATTATGAAAATATTTTGGGACAGAACCGACAGAGAACATGCTATATCTGTGAGAGAAATTGTGTCAATTTTACGTTCCTGGGGAATCAGGGCAGAACGGAAGACTATTTATGATGATATAGAAGCACTTCGGTATTTTGGATTAAAAATAGGGAACAGAAGGCTCAACGGAGCAGGGTATTATCTGGAAGACCGTGCTTTTGAATTACCGGAATTGAAATTTCTGATGGATGCAGTACAGTCCTCGCGGCTTATTACTGAGGAACAGACGCAGGAACTTGTGAAAAAACTGGAGAAGCTTGCAAGTGATCCGGAAAGACGGAAGCTTCAGAATCAGATACTGAAAGAAACTGGTGTCAAGACACCGAATAAGGAGATTTACACGAATGTAAAAAAGATTTATGATGCGGCTGCAGAGAACTGTCAGATCAGCTTTCAATATTATGAATGGACACTTGCAAAAAAAATGTGTGTAAAAAATAATGGTCAGAGATATCGGGTAAGTCCCTGGAAGATGATGTGGGATCATGACAGATATTATCTCCTGGGAATAGATGAGAACAGCGGTATTGCCAGACACTATCGCGTGGACAGGATAAAGGAGGTAAAGCTGGAAAAAGAAAGCCGTAACGGTGCGGCGATTTTCCGGGATTTTGATCTGGGAAAATTTTCTGTGGGAACATTTGGAATGTCCGGGAGAAAAGATGCTTTGGTGAAACTGGAATTTGAGAATTCCGTGATCAGCGAAGTAATGGAACATTTCGGACAGGAGGCGGTAATTTTACCTTCTGATGAGGAGCACTTTACATTTCAGGGGCATGTCTGTGTGGGACGTGAGTTTTTTGGATGGCTTGCAGGTTTTGGAAAAAGTGTAAAGATTCTTTCACCGGAAAAGATACGCAGAGAATATGGAGTATTTTTAAAACAGGCACTGGAAGGATATGAGGACAAAGATGGCAGCAAAAAAGACAGTAAGATCCAGACTCTTAGAACTTCTGGAACAAAATAAAGGAAAGGTTCTGTCGGGAGAACGAATCGCGGAGGAACTTTCCTGTACCCGGGCAGCAGTATGGAAGGCAGTGAAAGTACTTCGTGAAGAAGGGTATGAAATTGAAGCCGGATCTAACAGAGGATATATGCTTTCTGAAGACAGCAACTTGCTTGCAGAAGAGGGAATACGTCCTTTTTTAGATAAACAGGAGGTTTATCTGCAGGTATATCCGGAGGTTGGTTCTACTAATCGTGCAGCCAAGGAAGCGGCTGTTTCAGGAAAAGCACATCATGGAAGCGCAGTTCTGGCTGATCAACAGAATTCTGGAAGAGGAAGGAAAGGAAGAGAGTTTTTTTCTCCAAAGGACAGTGGACTCTATCTGAGCGTAATTCTGGAGCCAAAGGGCAGCCTCAGAGAAAATCTGATTCTGACGGCACAGGCTGCAGCTGCTGTTCATAAGGCAGTAAAGGAGATTACCGGAATCACTCTTGATATTAAATGGGTCAATGATCTTTACCATCAGGGAAAGAAGGTCTGTGGTATCCTGACAGAAGCGGTGACAGATTTTGAAAGCGGAGAGATCCAGTTTGCGGTTGTTGGAATCGGGCTGAATATTTATAAGCCGGAGAAAGGATTTCCGGCAGAGCTTGAGGGTGTAGCAGGAGCCTTATATGAAAAACGTGAGGATGCAGAGAGAATAAACAGAAACAAACTTGCAGCAGCTCTTATCAATTGTCTTTTAGAAGAAACCTGGGAGATCAGAATCCCGCCGGAATATTTTATGAATAATTTAGTGCCCGGACACAGGATACAGATTCTGGACGGTCAGCGGACACGCTTTGCCGATGCTCTGGAAATCTGTCCGGATGGACGTTTAAAAATACGGGAGGAAGACGGAACAGAGACATTGCTGTGTTATGGAGAAGTATCTCTGAAAATATAAAATACAGATACTGGCCTATATGTTGATTTATAGACGGTCACGAAACAGAATTGGACGATTTGCATAAAAATATCGTCCTTTTTTTGTGCAAAATAGTGAAGAAAAATATTGACTTTAGAAAACAAAAGAGTAAAATAAAGAAATCGAAAATTGGTCTTACCGGTCAGACAAACAAGAAGGAGGGAGTGAAACGAACAGTTTAACAGAAGTATTAAAAGAAGAACTGAACTGTCGGACGGTGTTTACGATTCCGATAGGAAAGGGCATTCCGGTATTTGAATCTGTAGTTGTCACCTGGGTGATCATGGCAGTTCTGGTAGTCCTGTCTCTGATCCTTACCAGGAATCTTAAGGTCATGAATCCGGGAAAGAAACAGCTTCTTCTGGAAGCAGGGATTGATTCTCTGCGGAAATTCTTTCGGGGAATACTGGGAGAAGAAGGCGACCGTTATATCCCCTATATGATGACCGTCATTATTTTCCTGGGAGTTTCCAATGTATCGGGGATTTTTGGAGTGAAGCCACCTACCAAGGATTTGAATGTTACTCTTGCCCTGGCTCTTATGAGCATGTTTCTCATTGAATACTGCGGCATCCATAAGAAAGGACTGAAAGGCTTTTTTAAGAGTTTTCTGGATCCGATTCCGGTGATGCTTCCCATGAACATCATGGAGGTTTTTATCCGTCCTACAGCGCTTTGCTTCCGGCTTTTCGGAAACATTCTTGGAGGATTTGTGGTTATGGCACTTGTAGAATTCGTGTGCCCGGCAATATTGCCGATTCCATTCAGCCTGTATTTTGATTTTTTTGATGGTTTTATACAGGCGTATATTTTTGTCTTTTTGACATCTATGTTCATGAGTGAGACCATGGACTGACCTGGGCTGATAAGCCTTAAAAAATACGATATTCATTATGAATCAGGAGGAAAAATATTATGACAAGTTTAATCGCTATTGGAGCAGGTATCGCAGCATTAACCGGTATTGGAGCAGGTATTGGTATTGGTCTTGCAACATCAAAGGCCGTAGAAGCAATTGCAAGACAGCCTGAGGCAGAAAGTAAGATAAGTAAAAACCTCCTTCTTGGCTGTGCTCTGGCAGAGGGTACTGCGATTTTTGGTTTTGTTGTAGGTCTTCTGATCGTAGTAATGCTTGGCTGATCAATGACTACATAAAGAGAAAGGCAGGTACAGACGATGATTCAGATCAATATGAATCTTGTTTTTACCATCATTAACCTGCTGGTTCTTTATCTTCTGATGAAGAAGTTTCTGTTTGGTCCGGTGATCCATGTCATGGATCAGAGACAGCAGATGCTGGATCAGCAGCTTGAAGAGGCAAAAAAGACAGAAGACAGGGCAAATGAGCTTCAGAAAAAGTATGAAACCGCTCTGAAATCCGCCAAGGAGGATTCCTGCCGGATCGTGGAGAAAGCAAAGCTGGAGGCAAAAGCTCAGGCAGAGCAGACTGCACAGGCGGCAAGGGCTGAAGCTGACAGGATGCTGGCAAAGGCCAGGGATGATATTTCTGCCGAGCGGGAGATGGCAATGAAAGAGATGCAGGGAGAGGTTGGCAGACTGGCTATGGAGGCGGCCTCCAGAATTCTGGACAGGCAGGTCGGAGCTGATCAGGATCTTGCCATGTATGATCAATTTATAAAAAAAGCAGGTGATCCCCATGACAACAGCAGCTGTTAATTACGCAAAGGTCCTGTATGAGCTTCCTGTTCCGGAAGAAGCGGTAAAAGAATCCGAAAGACTGCTGGAGGAAAATCCGGAACTGATCCGCTGCCTGGAAAATCCTCTGATCGCTTTTGAAGCGATGGAGGATATCATCGACAGGATCTTTCCCAAGGAGATCCGTTCTTTTTTGAAGGTGGTTTGCCGGCATAAAAAGATGGGAGCATGGAAAGAAATTTTCCGGGCTTACAGAAGTATGTGCATGAGAGATAAAAAAATCCTGGAGGCGGAAATTATCTGTGTCACACCGCCGCAGAAGGAGCAGCTGGAAGGAATACAGACTTTCCTCTGCAGAGAGTTTCATATGAAAACGGCAGAAATCCGGATAACAGAAGATAAAAGCCTGATCGGCGGATTTATTTTAAGAGCAGGCGGAAAAGAATTTGACTGGAGTCTGAGGGGACGTTATTTCAGACTTCACCAAAAGCTTACACGGAGGTGAATCATTTGAGTGCGATTAATCCAGATGAGATTATTTCAATTTTAAAAGAAGAAATCGAGAATTATGATGAAATAAGCCAGAACCAGGAGGTAGGCACTGTCATTTCCGTGGGAGACGGAATTGCGGTAGTCTACGGAATCAATCATGCCATGTACGGAGAAGTCGTGGTTTTTGAAAACGGTCTGAAAGGTATGGTACAGGATATCCGTTCCAACAGTATGGGATGTATCCTTTTTGGAAGTGATTCCGGTATTCGGGAAGGAACCAGAGTCACCAGAACTGGAAGACAGGCAGGCATCCCGGTAGGAGAAGGATTTATTGGCAGAATCGTAAATGCCCTGGGCGCTCCGGTAGACGGGAAAGGAGAAATCCGGGAGGAGGAATATCGTCCGGTAGAATATCCGGCACCAGGTATTATTGACCGTAAATCCGTTACTGTGCCTATGGAAACAGGAATCCTGTCCATCGATTCCATGTTTCCAATTGGACGGGGACAGAGAGAGCTGATCATCGGTGACAGACAGACTGGAAAAACCTCCCTTGCCATTGATACAATCCTGAACCAGAAAGGTAAAGATGTAATCTGCATTTATGTGGCCATCGGACAGAAAGCTTCTACAGTGGCAAAAGTAGTGTCCACTCTGGAAAAGCATGGCGCCATGGAATATACCACAGTATTTACTTCTACAGCCAGCGATTGTGCTCCGCTTCAGTATATTGTGCCTTATGCAGGAACAGCTCTGGCTGAATACTTTATGTACAAGGGAAGAGATGTGCTGATCGTTTATGACGATCTTTCCAAACATGCAGTGGCGTATCGGGCGCTGTCTCTGCTGCTGGAACGTTCTCCGGGACGTGAAGCATACCCGGGAGATGTATTTTATCTTCATTCCAGACTTCTGGAACGTTCCAGCCGATTAAGCGACAAAGAAGGCGGAGGGTCTATCACTGCGCTTCCTATTATTGAGACTCAGGCAGGAGATGTGTCTGCGTATATTCCGACAAATGTGATTTCCATTACTGACGGACAGATTTTTTTGGAAAGTGATCTGTTCTTTTCAGGAATGCGTCCGGCAGTCAATGTGGGACTTTCTGTTTCCCGTGTAGGCGGTGCTGCCCAGGCAAAGGCCATGAAAAAAGCATCTGGAAGTATCCGTATCGATCTGGCACAGTACAGAGAAATGGAAGTATTTACCCAGTTCAGTTCCGATCTTGATGAGGCTACAAAAGCGCAGCTGCGCTATGGAAGCTGCCTGATGGAGCTTCTGAAGCAGCCTCTGTGCAGTCCGATGAAGCTTCATGAGCAGGTGATCACTTTGTGGACAGCCACACATAAGGCGCTGGTTCATGTGGAAACACGTAAGCTGAAAAATTATCAGAAGGAACTTCTGGAGTATTTTGACAACGCTTATCCTGAAATTGGAAGAGAGATTGACGAGACAAAAGTTCTGTCTGATCAGCTTGGAGAAAAAATTCTCCAGGTAGCGGAAGAGTTTAAAACACGTCAAGCAGCAGAGTAGGAGCAGCAGGAGGAAGTTATGGCAAATGCAAGAGAAATCCAAAGCAGAATAAAAAGTGTCCAGGATACCATGAAGATCACCAATGCCATGTATATGATCTCCTCTTCTAAAATGAAAAAAGCCAAAAAGATACTGGAAGATACGGAACCTTATTTTTATAACATGCAGGGAGCCATAGCCAGGATCCTGCGGCACGTTCCAGATATCCAGCATCCGTTTTTCAGCGTCCGTCATCTGGTACCTGCCGGGGAAAGAAAGACAGGGATCATTGTAGTTACCGGAGACAAAGGAATGGCAGGAGCCTACAATCATAATATCACCAAACTGACAGATGAATTTATGGAAAAAACCCCTGGTTATCATCGGCTATATGTGCTGGGAATGACTGGGCGCCAGTATTATGAAAAAAAGAATGCAGACGTAGACGGAAGTTTTCGTTATACGGTACAGAAGCCTACTATGCACAGAGCAAGGCTGATCAGTGAGGAGATCGTAAGAGCATTTCTGGAGCGGGAACTGGATGAGGTACATATTGTTTATACACAGATGCAGAACGCTGCAGTAATGGAAGCTGTGGATATGCAGCTTCTTCCTCTTAAAAAAACAAGTTTTTCCCCTTTTCAGATTCCTGTAGAAGTTCCTCAGGAAGAGATTGAAATGTATCCTTCAGCAGATGTAGTACTGGATACGATGATTCCCAATTATCTGACCGGCGTGATTTATGGATGCCTGGTAGAGGCTTATGCCAGTGAAAATAATGCCAGAATGACTGCTATGCAGGCATCTACTGACAGTGCAAAAAAAATGCTGCAGGAGCTTTCCATACAGTATAACCGGGCGCGGCAGGCTGCTATCACACAGGAGATCACAGAGGTGATCAGTGGTGCAAAGGCCCAGAAAAGGAAGTGACTAGGATGAATAAAGGTAAGATCATACAGGTTATGGGACCTGTTGTAGATGTTGTTTTTGAAAACGGAGAGCTCCCGGATATCAGAGAAGCTCTGGAAGTAGAGAATAATGGAAAAAAATGTATTATGGAAGTATCTCAGCATCTGGGAAACCGTGAGGTACGGTGTATTATGCTCAGTGCCAGTGAGGGACTTCAGAGAGACAGAGAAGTAATCGCTACGGGAAGCGGAATCCAGGTTCCTGTAGGAGAGTGCACATTGGGCAGACTTTTTAATGTTCTGGGAGAGACGGTAGACGGCGGAGATTCCCTGGAGGACAAGGAACACTGGGAAATCCACAGAGATCCCCCGGGATTTGAAGATCAGAGTCCTGCAGTAGAGATTCTGGAGACGGGAATTAAAGTCATCGACCTTCTGGCTCCTTATGCCAAAGGTGGTAAGATTGGTCTGTTCGGCGGCGCCGGCGTAGGTAAAACTGTGCTGATCCAGGAACTGATCCAGAATATTGCTACTGAGCATGGCGGCTATTCTATCTTTACAGGGGTAGGAGAGCGTTCCAGAGAGGGAAATGATCTCTGGTCAGAGATGAAGGAATCAGGCGTACTGGAAAAAACAGCCCTGGTGTTCGGACAGATGAATGAGCCGCCGGGATCCCGTATGCGTGTTGCTGAGACAGGTCTTACCATGGCGGAATATTTCCGTGATACAGAACACAGAGATGTTCTTCTTTTTATTGATAATATTTTTCGTTTTGTACAGGCAGGCTCTGAAGTTTCAGCTCTTCTGGGACGTATGCCCTCCGCTGTAGGATATCAGCCTACGCTTGCAACGGAAATGGGAGAGCTTCAGGAACGTATTGCATCCACCAGATCTGGTTCCGTAACTTCTGTACAGGCAGTTTATGTGCCGGCTGATGACCTGACAGACCCGGCGCCGGCAACAACCTTTGCCCACCTGGATGCGACAACAGTTCTTTCCAGAAAAATTGTGGAGCAGGGAATTTATCCGGCGGTAGATCCGCTGGAATCTACTTCTCGTATCCTGGAGGCAGATGTGGTTGGTCAGGAACATTATGATGTTGCCCGCCGGGTACAGGAGATTCTTCAGAAATATAAAGAGCTGCAGGATATTATTGCAATTCTGGGTATGGAGGAACTGTCTGATGAGGATAAAAATACCGTATACCGTGCAAGAAAAATCCAGAGATTTTTGTCCCAGCCTTTCCATGTGGCAGAGAATTTTACCGGTATCCCCGGCAAATATGTACCGCTGAAGGAGACAATCCGAGGCTTCCGTATGATCGTGGACGGAGAAATGGATCAGTATCCTGAGAATGCTTTCTTTAATGTAGGTACCATTGATGAAGTGATCGAAAAAGCCAAAACCATTGAGCAGTAAGGAGAGGAGCTTATGGAAAGTACATTTGGTCTGGAAATCTATGCCAGTAATAAGCTGTTTTTTTCCGGAAGAGCCAGATCACTGACTGTACCGGTTGAAGATGGAGAAAAGGCGTTTCTGGCTCATCATGCCAACCTGATCGCAGCCATTGTCCCAGGTGAAATGCGCTATGAAGACGACGAGGGAAATAAGGTTGCCGTAGCGGTAAGCTCAGGGTTTGTAGAAATGATAAACAATCGTGGGAAAATCTTCTGCCTGACAGTGGAACGCCCGGAAGAGATCGACGTGCGGAGAGCACAGGAGGCAAAAGAGCGTGCGGAGGAACAGCTCAGGCAGAAGCAGAGCATCCAGGAATACAGGATGAGCCAGCTGGCTCTGGCAAGAGCTATGACAAGACTGAGGGTTACAAAAGAATTGTAAATATCTGTTTGGCTGCTGTTTGCAGTCAGAGAAAAAGGCAGGAACCATAGTAGAGTGCTATGGCTCCTGCCTTTTTGGACAACTATATTTTTATTTTTCGTTTGTGGTATTCTCGGCAGATGATACGGCATCTGTTTCGGAAGGTGCAGCATTTTGCTCTGGAGCAGTGTCTTTTTGGTCAGATACAATTACTTCTGTCTTAGATGCCGCCCTTTCTGCATCCGGTGCAGCGGTCTGCTGATACGGGCGGTAGGGTTCCCAGTAATGTTCTTCTGCTTTTGCTGTTTCATCCTCGTGATCCAGCTCCAGCTTCTTGCTTTTCAGCAGATGGACTCCTCCGGCGATAATGACGATTGCGATGATAATAGACGGAAGGGTATAAAAAATATGGCTGAAAAAGCTTACTACGTACTCAGGGAGAATCCAGCGGATCAGATCAGTTACATTATCCCAGAGAATCGAAACACCGAAGATGATCAGCAGTATGGCGATGATTTTTTTGTACTTCCGCACAAAATGATCTGTATTGTCAATAAATTGATCCATATGGAGAATGTAGGCATCTTCTACGGAATAAAAATCTTCTTCTGACAATGATTTCAGATTGTGCACGTTGAAGAAGCTGTAAGCCCATAAAATGGGAAGGAACATAACAAAAAATCCGATTCCGGAATATCCGGAAAAGAAAATACAGCCCCAGAACAGCAGCATGA
Source organism: Blautia sp. (assembly GCA_026169535.1). Classification (GTDB taxonomy): domain Bacteria; phylum Bacillota; class Clostridia; order Lachnospirales; family Lachnospiraceae; genus Blautia_A. The sequence goes on from JAPFCU010000043.1 coordinate 45,847, forward strand.
TGCTGATGCCCTGCTTACGGAAACCCATATACAGCTCACCGGCACCTGGGATCAGTGAGCAGAGAAAAAGTAAAAATCCCTTTTTTTGTTTTGTCATTTTGAAAATCCTCCGTTAAATAATTTATTTGAAAAGTCTTCAATATAGTGAAAACCTGCATTCAGCCCCCGGGAAAATTCTGAGTTCATGTGTTCTGTAAAACGAGAGATATTGGCAGAAGGCTTTTCTCGTTTTGTGTCTGCAGAATACTCCTGAGCTTTTGAATAGGAGAAGGTACGAAGTACACTGAAATCCATGCGCTGTACTGTAAACAGGAGAAAAAGTGCTGCAATCACTCCTGTAGCAGTACGAAGTCCATAGTAAAATAATTGCATCCGCCGAGATGTTTTTTTCACCATCTGGACAGCCTGGATACCCGGAGCGGCCGCACGCTGCAGGATTTGTTCGGAAAGATAAACAGGAGCGGAAGTTTCTGCGCTTTTACTTTCTTCTGCGATCATCTGCTCTAGACAGAAATCACATTGCTCCAGATGTTCCAGAAAAGCGATCATTTCGTCTGTATTCATCTTATCATTATCTGAAAAATTTTCCAGTGTTTTATCCGGAATATGCATATCAACGGCTCCTTTCTTTTATATTTTCTGGTGGTACCAGAAGTTTTTTCAGCATTGCTTTTGCCCTGTAAAGCTGTGTCTGGATTGTTTTGGGATTTTTCTGAGTCTGCCGGGCGATCTCAGTCACTGACAGCTGCATACAAAAATGTGAAACAGCAACTTCTTTGTAGGGGCTCTTAAGCTGCTGACACAGAGCGTATACCTGTTGGTCGGAATCTGTTTTCAGATACATGCTCTCTGGAGCGGATGATGTATCCGGTATCTGAGAAAAATAAATATCTTCCGTAGGGATACTGCGCCGCCCGGCTGCTTTCAGAAAATCCAGGCACTTCCGTACTGCAATTTTACTGAGCCATGCTTTTTCGTAAGTACCATCAAAACGGGAAAGATTTTTGTAAGCAGATAAAAATACCTCCTGAGTCAGATCTTCCGCATCGAAAGGGTTGCCCACAGATTTCAGACAGATGGAGTAGATCAGATTCTGATACTGCTCCAAAAGATATTTCAAATATTCTTCCTGTGAAATATAATCAGCCCCCTTCTGTATTTTTTGCCGGATGAAGATGGAAGATCATCTCCAGTATTATTTCCCGTTCATATATTATAACGCGGATAAAACAGAAAAGGATTCAGGATCAGTAAAAAAATCTAAAACCTGAAAAGGAACCCGTTCCATCAAAATGACGAAAAATACTCTGTTTTTCAGCCAAAGGGCAGATTATAAAGAAATTTTCGGTATGCTATAATCAGTAATTATAAAAAGGATGTTGTATATCAGCATGACATTATAAAATAAAGGAATATATTTATTCTGGATATACAGTAATTAAGATTTATATTTATAAGGAAGTAAAATATGGCAAGTATCAGAGATGTGGCACAGAAGGCCGGTGTAGGAGTAGGCACTGTATCAAGAGTGATAAACGGCAGCGGCTATGTTGCAGAAGACACAAAGAAAAAATCGAGCAGGCGATTGAGGAATTAAAATATACGCCAAATGAACTGGCACGCAACCTGTTCAAAAACTGTTTATGCAACCGTGTTTATCCTTGACTTCGTAGCACACTGGAATGACTTTATGTGGCCGTTTCTTGTTATGACAGGTAAAGACAAACGTACCATTCAGCTTGCAGTCCAGTCTTTCTTTGGAACTCAGCCGGTACATTACAGTGCGATCATGGCAGCTCTGGTTGTTTCTGCGATTCCGATGATTATTATGTTTATTTTTATGCAGAAGTATTATGTGGAAGGTATTGCATCTTCCGGAATTAAGGGCTGATCGGAAGTATACGATCTGAAAATAAAAGCGAAAGGCGGGATGCTGATATGACAAGTGAATTATTACAGCGTGCAAGACAGTTTGAAGAAGATCACATAAAGGATATCAGTCCGGAAGAACGCCCTCTTTATCATGTAACAGGAGGCACAGGATGGATCAATGACCCCAATGGATTTTCCTTTTATAAAGGGGAGTATCATTTGTTCTATCAGTATCATCCTTATTCCAACGAATGGGGGCCTATGCACTGGGGACATGTGGTAAGCAAAGATCTGATACGCTGGGAACGCAGACCTGTTGTCATGGCTCCGGATCAGGACTATGACAATGCAGGATGTTTTTCAGGCAGTGCTTTGGAACTTCCGGACGGCCGTCATCTTCTCATGTATACAGGTGTGGGCAGAGTAACGGAAGAGGATGGGAGCCAGAAGGATTATCAGACACAGTGCATGGCAGTTGGTGATGGAACAGAATATGAGAAATATGAACAGAATCCTGTTATTACAACAGCAGTCGTTCCGGAAGGCGGAAGCAAAGTAGATTTCCGTGATCCTAAGATATGGCAGGAAGAAGACGGAACTTTTTATGCAGTTGCGTCAAATGCCACAGATGATGGGAACAGCGCCATTCTTCTGTTTCAGAGCAAAGACGGGTTCCACTGGGAATTCTGCAGCGTCATTGACAGAAGTGATAAAAAGTTGGGCTGGATGTGGGAATGTCCGGATTTCTTTGAACTGGACGGCAAACATATACTTATGGCAAGTCCTATGGAAATGATGCCGGACGGGCTGAAATTCCATGTAGGCCATGGAACCATTTATATTCCCGGAACTTATGATAAGGAAACTCATCAGTTTGTTCGGGAAGATGTTCTTCCCATTGACAGTGGAATTGATTTTTATGCACCTCAGACTATGAAGGCGCCGGACGGACGCCGGATCATGATCGCCTGGATGCAGGCCTGGAGTACATCCAAATTTGTTCCAAAAGGACAGAAATATTTTGGACAGATGACAGTTCCAAGAGAGCTTTCTCTGAAGGAAGGAAAAATGCTTCAGAAGCCGGTGCGGGAACTGGAAGCTTTCCGGGGACAAAGAGTTTTCCATAAAAACGTAAAAATTTCGCAGGAGACTTCTCTGGAGGGCGTTTCAGGAAGAGTTCTTGATATGACTGTTCATCTTAAGGTGGATGGAAAATTCAGGAGTTTTTCCATGAAAACAGCTCAGGATACAGAACATTACACTTTAGTTTCCTATGATCCGGAAAAAGAGATTCTGTCTCTGGATAGGAGTCATAGCGGTCTTCAGTATGATCTTATCCATACAAGGGAGATTTCAGTGAAACCGGTGGACGGCGAGATCATGCTTCGTTGTCTGATGGACAGATTCAGTATGGAAATCTTTATCAATGATGGAAGCCAGACAGCAACTCTTACTGTCTATACACCTCAGAGTGCAGAAACAATTTCTTTTGCAGCAGAGGGAGAGGCGGAGATTACTGTTGAGAAGTATGCTCTTTCTTTTTAATATTTAAAATACCCAACAGAAGGGCGCCAGGGATCCAGGGATTCCCGGCGCTTTTTCTGGTTCATGGAGAAAGTAATATATTTTGCGGGGATTATCTCATATAGGCGGGGTGTTCACATTTCGGAGCCTGTGCTATAATGTTCTGCAGAAGATTATATGTCTGAAAAATAACAGAAAGAAGGCAGGGGTTATGGTAGAAACGAGAAGACTGTATTATGAAGATGTTTATATAAAAATATTTCCTGCACAGGTAAAAGAATGCAGGAAAGGTGAAAAAGGATATGAAATCCTGCTGGATCAGAGTGCTTTTTATCCGGAAGGAGGAGGACAGCCCTGTGATCTTGGCGTGCTGGGAGATGTTCCGGTAAAGGATGTCCAGGAAAAAGACGGAGAACTGATCCACTATACCGAGAAGCCTTTTGAACCGGGAACGGAGCTGATAGGAGAAATTGACTGGGCGCGGAGATTTGATCTGATGCAGCAGCATTCCGGTGAACATATTGTCAGCGGGCTTGTTCATGAAAAATACGGTTATGACAATGTGGGATTTCATATGAGCAGTGATGTGATCACGATTGATTTCAGTGGTGTCCTGGATAAAAAGCAGCTTGAGGAAATTGAAGCGGAAACAAACAGAAAAATATGGGAAAATACGCCGGTTGAGATTTTTTATCCGGAAAAGGAAGACCTGGAGCAGCTTCCATACAGAAGCAAAAAAGAACTGATCGGAAAGATACGTCTGGTGCGTTTTCCGGGGGCGGACCTTTGTGCCTGCTGCGGAACCCATGTAACTCATACAGGGGAGATCGGCATGGTGAAGCTGCTTACAGCAGAAAATTTTCACGAAGGTGTACGTGTAACGATGATCAGTGGAAAGCGTGTTCTGGAATATCTCAACAGAATTGATGAGCAGAACCGTCAGGTGTCTGTGAAGCTTTCGGCAAAGATCGGTGAGACGGCTCAGGCTGTGGAACGTCTTCAGGAAGAAAATTACAGACTGAAAGGGCAGCTTCTTCATCTTACGCAGCAATTATGTGAAACAGAAGCGGCAAGATATGAAGGGGCGGGAAGCGTACTGATTTTTCATGAAGGGCTGGATGGAGACAGTGTGCGTAAAATGGCAGATGCGGTCATGGAAAAATGTGCCGGCTGCTGTGCGGTTTTTTCAAAAAATCCAGATGGAAGCTATAAATATGCCATAGGTGAGAAGGACGGAGATCTCCGCCAGTTCACAAAGGAAATGAACATGGCTCTGAATGGCAGAGGCGGAGGAAGACCGTTTTTTGTACAGGGATCTGTGAAGGCAGATGAAGAGCAGATACGTAGATTTTTTGAGAGATAACGAGGGGAGAAATTATGTTTGGCGAGTGTCATGCGCATGTATTGATGGATGGGATCAATTACCGTCAGGCAGTGGAACGCCATAAAGAAAGACCTGAGGAGAAAGCAGTCAGAAAATGTCTGGAAGCCTATCGGGAAGCCGGGATTTCTTTTGTGCGGGACGGAGGAGATAACTGTGGTGTTTCCCTGCTGGCCAAAAAACTTGCGCCGGAATACGGGATCGATTACCGAACCCCTGTATTTGCGATTCATAAAGAAGGCCATTATGGAAGTATCGTGGGAAAAGGCTTTTCCAATATGAAAGAATACCATAAGCTGGTTCTAGAGGCTGCAGAAAAGGGTGCGGATTTTATTAAGATCATGACGACCGGGCTTCTGGATTTTAACAACCAGGGAAAGGTGACGGGAACGCCTCTTGACAGAGGCGAGGTAAAAGAAATGGTTCATATTGCACACGAAGAAGGCTTTGCAGTGATGAGTCATACCAATGGTGTTTACGGAATACAGGCTGCGTTAGAAGCCGGGGTGGATTCCCTGGAGCATGGAAATTATATGGATGAGGAATGTATTTCCATGCTGGCGGACAGTCAGACAATCTGGGTGCCTACTCTTGTGACAGTCCGGAATCTTAAGGGCTGCGGACGGTATGCAGATGAGATCCTTACTCCTATTATCAAAAGCGTGGAAGAAAAACTTCGTCTTGCCTTTCAAAAAAAGGCACAGGCCGCTCTTGGGAGTGATGCCGGTGCCTATATGGTTCCTCATGGGAGAGGAATTCTGGAAGAGTATGAATCCTTTTGCAGGATACTGGGAGAGGATCCTTCTGTAGACAGCTGGCTCCGTCAGGGGGAGAAAGCGATCAGAGACCGATTCAGGCATCTTCAATCTTAGTGCAGGTGTAAATGTTTGAATCCCGGGAGTCGGCAGGGTTAAAAGTAAGCCGTACACTGCTTCCTGTCAAAAGCCCTCCGGTAGAGGTGTTGACTGCTGTATCGGTATGAAAGGTCAGAGGGATTCCATCATAGCTTAAGATGGTGACAGTGTTTGCCGTGGAACCGATAATCTCGCCGGATACAGTAAATGCTGCAGCGTTTTTATTCTGCGCTTCAGGAATTTCTCCGGTAATTCCAAGTATGCTTATACCTTCCGTGGAGATCCCATTGAATTTACCCGTGTATGTAATCTTTACACGGGCGCCGGAGGAGAGCCCGCCGCTGAAATGGCAGGGAATGGAGGAGATATCCAGATTCAGTACCGTATCTGAATTAACAGGAGCTACCTGAAGTATATTCATATTGACATCCTGGATTATTCCACGGAGCTGCTGCTCTTTCTGCTGTTCTTTTTGATCCTGCGGTGCAGGAGTAGGAGTAGGCTCTGGTATTTTCATGGGATCTATGTCAGATACACTGAGAACCTTCAGATGACGGGCATTTAACAGATTTGGATCATCGGAAAGCGGTTCGCCGAAGCTGCCTCGAAAATGAAGATAGACCCATGAACCTGCACGGATTCCTCCCTGATAATATTGTTCAGTTCCTGTGATGGGGTAGACCGCAGTCTTTCCGGAACGGGATTTCAGAGTGATGGTATTTTCGGTAAATCCCTGTACCTGTCCATAGGTCTTTTTTTCTTTCAATTCTGCCTTATTGTGGTAGGAATCAACTACTTTAAGGGCTTTTACCATGCTGGTATCGGTGCTGGTCAGCTGACCTTCATAAATAACGTTGATCATGTCTCCGGTAATGATTCCGCCCTGACATTCCAGATCAGCCTGTGATACATCAAAATTATAGATGGTTTCATCCTTCACGATGAGCAGATGATTTCCGGTAAAATCTTTTACAATTCCGCGGATCTCATCCATATAAACACGGGGGGCAAGGGAAGGTTCCTCTGAAATTTCGGGATCCCCGGTATTTACCAGATCCTTAAGTTTATCCTGAACGCCGCAGCCGGCTGCGGAAAAGAGAAAGACTGTACAGAGTAGTGCAGCAGATAATTTTTTCATAATGATCCTCCGGTACAAAAATTACCGGAGGATAGTGATACCGTTTCAGTCAATCCTGTTCATCTTCGTCGGAAGGAGGCTTTGCGGTGAAATCAAATACATCGCGGAAAGCATTCCATTGTTCCCTGTCCCGGGCGACTTTTGGCATCAGTCCTGTACATTCCGTACAGGCATTGGTGTCCAGGTAATTTTCGTAATATACGTTATAGGGATTCTTTTTTTCCTGAGAGAAAGAATCCTGTTTTTCTTCTTGTTCCATGATACCCCTCCTTTGCATAGTTGGCAATGGTTTTCAGGAATAGTATGGCAAAAAAATGCTTTTTTATACAGGGAATCCCATGGTGTAAAAAGCTTGATAATATTATAACAAAAATATATTGAAATATCTGAAAAGTGTGTTATACTAAGCTTAAAATAAATAATAGCGAAGTAGGGATTTATGCGTTAAGTGTTCATTGGCTGGGGAGTCGCCATGAAACGAAAAGCTTGTTTACATCTTAAGGAAGGCTTACGATATATTTTCCGCACCCGTTGCTACATGTGAGAACATCTCATAATGTGGAGGGAATATTATTTATTTCAATGAATTCCATTATGGAGGTGTTTTTATTATGCAGAAAAACAATCATTCTGTACGTAACGTGAAAACCCTTGTATTTATGGCACTTCTGGTTGCCATGCAGCTTGTACTTTCCAGGATCTTTGTGATTGAACTGGGACCTTACCGTATCACGGTAGGAACCGTATGTACAGTGCTGGCAGGTCTTTGGATGGGACCTGTGGCAGGTGGTATCTGCGGCGGCTGCGCGGACATCATTGGATGCTTTATCAAGGGATATGCGGTAAATCCGTTTATTACACTTGCAGCAATTCTCTGGGGGGTACTCCCGGCGCTTGCAAAAAGATTTTATGCAAACAAATCCAGAACAGGTAAGACCATAGGGATTTCTCTTTCTATTATCTGTACAGGAGCACTTTGTTCTCTTGTGCTTACAACAGCAGGACTTGTGATCTTCCTTGGATATTCTTTTTATGCGATCATGCCTGGAAGACTTGTCCAGTTTGCAATTATGATGCCTGTGTACTGTGTACTGACCTGTTTGCTGTATTTCAGTCCTCTTACAACGCTGGTGGCAGGAAATACAACACCGCAGGTTATGGGCAAGGCAGCATAAGAAATTTTAAAAGAAAAATAAATGATAATTACATAACTGATTCCCCATACAGGGACTGACACAGCTGGAGCAGATCAGACTCCAGATGCAGACAGAAATGTCTGGCTTCTGTGCCGGTTCCTGTATTTTTATTTATTAGGAATAGGGCAGTCTGCACCTGGAGCGGAAAGCGGAGATGTAGACTGTACCCGGAACCAGTAAGTATAAAAATACTGAAATCCAAGTGAAGAATAGAGATTTTTAGCTGCAGTATTTCCCTTTACAACCTGAAGGTAGGCATGTTCAGACCCTTTTTTGCGGCCTTCTTTTAAAAGTCCGGTGCAGATCTGGCGGGCAAGCCCCTGGCCGCGATATTCTTCCTTTACATGAATGGCATAAATACCAATATAATCACGATCCAGAATCCCCAGTCCTGTAGCAACGATCTGATTATTTTTTTTCACACAGGCACAGATGGTGCGCTTAGGAATGGCGTGATACATGGATGGGACCACCGCTCTGTGTACAGGATCTGTTGTTCCTTTCAGGTCAAAAAGGCTGGTGATCCAGGAATCGGGAATGTGATCTGTCAGGATGATATCATTACAGCAGGCATCTAAATGGGTATGAGCCAGATCCAGTGTCATGACCTCTGTAGTATGCTGGATCTCATATCCGCGGTTTTCCAGGGTATAGTCAAGATCAGGAGAAACAAGAGGGCTGATCTTAAAGACAGCAGGAGTTCCCAGCCTCTGATATTCATGTTCGCAGTAGGGAATTTTTTCTCTCCAGGGAAGGGAGGAGGCTCCGAACTGCTCTACGCTGTTGGTTCTGTGCGTATAAAAATGAGAAAAACGCAGGATCCAGCCGTCATACAGTTCCATTTTATATGACGGCCATGCATTTAAGGACATATCTTCGATTTTTTTTATAGTTGTTTCCATGATCGGTCCCTCCAGTTCTATTATAAAAATGAATATTATGCATAAAATATGAATTAAATACATATATTATACATAATTGTAAATAATTATGCAATATAAAAATTATTTGTAAAAAACAGTAGCTGTTCCGGAAGAACCTGCTGAGAAGCAGAAAAATAATCAGTCGAAAACATGTCGAAACTTGAAGAACGAATTTTCTGGACATATAAAGACGGATACCATATAATAAAACTCACCAGAGATCTTCTGGTATATCTGCCGTCAAGTCAGACGGATCTATCCCATTTTATTTTATTTAAAACAGACATATGAAAGGAGGCAAGGACGAATTTTAATTAAGGAAATGCTGGTGCTGACGATTGCAGGGATTGCGGTTGTAATGGATATTTCCAGCATGCGGATCAGCAATGGCTGGATCCTTTGTTCTCTTCTGACTGGATTTTTATACAGTATCAGCGGAAAAGGTCCCTGTTTCAGAGAGTTTGCTTTTGGAACTCTGATTCCTGCTGCAGTTCTTGGAGGATTGTGTTGGTTCAGGATGCTGGGAGCAGGTGATATTAAACTGATTTGTTCTCTTGGAGGGATTATGGGGCCGGAGTCTGTCTGGCGCTGCATGGGAATTTCTTTTTTTATAGGAGCGGTTTTTTCATTGCTGTTTCTTGCCTTATATGGAAACCCGGCAGAAAGGCTCTGGTATCTGGAATCTTATATAAGAGATTATTTGAGAACAGGGGTCAGGAAACCTTATTACAGGAAAGGATCTGCGCTGGAAAATTTCCATTTTACAGTTCCGATATTTATGAGTGTAATGCTTTATGCAGGAGGTATATATTGAAAAAGCATATTTTTGCGATTTGTGATCCGGAGGCGGAGTATGCCCGGAATTTTATGGATTATCTAAACAGAAAAAAGAACCTGCCATTTGAAGTGCAGGCATTTACCGGATCGGAAAGCCTTGTAGCTTATGGAAAGGAACACAGAATAGAACTTCTTCTGATAGCAGAGGAGGCTGTGTGCGGAGAACTTCGTGATCTGGACATTGGTAAGATCATTGTTCTTACAGAAGGAGTAGGTTCTGCGGAAAAAAGTCCTTATGCAGGAGTTTATAAATATCAGTCTTCAGCTCAGGTAGTACGGGAAGTTATGGCCTGCTATGGAGAAGAAGCCTCAGTTTTGCCGGTACAGTCGCCTGTTTTGAAAAAAACAACAGAAGTACTGGGAATTTATTCACCGTCAGGACGATGTCTGAAAACCTCTTTTGCTCTTACTCTAGGGCAGCTGCTTGGAAAAAACAGACCGGTCTTGTATCTGAACATGGAGGAATATTCGGGATTTGACAGTCTTTTTGGGAAGAACTTTCCGGCGAATCTCAGCGATCTTTTATATTATGTACGTCAGGGAGAACAGAACCTTACTGCACGGATTAACAGTATGGTGCAGACGGTGGGGCAGCTTGATTTCATTCCTCCGGTACAGTCACCTCTTGATATACGAGGAACACCGTGGCAGGACTGGATCTGCCTGATCCGGGAAATTATGCTGCACAGTCCCTATGAGACATTGATACTGGATATTGGAAATGGGCTTGATGAGGTATTTCAGATCCTGGATATGTGCGGCAGGATTTATATGCCTGTTCTGCCGGATAAGATGTCCTGCTGTAAACTTGCCCAGTTTGAAAATCTGCTGCGAATTCTTGAGTATCCCCAGATTTTAACAAAGATAAGACGGCTGCAGCTTCCGTTTCACAGTGAACTGGAGAAAAGTGATTTTTATGTGGATCAGCTTCCATGGAGTAATCTGGGAGATTATGTAAAAGAACTGATCAGGAAGGAAATGATATGAGCAGAGAAACCTTTCAGATGCTCAGAGAGCTTCTGATGGAAAAACTGGATATGTCCCGGGAGATGACAGACAGAGAGATCCTGGAAGAGATCGATCATCTTATTTTGAGTCGTTTGCGGGATTCCTGTATTTCACTTAAAGAAAAAGTCCAGCTGAGACAGGAGCTGTTTCATTCTGTACGCAAGCTGGATGTGCTTCAGGAACTGATTGAAGACGAGACTGTTACAGAAATCATGGTAAATGGACCAGAGGCAATTTTTGTGGAAAGAGGAGGAAAACTGGGAAGATGGAATAAATGCTTTACTTCCAGGGAGAAACTTGAGGATGTGATCCAGCAGATTGCAGGAAGATGCAACCGTGTGATCAATGAATCTATGCCCATTGTGGATGCCCGTCTGGAAAATGGAGCCAGAGTAAATGCAGTGATCAGACCTGTGGCATTAAATGGTCCGATCCTCACCATACGCAGATTTCCGGACAAGCCGATAACTATGGACAGACTGATCACTTTGGGAAGTGTTACCTGTGAGTGTGCCAGATTTCTGGAGGCTCTTGTAAAGGCACGGTATTCTATAGTGATCGGAGGTGGAACAGGCAGTGGGAAGACTACGTTTTTAGGTGCATTATCGAATTTTATCCCGGAGGATGAGAGAATCATTACCATTGAAGATAATGCGGAACTGAAGCTTCAGGGAATCCAGAATTTGGTACGGCTGGAAGCAAAGATGGCAAATATGGAGGGAGCTGTTTCTGTCAGTATCAGGGATCTTATACGAACAGCACTGAGAATGAGACCAGACAGGATTATTGTTGGAGAAGTCCGGGGAGGTGAGGCGGTGGATATGCTCCAGGCACTTAATACAGGACATGAAGGCAGTCTTAGTACTGCTCATGCGAATTCTGCCCTGGATATGCTGAGTCGTCTGGAAACTATGACACTGATGGGAGTAGATCTGCCCCTGGAGGCCATACGCAGGCAAATTGCTTCAGGAGTGGATATTCTGATACATCTTGGACGTATGAGAGATAAGAGCAGAAAAGTTCTGGAAATTGCTGAGGTCTGTGGATTTAAGGCTAATGAGATAGTTACACAAACGCTTTATCGATGGGAAGAGGGGAAGGGTTTGATGAAGACGGCGGAACTCTGTAATCGTGAAAAGCTGATACGGGCAGAGGTGAATATATGAATCAGGATAATAGAAAGAAAAATTATGAAGAATATCATTTTACAGGAAAGGAAGCAGTTAAATACTGTTTGCAAAGTACAATGCTGTGCGGGGCGGCAGATTATCTGTTTTATCAAAACTGGTGGTATATGCTGGCAGCAGTTCCGGCAGCAGTGCTGTTTATCAGAATGAAAAAACGTCAGCGAATTAAAGAGAGAAAGAAAAAACTGAATTATCAGTTCCGAGATGCGCTGAATTCTCTCAGCGTTGCCGTACAGGCTGGATATTCCGTAGAGAATGCTGTGACAGCATGCCGAAGAGATATGGAAAGACTTTATCCTGAGGAGGCGGATATTGTACAGGAATTCCGATATATGGAAAGTCAGAAAAAAGTCAGTGTTCCTGTAGAGGAATTATTTCTGTCCTTGGGAGAACGAAGCGGCATTGAGGATATTGAAAACTTTGCAGCTGTTTTCAGTACTGCAAAGCGTACCGGCGGAGATATGGATAAGGTAATACAGACGTCTGCCAGGATGCTTGGGGATAAGATTGACGTTCAGAAAGAAATTGAGGCAACTCTTTCTGCCAAGAAAGCGGAGCAGACGATCATGAGCCTTATGCCGGCAGGGATCATATTGTATCTGCAGCTTACATCGCCGGGATTTCTGGAAGTTCTCTATGGAAATGCATTTGGAATTTTTGCTATGACAGTCTGCCTGGGAATTTACATTCTTTCCTACTGGATGGGGAAAAGAATTGTGGATATTGATGTATAAGAGCAGACAGAATGTGGAAAACATACAGGAGACAGAATATGTGGGTACATATAGTGATTTTTACTGCGGCTTTTGGCCTGGTGCTGTTCAGTAAGGCTGGGTGGATACACTGGGGACTTCTGGCAGATAAAAAAGGAGTACGATTGTTTCTGACAGTGGCTGTTGGCTGCAATCTTCTGGGGATGCTCCTGACCTGGAAGGGAGGAGAAAACGCTTACAGCAGCGGACTGAGAATTCCGAGAGATGCGGCTGGCATTTACGAACAGGAATATACGATTTCTGTAGATGGTGAGAGAAGAGGGACAATGAATATTCAGATTCCTCAAAAAGAAAGCGAACAGGATGATCAGGAACAGTATTTGGAAAAAGAGAATCCGCAGGATCTAAAGAAGCGGGAGTTTCAGGAGATGCTGGAAAAATATAATCAGGAAAAACAGGATCCGGATTATTATTATCTTCCTTCGCAATGGAAGGGGCATAGACTGGAATGGGAAAGACCGAAAGAACATACAGGAGAGCTTCTGGCTTCACTGGGCTTTTTTGCAGCGTTTCTTTTACTTTTAAAAGAAACCAAAGAAAAACAGGAGAAAGAGCTCCGGCGGTCTGAACAGCTTCTTATGGATTACCCGGGGATTATTATGAAATTTGCCCTTTTGATACAGGCGGGAATGACTGCGAGAAAAGCCTTTCAAAAGATTACTGCCGATTACAGACGGAGAGGAAATAAAGTATCACATTTTGCATATGAAGCAATGGCTGCAGCCTGTAATGAAATGGACAGCGGTGTGGCAGAAATAGAAGCTTATAGAAGATTTGGAGAACGATGTAGTCAAATGAAATACAGGACCTTTTCTACCCTTCTTATTCAAAATCTGCAGAAGGGAAGCAGAAGACTGGCAGAACTGCTGGAAAAAGAAGCTCTGGAGGCCTGGGATGAAAGAAAAAGAAAAGCCCGTGTACTTGGAGAGGCGGCAGCAACTAAGCTTCTGGTACCCATGATAATGATGCTTGCAGTAGTGATGGCAGTGATCATGATTCCTGCATTTCTCTCGTTTTATGGATAGAGAGGGAGGTGAGACAATGAAAAAAATACGGGAACTGGCAAAGAGTTTTATAATGGAAGAAGATGCAGTAGGTGTTGTGGAGATCATTTTAATCCTTGTGGTATTGATTGGTCTTGTGATTATTTTTAAGGAGCAGCTTACAAGTCTGGTCAAAAATATTCTGGCTAAGATTACAAAACAAAGTAATTCTATTTAAAAGTTACAGAGAACAGACGCTTTATGGCACAGCCGTTTTTATGATCCGGGAAAGGATATCAGAAAGGAAGGATATTTATGAAAAGAGGCAGTATTACGATATTTTTAGCATTGATATTAAGTCTTCTTCTATCACTGGTATGCACCAGTATTGAATCCGTAAGAATGGCTGCTGCCAGAACTCAGATTCTTAACAGTATGGATATTGGTCTGTATTCTTTGTTTGGGCAGTATGACCGTATTCTTCTAAAAGATTACGACCTTTTTTTTCTCAATGGATCCGGAAACAAGGGAAAAATTAATCTGTCATCTTTATATGATGAACTGGAAAACTATATGAAGCCGTTGCTGGAACAGAATAGTCAGAAGCTCGCTGTCAAACAGGGGGGATTTTCTGGATATCGTCTGGCAACTGATCAGGATGGGGAGGTGTTTTTTCGGCAGGCAGTAACTTATATGAAGAAAACATTAGGGGCTCAGGGGATTCAGAGTCTGATCAATCGGTTTCAGGAACAGGGAGAACGTGTGAGGGAAGCAGAGGAAACAGGTAATCAGGCGGAAGGAAATCAGTCTATTGAGAGCTACGATGCAGAAATGGAGGCAGCAGCACAGAACAGTGAAGCTGCTCATCAGGAATCGGAGAATACTTCAGGGGAAAATGGCGGGCAGACCGGGGAGCCGGAAATTTCTGATGGAAACCAGCCGTCTCAGGTAGTGAATCCTATACCGATCCTGAAAAGAATCCGCAATATGAGTCTTCTTGATCTTATTGTACCTGCGGAAAAAGGTATCTCGGAAAATACAGTGGAAAAATCTTCATTATGTTCTGGCCGAAGATGTGAGAAAGGAATGGGCATGTTGGAAGAAGTCAAAAAAGATGATTCTTATATTTCTCAGCTCTTATTTCAGCAGTATCTGGAAAACAGACTGGGATGCTATACAGCCCCGGCTGACTGTAATCTGAAATATCAAAAAGAATATCTTCTATGTGGGAAGAACAGCGACAGGGAAAATCTTAAATCAACAGCCAGTCGGCTTCTTATGGTGAGAGAAGGAGTCAATGCAGCATATCTTATGACAGATCCGGTAAAGCGGGCGCAGGTACAGAGTATGGCGCTTGCTATTGCATCGGCCTTTCTGGTTCCACCTGCATCTGTGATCATAGAAGCGGCTCTTCTTCTGTGCTGGTCCTTTGGAGAAAGCCTTTTGGATCTCAGAGAATTATTTCATGGGGGAAAAGTACCTTTTGTCAAACATGCTGGAAATTGGCAGCTAGCATTAGAAAATCTGGCTGATCTTATGGAGAATCTGGACAGTGGAAGAAGAAATGATGAAAGCGGACTTTCTTATGAAGAATATCTTCAGCTTATGATAGTGTCTGAGTCGAAAAAAAATAAAGTGAGCAGAGGCATGGATATGATAGAGATGTGTATTAGAAGCAGTACAGGGCAAAAGGGATTCAGATTAGATCACTGTATAGAGGCAATAGAAGCTTCTGTGGATGTAAAGGCAAATCGAAAAAAGATATTTACAGTAAAAAAACAGTACAGCTATCTATAATTGACCATTGGACATGAAATGAGGTGCAGAAAGGTGTTTTTTCAGAAGAAAAGAAAATTTATAGATGGGAAGGATCAAGATTATTGGACAGACAGTAAAAGGAGAGAAAGGATATGTACTCTGTTGCGCTTCTGGCTCCTGTTTCCCCCGATGAACAGGCGAGGCGGTCATTCTTCTGAAAAGACATCTTTGTGTGCCTCTTTCATAAGAAAAGCCAGTATTGCAGTGGAAACTGCTTTGGTACTGCCGTTATTTTTTCTTGGGATGGTTACTTTAATCTCCTTTATGGATATTTATAAGATGCAGTCAGAGCATCTTCATGCATTATGTGAACAGGCAAAAGAAGCAGGAATGTACGCATATATGCTGGACGGGAAAGGACCAGATGAGCTGACGATACCGGATGTATATTCGTACAGTCCGATAGGGGGGCTGATTCCTTTGCCAAAAGTATGGATGCATAATACTGTTAAGGTTCATACATGGACAGGCACAGATCACAGAGCATTCTCCGAAGAAGAAAAACCATCGGAAGAAATGGTCTATGTAACGGAGTCAGGTTCTGTATACCATAGAAATCCTGGATGCAGATACCTGCACGTGGCTTTGAATCAGATTCCGGGTTCCAGTATAGTTTCAGCTCAGAATGCTCAGGGAGAGAAATATTATGCCTGTGAAATCTGCAGCAAAAATCAAAAGCCGGCGGGAATAGTTTATATTACAAAAAATGGGAATCGTTATCATAACCGGGAATCCTGCAGTGGTCTGAAGCGGACGGTGCGTCTTGTGAAAATTTCTGATGTGCATGGAATGGGAGCCTGTGGCTCCTGTGGATAGGGAGAGGGATATAATGAAGATAGAAGAAGTATGCACCATGGTATTTTTAGCAGTTAATACAGGGATGGATTTCAGAAAAAAAGAGATTTCACTGCATCTTACCGGGATTTATGCATGTGCAGGCATAATATTCAGTGTTTTATCTCAACGGGAATTATGGGACATGCTGCTGCCGGTGGCAATCGGTGTATTGTTTTTGCTTTTTTCTTTTATTTCCAAAGGTGCGCTGGGAAATGGAGATGGATGGGTTCTTCTTGCTTTGGGACTGATGATGCAAACGGAAGATTATATTAATATGATATGTTTCAGTATGATTATGGCAGCCGGTGTTTCGATATTGCTTCTGACAATATTCAGAAAGAAAGGAAAAACAGAAATACCGTTTGTACCATTTATATTTCTGGCGTATATGGGAGGTGTATTACTGTGAAAGAAATTCGAAGGTTAAAATTATTAAAAAGAGGAAGCTTTACAATAGAGACTGCTTGCGTAATGTCTTTGGTACTGCTTGCTGTGACAGGAATCCTTTATCTTTGTTTTTTTGTTCATAACAGAGCATGGCTGACAGCTGCAGCATGCGAATCAGCGTTAGCAGGAAGCATGGAAGGAATCCGGGAGGATGGAAAAGCAGAGGAGGCAGCGGAAATGCGCAGCAGGGCATTGGGAAATACAGGATTTTTCGGGATGGAAAATCTTAATATACATGTGCAGAAAGGAAAAAATATAAAAGTGACTTACACTGCAGATACAAATGCTGCTTTTGGAGGTTTTTTATGGAAATTAAAAGCAGAAGGAACATCGAAAGTGATCGATCCGGTTCTTTGGATTCGTAATGTTAAGGTGGCTGGGGAGATATTGACAGGAGGAGAATAATGCGGACAGAATTCAGAAGAGATATGGATCATAATTATCTGATCCTTCAGGAGGATATTGCTGTGGATACATCGGCTTATCAAGTAAGGATGCTGGCAGGAAATGTGATTCCCTCGATTTTAAAATGCCGTATCCAGAGTCTGGATGGCAGTCAGTTTTTTTCTTATGATATTACTTCAAAACAACCTTTATCTGTCCTATATGAGGAGAAAAAGTTCCGCATCAAAGATCTCCAGATGGTCCTGGGAGGATTTGTCAATGTTATGGAGGAATTGACAGAATTTTTAATGAATCCGGAACAGCTGATTCTCAGACCGGAGTATATTTACCTGGATATAGAATCTCAAAAAGTGTATTTTTGCTGTCTTCCAGGATTTTACAGAGAAATTCAGCAACAGTTTAGAGAACTGACGGAATATATTCTTCCTAAATTAGACCATGAGGATGAGCAGGCAGTAGTATTAGGATACGGGATTTACAAAAAGGCACTGGAACCAGGATTTCAGCTGGAAACAGTAAAGGCAGCAGTTTATCGTAAGGAAGAAATAAAAAAGGAGAAGTCAGATTTTCGTATAAAAGAAAAGCCGGAAAATAAAGCAGAACTGGAAAATGAAGAACAGAAAGCTGTTCAGTGGCAGGAAATATCGGAGCAGAATGAAAAAGAAGAAAAAAAGAATATTTTCAAAAACAGAAAAATAAAAAGTGCAGCAGTTTGTGCAGCGGGACTCCTGTTGCTTCTGGCTGTCCTGGCAGCCAGTACATTAGGATATATTCCATGGCTGTCAGTAGAAACAGCAATAGCAGCAGGAATGCTTATGCTTGGTCTTGGAGCCCTGTCAGTATGGATATTTGAAAAAAAGAAAAGAAAACAGGAAAATGAAGAAATATGGAAGAAAAAATCGAATAAGACTCTGCCTGAGAGAGAAATGGTGCTGCATGAAGCCAAAAGGAGTGAAGATCTTTCAGAGAAATGGGGACAGGGTGAAGACCATGTAGAGACGGAATTAGGAGAAACAGGGGCTCTTTTTGATAAAACACTCGGGGAAGACAGGGTTTTAGGAGAAACGGTAGTTCTGTCCACCGGTCAGCAGCAGGGACCAGCAAGCTTTGTAAGCAGAGAGCCGGGAGAGCTTGCTACCATTTACCTGGACAGGGATCTTATAGTAGTGGGAAAACTGGTAAATGCGGCAGATGCAGTGATACCTGTCCCTACTGTCAGTCGTGTCCATGCCAGAATACGAAAAAAAGACGATGGGTATTATCTTACAGATCTTAATTCCCGAAATGGAACAGCTGTAAATGGAATAATGCTGAAAGGAAATGAGGAATATTTGCTCCAGGATGAAGATGAAGTAGATTTTGCTCAGGCCAGGTATGTATTTTTGAAATAAACTCGTTAAAAAATGGTTTACATAATACATCAATCTGTCTTGTCATAAAAAAATATTTTTGGTAAAATATGAAAAAAGACAGAGGTGAGTTTTTGGAAGAAGTCAGAAAAGAACCAGTAACGGCGGCATTAGTCGTGATAAATATTGCAGTTTTTTTATTAGTAGAATTTACCGGTTTTTCACAGGATATTGAACATATGATAAAATGGGGAGCGGTTTATCCTCCTCTGATCACGGAAAAAGGAGAGATATATCGTCTGTTTACCAGTATGTTTCTTCATTTTGGAATAGAGCACCTGCTAAATAATATGCTGGTACTTTTTGTTCTTGGAAGCCGTCTGGAGAGAGTAATAGACAAATGGCGTTTCCCATTTATCTATCTGGCAGGAGGTCTTTTGGGAAATATAATCTCATTGATTGCAGATTTGAGCAAAAATAGTTATGCCGTATCAGCAGGAGCCTCTGGTGCGGTATTTGGGGTAATGGGAGCCATGATTTTTGTAGTGCTACGAAATAAGGGGCATCTGGAGGATCTGTCCATAAAACAGATCCTCATAATGGCTGTGTTTTCTCTCTATTTTGGATTTGCCAGTACAGGCGTTGATAATGCTGCACATCTGGGAGGGCTGATATCAGGATTTATACTGGCGGCTATTGCAGGTCAGCCTCGCAGAAGAATCTGAAAGGTACTTCCTTTTTCAGGAATACTGTGAACCTGCAGACTGCCTTTATGAGCTTGTATGATCTGTCGGGTGACAGACAGTCCCAGACCAGTACCTTCTGGCTTGTAGGTTGTAAAAGGAGTAAAAATATTTTTTAACTGACATTTTGTCATCCCACACCCATTGTCACTGATTTGTATAGAAATATTATTGTCAGAAGAAAACGCGGAGACAGCAATGATTCCATGTGAGTGATGAATGGATTCCTGTGCGTTTCTCAGCAGATTGAGGAATGCCTGACGCATTTTAACCTGATCCAGAAAAAGAAGAGGAAGATTTTCTGGAATGTCTGTGATCAGGGAAATTCCCAGATAATCCAGAGCAGGCTTGAAGGAATGAGTAACACTGTTCAGAAAAGCAGACATATCTGTTTGTATGAGTGTAAGATGCTCTGCGTTATTATACTGAGATAATTCATTAAGAAGATTACGGATATATTCCAGATTTTCCATGACATGGTACCAACCGTCAAAATCAGTTATTTCCGGATGCGCAGATGCTATCATTTGTAATTCACTTTGGATCAGTGCAATGGGATTACGGATTTCATGGGTAAGTTTTGAGAGAGTCATTTGTAAGTCTTTTTTCTGTTGTTCTAAATTTGATTTTTCCTGCATAGTCTGTCACCTCGTGTGCAGTGTAGCATTCATATTTAAGAGAATCAAGAAAATTCGTATTGAAAAAATCGACAAAATACGAGACAATAGGAAAAGAAAATATTATATAAAATAAAGGAGGAGAACAGTATGGAGGACTGTATTTTTTGTAAAATTGCCAATGGGGAGATACCTTCAGCTACATTATATGAAGATGAGGATTTTCGTGTGATTTTGGATCTTGGACCAGCAAGTAAGGGACATGCCTTAATACTACCAAAAACTCATGCGGCTAATATTTATGAACTTGCTGATGAAACAGCAGGAAAGGCAATGATACTTGCAAAACATATGGCTTCTAAGATGACTGATGCGCTGGGATGTGAAGGATTTAATATTGTTCAGAATAATGGAGAGATTGCTGGACAGACGGTTTTTCATTTCCATATGCATTTGATTCCCAGATACAAGGGAGATAAGGTAGGACTGACCTGGACTCCGGGCAAACTCACTGATGAGGTAAAAGATGAGATTCTGGCAAAGATAAAATAAGGATCGGAAATTATACAGAAGATGAGAAACGGGAATTTTAATGAGATCTATCAGAAATACCATAGATTTTCTGTAAATTCTGCCAGAAAGATTGTAAAGGATGAAATGTTGGCGGAGGATATCAGTCAGGAGGTTTTCTACCATCTTTATGAGATCGGAGATACATTGGAGCTGACAAATGACAGGATGATTAAATCGTTAATATTTATGGCAACTGTGAATAAGGCGAAAGATTATATCAAAAAATCATGGAAACGGCATGAGTATTGTGTCTCTGAAGATGAAAGCTCTATGGATGATATTTCGGAAGAAATAATAAATGTGGAAAACATTATGATTCGTAAAGAAGAGACTGAATATAAGAAGCGTGTCCTGGCTAAGCTTCGCCACAGGAATCCTATGAATTATGAAATATTGATCAAGACTGTGTATTTTGGTCTTTCTCCAGATTCTGTCGCGGAGGAATATGGTATCACAAGAAATAATGTGAATAACAGAATCCTCCGGACAAGAAAATGGATGAAGAAAGAATTAGAAAAACTTCGGAAAATGTAAAATGTTATGTTCCTGACAGGACTATTTTGTGTACTCCTGGATCAGTGAAAGAATGTGATGGATGGAATCCATCTGCTTTCCTGAGGCCATTGTTTCTTCATAAGAATGACGATTGGAATATAGGCTCCGGATAGAATCCAGAAGCTTTTGGTCAGTGATTTCTTCCTCTTCCAGTACCATGCTGAATCCCTGCCGTTCAAAAGAACGGGCATTGAGAATCTGGTCGCCTCTGCTGGCATTGGCAGAAAGTGGAATCAGAAGATTTGGCTTATGAAGAGCGCTGATTTCACAGATTGCATTTGCACCGGCTCTGGAAATAACAATGTCAGAAAGTGCAAACAGATCAGCCAGTTCATTTTTTATATATTCATATTGAACATAGCCTTCTGTACCGGTGAGAGACTCATCGGTTTTGTCTTTTCCGCAAAGATGCACCACCTGGAATTCTTTAAGAAGTTCCGGAAGGATACTGCGGATATGGTTATTGACAGAAGCTGCTCCAAGGCTTCCTCCAATTACCATAAGAACCGGTTTATCAGAGGTAAAACCGCAGAAACGACGTCCGGCTTCTTTATCTCCGCTGAGAAGTTCTTTTCGGATAGGAGTACCGGTAAGAACGGCCTTTTCCTGGGGAAGGTTTTTGACTGTCTCAGGGAAATTACAGCATACTTTTACTGCAGAGGGAATACATAATTTATTGGCCAGTCCGGGAGTCATATCAGACTCATGGATAATTGCAGGAACTTTACATTTTTTTGCTGCAATAACTACGGGAACAGTAACAAATCCGCCTTTGGAAAAAACAATATCCGGTTTTAACTGTTTCATCAGTTTTTTTGCTTCATGAAAGCCTTTTAACACACGGAAGGGATCTGTGAAGTTTTTTACATCAAAATACCGTCTTAATTTGCCGGACGAGATTCCGTAATAAGGGATATCCAGTTCTTCGATGAGTTTTTTTTCAATTCCGTCATAAGAGCCGATATAGGAAATTTTGTATCCGGCTTCCCGGAGAACAGGTATCATTGCCATGTTTGGAGTGACATGTCCGGCAGTACCGCCGCCGGTAAGCACAATATGTTTCATAGGGAATTCCTCCTGAAAAATCTTTTTGTTACCAATAAATATGAACCAACAAGGCAGAATTGTCAAGAAAAGATAATGGTTGAAAAAATATGAAAATCAAAAAAGAAAACATAAATGTCAGAGAATCGATCATTGGGAGAAAACAATGAGAAAAGAATTCAAAAGAAATAAAAAACAGAAAAATAATCAGGCATCTGACAAAAAAGAAGGACACAGGTTATTTTTGGATGAACAGTACATTAGAATGGCTGAAGAGATGGAACGGGAACTTTTTGCAGATGGAGATTCAGAGATATATGAATCTACGGATGAAGAAGAAGCCTGTTCCTATCAGACACTGATAAATCGCTTGAAAGCAGATGGTATATATCAGGAAGATGACGTAGAACCCGACATAGGGAAAAAAGTTATTCCCCTGCATAGAAAAATCCGCCTTGGAAAAGTTGCCGGAGTGGCAATCCTGTGTTGTGCGTGTATATTTGCTGCTAGTATGACAAGCGAGGCGAATAGAACGTACTTGATAAATAATATACGTGTATGGAGTGGAAACGATACGAGAACAGTGATCGACAATAATGAAAAAAACGAAACTGTTAACATGAAAGAATACGAGGCAATTGAAGAAATAGAAGAGAAGCTTGGTATTGATATGCCAGAGTTTTATTATCGACCATATGGAATGGAATTTACGGGATTTGAATTGGATGATACGGCAGATATTGCTAAAATGGAGTATATATATAAGGATAATATAATTGTGATGATTCTTGATAAGCAATCAGAAGATACTGCAAGTAAAATAATGAGTGCTCAAGGGAGAAAAATAGATACGGTTATTATTGGGCAAGAAGAAATTCATATATCTGTTGAAAAAATTCAGGAAGAGCAAGATCTCGTACCAAGTTATACTGCATTTTGGGAAAAGGATAATGTGCTTTATTGCTTTTCAGGAAAAATTGAGGAAGAAGAACTAACAAAAATTTTTGAAGAAATGGTATTTTAGAGTGATTTCTGTCAAAACTTATCGTATTAATTATGTAAGGGATGTTTGCAAGGGGAAAGGGAGTGGTAAAAGTTAGGAAATTCGGACAAAAGCTGATGTTAGGTTTAGCAGTAGGAATTAGCTGTATAATGCTTCAGTCATCCAGTACAATAGTCCATGCATCAAGTATTTTAGATGAGATAACAGAAGAAGAAACTGTAGAAGACTATGCGGAAGATACCAGTTATAGCATTCTGCGTGGGAATCATTTGAATTTTGGAACAGTAAAAGTTCAGAGAATGTCCAGTAATGAGATTGCTATTTATGGATTGACCCAATGTCATCATGTCTGTGATGAAGTATATCTGTATTTATACTTAGAGCGTAAAGTAAATGGCAGTTATGGAACTTATAAATACTGGAAGTTCACAGACAACAACGTTACCAGTCTTAGCAGAGGACTGAATGTTGCTGTTCCAAGCGGTACTTACTACCGCGTTCGCGGCTATCATGCAGCCAAGGATGGTTCAAAAGAATCAACATCAACGTTAACAAGTGGTATTCTGATTAACTAATCTTGTTTTCATTTCTGCGTATTTCAGGGACGCTATGCGCGGGAAGAAGACGGGTGATGAAGATTGGGAATACCTTTTTACAATTGAATAGCGAAACATGGACGCGGACTGCGGGATGAAATTATAAAAAAATAATTGTAAACACCGTTACCATCCTGACAGCGGAAAATGTTTGCAGCAAAACTCGCATAGGTTTAGAGATAAAAAGAATATCCGTACATATAATTAGGCTTGAAACCAGTAAACAAAAATGATACGACAAAATTTCAGATACGAGGCAGGGCGTTTAAAGCCCTGCCTCGTACTGCCTTCTTTTTTGAAAAATGACTGTTAAAAATGAGAGAAATCGTGTATAATAATTACAAAACGTATTACAACAGAAAGAATATCTGACAAAAAGGGGGCTTTCATATGAAGATTACATTTATTGGTGCGACACATGAGGTCACTGGAAGCTGTTATTATCTGGAGGCTGCCGGTCGGAAGTTTCTGGTAGATTGTGGTATGGAGCAGGGGCCTAATTACTATGAAAACAAGGAAATCCCTGCAAATCCGGGAGATCTGGATTTTGTGCTTCTGACGCATGCGCATATGGATCATTCTGGAAATCTTCCCGCAATTTATGCCAAGGGATTTCAGGGACCCGTTTATGCTACTGAAGCTACCTGCCATTTGTGCGATATCATGCTCCGTGACAGTGCCCATATCCAGATGTTCGAGGCGGAGTGGAGAAATCGTAAGGGCCGCCGTCAGGGAAAACCGGAATTTATACCTGCTTATACAATGGAAGATGCACTGGGAGTAATTCGAAATTTTGTTCCCTGCCCTTACGAAAAAGTTATAGCTCCGGCGGAAGGAATTTCAATACGTTTTGTAGATGCAGGTCATCTTCTGGGATCTGCCAGCATTGAAATTACTATTATGGAAGATGGAGAAGAAAGAAAAATTGTTTTTTCGGGAGATATTGGAAATACGTCGCAGCCTTTGATCAAGGATCCGACTTATCTGCGTGAGGCAGATTATGTAGTGATGGAGTCTACTTATGGAGATAGAAGCCATGGAGACAGACCAGATTATGTAGGGATTTTAAGTGATGTGATCCAACGAACCTTTGACCGGGGTGGAAATTTAGTGATTCCTTCCTTTGCAGTAGGCCGTACACAGGAGATGCTTTATTTTATCAGGCAGATCAAGGAAGAGGGAAGGGTTACCGGACATGGGAATTTTAAAGTATATGTAGACAGTCCTCTGGCAAATGAAGCTACCACTATCTTTGGGGAGCATCGGTATGACTGCTTTGATGAGGAGGCTATCTCCCTGATTCGGAAGGGAATTAATCCTATAAGTTTTCCTGGATTGAAAACTTCTGTTACAAGTGAAGATTCCAGAGCGATCAATTTTGATGAAGAATGTAAAGTGATCATTTCCGCCAGTGGAATGTGCGATGCCGGACGTATTAAACATCATTTGAAGCATAATCTTTGGAACAAAAATAATACGATCCTTTTTGTAGGGTATCAGGCAGTAGGAACTCTTGGAAGATCACTTCTTGAGGGAGCAAAAGAGGTAAAGCTTTTTGGTGAAGACGTATATGTGGCTGCGGAAATCTGTCAGATGCCGGGGATCAGTGGACATGCAGATGTAAATGGGCTTCTTGACTGGATAGGTGCTTTTGAGAAAAAACCACAAAGAGTTTTTGTGACTCATGGTGAAGACACGGTAACAGATCTTTTTGCAGAGAGACTTTGTGAAGAAAAGGGATTGGATGCAGTTGCACCTTTCAGCGGAACGGTATATGATCTGAAAGATAATGTATGTATTTTTGAAACATCTGGTGTAAAACTTGAAAAGACACATCTGTCACCGAAGAGTACGAAGGCTGCCCGGGCTTTCCAGAAACTGGTGGCAATGGGACAGAGACTTATGTCGGTGATCCGGAAAAATGAGGGCGGAGCTAATAAAGATTTGGAGCGTTTTTCCAGAGAGATACAATCTCTTTGTGATAAATGGGACAGAAGCGACAGATAAAAGAGAAATGAATTTGATGGAGTGAATAAAAGCTGTGAGCTGGCAGATATGTCAGTTCACAGCTTCTTTATATTACTGCAGTGCTTCTTTTACTGCGCGTGATAACTGATCCGGACATGAAGTGGGACGATGACCGCAGCGGATTCCGTCCAGGCGACGGATTACTTCTTCTGCATCCATTCCTTCTACAAGCTTGGCAACACCCTGTGTGTTTCCTGAGCACCCACCCTGAAATTTAACATTATGGATCTTTTTTTCGTCATCAAGCTCAAATTCAATTGCGCTGGAGCAGACTCCTTTTGTTTTGAAAATCATCTACTGTTCCTCCTTTGATCGATCTGAATATATAACTCCTGAGATGATTGTGAAAAGTAACATCGTAAGACATTATAACAGAATTGAAAAAAAGTTTCCATATAAACGGAACTTTTGTTATAATACATAAGTGAAACGGGCTGCTGTTCATATGGCACGATCGTTGCTGTAAATGGAACAATCCGCTTAAAAAAATAAGAAAATAGCAGAATATTTTATCTGTAAAGGAGATTATTATAATGAGATGTATTGGAATTATCGGAGCAATGGCAGATGAAGTTGCAGGATTAAAGGAACTGATGCAGGATATAGAGATCACACGTAAGGCATCTATGGAGTTTTATGCAGGAACTCTGGAAGGAAAAAAAGTGGTGGTGGTACAATCCGGTATTGGTAAGGTGAATGCAGCTGTGTGCACCCAGATTCTGGCAGATGATTTTCAGGCAGAGGTTGTGATCAATACAGGTATTGCAGGAAGCCTGAATAATGATATTAACATTGGAGACATCGTAGTTTCTACGGATCTCGTCCATCATGATATGGACGCAGTGGCTTTTGGATATAAAAAGGGACAGGTTCCTCAGATGGAACAGTTTTCTTTCCAGAGTGATGAAGCTCTGCGTCGTCTTGCTGTGGAAGCATGTAAGGAAGTTAATCCGGACATTCAGGTGTTTGAAGGACGGATTGCTTCCGGCGATCAGTTTGTGGCAGATCAGGAGATAAAGGATTTTATAGTCAGTGAGTTTGGAGCATATGCAGTAGAAATGGAAGGAGCAGCCATTGCCCAGGCAGCAGTGCTGAACCACATTCCGTTTCTTGTGATCCGTGCTATTTCTGATAAGGCAGATGGAAGTGCTCATGTAGATTATCCTGCATTTGAAAAACTGGCAATCCAGCATAGTGTTAAGCTTACCAGAAGAATTTTAAGAAATATCCAGGGTTAAACAATAAAAAAGACAGATAGAGCAGAGAGAATTTTCAGCTGGATCTGTAACTTTCCGGCAATATCTGCATAGCCTAAAAGCAGAGGCCAGAAGGGGAGAAAGCAGCTTATGTATTATGATGAATTTTTTCCGTTTTATGCTGTATATGCAGATCCTGAGGTGTATGCCAGAGAACTGCAGCAGGAAAGAGAAGCGGAACTGATGAGAGCCAGGTATCCGCAGACAGTCAGTAAGCTTCAGGATTATATTCATGAGGAAGCTGATCTTATGGATTATCAGGGCAGCAGGATTTATGATGAATATCCGGATCCGTGGATGATGAGAAAAGAGTATGAACGGGTAAAAAAATTGCTGCGGGAAAAAAACAGAATAAAAGAAATGTCAGATGAACTGCTTCAGGTGCTTTTCTGGCAGGATATTTCCGAAAGGCGCTGCAGGAAACAACGATGCCGGGGTTACTGAAACTTAAAAGCATATTTTTTAGGAAGTGTATGAGACAGCAGCTGAACAGTTAGAGGTTAAAAGTATGAAAACAATACAGGAATTTTTGGAAGAGCAGATCAGTGAAAACCTGATCCTTGCAGTACTGAGTGGAAGCAGAAAAAAAGATATTCCTACAAGAGTGCGGATCCGCCCTGTGGAACTGAAGGGACGGATCCTTTATCAGGCATCTTCCACTGTGGGACAGAAAGTCCTGCACAGTAACTACACCAGAGAAGAACTCCTCTCTTATATGGAGAAATGTCTTTCAGGAGATTATTCTCAGCTTCAGATCCAGGGACGATGTTCAGATGGAAGTGTTCTGGTCAGTAAAAAAGGAAAGCAAACGATCAAAGTAAAACCTCATGAAGTGAAGGAAAATGTAAAGATCCTTTCACATAACCGGGTAAAACAGTATATTCTTCCAGAGGGTATTCCGGTACCGTTTCTGGTAGATTTAGGGGTTATGAGTCCGGAAGGCAAAGTACATGTATCATCTTATGACAAATATAAACAGATCAATCGTTTTCTGGAATTTATTGAAGATGTTCTTCCAAAGCTTTCCAGAGACAGAGAGATTACCATTGTGGATTTTGGCTGCGGAAAATCCTATCTGACCTTTGCCATGTATTATTTCCTCAGAGAACTGCGAGGATATGATGTAAATATCATTGGTCTTGACCTGAAGGCGGACGTGATCGAGAACTGCAGCCGTCTGGCAGAAAGCTACGGCTATGATAAGCTGCATTTTCTTCAGGGAGATATTGCAGGCTATCAGGGACTTCAGAAGGTGGACATGGTGGTGACTCTTCATGCCTGCGATAAGGCAACCGACTATGCTCTGGCAAAAGCTGTGGAGTGGGATGCAGAGGTTATTTTTTCTGTGCCCTGCTGTCAGCATGAACTGAATGCAAAGATCAGCAGTGATCTTTTAGCTCCTGTTTTGAAATATGGAATATTGAAGGAACGTCTGTCCGCTCTTATCACAGATGGCATACGGGCGAATCTTCTGGAATCCAAAGGATACACTACGCAGATCCTCGAATTTATCGACATGGAGCATACGCCTAAGAATCTTCTGATCCGTGCGGTAAAAGGAGGAAAAAAACAGGGGATGGAGAATCTCCAGAATATGACAGAGGCGATTCATGGAGATCTGACTCTGGAGAAGCTTTTGTATCCTGAGAAGGGAGATGTATAATATAAAATGAAAAGATTTTTGCGCAGGTTCGGAGTGCTGTTCCTGGTATTTATACTTGGAGTAGCCGGGACTGCGATATTGATGAACAGCCGGTCAACAGACGACCGTTCAGATATGAACAATCCGGTTCTGCCGGAGGTTATGGTGGACTTTGGCGGAACTTTATCTAATCTTATGCATGGATATCGGGAACCTATGCAGGCAGATTTTGTCCGGGAGTGTGTGACTCCTCTTGATACTACCAGACAGCTTCAACTGGTGATCGATCCTCATGAGTCAGAAGTAAAAAGTCTTGCATATGAAGTACGAAGTTCAGATGGAAGAAAGGTGATCGAGAACAGAAAGATCAATGCCCTGGAAGAAGCGGAAGGCTATTTAAGAACACCTATAGAGATCAGTTCCGGCCTTTTGATGAATCAGGAATATTCTATGCAGATTACACTGGATACGGATACCGGAGAAGCCTACTACTATACAAGAGTGGTTTCCCGTTCAGCTACAAAAGTTTCAGAGTATGTAGCTTTTGCAAAAGAGTTTGCCCGGAAATGTATGGACAAGACTATGGCTGACGAACTGTCCGTTTATCTGGAAGTTGCTGAGACCGGAGTAAGAAATTTTAATGATGTCAGTATTTCCTCCTCTTTATCAGACATAAGCTGGGGAAATCTTCTTCCTCAGATGTCACGGGAAGGAATCCCTGTTATCAAAGATATTAATGAAACTACAGCAAGTATTCAACTGGAATATGAGATCACAGCCAACAATGATGAGGGAAAAGCAGAATATTATAATGTGACAGATTTTTTCCGAATGCGGTATACAGAATCCAGAATCATGCTTCTTGATTTTCAGCGTTCGGCATCACAGGTTTTTGATCCTCAGCTTTCTGTGATCAGTGACAGAGGTCTTCTTCTGGGTGTAGGTGATAAAGAGGTTTCCTATATGACCAATGAAGAGGCTGAAGTAGTGGCCTTTGTACGTGAGGGAGAGCTGTGGACATATGTACCGGAAAGTGGTAAATTTGTTGATGTATTTAGTTTTAGGAAGCAGGAAAACAGCGATTTCCGGGATGCCTCCACAGAGCATGGGATAAAACTTCTCAGTGTGGAAAAAGATGGTGATGTAAACTTTATGGTCTATGGTTATATGAGCCGTGGAAATCATGAGGGATACAGTGGAGTGGGAGTTTATCACTACAGCAATGACCAGAATATGGTTGAGGAAAAAGTATTTATACCGAGTACAGAGTCCTATGAGTTCCTTAATGACGATTTGGGTATCCTCTCCTATGTAAACAAGGAAAATCAGCTTTTTCTTGTGCTGGCAAAGGATCTTTATCAGATAAACATTAATGAGAGCAGTTATGAGATACTGGCAGAGGGAATCAACAGTGACAATTTTGTGGTTTCCGATACCAATGCTCATGCAGCATGGATTGTGTCTCAGGGAGAAAACGCAGGACAGATAGAACTGATGGATTTTGATTCCCAGAAAACCAGGATGATAGCTCCGGCAGAATCTCAGGAGCTTCGGACTCTGGGATTTATGAACGAGGATCTGATCTACGGTATTCTGCAGAATGGAGATATCATCACAGATGAAAACGGCCATTCCAGAGAAGGACTGACTTCTTTTAGGATTGAAGACTTTAAGGGGAATCTGAAAAAAGAATACCATCAGGATGGATTTTATATTATTGACGTGACAGTTGGGCGGACGCTGATGGAGTTCCAGCTGGCGGCAAAGACAGAAAAAGGCTATTCTGTCCAAAAAAAAGATAATATCATGAATAATGGAAATACCACTGCTAAACTGGTGTCTGTGGAACAGACCAGTTCAGACAGACAGGGAACAATGACCCGTCTGACTTTTGAAGACAGTCCGGAATCAGATAAACCGCTGATCCTTCATGCAAAAATGCGCAGTGTGAAGGAATATGTAGTCAAACTTCAGGTGGAGACTCCGGAAGAAGAATTGTATTATGTATATGGAAAAGGAGGACTGGACAGTACATGGACCAACCCGGCAGCGGCTGTGAAGAGAGCGGATGCTCTTACCGGTGTAGTGCTGAACCGTGCACAGCAGTATGTGTGGGAAAGAGGAAACGTCAAAACCCAGATTACCTTGAATACAGAAGACATCCCTGATATTATAAAGTCAGGCTCCTGGGATAAAAAAGTTCTTCAGGAAGGTATGGGAGATCAGGGAACGATTATAGATCTTACCGGATGCAGTCTGGAAAATATTCTTTATGAGATCAGTGCCCAGAGAGCGGTGATTGTTAAGACTGGTGAAAATTCCAGCAGGGTGATCGTAGGATACGATGAATATAATACCTGGCTTTTAGATCCGGCAACAGGAGAAGTGAAGCCCTATGGGCTGAATGACAGTACAGCATTGTTTCAAAAGGCCGGAAATGTTTTTATTACATATCTGGAGGCTGTGAAATATTAAACACAGTACTCCTGAAAATAAAGAAAAATGAAGAAAAGATTCTTCGGAAATGGGAGGCAGGAATATGCAGAGAGAGCTGATGGAGAAATTCAAAGAGGTTTACGGTGAAGGTGGAGAAATCCGCGAGTATTTTGCACCGGGACGTGTAAATCTGATCGGAGAGCATACGGATTATAATGGAGGTCATGTATTTCCATGTGCACTGACTCTTGGAACATACGGACTTGCGAGAAAAAGAGAGGACAGAAAGCTTCGTTTTTATTCTGCGAACTTCACCAAACTGGGTGTGATTGAAACTTCTTTGGACGACCTTGTTCCGTCAGATGAAGCAGGATGGACAAACTACCCAAAGGGAGTGATGTGGGCATTTGAAAAAAGAGGGGTTAAGTTTGATACTGGTGTGGATTTCCTTATTTACGGAAATATTCCCAATGGTTCAGGTCTTTCCTCTTCTGCATCGCTTGAAGTTCTGACTGGACTGATGTTAAAGGATATGTTTGGGGTAGAACAGTTTTCCATGCAGGATCTTGCACTGATCGGACAGTATTCTGAAAATAATTTTAATGGAATGAACTGCGGCATCATGGATCAGTTTGCCAGTGCAATGGGTAAAAAAGACTGTGCCATCTTCCTGGATACCAGTACATTAAATTATGAATATGCTCCGGTGGTACTGAAAGATGCAAGGATCGTGATCACCAACAGTAAAGTAAAACACAGCCTGGTAGGATCTGCGTATAACGACAGAAGAAATGAGTGTGAAACAGCTCTCGAGGAACTGAAAAAGGTAATTGACATCAAAACTCTTGGAGACCTTTCAGAGGAAGAATTCGAGGCGCATAAAGATGCCATTACAAGTGATATCTGCCGTAAACGTGCAAAACATGCTATTTATGAAAATCAGCGTACTGTCAAGGCAGTGAAAGCACTGAAAGAAGATAATGTAGAAGAATTCGGCCGTCTTATGAATGCTTCCCATGTTTCTCTCCGCGACGATTATGAAGTTTCCTGTGAAGAGATTGATATTCTGGTGGATCTTGCATGGAAGATCCCAGGCGTGATCGGATCCCGTATCACTGGAGGCGGATTTGGCGGCTGTACAGTCAGCATTGTAAAAAATGATGCAGTGGATACCTTTATTGACACCATTGGAAAACAGTATAAAGAAAAGGTTGGTCATGAAGCTGAGTTCTATGTAGTAGATATCGGTGATGGAGCTCATGTGATCGCATAAAAAACAGGGGGACAGACACATGTTAAGTAGAAGCATCAGAAAACTGGTACAGTATGGAATCGAAACAGGGCTGACACCGGAGTGTGAAAAAAATTACACGATCAATCTTCTTCTGGATGTATTTCATGAGGAAGAATATCAGGAGCCGGAAGAGAATTTTACAGATGTAGATCTGGAGGAGACTCTGAAAGAACTTCTGGATGAAGCAGTAAAAAGAGAGCTTATTGAGGACAGTGTGGTTTACAGGGATCTGTTTGATACCCGTCTTATGAATTGCCTGATGCCAAGACCTGCTCAGGTTCAGAAGGAATTCTGGGACAGATATGAGAAGAGTCCGGAAGAGGCAACAGATTATTTCTACAAATTAAGCCAGGACAGTGATTATATTCGGCGTTACCGTGTTAAAAAAGATCAGAAATGGTCTGTGGAAAGTCCTTATGGGGATATTGATATCACCATTAATCTTTCTAAACCGGAAAAGGACCCGAAAGCCATTGCAGCCGCCAAGAACGCAAAGACAAGCAGCTATCCCAAATGTCTGCTCTGTGTGGAAAACGAAGGTTATGCAGGACGTGTGAACCATCCGGCAAGAGAAAACCACAGGATCATTCCTATCACTGTAAACGACAGTCCATGGGGATTTCAGTATTCTCCTTACGTATATTACAACGAGCACTGCATTGTATTTAACGGACAGCATACTCCAATGAAGATTGAGAGAAACGCATTTATCAAGCTTTTTGATTTTGTGAAACTGTTCCCTCATTACTTCCTGGGGTCAAATGCGGATCTTCCTATCGTAGGAGGCTCTATTTTAAGTCATGATCATTTTCAGGGCGGACATTATACCTTTGCCATGGCAAAAGCTCCTATTGAGAAGTATGTGACCATTCCAGGATATGAAGATGTGGAGGCAGGCATTGTCAAATGGCCTCTCTCTGTTCTCCGTATCCGTCATAAAGATGAAAAGCGCCTGATCGATCTTGCTTCCCATGTACTGGAAGTATGGAGAGGATATACAGATGAGGCAGCATTCATCTTTGCAGAGACAGAGGGCGAGCCCCACAATACCATCACTCCGATCGCCCGTAAGGTGGGAGAGATGTTTGAGCTGGATCTGACTCTGAGAAACAATATCACCACAGAGGAGCATCCTCTTGGTGTATATCATCCTCATGCAGAGTACCATCATATCAAAAAAGAAAACATCGGTCTCATTGAAGTTATGGGACTTGCTGTGCTTCCGGCACGTCTGAAAGAAGAACTGGAGCTTCTGGAGGAATATATCCTGGAAGGAAAGGATATTGCTTCTAACGAAAAAATAGAAAAGCATGCAGAGTGGGTACAGGAATTCCTTCCGAAATATGAGGATATCAATAAGGAGAATATCCATGAGATCCTTCAGAAGGAAGTTGGTAATGTATTCGTTCATGTACTGGAAGATGCCGGCGTTTATAAATGTACAGAGGAAGGCAGAGCCGCTTTTATGCGTTTTATAGAAAAACTCTGATTTCCGGAAAACTCCTGTATTTACACCTTGCAGGAACACAATGAATGGGATATACTAGAAAGCGAAACGGACGCCTGGGCGTCTGCTTCGCTTTTTATGATTTTTATGAAACAGAGAGAGGAAATAGATTATGAAATTTATAACAGTAAAAGACATTTACACAGAACGTCAGACTTTTCTGGACAAAGAAGTCACAGTAGGCGGATGGGTCCGCAGTGTCCGCGGCTCCAAAGCATTTGGATTTATCGTTCTTCATGACGGCTCCTGCTTTGATACTCTGCAGGTAGTGTATCATGACACTATGGAGAATTTTGCAGAGATCAGCAAGCTGAACGTAGGTGCTGCCATTATTGTAAAAGGAACTCTGGTTGCCACACCGGAGGCAAAGCAGCCTTTTGAGATCCAGGCATCTGAGATAATGGTAGAGGGTGCATCTGCTCCGGATTATCCTCTTCAGAAAAAACGTCATACCATGGAATATTTAAGAACTATGACACATTTAAGACCAAGGACCAATACTTTCCAGGCTGTATTTCGTGTGCGTTCCCTGTGTGCATATGCCATTCATAAATTTTTCCAGGAGAGAGGATTTGTTTATGTGCATACTCCACTGATCACAGGAAGCGACTGTGAAGGTGCAGGAGAGATGTTCCGCGTAACAACACTGGATCCTCAGAATCCGCCTCTGGATGACAAGGGAAATGTAGATTATGCTCAGGATTTCTTTGGAAAAGAGACAAACCTGACTGTAAGCGGTCAGCTGAACGGAGAGACCTATGCTCAGGCCTTCCGCAATATCTATACTTTTGGACCGACTTTCCGCGCAGAGAATTCCAATACTACCCGTCATGCGGCAGAGTTCTGGATGATTGAGCCGGAGTGTGCGTTTGCAGATCTTAATGATAATATGGATCTTGCTGAAGATATGCTGAAATATGTGATCCGCTATGTCCTTGAAAACGCTCCTCAGGAAATGAATTTCTTTAATTCTTTTGTGGATAAAGGACTTCTGGACCGTCTGAACCATGTGATCGACTCTGAATTCGGTCATGTAACTTATACAGAGGCCATTGAGCTTCTGGAAAAGAATAATGACAAATTTGATTATAAGGTATTCTGGGGCTGTGATCTTCAGACAGAGCATGAAAGATACTTGACTGAACAGATCTTTAAGAAACCAGTATTTGTTACTGATTATCCAAAGGAGATCAAAGCATTCTACATGAAGCAGAACGAGGATGGCAAAACAGTTGCTGCTATGGACTGTCTGGTACCGGGAATCGGTGAGATCATCGGAGGAAGCCAGAGAGAGGATGACTATGACAAGCTGAAAGTACGTATGGAAGAGATGGGACTGAAGGAAGAAGACTATGGATTTTACATGGATCTTCGTAAATACGGTTCCACACGTCATTCCGGATTTGGTCTTGGATTTGAGCGCTGCGTAATGTATCTGACAGGAATGGGCAATATCCGTGACGTAATCCCGTTCCCGAGAACAGTAAATAACTGTGATTTATAAGGAGTAATGAATGATAAGATTTATTCATCTTGCAGATGTACATCTGGGAGCAGTTCCTGACAGGGGCTGTCCCTGGAGCCATGAGCGGGAGGAAGAGATCTGGGAGACTTTCCGCCGGGTCATTGCGTCTGTACGCAAAGATCCGGTGGATTTCTTGTTTATAGCGGGAGATCTTTTTCACCGGCAGCCTCTTTTAAAAGAACTGAAGGAGGTTAACTATCTTTTTTCTACTATTCCTGAGACAAGAGTTTTTCTTATGGCAGGAAATCATGATCACATAAAGCAGGATTCTTTTTATAAAGGATTCCCATGGGAGGCAAATGTTACATTTTTTGAACAGGAGATGCGTTCCTGTGTGGAAATCCCGGAACTTGATACTTTTGTTTATGGTATGAGCTATCAGCACCAGGAGATACGGGAACCTCTTTATGATGCCTGGAAACCGGAAGATAAGCCGGGGTTTCATGTACTTCTTGCCCATGGAGGAGACGGAAATCATGTTCCTATGGATATGAAACGCCTTGTGGCAGCTGGTTTTTCTTATCTTGCATTGGGGCATATTCATAAGCCGCAGGCGGTGATCCGGGGAAAAGCTCTGTATCCGGGGGCTTTGGAGCCAATCGACCGTAACGATACAGGAGAACATGGATATATCCTCGGAAGTTATGACGAAGGAC
Source organism: Blautia sp. (assembly GCA_026169535.1). Classification (GTDB taxonomy): domain Bacteria; phylum Bacillota; class Clostridia; order Lachnospirales; family Lachnospiraceae; genus Blautia_A. The sequence goes on from JAPFCU010000043.1 coordinate 81,854, forward strand.
GGATAAGGCTGAAATTCATGCCGTTTGCATCCAGAAGTTATCAGAATCTTCTCCTGACTATGCAGGAGACTACCACCCAGTTTTCTCTTGAAGAAATGGTGAAAAATGAGATTTTTAAACGAGGCGGAAAGAATATATACCGGATCATTTTAAGGGGATGGAGATCTCCGGAATTGATCCTGCTTACAGAACGTCTGAAAAAGCTGGGAAACATTGTAGAGATCCTGGATGAATCAAAGCCTGCATATGACCTGGAGGAACTTTACCGGAAGTATACAGGCACCCTTATTGGAGATTATGTTGGCTCCTTTATGGGCAGAGACCTTACTGTGGTAGAAGAAAAGGCATTGTATCATGGACTGCAGGCCTTGCTTGAAACCAGTATATTAAATCGATAATGGGAAAAGATCATGATTATAAAACGTATTAGTGTCAGAAATTTCGGCAGACTTCATAACCGGACTATGGAGTTTTCTCCGGGGATCAATGTGCTCTGTGGAGAAAATGAAAGCGGTAAGACGACTACCCATACTTTTGTAAAAAGTATGCTTTACGGAATCCAGAGACAAAGGGGGAGAGCAGCAAAAAAAGACGCCTATTCTCTGTATCTTCCCTGGGAAAATCCCGGAGATTATGGTGGAATCCTGTGGTTTGAAAACGGAGGAAAGAATTTTCGGCTTACCAGAAATTTTTATAAAGAAAACCAGATGACAGAGCTTTTCTGTGAAGATGACGGAGAACTGATGGATGTGGAGGCCGGTGATCTGGAGGCAGTCCTTGGAGGCATAAGTGAAACTGTCTATGAAAATACAGTTTCCGTTGCCCAGCTGAAAAGCACCACAGGTGTAGAGCTTGTCCGGGAGGTACAAAATTATATGGCCAGCTACCAGGGCGCCGGAGACAGTTCTGTGGATCTGGGACGTACCATGCAGATGCTTAAAATGTCCAGAAAGGGTTATCAGGTTCAGGCTGACAAAAAGAAAAAGGAAACAGAACTGGAAAAGGAAAAACTGCTTTCCAGTATGGAGTACCTGAAGCAGGAACTGGATGATCTGGATGTGAAGGAACAGGATCTGGCAGGACGGTATGAAAAAGAAGAGGAGAGAGGCATAAGCGCTGTGGAGGAAAGTCTTTCTGCTCTTTTATCCCAAAAAAAGAAGATGGATATCATTATGGCGGCGTCTTTGATCCTGGGTGTGGGCGGCGCTCTTGCAGTGGCAGGATTTTTCAAAAGTATATTCTTTGCTATGATCATAGGTGTGGCAGGTATCCTGGCAGCGGCAGGCAGCTATATCCTGAGACTCCGGATAATAGAAAAGCTTCAGAATAAAGAACGTCAGAAGAACCGTTTTCTGGCCAAACAGGAGAAGCTGGAGTGGAGCCGTGACAGTCTGAGAGAGATTCGAAAGGAAAAAGAGACGGCGCTTGAAAATATTGTGACGGAATATCAGGAAACAGAGGAGCATGCCTACAATCCTCTTGCTGAAGAGATGGAGATTGAAGCTTTGAATCTTGCCATGACAGTGATCGACAGACTGTCAAAGGATATTCATCATCAGGTGGGGTGGAAGCTCAGACGACGAATTTCTCAGATTTTGGGAGAGATCACAGGAGGAAAGTATACCGAGATATTGATCGATGCAGATCTCCATATTTCTGTCAATACAGGAGAGCGGACAGTAGCCCTTGAGAATCTCAGCCGGGGAACCGTGGAACAGATCTACTTCTCTCTCAGGATGGCCGCAGGAGAGCTTTTGTGCGGCTCAGAGCAGCTTCCGGTGTTCCTGGATGAAGTATTTGGCATGTATGATGAAGAACGGCTTGCATCAGTGCTTAAGTGGCTTGCAAAAGAGAAACGCCAGGTGATCATCTGCAGCTGCAGACAAAGGGAAATGGAGATTCTTGAAAAGAATGGAATATCCTATCATAAAATAGTGTTATAAAAAATGCTTCCGCAGAAAAAAGAAGCATACAGGTAAAAAAGACTGATAAACAGCGGACTCAATAAGAAATCTGCAGTTTATCAGTCTTTTTATATTCGGATCACAGGAATTATGAAATAAAATCCTGTTATTTGTTCTGGTCCATATAGTTGTTTACACAACGTTTGATACGGTCCACCGGATTCAGAAGATGGCTGATGGACATATCATGGTTCAGGGTGTCTATGATAAGGGCAATATATTTACTCATATCACAGGTAATATAGTATGGTTTTTCCAGAAGCTCCGGTGTCTGATATACGAGGTTAGTGGTAAGGAGCTTGTCGAAATAGCCTTTTTTAAATCCTTCATCAAATTTTTCCAGACCGTCTGTAAAGAAGCCGAAAGTAGAACAGATATAAATCTTTCCGGCACCTCTTTCTTTCAGAAGAGAAGCAATTTTAAGGATTGTGTTTCCGGAAGAAATCATGTCATCGATAAGGATCATATCCTTGCCGGCCAGTTTCGGTCCGAGGAACTCGTAAGCAGCAATAGGATGACGTCCGTTGATGCGCTTGGAGTAGTCCAGACGTTTATAGTACATACCCATATCCACGCCCAATACGTTTGCAAGATAGATAGCGCGGTTCATACTTCCTTCATCCGGGCTGATGATCATAAAATGTTCGTTGTCGATCTGAAGTCCTTTTTCATTTTTCAGAAGCGCCTTAATAAACTGATAGGAAGGTTTTACAGTTTCAAATCCGTGAAGCGGAGTTGCATTCTGGACACGGGCATCGTGTGCATCAAAAGTAATGATGTTTTCCACGCCCATGGATGTCAGCTCCTGAAGAGCAGTAGCGCAGTCCAGAGATTCACGTCCTACACGTTTGTTTTGTCTGCTTTCATAAAGATAAGGCATAATGACATTAATTCTTCTGGCTTTTCCGCCGATAGCTCCGATCACTCGCTTCAGATCCTGGAAATGATCGTCCGGAGACATAAGGTTGGTAAAACCTCCCATGCGGTAAGTCAGACTGTAGTTGCACACATCAACCATCAGATAAACATCATCGCCGCGGACGGATTCTGTGATTACAGATTTGCCTTCACCAGAGCCGAAACGGGGATTCTGTACATTGATGATATAGGAATCTCTCTGATAGCCTTCAAAAGCAAAGGAGTTCAGTTCCTGAGGATCCCTTTCGCATCTCCATTTCGCAAGCCAGTCATTGACTTTTGCTCCAAGTGACTGGCAGCTTTCCAGCGGGATAAGTCCCAGTCTTCCTACAGGGAGTGTTGTCAGATCTTTGGTGCTTAACTGTGCCATTATTTATTTTCCTCCTAAAAAAATTTTCTGTATACGGATATCTTTCCCGATGAGCTTGATCATCTGGAAATTGCTGGCGATCCGGGAGAATGTTCTCTCGGAATAGGTTGCAGAAAAGTCTTCCAGCTTCAGGTTGGTGGAAATGATCGTAGATCGTCTGCGGGCGATACGTTCATTTATGCACAAAAAAAGCTGTGAAGACACAAAGCTGTTGGTAAGCTCTGTTCCAAGGTCATCAATGATCAGAAGATCGCAGTCATAGATGAAATCTTCTCCGGGATCATGTTCCGACCTTTTATGAAAAGTATTCTGAGCCATTTTATCAAAAAGATCAAAGGCTGAAAAATACAGTACGCAGTGAGCTGTCTGCAAAAGCTCATAGGCAATACAGTGAGAAAGAAAGGTCTTGCCCACTCCGGTACTGCCGTAAAGGAACAGGTTCTGACAACGAGAATCAAAATCCTGAACAAAACTTCTGGCGGCTTCATAGGCACGCCGGGCAGTTTCCCGGGCAGTTAATCCGGTTGCCTCATTCTTTATTGTATCAGAATACCAGTCAAAAGAAAAGTGCTCAAAATTTTCTTTTTCCAATATTTCTGCCAGATTTGACTGTGTATATAAAAGTTCAATCTCCGCTTTTTTAAAGCAGGAGCACTTTTTGCTGCCGATATATCCAGTGTCCTGGCAGTGTGGACATATGTAGTGAGGTTCCAGGTAATCGGAAGGAAATCCACCGGCCGCCAGAAGAGATCGGCGTTCCTTTGCAAGATCGGCCACTTCTTTTTTCAGATCCTCCACAGAACCGCTTGTTCCACTGAGCAGTGAGCGGGCCTTTTGGGCGCTCAGAGAGGCGACCTCCTGGTCTATTTGGGAAAGACGGGGGATTTTTGCAAAGGCAGTTCTGCGCCTTTCCTCCAGATCATGCTGTACACGTGCCTGACGCCGGTTGTATTCTCTCATGATCACATCATACTGAAAATTCTGCAGTGACACCGTACCCCTCCTGTCTGAAGATTTTTACTGGTTAAGCAGACGCTTTTCGTATTCGTCGAAATTGTATTCGCGCTGCTGGAAGTTATTGAATTTGTTGCCGGATGCAGGGGAAGCAGGAGTCTTGGCCTGCTTTTTTTCCTGTTTGCGTTTTTTATATTCAGCATCAAGAGCCTGGATATCCTCCAGGTTTTTGACCTGCTTCTTTTTCCAGCCTGTCAGGATCTTATCAGCGTACTGGAAGCTTGCCTGACCGGTCTGCAGTACAGTTCGTGTGCAGGCCTCCTGGATAACAGCCATGGAAAAACCGTAGGTCTTAAGCCAGGTGTCCATAAGTGTGACTTCTGTTTCCACCGGGCTTCGGTTGGTAATACCCAGTGCCTTTAGGATAGAATAATAATCCTTGCTGTATCGGGCATTGGCTTTTTTTGCTTCCGCCACTGTGGAAATCCCTTCCTGTGCCCAGGCAAGAGCTACCGTTTCCATATAGCGGATACTTTTATGGCTGCGGCTGACACAGTATTCCAGAAGATATTCAATCAAATCTGTGGAAAATCCCAGTCCGTCATAAAAGAAAAGAAGCTTTTGGATCTCTGAAGGGGACAGGGTTTTGCCAAGGTACTGTTCAGCAATATAAAGAAGCTGGACGATCTCTTCGTTCTGCTTCAGTTCTCTGACTCTGTCAGGAGTGAGAGGGGCTGTCTGTGCAGGAGCCGGCTGTTTGGAAACGGAAGAGACTGCTGGTTCTGATGCAGGAGCTTTGGACTTGGGGGGAAGGAGTGCAATACTGCGGAGGACTTTGTCTTCTGCAAAGTCAAGGGCAAGGATATCCTGACGCGCCCAGTATTTCAGTGCACGCAAAATATCCCGCTCTGTACAGAGCAGGCGGTCTGCCATTTCCTCCAGACTAAAAGAAACCGGAGTGGTGGACAGTGTACGTAAAAGATAAATATAAACTTTTACAAATTCACCATTAGCCTCCGGCATGTAGTCGTCTATAAATATATTGGACAGAAGCGTAACCTCTGACTGCGAGGGCTTCTGAAGTGTGATCATACTCATGAACGATCTCCCGCTTTCTATATCTTTCGAGTCAACTGCATTATAGCACAAGATTTTTCAAATGAGAATAGGGTATTTTGGTCTTTGACTTTCCACAGCAAAATGTGGATAATGTGGATAATGTGGACAACGAATTTTGCCGAAAATTGTCTGTAAATTCTGCAACCCCTTTATTTTGCAATATTTTGGTGGATTATAGGTGAAAAAATTGTGGAATCATGTCGGCTTTTAAAGGTGAAAAAAATCCACATGTTTGGCACGGGGGAAATGTGCATAAACATGTGGATAATGTGGATAATTATTGACCGAGGAGCTGTTCGCCTATATTTACAACGTCTCCGGCACCCATAGTTATCAACAGATCACCCTGTGTACAATTTTCAAGTAAAAAATTTTCGATCTCATCAAAAGTAGAAAAATATTCGCAGGGAGTTCCCAGTTCTGCTATTTTTTTGCGAAGATCGTCAGAGGAAATGCCAAGGGTGTCCGTTTCTCTTGCAGCATAGATATCTGCCAGCACAACATGATCTGCCAGAGAAAGAGCCTGCGCAAACTCCGGAAGGAGAGCTTTGGTACGTGTGTATGTATGAGGCTGGAATACACACCATGTTTTTTGGTGAGGATAGTTTTTTGCTGCATGGAGTGTTGCCTCGATCTCTGTAGGATGATGTGCATAATCATCGATAATGGTCACTCCGCCTACCTGTCCTTTGTACTGAAAACGGCGGTTAGTTCCGGTGAAGCTGTTCAGTCCTTCTGCGATCACATCCCAGGAGAGATCCAGAAGCTGAGCTGCTGCCACTGCAGAAAGGGCGTTGGATACATTGTGGATTCCGGGAACCTGAAGGGTACAGGTGCCAAGAGGATGTCCCTGGAAGGAAACCGTAAAGGAACCATGTCCAAATTCATCATAAGTGATATCGGAAGCTGTATAATCAGCATTGTGTTCCAGACTGTAGGTGATCACACGGCAGGAAAGATCTTTGGTGATCTGCTGGTATTCCGGAGTATCCGCATTGATGATCAGTGCGCCGTCTTCCGGAAGAAGCTCTGCAAATTTTCGGAAAGACCGGCGGATATCGTCAATATCTTTAAAAAAGTCCAGGTGATCAGCATCAATGTTCAGGATGATGCTGATCTTAGGGAAAAAGCTGAGGAAACTGTTGGTATATTCACATGCTTCTGTCAGGAAAGTTTCTGACTGACCTACACGGATATTGCCGCCAATGACAGGCAGGATTCCGCCCACACTGATCGTAGGGTCACAGTTTCCTTTCAAAAGTACATGTGAAAGCATGGAGGTGGTAGTTGTTTTTCCATGAGTACCGGCTACTGCGATGGGAGTGTCATAATTTTTCATGATCTGTCCCAGAAGCTCAGCTCTTGTGAGCATAGGAAGATTTAATTCCTTTGCTCTGGCAAATTCAGGATTATCCGGATGGATAGCGGCTGTGTAGACCACTGCCTGCACGTCGGGACCAATATTGGAGCCGCGCTGTCCATAGAAAATTTTTGCTCCTTTTTCTTCCAGAAGTCTGGTAAGGCTGCTTTCCTTTGCATCGGATCCGGAAACGGTAAAACCTTCTTCAAGAAGGATTTCCGCCAGACCGCTCATACTGATACCGCCGATTCCGATAAAGTGGATGAAAAGCGGTTTATGGAAGTCTATCTGATACATAATATTATTCTCCTGTTCATTTTCATTTATGAATCTGTTCCTATTATAACCCTAACCGTATAAAATGAAAAGTCTTTCTTAAATTGAAGGATTAAGGAAAGAAGCGGTACATGATAAAACATAGTAAAAACATGTGCAATTACTCCAAAAAAAGTAAATATAAAGCTAAATTATTGTAAAAAATGTTCACTAATATAGTGAAGTATGGTATAATGGAAAATCATAACATACAAGGGGTGAATGCATGATGATGAAAAAAGAAATGATTGCCATGCTTCTAGCTGGCGGTCAGGGCAGCAGACTTGGTGTGTTGACAGAGAAGGTTGCTAAACCGGCTGTCGCTTTTGGCGGAAAGTACCGGATTATCGATTTTCCGCTGAGCAACTGCATCAATTCTGGTATTGATACAGTTGGTGTTCTGACCCAGTATCAGCCTTTGCGCCTGAACACTCATATTGGAATCGGTATTCCGTGGGATCTGGACCGGAACGAAGGCGGTGTTACAGTACTGCCTCCTTATGAAAAAAGTACCAACAGTGAATGGTATACAGGAACAGCTAATGCCATTTTTCAGAATCTTGATTATATGGAACAGTATAATCCGGATTATGTTCTGATACTTTCGGGAGATCATATCTATAAGATGGATTATGAGGTAATGCTGGATTTCCATAAGGCAAATAAGGCAGATATTACCATTGCATGTATGCCGGTGCCTATCGAGGAGGCAAGCCGCTTCGGTATTATGGTGACCGATGAGACAGGACGGGTAACAGAGTTTGAAGAAAAACCGGAAAAACCAAGCAGCAATCTGGCCTCTATGGGGATTTATATTTTCAGCTGGCCGGTTTTGAAAGAGGCGCTTATTGCACTGAAGGAGCAGAGCAGCTGTGATTTTGGAAAGCATATCCTTCCATACTGTAAAGAAAAGAGCCAAAGACTTTTTGCTTATGAATACAATGGCTACTGGAAGGATGTAGGGACACTTGGCTCCTATTGGGAAGCCAATATGGAATTGATCGATATTATACCGGAATTTAATCTTTACGAGGAATTCTGGAAAATTTATACAAAAGGAGATATCATTCCGCCGCAGTATGTATCTGCAGATGCGGTAACGGACAGGTGCCTGATTGGAGAGGGCGCAGAAATTTATGGAGAAGTACATCGTTCCGTAATCGGACCGAATGTTGTTATAGGCAAAAACTGTGTGATAAGGGATTCTATTATTATGAGGAATTCTGTAATAGAGGAAGGCACAGTAATGGATAAAGCCATTGTTGCAGAGGACGTTCATATAGGCAAAAATGTGACTCTTGGATGTGGTGAAGAGGCTCCGAATGTGCTGAAGCCATCTGTCTATGCCTTTGGCATTGCAACAGTAGGGGAGCGCAGTGTGATTCCGGATAATGTAAAAATTGGTAAAAATACAGCCATTTCCGGTGTAACTGTACCGGAGGACTATCCAGAGGGAATACTGAAAAGCGGACAGAATATTAAGGCGAAGGATGGTGATAAGGCATGAGAGCACTTGGGATTATTCTGGCAGGCGGAAATAACAACCGTATGAGGGAACTGTCTAATAAAAGAGCCATTGCGGCTATGCCGGTGGCAGGAAGCTACCGTGCCATTGACTTTGCTCTGAGTAATATGGCTAATTCTCATATACAGAAGGTTGCTGTTCTGACTCAGTATAATGCAAGATCCCTGAATGAACACCTGAGTTCTTCAAAATGGTGGGATTTTGGCAGAAAGCAGGGCGGACTGTTTGTGTTTACACCTACGATCACGAAAGAAAACAGTCTGTGGTATCAGGGAACTGCAGATGCTATTTATCAGAATATTGCATTTTTAAAAAACAGTCATGAGCCTTATGTGGTGATTGCTTCCGGTGACGGTATCTATAAGCTGGATTATAATAAGGTTCTGGAGTTTCATATAGCCAAACGGGCGGATATTACCGTAGTTTGTACAGAGTGCAAAGACCAGAGCGAGGTGGAGCGTTTTGGTGTGCTGCGTATGAATGAGGACTGCCGTATTGAGGAATTTGAAGAAAAACCTATCGTCTCGTCTTATAATACAGTATCTACGGGTATTTACGTAATCCGCAGAAGACAGCTGATCGAACTTCTGGAGCGGACTGCCCAGGAGGGAAGACATGACTTTGTTAATGATATTTTGATCCGATACAAAAATCTGAAACGTATTTATGGATATAAGATTGATTCCTATTGGAGCAATATTTCTACAGCAGATGCTTATTACAGGACAAATATGGCATTCCTGGATCCGGAGATCCGAAATTATTTCTTCCGTCAGGAGCCTGCTGTAAAAACAAAAATAGATGACCTTCCTCCTGCAAAATATAATGCAGGTGCAGTGGTGAAGAACAGTCTTGTTGCCAGTGGCTGCATCATCAATGGAACAGTTGAGAATTCGGTGCTGTTTAAAGATGTTTTTGTAGGCAACAACTGTGTGATCAAAAATTCTGTGATCCTCAATGGAGTATACCTGGGAGACAATACATATATAGAAAATTGTATTGTGGAAAGCAGAGATACCATTCGTGCAGGTTCTAATTACTGTGCAAATGACGGAGAGGTAAAGATCGTAGTCGAAAAAAATGAACGATACGTGATCTGAGGATTTTTAGATCGCAATATATACGTAAAATGAAAGGGGCAGAAAAAGATGAATATTACAGATGTACGCGTGAGAAAGGTTGCAAAAGAAGGAAAAATGAAGGCGGTAGTTTCTATTACCATCGATGATGAATTTGTAGTACATGACATCAAGGTGATCGAAGGAGAAAAGGGATTGTTTATTGCAATGCCCAGCCGTAAAGCAGCAGATGGCGAATACCGTGATATTGCACATCCGATCAATTCAGCTACAAGAGACAGGATCCAGACACTGATCCTGGATAAGTATCAGGAAGTTATGAGCGAGACGGACGAACAGGAAGAGACAGCAGCAGAATAACACCGGATATCTGTAATAAAAACGCAATGTTTTAGTAAAAGAGAGATTCTGAAACCCATGATAATGAAGATTATCTGGCTTTAGAATCTCTTTTCTTTTGTGATTTTACTCCAAATATTACATACTTGTTACAAAAATAAAATAAAAGTATTGATTTTTCTTCGAGATATTGTTATACTTGTCCTACGAAAAAAATGACGAGGTGTTTTTATGAGTATGAAGAAAGTTCTTTCACTGATGCTGACCGGAGCCTTGGTGATATCTATGGAAACAGGGGTTTTTGCTTCCACAGAAGATCAGATTGCAGCGGCACAGGCCCAGAAGCAGGAAGCTCAGGCAGGACTTGCTCAGACCCAGGCAAATATCAGCAGTCTTGAGGACAAGAAGCAGGAACTGGAATCCTATATGGCAGAACTGGATGCACAATATAATGAACTGACAAACAGTATTTCCCAGCTTAGTATTGAGGCGGCTGAGAAAGAAGATGAACTGAAAAAGATTCAGCTGGAACTGGCAAAGGCGAAAAAAAGAGCAGAAGATCAGTATGAAGCCATGAAACTTCGTATTGTCTACATGTATGAAAAAGGCGGAAGTTCTATGCTTGAGACTCTTCTGGCATCTGAGAGCCTGGCTGATTTCCTGAATCAGGCAAATAATATTTCCATGATGTCTGAATATGACCGTAACATGCTGAAGGAATATGAGGCAACTCAGAAAAACATTCAGCAGCATGAAGAAAAGGCTGTAGAAGAATCTAAATCCATTACTGCACTTCTGAATGAAAAGAATGCCAGACAGCAGGAGGTGCAGGAACTGGTTTCAGTAACAAATGACAGCATTAATTCTTATATCAGCCAGATCAGTGCCAGCCAGGAAGAAGCAAGTATCCTTATGGCGCAGGTGAACAGCGCTGATAACAGTATTGCTTCTCTGATGGCTCAGGCAGCTGCAGAGCAGGCGGCAGCGGAAGCAGCTGCCGCACAGGAGCAGGAAGAAACCGAGGAGACTGCTGAGGAGCTGCCGGAGTTTGATCCGGAAACAGATACCATGGATTCTGAAAGCAGTTCTTCAAGCAGTGATGTGATCGTGGAAGAAGAAGCACCGGAAGAGGATGCCGGCATATCGGAAGATACATCTGAAAATGCCGGAAGTTCTGACATTTCTTCTGATCCGTCGAATTCCGGACAAGGCACATATCTTGGAAACTTTACGCTTACAGCATATTGTAACTGTGCCCAGTGCTGCGGAACTGCGGGAAATGCAACAGCAAGCGGAGCTATGCCGACTTCAGGACATACAGTAGCTATGGCGGGAGTTCCATTTGGAACCCAGCTGCTGATCAACGGAACTGTATATACGGTAGAGGATTTAGGAACACCGTATGGTCATGTGGATATTTATTTTGACAGCCATGCAGAGGCTTTGAGCTTCGGACTTCAGTATGCGGATGTGTATCAGTTAAATTAAATAATGAAGTAAAAAAATGGTGCAGCCTGAGTAAAACAGGATGCACCATTTTTTTGAAAGCTGTAAAATTGTCTGCATGAGCTGAAAAACTGCCTAGGAAAGTGAGATGGTTACAGATAAGGAGTTCCCGGAATCTGCGGGTAGCTTCCCATTCCGATCAGAAGCTCCAGGCCAATCTGGCGGGCTTCAAGAACTGCTTCCTTTACGGCACTGGCGTCTCCGGAAAGCGCAAGGATCACTTCATTGGAATGGCTGGTTCCGATATCCGGCGTCATATAGCTGATGATATTTACAGCAGAAGCTTTCATAGCAGTGTCGGCCATAACAAGACCAATGGCAGCAGGAGAACCTGCCATAAAACCAAAGGCTTGTCCTGGTTCCGCATGAAACGCTTTCTGGAGAGCTGGCCCTGCGCTTGCAGAAAAAGCAAATTCCAGATGTCCGGATTCGCTGATATAAAGCTCTCCGGCATATTTTCCGGTAAGCTCCAGAGCAAGTTCTACGGCATGGCGTACATCGGAAACATCATTTCCTCCGAGAACAATATAGTTTCCATGGCCTCCCCAGCCCTTGGTATCTCTGGGAAGCTCTATGGAGAGAACTTCTGTGTTAGTGGCTTTTACGGCATCATCAATGGCAGTGATCTGTCCGGCTGCTCCGGTACGGGAGCTGAAAAGACCTAGTGTATGATAGCGTGTGCCGATATTCATTTTTTGAAGAAGTGTATCATCAATGCCCGAGATTACCAGTCCAATGGTGTCCAGAACTGCAGTTCCTACAAACTCTGCCCGGGTACAGTGTGTGCTGATGCTTTTTAAGTCCATAAAATTTACCCCTTTTTGGTATTGTGATTTTAATATAGCTTAAAAGGGCAGGGATTTCAACGGATTTTGCTGTATTTGCAGGTGTTTTTGTGTTTTTTTAAACAGAGAGAATATTTTTAGGATGTTTTTTTGAACTTTTTTAAAAAAAGTGTTGACAAATACATCTGAAATGCATATAATAATTCTTGCAGTCGCGAGTTGTGACTGATAAATAAAACGAAGCGTGGCTCAGTTTGGTAGAGCGCTGCGTTCGGGACGCAGAGGCCGCAGGTTCAAATCCTGTCGCTTCGACTAAATGGTTGGGAACACCGGAAAGCCTTATTTTATGGGCTTCTCCGGTGTTTTCTTTTGCCTGAAAAAGCTCTTTTGATTACCCCTGAAATTTTCGATTTTTGGGCGTTACACAAAAC
>JAPFCU010000081.1 GCA_026169535.1 Blautia sp.
GCTAATCAGCACAGAGCAATTGCGGAAGAGATTATTCTCAAGGAATTGATTTATGTTTAAATGAAGGTGATGAGGTCGTGGATTGCGACCTCATCATTGGGTTTAAACATTAAAAATCAAGATTACAGTGGGCAGAATGTATAAAATAGGGTAAAATAAAGCCATAAAATCCAAGTAACTAGAAGAGCTGATTATAGAAGAAACTTGAAATGTCAGATTGACATTTCGAGTTGTAAAAGTTGTGATATTGTTGCAAAAATTATTAAAAGGAGGTCGTTCCGATGGATAGAGCGTTTTATAGTGAAATTAAGAAAATACTCACAAATGCGAGAAACAAAGTTTATCAGACAGCCAATTTTGCTATGGTGGAAGCTTACTGGCAAATTGGAAAGTCTATTGTGGAAGAACAAAATGGAGAAGAACGTGCCGAATACGGGACAGGTTTACTCAAAGAATTATCGAAGCAGATGACACAGGATTTTGGAAGAGGTTTTACGGTCGCAAATTTAAAAAATATGAGACAGTTTTATCTGATTTTTCCAAATGGCTACGCACTGCGTAGCGAATTGAGTTGGACACATTATCGACTTTTAATGCGAGTGGAAAATGACAATGCAAGACAATTTTATATGGATGAAGCAGTAAAATCTCAATGGAGTACTCGTCAGTTAGAAAGACAGATTAATACATTTTTCTATGAGAGATTGTTATCAAGTAAGAATAAAGAAAATGTTGCACAGGAGATTCAAACATTGGAACCAGAAAAAACACCTGAAGATATTATTCGTGATCCATATGTGTTGGAATTTCTTGGATTGTCTCCCAATGATGATTTTTATGAAAGTGATCTGGAACAGGCACTTATAACACATTTGCAAAAGTTTTTACTAGAGTTGGGAAGAGGTTTTTCTTTTGTAGCTAGGCAAAAGAGAATTACGTTCGATGGACGACATTTTAGAATAGATCTTGTTTTTTATAATTATATTTTAAAATGTTTCGTGCTTATAGATCTGAAAATTGGCGATCTTACACACCAAGATTTAGGACAAATGCAGATGTATGTGCATTACTATGAGCGAGAACTGATGAATGAGGGGGATAATCCTCCAATTGGTATTGTGCTTTGTGCAGATAAAAGTGATGCAGTTGTGCGTTATACATTGCCAGAAGGTGAGACACAGGTGTTTGCTTCAAAATACAAGCTTTATTTGCCTACAGAAGAGGAACTGTTGAAAGAACTAAAAAAGGAGTATAAGGCAATGGAATCTGTTCAATCTGATATGGAAAGTTAAAGAAGAAAATAGGGGATTTTCTTATATTGAACAAAAATTAGATATTTATTGAAAAAAGATTTGTAAAAGGGCGTGAGTCATAGAAATGTGACTTGCGTCTTTTTCTTTGCCTGAAAGGAAGTGATAAGTTTGAACAAGAAGGTTTTGAAGCATTATATGGAAACCAATCCAGAAGAGACAGCACAGACCTATATCTTTTTGGTGGACAATCAGGATATAGCGTTGAATATTGTGATGTCAGGTTATCAGGCACTTTGTCTGGTGCAGGAAGATGACGGATATTATTTCAGTGCAGATTCTTTTATAGAGGAAATGAGATCTATTCAGTTTACTGGAAGCTGTCAGAGTGCCTATCATTATGTGACTGCCTGTACGGTGAAGTGGATGAATGATAAGTTACAGACATTTTTCAAAGACGCTGGTCTTGATGAAAAAGCAGGCTGGCATTTGTTCAAAGAGAAAGAGTATCTTGGCAAACTGGATAATCAGAAAGAAGTTGAGAAATTACTGGAACAGTATATTCTTCGATTTGAGCGAGATCCAAAAGAAGAACCGGAACTGAGCCGGTTTCATTTATTTGATGCGAAAGGAAATGTGAAAGGTGTCCGGGACATGGAGTTTGTAGATTATCTGGTGGAGAATGTTCAGTTTTTGTGGTAGGAATCACACCGTATTATTATGAGCATGGTGTTTTCCTGGAAGACCATGATGGGGTAAGAATGAAATACCGTATCCAGAAGCTGATTTATCGTGACCAGGTACAGAGTGGAGTGATCAAAAGAATCTATAATCTACTGATCACACAGCCAAAAGTTCACCAAGAGGCATATGAACTAAATAAACAACCTGTGCGGTGGATCAATTTCAAAAATGGATATTATGATCCGGTTACGGGTGAAATGCTGGAACACAATCCTGATTATCTGACAATCAATCAGATTCCATTTCCCTATTATCCAGAGGATTGTGAGCAGGTGTTACAAGGTGGAGAAAATATTAAAAAGTATCTGGCATCGTCTCTTCCTAACAAAGAAGAACAGCAGACATTCTGGGAGTATTTTGGATACTGCATGACACAGGATACGCAGTTTCAAAAATTTCTTACACTGAAAGGAAATTGTGGAACTGGAAAGTCTGTGGCAGTATCGCTGATTCAGCATGTAGTTGGAATCACCAATATGTCCAGCATTTTTTTACAGGATTTAAATAAACGATTCTATGCGACTGGAATGTATGGAAAGCTGTTAAATGCCTGTGCGGATATTCCTTGCAAGGCAATGGAGAACACAGATGTATTAAAGAAAGCAGTCGGTGAGGACACACTGATTTATGAGAAAAAAGGACAGGATGCAATTCATTTTCACTCTTATGCAAAGCTACTTTTTTCTACCAATGAAATGCCGCAAAATTTTGAGGTCAAGTCAGATGCTTTTTATCGTAGACTACTGATTCTTGATATGAACCGGGTAGTAAAAAGTGGTGAAAAAGATCTGCACTTAAAGGAAAAGGTACAGGCAGAATCTGATTATGCGATTCATATGGCGATGATTGCATTGAAAAATCTGTACGAACAGGGAAAGTTCACGGAAAGCGAACACAGTAAAGAATGTGTAAGAGAGGTACAGCGGTCATCTGACAGTATCTGTGCTTTTATTGATGAGTCATTGGTGCGTACCAAAGGAAAACGTCTGAAACGAAGTGAAGTGTTCCATATGTATGAGGAATATTGCAAAGAGAATGGCAGACAGGGGCATGGTAAGTCGTATTTTCTACTGGTCTTTTTGCCATATTCATTCACCCAGTTACATTTTACTGTTCCCCTCTCTTGTTGGATATGTCTATACATTTCCTATCATTGACCCAAATATTTCTCATTATGTATTCAGGGAAATTCTATTTTCTTTATTAAATCTTCAAAATTTGTAGCTATCCTTTTAGCATAATCAAAAGAAAGGACAGTACAAAATATGAGTATAATCTTGAAAACAACAAATCTCTGCAAATCGTTCAACGGGCAGACAGCCGTAAATAACATATCGCTGAACATTGAAAGAAATTCCGTCTATGGATTGTTAGGACCAAACGGAGCTGGAAAATCTACAACACTCAAAATGATAACAGGTATTTTGAGACCCACATCTGGGAGTATTGAGTTTGACGGTCACGCATGGAAACGCAGCGACTTAAATCATATCGGAGCGTTAATTGAAATGCCGCCGCTTTATGAAAATTTGACCGCCTATGAAAATCTGAAAGTAAGGACTACTATTTTAGGGCTGACAGATAAGCAGATTGACGAAGTGCTGCAAATCGTCCGGCTGACGGAAACAGGCAAGAAAAGAGCCGGACAGTTTTCTCTTGGTATGAAACAGCGTCTTGGAATTGCAGTTGCATTACTAAACAACCCGAAACTGCTCATACTTGATGAACCAACCAACGGGCTTGACCCGATTGGGATTGAAGAATTTAGAGAGCTTATCCGTTCCTTTCCTGCAAAGGGTATTACCGTTATTTTATCAAGTCATATTCTCTCTGAGATACAACAGACCGCTGACCACATCGGCATTATTGCGGGCGGCGTCTTAGGCTATGAGGGGAAACTTAATGCAAACGAAAATTTGGAACAGCTTTTTATGGACGTTGTAAAAAGCAATCACAGGGAGGGTTAAGACATGGACTATCTAAAATCAGAACATTTGAAATTCAAGAGGACAATATCGAACAAACTGATTTTTATTGTTCCGCTAATTACGGCTATTTTTGCGTGGCTTATGGGTGGATTTATGGGGTATCAGTACATGACGCTTTACTGGTGGTATGCGTTCCTGCTTCCGGGAGCAATCGCAATTTTGTGTTCTTTGTCACACAGAAAAGAAGAAAACGCCGGGAAATACTATTCGGTATTTTCTATGCCTGTAAACCTTTCGAGATTTGAATTTGCCAAGGGCATTATCTTAGTCGAAAAACTGCTTGTTTCAGCAATATTTTTAGCATTGCTTATTTCTATCAGTAATATCATTGCTCCGGCAACGGCAGTATATTCTCTTTTACACAGCATTACAGGAAGTATCGGAATTATCCTTGCGTCTGTCTGGCAAATCCCTTTGTGTCTGTACTTAGCACGCAAAACGGGAATGTTTGTGCCGATTGCGTTAAATACAATACTTGGGATTGTTCTATCTACTGCTGCCGCATTAGGAAATACAATAGCATGGTGGTTTGTACCGTATTGTTGGGCAGCAAAACTGGCAGAGCCACTTATGGGAATTGAAATAAACGGAACTTATGTGGGGAATTGTGGATTTTCTATAGCCATTATGATTTCCATTTCGTTGTCTATATTCTTGTTTCTTATTTTATCCTATGCCGACGCAAAGGATTTTTCCAAAGGGAGGTAGACGGAAATGGGTTTTATTTATGCGGTTCGTTCTGAACAGGAAAAAACGAAGCATACATCGTTTTGGGCTATTCATTTTTGTATACCCGTTATGGGGGCATTGTTATTTCTTGCTTACTATTCCCAGTATGGCAGCACAGCAGATAGTAAAAAGCTCAAAATGATATTGGAAATTACAACAACGTTTTTTCCATTGTTGATAAGCGTTATTGTCGGTCTGAACGTGGCACTGGAAGAAAAGGCTTCACACTTCCAAACGCTGCTTGCTGTACCAAACAGATACAAAAATATGCTTGCAAAATTAACTTATCTTTATGGTTCGGGGGTATTTGCATTGTTCTTTCTGCTCCTGTTATTTGTGAGTGGCATACATCTTTTGGGAATGGCTGATACAGTGCAGCTTGGAATGTTGATTGGAGCCGCCGCCGGGATGGCATTTTGTAATTTGATAATATACATCTTGCACCTGTTCCTTAGCTTCAAATTTGGATTAGGGCTATCCCTGTTTTGGGGCGTGTTTGAAAGTCTGCAATGTATCTTATATAGCAATATCGAACTAAAAGGCATAGCGAGGTACATTCCCTTTTCATGGTCTATGAATTGGGTAAAGTATATTTTGAGCCGACAAATTTTCAACTATGGAACAGAAAAAATATGGATTGCAGCATTAACGACAGGCGGCTTATTGCTGACCTTATTATGGTTTTCTCATTGGGAGGGACGAAAAAATTATGAATAAAAGCAAAAAAATAATGATACTTCTGCTGTTTACCTTTATCGTTTGTGTGGCTCTTGCAGGCTGTACTTTACAGGACAAAATCGAAGAATATTCCAGTGACAAGGAACAATGCTATTTGAATACGGAAAACGTAACACGTTTTTCCTATAAAGGTAACGATCACACCATTTTGGCAGATACCGTATCAAATGGCGGGCTTGGAGAATGGATTGGATATATCCGGCAGCTTGCCGCCATAGACGAGAACGGAAAAATATTGTTGCAAGAAAACGTTGAAACGGTGACTTTTCAATCCTTAGCGGATTTGGCGGAGAAAGCACCAGAAGCCGCTTACATTATTCCTTTTCTCAATGTATATGCGGCTCCTAACGCAGACGATTATCTTATTGTAGATGTAAACGGAGGGTATCATAAAGCTGTTATCAGCGAAAATGTCAAAGATAGCGACACTATTTTTGATTTTAAGAAAACAAAAGAATCTATAAATGACAGCTTTGAAGTCAATCCAGAAAATGCGACACAGCTTCTTTGGGGCGGGACGGTTTATCAAGTAACGTCTGATATGGTATCAGATGATGAATTAGGCAGCTACATTGATATTCTTGCTGAAAGTGTTACATTCGATACAGAAACGAAAATCCCTTTGTCAAAAGAAGATTTAAGCAAGATTGACTGGTACGGGGAAAATGCCGGACAGGGGCGAGAGTATTGGTTTTACACAGATGTCTATGAGATTTACGGAACCGATAAAGCGGAAGCGGTTGCGGTCGAGGTAAATAATAACTACTATATTGCAAAGCGACAATGACAGCTTTCCTGCCCTTGTAGCTTGTGCTATACTAAAAAGGACAACGAAAGGAGGCAACAATATGGCGGCGATCCTTATGATTGATGATGAACGGGCTATTTTAGAGCTTGTCAAAAACGGGCTGCAAAAGGACGGACATTTCGTGACCACTTATACCTCTGCCGCACAAGTACCGCTTGATAAGCTGAACAGATATGACTTGATTATACTGGATATTATGATGCCAGATGTAGACGGCTTTTCCTATTGTGATAAAATTCGTTCCCTTGTAGACTGTCCTATTCTTTTTCTAACAGCAAAGACAATGGAGCATGACATCACATTTGGGCTTGGTCTGGGAGCAGACGACTATCTGACAAAACCATTTCGCATTGCAGAATTGCGGGCAAGAGTAAACGCCCACTTACGGCGTGAACGTAGGGAACGACATACCGCACTTACCTTTGACCGTATAAAAATTGATTTATCTGCAAAAGAATTACGGGTAGATAACACGCCTGTTGCCTTAACGAAAAGCGAATATCTGATTTGTGAATATCTTGCAAGGAATAAAGGACAGGTATTTTCAAAAGAACAAATTTACGAAGCTGTTTTCAGCTTAGAGGGCGACAGTGATAATTCTACAATTTCTACTCATATCAAGAATATCCGGTCAAAATTGAACAAACTGGATATTCAGCCGATAGCGACAGTATGGGGGATTGGGTATAAATGGGAATGAAAAAAACAACATCACTGAAAGTGTCTTTTTGGAAATTCTTATGTATGCTGCTGATTGGACTAATAGGTGCGGTGGCAATACCATTCAGTCTTATTTTAGCTGGAACCAGTACAGGGCTTATTACCTATGCAGATTATTCAGAACGCAGCACAAAAAACCTTGCCCCTGTTATTGCCGCAACGCCAGATTTGGCAGATGTGCAGCTTCCTATGGGCTGTAAATATTTGGTGCTGGATAAAAATTATCAAGTGACGGAAACGACCTTAGAGGGCGACGATTTGGACCGGGCTATGGAATACGCAATATCCGGGAAGATAAATACAAACCTCAACAAACAGTATTTGCTTGTGACCCGCGAAAATGAATATGTAGTGCTGCAATATTACATAGGTTCACAGTTTACAAATGAATGGCTTTATGAGCATTTTCCCTCACCGGAAATTCTACTTTATATTTTTATAGCAATCAACTGTATTGCAGTATGCGTGATATTGACAGCGAAGTTTGCAAAAAATATGAGGACGCAGCTCTCCCCACTTTTTGAAGCGACAAGGCAGGTAGCAGAACAAAATCTTGATTTTGAAGTGGGACATTCAAAAATCAAAGAATTTGAGGATGTACTTTGTTCTTTTGCAAATATGAAAGATAATCTGAAAATATCTTTAGAGAAGCAATGGAACGCGGAACAGTTACAGAGAGAACAGATTGCAGCACTCGCTCACGATTTGAAAACACCTCTGACCGTCATTCAAGGAAATATTGATTTGATAAATGAAACGGAGCTTGACGACGTACAACGTCTATATGCGGGTTATATCACTGAAAGCTCCGAGCGGATAGGCATTTATATTAAAGCGTTAATTGATATTTCCCGGACAATCGCCGGGCATCAGCTTCATTTGGAGAAATTTGATATAGCTGATTACATGGGCCAGATTGAAGCGCAGACAAGCTCTTTATGCCTTACCAAAGGAATTTGTCTGCAACTGGAAACGGGGGTTAACCTGGGTACACTCAAGGCGGATAAGCTGCTGTTGGAACGTGCAATTATGAACGTGATAAGCAATGCGTTAGACTATTCTCCACCACAGGGGACAATTTATGTAACGGTGCAAAAAACTGACTGCTTTTTGCATATATCTATAACGGATGAGGGAGGCGGCTTCACGCCGGAGGCCCTACATCATGCACAGGAACAGTTTTTCATGGGCGACAAAAGCCGTACTTCTAATATGCACTTTGGTATGGGACTTTATATCACAAGCAACATTATCAAGCAACATGGCGGGCAGCTTGTTTTAAGCAATTCTAAAAAGACTGGCGGCGCACAGGTAATAATTAAAATTCCATATTAAGAAATTAGAGGGCGATACTGCGGTATCGCTCATTGTTTTTTCAAATCTTTATAAAATCTACAAATTTTTCATATAGTATATAAGTAAAGAATATAACTTCATTCTGCCGCACGACGGCAAAGAAAAATTGCAATGCGGTACTGCACAACGAAGCGTGCAACGCTCATAGAGAGCTTCGTACACATATCCTATAAAAAACTTGCAGGAAATCGCTCTATCGTAGAACGATTAAGAGATTATGAATATTAAAGTAATGGATCCAGATACTGCACCAAGGTATAAAAAGTATATTCCATATTGGGCATAATTTAAGTTTCACTGAGTTTTGATTTTACAGAGAGCCATTGCTTCTTAGGCTCATATTTTCCACATCCATCACAAGTCTGCGGCCAGTTGATTTTCCATTCAAAATATTCATCTCTGGTAATCTTACCGGATTTCAGTTCATCCATTCGAACCACCCATTCTTTCAGAAAATCATTCAGAACCCCATAATCAAACCACATACAGACAGGAGCATAGGCAGGCCAGCTATCATTGTCGTGATAGTAAACGGAAGTGTCTGCTACTTCATTGCATTTTTCACCAGGAAATTTCCGAGGAAGAAACAGATGCAGGGCAGATGGATTAAATTCATCCAGCCAGAAAAGCAGTTCCATCATTTCGGAAGCGTCACGCCCAGCGGTATCATAGAGGGTATAAGGGTTGACATCAAGAGCCGTAGCCATTTTATCAACCAGATCTTTTTTCGGAACACGAACCCCTTTTTCATATTGTACAATTCTATGCTGATCGGTCAGTCCGATCCTCTCTGACAGTTCTTTTTGTGTCATTTTCCGGAATGTCCGGATTTTTTTAAGTTTCAGATTAAAATTCATAAAGTCACCTCTGCAGTAGCCCTGATAAACATCCAATGAAGATAGTAAAATCAAGAAATGAATAACTATTTGTCCATATTATAACACAAACTAGCAGAAAATCAATAAAAAAGAGTACAAAAAAGAACCCAAAACGCATGAAGTGCTATTGACATTAGCAGTAACGGGGGATATAATGGCATTAAATCAAAACAGGTACAAAAATGTATACTTACAAACTTTTGATTATTGAACCTTGAAAATTGAATGAGCTGTATGGGTGCCTTTCGGGCTTAAAGGTAACACAGGATTCCACCGCTGTATCAGAGAGTAGTATGTGGAAACCGAAGATGCTCCGGCAACGGCTGGTATGCTTGAGAAGAAGCTGTCAGTATTCAGAAAGATTTCTGATAGAGGTCGATTGTAACGTTGACACCGCCATATACAAATGGAAGCCAACACGCCGAACAAAATGGAAAATCATCGTAAGAAATCCAAACAAAAAGTAGATGTACTGACAACGGGCATAACCGCTGTCTGGGAGGTGATGCAGAAGAATACGGAGGAAAGGAGGTATGTGCATCATGAGAAAAACAACAGAGTATAAGGCTGAGAACCGTCTAACGGTAGATATTGAAAGATTAATGGCAATGTTATCCTGCGGAGAAGTAACTGCAAAGAAAATTGCAGACTATGCAGAAGCAAGAGAGATTATTGGAAGACGTGTTCTTTATAACGTGGATAAGATAAAAAAAATATCTTGATGCAATGGCAGTGTAATGAAAGATTAGAAGATAAAATACAACAACTTTCCTTCGGAATGAAAAGTAAAAAAGGGAAAATATTCCTGTAAAACAGGCAAATAAAAATTAGCATTTTGCAGGAATTTACCCTTGGAAATCATAAAATATTATGTTAATCTGTGAGCAGATATCAGGCAGTAAAAACTGATGTCGACAGGACAAAAATCATTCCGAATAACGAAAAATGAAGTGAAAGGAATGATTGATATGGCAAGAAAAGATAATAAAGGCAGAAATTTAAAAACAGGTGAATACCAGCGTCCGGATGGACGTTATGAGTATCGCTACAAGGATGAAATTACCGGAAAACGTAATTCGGTTTATGCAGCTGATCTGGCGAGTCTGCGAGAAATGGAAAAGAAGATCAATAAGGATATGGATGAGCTGCTTATTACAGATGCATCAGTCAAGAAGCTGACCGTAAATACATTGTTTGAGCGATATATGGCAACAAAGAATATCAAGGAAAGAACGAAAAAAAATATATCCGTATGTGGGATTACCGGATACGAAATACTTTGGGAAATATTCGTGTTGTGGATTTTAAGACGTCTCACGTAAGAACGTTCTTTTCCGCATTGTCAGATGGAGGACTGGCACACAGTACAATCAAAGGTCTTTATGGCTTACTGAATCCCAGTTTTGAACTGGCAGTGGAAGATGGGATTATCCGCAAAAATCCGGTAACAGGAACACTTGGAGATTATGGGACTCCGGCAAAAGAGAAAGAAGCACTGACGCTGGAACAGCAGGAAAAACTACTGAAGTTTGTTGAACAGAGTAATGTGTATAAGCATCATCTTCCAATGATGTAGGTTATGTTTGGGGCTTGCCTGAGAGTGAGTGAAACCACCGGCTTAACCTGGTCAGATGTGGATATGAAGAATCGGGAGATCCATGTAGGTGGACAGCTTGTGTATTATGAAGGTGATGAAGGATATTGTTTCCATGATTCAGAAACCAAAATGGATGCAGGAATCAGAGATATTCCTATGACACAGATGGTATATGATGCGTTCCGTAAACAGAGAGAGCTGAACCTGATGCTTGGCTTACAGAGTAAGGTGGAGATCGGTGGACGTAGTGGATTTATCTTCAATACAAAGCATGGATGTCCGATCATGCCGGCGGGAGTGAATAGCTTTCTGAAAAATATTGTTAATGCTTATAATAAGAAAGAAAGCAAATTGGTAGAAGAAGAGAAGCGAGAGCCGGAGTTGATGCCTCCTATTTCATCACATACCCTTCGTCATACGGGATGTATCAGATTGGGTGAGAACAATGCTAAAATGAATCTGCCGGAAACCATACCTGCTGTGGTATAAACCAGAAGTCGTTGTCGTAAAATGTGGTAAGAAAATCAGACAAATATATTTTTCCAAGAATTTGTCGTAAAAATGTGGTCAAACCAAGAAAATCGAGTGTGAAAGAGAATGTTACGCCATGCACAGCTTGGGAAAGAATTCCCTCGCTGTAGGGCTGTCGCCCTATAAAATAGCAAAAAAAGACGCCTTTGCAAGTAAACTAGCAGGGCGTCTTTTTTCACCATTTTGCATGGCTCGTAGCGTTCACAAATTCTTCACAAAATAATTAGCACTCACCTCTTGACAGTGCTAACAGAAAATGATATGTTATATAAGAAATAGAACAAGTCGACAGCGTTCCCCATATATACGGGGAGATCATTTTTTGTATAGACAGAGGAGGAGAGCCTATGAATATCAGTAAATTCACACAGAAATCCATACAGGCTGTTCAGGATCTGGAGAAGATCGCCTACGAATACGGAAATCAGGAGGTAGAACAGGAGCATCTTCTGTATGCACTTCTGACCCAGGAAGACAGTCTGATCCTTAAGCTCATCGAAAAGATGGAGATTAATAAGGAATATTTTATAAACACAGTAAAAAAAGCGCTGGATGCCAGAGTAAAGGTCAGTGGCGGAGATCTGCGGTTCGGACAGTATCTGAACAAAGCGCTGGTCAATGCGGAGGACGAAGCAAAGGCAATGAGAGACGAATATGTTTCAGTAGAGCATCTGTTTCTGTCTCTTCTGAAGCAGCCAAGCCCCAGCATGAAAAAAATCTTTGATGAATTCGGGATTACCCGGGAAAGATTTTTACAGGCACTTTCTACCGTAAGGGGAAATCAGAGGGTAGTCAGCGACAATCCAGAGGCAACCTATGATACTTTAAATAAATATGGAGAGGATCTGGTGGAAAAAGCCAGAAATCAGAAGCTGGATCCGGTAATCGGCCGTGATGCAGAAATACGGAATATTGTACGGATTCTTTCCCGTAAGACAAAAAACAACCCGGTTCTGATCGGTGAGCCAGGTGTCGGTAAAACAGCAGCGATTGAAGGACTTGCACAGAGAATCGTGGCAGGAGACGTTCCGGAAGGACTGAAAAATAAAAAGATTTTTGCCCTGGATATGGGTGCGCTTGTTGCAGGAGCCAAATACAGAGGCGAGTTTGAAGAACGTCTGAAAGCGGTTCTTGAAGAGGTAAAAAAGAGCGAGGGAAACATCATCCTTTTTATTGACGAGCTTCATCTGATCGTAGGTGCCGGCAAGACAGACGGTGCCATGGATGCAGGAAATATGCTGAAACCTATGCTGGCAAGAGGAGAACTTCATTGTATTGGAGCAACGACCCTGGACGAATATCGCCAGTATATTGAAAAGGATGCAGCACTGGAACGTCGTTTCCAGCCAGTCATGGTAGATGAGCCTACAGTGGAGGATACCATTTCCATTCTTCGTGGACTGAAGGAACGCTACGAGGTATTCCATGGAGTCAAGATCACAGACAGCGCTCTTGTAGCGGCAGCAACACTTTCTCACAGATATATTACAGACAGGTTCCTTCCGGATAAGGCCATCGACCTGGTGGATGAGGCCTGCGCACTGATCAAAACAGAATTGGATTCTATGCCTACAGAGCTGGACGAACAGAGGCGCAAGATCATGCAGATGGAGATCGAGGAGTCTGCACTGAAAAAAGAAACGGATAATTTAAGTAAGGAACGTCTGGCAGATCTTCAGAAGGAACTGGCAGATCTGAGGGATGTGTTTAATACTCAGAAAGCGCAGTGGGATAACGAGAAACATTCTGTAGAAAAACTTCAGAAGCTTCGTGAGCAGATCGAGGATGTAAATAAACAGATCCAGAAAGCTCAGCAGAGTTATGATTTGGAGAAGGCGGCAGAGCTTCAGTATGGAGAGCTTCCAAGACTTCAGCAGCAGCTTGAGATTGAAGAGCGCAATACAAAAGAAAGCGGTCATCAGCTTGTGCATGAAGCAGTGACAGATGATGAGATCGCAAGGATCATTTCACGTTGGACGGGTATTCCTGTAACCAGACTGACTGAAGGAGAGAGAGCAAAACTTCTTACTCTGGAGGATGAGCTTCATAAACGTGTGATCGGTCAGGATGAGGGCGTACGCCTGGTAACTGATGCGATTCTTCGCTCCAAAGCCGGAATCAAGGATCCCAGCAAGCCAATTGGTTCATTCCTGTTCCTTGGTCCTACTGGCGTAGGTAAGACAGAACTGGCCAAGACTCTGGCTGCTACACTTTTTGATGACGAGCAGAATATGGTCCGTATTGACATGAGTGAATATATGGAAAAATATTCGGTATCCCGCCTGATCGGAGCGCCTCCGGGATATGTGGGATATGAAGAAGGCGGTCAGCTGACAGAAGCTGTGCGCCGGAAACCGTACAGCGTTGTGTTGTTTGATGAAATCGAAAAAGCACATCCGGATGTATTTAATGTACTTCTTCAGGTGCTGGATGACGGTCGAATCACGGATTCTCAGGGACGTACGGTGGATTTTAAGAATACGATCCTGATCATGACCTCCAACATTGGTTCTCCGTATCTTCTGGATGGAATTGATGAAAATGGAGAGATTAAGTCAGAGGCTCAGGAAATGGTCATGAATGACCTGAAAGGACATTTCCGTCCGGAATTTTTGAACCGTCTTGACGAAATAATTCTGTTTAAACCCTTGACAAAAGATAACATTGGTAACATAGTAGACCTGATGGTGGCAGAGCTGGATCAGCGTCTGTCTGACCAGGAGCTTTCCCTGACCCTGACAGAAGCAGCTAAGGAGCATGTGGTAGAGAATGGGTATGACCCGGTATACGGCGCCCGTCCGCTGAAGCGTTATCTGCAAAATTATGTGGAAACACTTGCTGCCAGGAAGATTCTTTCCGGCGACGTCCATGCAGGCGATACGCTGGAACTGGATGTACGGGAAGGGAAGTTTATTATCAATGTAAAGGATGGTAACAGATGATACCCAAGGACCCGGTAATTTTACTGAGTTACGTAAACACACAGCTTCGGGATTATTATGAATCCCTGGAGGCACTCTGTACCTGCAGAGGCCTTAAGAAAGATGAACTGGTAGAAAAACTGAAGTCGATCGATTATGAATATGATGAGGCAACAAACCAGTTTATATAAGAAAAAAGCCGGAGAAACTCCCTGTGTACAGGGCTGGTTTCTCCGGCTTTTTTACCAGGAAAACAATATATTTTTTGCTGACTTTCTCTAATAGAAAATTCTCTGTGAGTATGCGGACAGATGTATGCGAAATATAATTATGTAGCTAATGATTAATTTGTGAAAATAATGTGTTCAAAAGGTGAAAAAAGTGTAAAGTGCACAAAAATTACTTGCATTTTTTGTGCAAATGAGTATTATATAAAATTAGCCGACTAATTAAAGATGGGAGGTAAAAAATGAAAACGGTAAAAGAATCAGAGGAAACTGGATTCCAGGATTTATTTGTACAGCTGAATAGGGCTTATGCATCAAAATGCTTTCATCAGATGTCTGTGCTGGGAATTCATCCGGGGCAGATTCCATTTATCATGCTTTTATCCCAGCACGAGGATATGAGCCAGAAGGAGATTGCGGAGGAGCTTCAGGTGAAGCCGCCGACAGTAAATGTCATGGTGCAGCGTATGGAAAAATCCGGTATTATCGGCCGGAAGCACGATCAGGAAGACCAGAGAGTAACAAGAGTTTTTCTAACAGAAAAGGGACAGGAAATGAAGAAACTTGTTGCCAGACAGGTAGAAAAAAATGAAACCTATGTGCAGAAAGGGTTTACTGATACGGAAAAATGTCTGTTCCGTCGGTTTATGGAGCAGATCATAGAAAATATTTATAATATCCCGGAGGATGCCGAAGGGGAAACTATGGAAAAAGGAGAGTCTGACAAGTGATCAAATTAATGAAATATCTGAAAAGATCTGCCGGATATGTGGTTCTGATCTTTGCCTTGCTGTTTCTGCAGGCATACTGTGATCTGTCACTGCCGGATTACACTTCCAGGATCGTGAATGTGGGAATTCAGCAGAAAGGCATTGAAGACGGTGTGCCCGGGAAACTGCGGAAATCCTCTATGGATAATTTGAAACTGTTTATGAGTGAGGATGAGGCTTCTGACATAGAGAATGCCTATAAAGAAGAGGGAGATGTCTGTATCCTTCATAAAGATATAGATAAAGAAACCCGAGAGAAACTGAACGAAAGCTTTGGTAAACCCATGCTGATCCTTATGGGTATTACTGCCGGCGGTGAGGAATCAGAAAAAATGCTGGCAGAAATGCACATTCCTGAAGGAACGGATCCGGTTCAGGCCATTGCAGCTATGCCGGAAGAGGCAAGAGCACAGATGGCGGAAACTATGGGAGAAAAATTTGCAGAAATGCCGGATTCGATCATCACACAGGCAGCAGTTTCCTATGTGCAGATGGAATATGAAGCCTTGGGAGAGGACATTGATGAGATTCAGATGAGATATATTGGAGAAGCAGGTCTTAAGATGATCCTCATGGCGCTTTTGATCATGGCGGCTTCCATCTCGGTTGTATTTCTTTCTGCAAAGGTTGCTGCCAGTCTTGGACATGATATCAGAGGAGATGTTTACCGGAAGGTCATTGGATTTTCCAGCAATGAATATAATAAATTTTCTACAGCGTCTCTGATCACAAGAAGCACCAACGATGTGCAGCAGGTCCAGCAGACAATGGCTATGATGTTCCGTATCGTACTGTATGCACCGATCATTGGTATCGGAGGTGTTCTCCGGGTGTTGGATACAGATTCTTCTATGACCTGGATCCTTGGTGTGGGAGTGGTGCTGATCCTTGTTTTGATCGGTCTTCTTTTTTCCATTGCCATGCCGAAGTTTACAAAGCTTCAGGTGCTGATTGACAGACTGAATCTGGTTACCCGTGAAATACTTACAGGAATTCCTGTAATCCGTGCGTTCAGCCGGGAAAAACATGAGGAAGAGCGTTTTGAGGATGCAAACCGTATTCTGACAAAGACAAATCTGTTTGTAAACAGGTGTATGACCTTTATGATGCCTTCCATGATGCTGATCATGAATGGAATTTCTGTCCTGATTGTATACAATGGTTCTCACGCAGTAGATGCCGGTAATATGCAGGTGGGAGATATGATGGCATTTATTCAGTATGCAATGCAGATCATCATGGCTTTCCTGATGATCACTGCAATGTCTATTATGCTTCCAAGAGCAAATGTGGCAGCACTTCGTATTGTGGAGATTCTGGAAACAGAGAATTCTCTGGAAGATCCTCAGAACCCGGTTCATCCGTCTGCAGAAGAGACGGGAACGGTAGAATTTGATCATGTATCCTTTGCCTATCCGGATGCAGGAGAAAACGCACTGACGGATATCAGCTTTAAGCTCAGGAAAGGACAGACCCTTGCTGTGATAGGAAGTACCGGAAGCGGAAAAAGTACCCTGATCAATCTGATTCCCAGATTTTACGATGCAACAGAGGGGCAGGTAAAGGTAGATGGTACAGATGTACGGGATATGGCACAAAAGGATCTGAGAGACCGTCTGGGCTATGTTCCCCAGAAAGGTGTACTTTTTTCCGGAACTATTGATTCCAATATCCGGTATGGAAAGACAGATATTTCCCGGGATCAGGTAAAACAGGCCGCAGAAGTTGCTCAGGCACAGGATTTTATTGAAGAAAAGCCGCATGGCTATGATTCTTCTGTATCTCAGGGAGGTACGAACGTGTCCGGTGGACAGAAGCAGAGACTTTCCATTGCCAGAGCTATTGCGAGAGATCCGGAGATATTTATCTTTGATGACAGCTTTTCTGCTCTTGATTTTAAGACAGATAAGGCTCTGAGACAGGCATTGAAGGAGCATACCGAAAATGCTACAACGATTATTGTAGCCCAGCGTATCAGTACTATTCTGGGGGCAGATCAGATCCTTGTACTGGATGAGGGCAGAATGGCAGGTCTTGGAACTCACAGAGACCTTATGAAAAACTGTGAGGTATATCGTCAGATCGCCATGTCACAGTTATCAGAGGAGGAACTGGCAAATGAGTGAAAATAGAAGAGGTCATATGGGAGGACACATGGGCCATGGAAGAGGAATGCATGGAGGAGAAAAAGCCAAGGACTTTAAGGGATCCATGGAAAGAATCCTTCGTTATATGGGACGGTATAAATTCCGATTTTTTCTGATGTTCTTTTTTGCAGTAGCAGGTACGATCTTTAATATCTGGGGACCTAAGATTCTTGGCAAAGCCACTACAGAGCTGTTTTCGGGTCTTGTGGCAAAGGTGAACGGTACTGGCGGCATTGATTTTGAAAAAATAGGAATGATTCTTTTAAGTGTTATGGCACTTTATCTGGTAAGTTCCTGCTTTTCATTTATACAGGGATTTGTCATGACTGGAATATCTAATGATGTGACTTATAATCTGAGAAAGGATATTTCGAAGAAGATAAATCGGCTGCCGATGAACTATTTTGAGAGCAGAACAAACGGAGAAATCCTTTCACGGGTAACAAATGATGTAGATACCCTTCAGATGAGCTTGAATCAGAGTATGACGCAGCTGATCACTTCTGTAACCACACTGGTCGGCGTACTGTTTATGATGCTTTCCATTAATGTCTGGATGACGGCTGCCGCCTTGCTGATTTTGCCGGTTTCTATGCTGATCATCAATTTTGTGATGAAGCATTCACAGAAGTATTTCCGGGATCAGCAGAATTATCTTGGAAAAGTAAACGGACAGATCGAGGAAAATTATGGCGGACATAATGTAGTCAAGGTGTTCAGTAAGGAGCAGGATGTAGTAAGGGAATTTGAAGAAGATAACAAAAAACTTTATGAGTCCGCATGGAAATCTCAGTTCTTTTCCGGAATGATGATGCCTGTCATGCAGTTTGTAGGGAACCTGGGGTATGTGATGGTTGCCTTTCTGGGCGGTGTGTTTACCATTAAGGGAAGTATTGAAGTAGGAGATATCCAGTCTTTCTTTCAGTATATCCGAAACTTTACCCAGCCGATCCAGCAGATTGCCCAGGTGACTAACCTTCTGCAGTCGTCTGCAGCAGCTTCCGAGAGAGTGTTTGAGTTTCTGGATGAGCCGGAAGAGGTACAGAAAGCAGAACATCCTGTTTCAGTTGAGAAGCTTTCCGGTGAGGTACAGTTTGATCATGTGTCTTTTGGATATGATCCGGAGAAGATCATTATCCATGATTTTTCTGCAAAGGTTAAGGACGGACAGAAGATTGCCATTGTAGGACCGACAGGTGCAGGAAAGACCACAATGGTAAAGCTGCTTATGAGATTCTATGATGTAAACAGCGGACAGATCCGAGTGGATGGTCACGATATCAGAGACTTTAACAGAAGCGAACTTCGGGAAATGTTCGGCATGGTACTTCAGGATACCTGGCTGTTTTCCGGAACAATTATGGAGAATATACGTTATGGAAGGCTGGATGCCACAGATGAGGAGGTTATTGCAGCGGCTAAGGCGGCGCATATCCATAATTTTATTATGCAGCAGCCTGGAGGTTATCAGATGGTGCTGGATGAAGAGACCAGCAATATCTCCCAGGGACAGAAACAGCTGCTTACTATTGCCAGAGCCATTCTGGCAGACAATAAGATCCTGATCCTGGACGAGGCAACCTCTTCGGTAGATACCAGAACAGAAATGCGGATCCAGAAAGCAATGAATAATCTGATGAAAGGAAGAACCAGCTTTGTGATCGCTCATCGTCTTTCTACTATTAAGGATGCAGATTTGATCCTTGTAATGAAAGACGGAGATATCATTGAGCAGGGAAATCACAGTGAGCTTCTGGAAAAGGGCGGATTTTATACTGAATTGTATAACAGCCAGTTTGAAAACGGAAGTAAAGATCAGATGTGTTCCTGAAAAGAGCAGCCGGTGACAGAACTCTTGTCATCGGCTGTTCTTTTAGATATAATGAAAGATACTTGCATGAAAAGATTGTAAATTAACTCTTTTGGGGATTGCATATTACAGTCTGATCCGGAGTAACGTGTATGATAAAAACGATACTACTAAAAAATCCAGAATAAAGGAGGATTTAACATGATCGTAACTACAACCAACGCAATAGAAGGAAAAAGAATTACAGAATATAAAGGAATCGTGTTTGGTGAAGTTGTCAGCGGTGTAAACGTGCTGAGAGATTTTACTGCAGGAGTCAGAAACTTTTTTGGCGGAAGATCGGCCGGTTATGAGGAAGAACTTCAGAATGCCAGGGAAGAGGCTATCCGAGAAATGGAAGAAAGGGCAGCAGGCCGGGGCGCTAATGCAGTTATCGGTGTGGATGTAGATTATGAGGTTCTGGGAACTGATAATGGAATGATCATGGTGACTGTCAGCGGCACAGCTGTTGTGGTCTCATAATCTTATGTCCGCAGAAAAGACAGGACGGGAATATCTGGATCAGGTGATCTCCTGCCTCCGAAAAAGACTGGAGGAGGTAAATGCTTCTATTGAAGCAGGTACCAGAGAGATCGAAGACATGCACGAATACTACTGGGAAAATTATACAGAGATGGATCAGTACGGATATGAGGAATTTGATAACAGACAGGCGCTTCTGGCTCAGGTAAATGCAAACCAGGAGCAGCTCCTTTTGCGTAAAAGATTCCGAAATATGCTGGACTCTCCGTTTTTTGGAAGAGTGGATTTTATTTACGAAGGAGATGAGGAGCCGGAACAGTTTTATATCGGAATCGGTAATCTGGCAGAACAGGCAGGAGGCCGTCCTCTGGTCAATGACTGGAGAGCGCCTGTCAGCGGACTGTTTTATGATTACGATAAAGGACCGGCATCTTATGAAGCACCGATGGGAACTCTCGCCGGAGAAATCTGCTCCAAGTGGCAGTATAAGATTCGCCGGGGAGAAATGATCTATGAATTTGAAAGTGATATCAAGATTGATGATGATATTCTGAAAGCAGAACTTGGAAGCTGTGGAGAGGTGCAGCTGAAAAATATCATCCGCACCATACAGAAGGAACAGAATGCGATTATCCGTAATACCGAAGACCGGATCATGGCAATTCAGGGAACTGCCGGAAGCGGAAAGACATCTGTGGCCTTGCACAGGATCGCATATCTTCTTTATCACGACAGGAAGAATCTGAAATCTTCTAATATTCTGATCCTTTCGCCAAACAGTGTGTTTGCAGACTATATTTCTCATATTCTGCCGGAACTTGGGGAAGAAAATATCCGGGAAATGAGTTTTGATCTTTTTGCTTACAGAGACCTTCAGGATATTGTTGTCGACTGTGAGGATAAGTATGATCAGATTGAGAAAGCGGTGCAGAATCCTTCCACCTGGAAACAGTACAGGGAAAAACAGTCACCGGAGTTTGCCTCCCGTCTGGACGGTTTTATGCTGGAACTGGAGGATGAGCTGATGAACTTCCGGGATGTAGAGTACAAAGGCTGTGTGATGACAGAATCTGAGATCATCCGGCTGTTTTATGACAGATTTCCGGATATTCCCCTTTTATCCAGAATGGAAGCAATTGCGGAATATTTTATCGATCAGGTGGAAACACTACGTGACAGAGATCTTTCTGAAGAGGAAAGAGAGGAGATCACGGATAAGTTTATGAAAATGTACAGTACCAGAGACTGTTATGTGCTTTACAGCCGTTTTCTGGACAGAGAGGGTTATCAGCCCTTGCCGAAACGTCCTGTGGAAAAACGTGCTCTTAAATATGAGGATGTTTACCCGCTTCTTTATTTGAAACATCATCTGATCCGTTGTCGGACGCACAGCGAGATCCGCCATCTGGTAGTAGATGAGATGCAGGATTATTCCTGGATACAGTATCTTCTTCTGCAGAAACTTTTTCCCTGCAGGATGACGATTCTGGGAGACAGGGCTCAGACCATGGAGGAAGAGCAGCAGGATGTGATGAAATTCCTGCCGAAGATTTTCGGAAGGAACATCCGAAAGATCTATATGAACAGAAGCTACCGGAATACAGTGGAGATCGCAGAATATGCCAACCGACTGGCAGGAATTACAGATATGGAGCTGTTTGAACGTCACGGAGCGCCGGTTCAGGAGGAAAGCTTTGCATCTCAGGAGGAAGCTCTGGATGCTGTTCTTGAAGGATGGCTGCAGGCGGAGGATTGTCTGGAAACTGCGGCAGTGATCCTGATGACTGAAAAAGAGGCTGATACAGCCGCTATGTACCTGAAAAAACGTCTGGAGGAGCTGAAACCGGAGAAAGCAGAACGGCTGATTTATCTTGACAGAAACAGCGGTAAATTTCAGAAGGGACTGACAGTGACTACATTTTATCTGGCAAAGGGGCTGGAATTTGACAGAGTTTATGGTGTGTTCAGCGGAAAAGAGAAAAGTCCTTTAAAGATACAGGCAGAGTATATTACTGCAACCAGAGCTCTCCATGAGTTGTTTATGTACAGGATTTCCTGATGAGAACGTCATAAATATCCTTTATCTGCCACAAGGACTCAGCAAAATACAAAATATGGCACCAGAAATATGACAGGAGTTTATATTTTCTTCATAGGATTTTCACATTGCCGTATGGAAAATTCATTGACATGTATGTAATAAAATTGTAAAATATGGTACAAAGGCTTCAATTATGATTCGTATTTAAGGAGGATATCATGAAGAATAAAAAATTACTTGCTGTTCTGGCACTTACAGTAACTGCATCTGTTTTTATGGCAGGCTGCGGCTTTGGCGGTGATGAACCGGAGGAGCAGAAGGTTGTCAGTGTAACATCTGCACCGGAAGTGACCAAGGCACCAACTGCGACACCGACCATCGCTCCTAATGTACAGAACACCACTTATACATCAGCGGACAAATCTGTTTCTATCAATCTCCCGGATGCTACATGGGCAAATAAGACGGATGAGTCAGATACTATCAGTTTTGAATCACCGGAAAATGGAAATATCCTGATCCTTCACGGCCAGGGTGAGGAGACTATGGCAGCAACTGTAATCCCAAGCACTCAGGATATGGCGGTTTCTCTGGAACAGGCAGACGGCGATAAAGTTCAGGGAACAGACTTTGAGATCCAGGATTATAAAGCAGAAGATGTAAACGGTATCGGTGTTTACAGCTATGTGACCAAAATGATAAATACAGAAAAAAGTGACGGAGCTCTTTATGTGATCCATAAGGTATTTGCAAATGCCGGAGAGTATTATACTATTGAGGCATCTGTGAAGAATGAAGCAGCACTGGCTTCTGTTAAAAGTGCAGTGGATTCTTTTAAGATTCTTGGAAATTCTACTCTGAAAGAGGCAGCTCCGGGAACAGCGCCGGCAGCAGGAGCTTCCACCGGAACGGACGGAGCAGGAACTGCAGCAGCTGATAATACTGCAGGTACAGATGCACCGGCAGCAGAGAATGGTGGAACAGATACTGCAGCAGGAACAGATGCAGGAACATCGGATGCGGCAGGAACAGATACAGGCTCTGCTGAAAGCACTTCTTCCGGAACTACCAGTTCAGGTGGATTTACAGAGGAGCAGCTCAGCAATACAGATGCAACAAGAACTATTTACAGAAACTCTGACGGACATCCGATCGTGATACAGCCGGACGGAAATGGCAGCTGGATGGACTTTGACGGTAATACTTATAACTTTGCAAACGACGAGGATGTTTACGCAGAGGACGGAACCGATTATTACTGGCACGGAGAGGCTGCAGACGTATACTATATGCCAGTTCAGTAATTACGGCAGGAGTATCATATAGCAGACAGTAAAGGCAGGTGAGAGATCATCTGCCTTTTTATAAGGAGTGGGACAGTGGAAGCATACGGGAAATTTGCACAGGTCTATGATATGTTCATGGACAACATAGATTATGAAAAATGGGCGGAATATATAGAAAATCACCTGAAAGCCCGGGGGATAGAAGACGGTCTTGTGCTGGAGCTTGGCTGCGGCACAGGGACGATGACAGGATTGCTGGCACAGAAAGGATATGATATGATCGGTGTGGACAATTCTGAAGAAATGCTGGCAGAGGCCATGAAGAAAAAAATGGAGATCGGACAGGATATTTTGTATCTTTTGCAGGATATGCAGGAGTTTGAGTTGTATGGAACGGTGCGGGCAGTGGTAAGTGTCTGCGACAGTCTGAATTACATCACGGACAGAGAAGAGCTTCTTCAAGTATTCCGCCTGGTAAATAATTATCTGGATCCAAAGGGTATCTTTTTGTTTGATATGAATACCGTACATAAATACAGAGATATCCTCGGAGAGACAACTATTGCGGAAAACCGTGACGAAGGAAGTTTTATCTGGGAAAACAGCTATGATCCGGAAAATGGGATCAATATTTATGAGCTGGCTGTTTTTCTTCCCCGGGAGGATGGTCTCTATGAAAAATGTGAGGAACTTCACTGTCAGAAAGCCTATGAACGGAAGGAAATCCAGGATCTGATCCGGGAGGCGGGGATGGAGCTTCTGGCAGTTTATGATGCTTATACCATGGCTCCTGCCAGGGAGGACAGTGAGCGACTGTTTTTTGTGGCAAGAGAAAAAGGAAAAGAAGTTTAAGTAAAAATAATTTTAGAATATGGTGATTCAGGAGGAAAGAAATGAAAGATTATATTGTAAGAGCAACAGCAGCAGACAGCCAGGTTCGTGCATTTGCTGCTGTGACAAGAGAGACAGTAGAGACAGCAAGAAAGGCACATAATACCAGCCCGGTAGCAACGGCTGCTCTGGGACGTCTTCTTACAGCAGGTGCCATGATGGGCGTGATGATGAAGGGGGAGAAAGATATCCTTACTCTTCAGATTAAGGCTGATGGTCCAATCAACGGAATCACTGTTACAGCAGATTCCCAGGGAAGAGTAAAAGGTTATGTGGGAAATCCGGAGGTGATCCTTCCTGCAAATGAAAAGGGAAAACTGGATGTGTCCGGTGCAGTTGGAAATGGTTTTCTGAATGTGATCAAGGATATGGGGCTGAAAGAGCCTTATTCCGGACAGGTGGATCTGCAGACCGGAGAGATTGCAGAAGATCTGACCTATTACTTTGCAGTCAGTGAGCAGGTTCCGTCAGCAGTAGGTCTTGGAGTTCTGATGAATAAGGATAATACGGTGCAGCAGGCCGGAGGATTTATTGTGCAGGTTATGCCTTTTGCAGAAGAAAAGACCATTGCAAAGCTGGAGGAGAATATCCAGAAGATCCAGTCAGTTACTACACTTCTGGAGCAGGGCCATACACCGGAGAGTCTTCTTGAGGCGGTGTTTGAAGGATTCGAGGTGGAGATCATGGATAAGGTTCCGGCAGAGTTTTACTGTAACTGCAGCAAGGAACGTGTGGAAAAAGCTCTGATCAGTATCGGACGCAAGGAGCTGAATGAGATGATCCAGGAAGGGAAAGAAGTAGAACTGAACTGTCACTTCTGTAACACCAATTATGTGTTCAATGTGGAAGAACTGAAAGAAATTCTCAGAAAATGTAAATAAGAACTGTGATAAGACGCCGGCTCGTTGCTGTGAACCGAGTGAACAGTACCGCCGGATGTCCGGCAGGAACGGACAGGAAAGGGGAAAATATGAAGGATGGATTTATAAAGGTCAGTGCAGGAACTCCGGATGTAAGAGTTGG
Organism: Blautia sp.; assembly: GCA_026169535.1. Taxonomy (GTDB): domain Bacteria; phylum Bacillota; class Clostridia; order Lachnospirales; family Lachnospiraceae; genus Blautia_A. Next base: position 24,978 of record JAPFCU010000081.1, read on the forward strand.
AGACTGCGAATATAATGCAGATGAGATCATCCGTATGGCTCATGAAATGGAAGGACAGGGAGCCAGGATCATGGTGTTTCCGGAGCTTTGTATCACCTCCTACAGCTGCGGAGATCTTTTCTGGCAGGAAACCCTTCTGAATGAAGCAAAGGCACAGCTGATCCGAATTGCGGAGGAAACAGGAGATGTGGACGGTCTGATCTTTGTAGGGCTTCCTATGGAGTATAACGGAAAGCTCTATAATATGGCTGCCGGGATCAGCAGGGGAGAAGTTCTGGGTCTGGTGCCCAAAATAAATATCCCGAATTATAACGAGTTTTATGAAAGCCGTTATTTTACATCCGGAAAAGATGTGAACGGATGGGTTACCTTCTGTCACAGCGACAGCTTTGACACAGAGTATCCGGAGTATGAAGTTACGGTTTCTTCGCACTTACTTTTTACCTGTCCGCAGATGCCTGAGCTGAAGGTAGCAGCAGAAATCTGTGAGGATTTCTGGGTGGCAGATCCTCCAAGTACCTGTCACGCTTATCATGGAGCAAATTTGATCGTTAATCTTTCTGCCAGTGATGAGCTGGTTGGAAAGGACAGCTATCGAAGGAATCTGGTCAGCAGTCAGTCTGCAAGACTGGTGTGCGGTTATGTCTATGCTTCTGCCGGAATCGGAGAGTCTACCCAGGATGTAGTGTATGCAGGCCATGATCTGATCGCAGAAAACGGAACAGTCCTTGCAGAAAGCAGGAAGTTTACCAATGGGGCAGTCTACGGCGTAATGGATATCCGGAAGCTGGTCAATGAGCGCAGACGAATGACTACCTTTCAGTTTGCAGCGGACAAAGCACAGGAGATGGAGTCTTATTATGATGAAGTGTTCTTTGATCTGCAGACAACAGAAACAGATCTGACAGGTCTGATTGATTCCAGGCCTTTTGTGCCGGCTGCCATGGAAGAAAGAGAACGCCGCTGCGATGAGATCCTGAATATCCAGGCAACAGGTCTGATGAGACGACTTGCGCACATCCACTGCCAGAATGCAGTAATTGGTCTGTCCGGAGGTCTGGATTCCACTCTTGCACTTCTGGTGACCGTCCGTGCTTTTGATATGCTTGGCATTTCAAGAGAAAAGATCACGGCTGTGACTATGCCCTGCTTCGGAACTACAGACCGGACCTACAACAATGCCTGTCAGCTGAGTCTCTGTCTGGGAACAGAGCTTCGCGAAGTGAACATCCGGGAGGCGGTAAGTCTTCATTTCCGGGATATCGGACATGATCCGGAAATTCATGATGTCACATACGAAAACAGTCAGGCAAGAGAGAGAACTCAGATTCTGATGGATATTGCAAACCAGAAGGGCGGTATTGTGATCGGAACCGGCGATCTTTCTGAACTGGCGCTGGGATGGGCGACCTTTAACGGAGACCATATGTCCATGTACGGAGTAAACGGCTCCGTTCCAAAGACACTGGTACGCCATCTGGTAAGATATTATGCGGATACCTGCGGAGAAAAGAAACTGTCAGATATCCTTCTGGATATTCTGGACACTCCGGTAAGTCCGGAACTGCTTCCGCCAAAGGACGGTAAGATTGCTCAGAAAACAGAGGATCTGGTAGGACCTTATGAACTTCATGACTTTTTCCTGTATCATATGCTTCGCTGGACCTGTCCGCCGGCAAAGATCTTCCGTATGGCAAAGACTGCTTTTGCCGGAGAATATGATGAGGAAACCATACTGAAATGGCTGAAGACTTTTTACAGACGGTTCTTTACCCAGCAGTTTAAGCGTTCCTGTCTGCCGGACGGCCCAAAGGTGGGAAGCGTGGCAGTTTCTCCAAGGGGAGATTTGCGTATGCCAAGTGATGCCTGTGGAACCTTGTGGATGAGAGAAGTGGATAAAATAAAAATCTGAAAAATACCCGTTATCGGAAAAATGTAAAAATCCGGTAACGGGTATTTTTTATTGGATTTCTGCTTTTTTAACTGCGTCCTGGATGGCATGGATCAGCATCAAAGAGGTGTACTTCTGATCACTTGCATATTCAAGTTTATCCAGCTCACATCCACTGTAGATCTGACTTGCCAGTTCTTCGATGGCGGGTTCCACAAGCGGGAACATAGCTGCTGTGCTTTCGCTTAAGTTTGCCAGATGGATAGATTGTATCCTGTCTGCATCTACAGTGACTTCCACATCAAAACTGTTTCCGTTCAGTGCAATGGAGGAGCGGTAGATTCCCGGAGTGTAGACAGCATCAGGAGTTGTGGAAACTGTTTTTACTCTGCCGGGACCGAACATGACAAATAGCAGAATCCCCAGGATGGAAAGAAACAAAAGGAAGATTCCGGTATAAATGATCTCCTTCATATGTAAAACAATGATCTTGGTTCTGGAACTCATATGGATGCCTCCTGATCAGAATATGTAAGGACTGTTACGAATAACGGCTGTATGGGTTATACAGGATAGGAAAAGAACTTATGGTTTATCATATGCGAGAAGATAATATTTTATGATAAGATGCTGAGGTCAGAAGATGCCTGATACCATAAAAAATGAGTGATTGTAGAAATCGAACATACGTGCTATAATAGAAGAAAAACTCAGGGAGGAAATTATGCCGCTTCAGTTTATCATTGGAAATTCCGGAGCCGGAAAATCTCATACAGCTTTTCAGAGCCTGATCTCTGACGCAATGGCTCATCCGGAAAAACTATATTATGTGATCGTACCGGAGCAGTTTACCATGCAGACACAGAAAGCTCTGGTACAGATGCACCCGGATGGTGGAATTTTGAATATTGACGTTCTGAGTTTTGACCGTCTTGCTTACCGCGTACTGGAAGAAACAGGCGGTGATACCAGAAGAGTACTGGAAGAAACAGGAAAAAACATGATCCTCCAGAAACTTGTTCAGAAACACCAGAAGGAACTGGTATATCTGAAAAATCAGATGAAAAAACCGGGATATCTGGAGGAGGTAAAATCACTGATCTCGGAATTTATGCAGTATAGCGTGGGAGAGGCGGAGATAAAGAAGATGCAGGAGGATGCGTCAGACCGAACCCTTCTTCAAATGAAGCTTCAGGATGTGTCAGTACTGTACCATGGATTCCGGGACTATCTGAAAGATCATTATATGACAGCTGAGGAAGTTCTGGAAATCCTGGCAAAGCAAATCGTTTTTTCAGAAAAACTGAAGGACAGTGTTCTGCTGCTGGATGGATTCACCGGTTTTACACCGATACAGGTCCAGGTAATCCGGGAGCTGCTGACATCATGTGAAAAGGTATCTGTTACAGTAACTATGGACGTGCGGGAGTCGTTTCTGTATAAAGAAAAATCCCATCAGCTTTTTTATATGAGCCATAAGATGATCCGAAGTCTCTGCGACCTTACGAAAGATATTCTGGAGCCGATCTGGATAGCGCCGGGCAGCAAGTCCCGCCATGCCCGGGCAGAAGCTTTGGCGTTTCTGGAGCAGAATATCTTCCGGTATCAGAAAAAAACATTTTCCGGTAAACAGGATTCTATAAGGATTTTTTGTGCAGGAGATCCGGTCAGAGAAATGGAGGAAACTGCAAGAAGAATTTTGCGGCTTGTCCGGGAGGAAGGCTGCCGTTATGGAGAAATTGCGGTGATCACAGGAGATCTGGAAACTTATGGAAGTCTTGCAAGACAGGCGTTTGAAGATGCAGGAATTCCTTTCTTTGTAGATGAAAAGCATTCTATTCTTATGAATCCTTTTGTAGAATATATCCGGGCTGCCCTGGAAATGGCTGCCCAGGGATTTTCCTATGAAAGTGTATTCCGGTATCTCAGATGCGGAATGTCCGATGTGACCAGAGAGGAGACAGACTGGCTGGAGAACTATGCAGTGGCACTGGGAATCCGCGGATTTAAACGGTGGAAGGAAAAGTGGATTCGTGTTTATCGGGGGATGAAAGAGGAATCGCTTCTGGAGATAAACAGGATCCGTGAGAAATTTACAGAAGAAACAGAGGCTCTGGCTTTGGGATTTTCCGGAAAAAAGAAAACAGTCAGGGAATACTGCCAGTATCTTTATGAGTTTATTGTGAAAAGCCGTATTCAGGAAAAATTAAAGATCCAGGAGGAGATATTTGCGCGAAAAGGCATCAGGGCGATGGAAAAGGAGTACGCCCAGATTTATGGGATTGTTATGGAACTGCTGGATAAAATGGCAGAGATCCTAGGTGAGGAAATCGTATCTCCGGAAGAATTCCGGCAGATTCTTGAAACGGGAATGTCTCAGGCCAAGGTTGCGCTGATCCCGCCGGGAGTCGATCAGGTTCTTGTGGGAGATATGGAGAGAACCCGACTGAAAGATATCCGGGCATTGTTTTTTGTGGGAATGAATGAAGGAAACATTCCAAAGAATACAGAATCTGGCGGACTTCTTACAGAACTGGACAGAGATTTTTTTGAAGATCAGGGAGTGGAGCTTGCTCCGGGGCCAAAAGAACTGATGAATATGCAGAGATTTTATCTGTATCTGAATCTGACCAGGCCTTCTGAACATCTGTATCTTTCCTACAGCTGCTCCAATGCGAAAGGAGAAGCAGTCAGTCCGGCTTATCTGATTGGTACAGTGCGGAAACTGTTTCCGGAACTTCTTGCAGAAAAGGCGGACGAACCGGAGAACCTTCTGGATCTGCTGGAAACTCCGTCCACCGGTCTTGGATTTTTATTGTCTGGTCTGGAGAATGAAGAAATGCAGCAGGATCCCTTATTTCAGGAATTGTACAGCTGGTATCTGAGAAGCCCGGAATATCAGGATCTTACAAGAAAGCTTACAGAAGCCGCTTTTGCCCGGAAACCTGCGGACAGGATCAGTAAAAGTGTGGCAAAAGCGCTGTACGGGGAAATTTCTGATTACAGTGCTACCCGACTGGAACGTTTTGCCGCCTGTGCTTTCGCGCATTTTCTGCAGTATGGTCTGGCTGTGACAGAACGGGCAGAATATGAATTCCGGGCAATGGATATGGGAAATGTGCTTCATCAGGCACTTGAAAAATTTGCCGCAGAGCTTCGGAGAAAAGGTCTTGACTGGGCAGGACTGGAGGAAGAACAGAGAGACCGGATTGCGGAATACTGTATGGAACAGGTGGCGGCAGATTATGGAAATACCATTCTGAAAAGCAACTCCAGAAACCAGTATATGATCCAGCGTACGCTCCGGATCCTGAAACGTACTGTATGGGCTTTACAGGAACAGCTTCGCTGCGGGGAATTTGTGCCGGAGGGATTTGAGGTGTCTATCGGCGGCGGAAGGATTGACCGTCTGGATGTTCTGAAAGAGGATAAAAAAGTTTATGTGAAGATCATTGATTATAAGTCCGGAAATACTTCCTTTGATCTTGTGGGTGTTTATTATGGTCTTCAGCTTCAGCTTGTAGTATATATGGATGCAGCGATGGAAGCAGAAAAGAATAAACATCCGGACTGCCAGATCGAGCCTGCGGGAATCTTTTATTATAATATCAAGGATCCGATGATTCAGACTGATATTCAGGAGGATCTCCAGGAGCTTGAAAGGAAGATCTATAAAGAACTGAAAATGAATGGGCTGGTAAATTCATCGGACAATATCATTCATAAAATAGATGCAGGAGCTTCTTCGCTGCCTGTTTCCTTCACGAAAGACGGCGGTTTCAGAAAAGGTTCTTCTGTGGCGTCCCGAGAGCAGTTTCAGCTTCTGAATCAGTATGTTAAAAACAAGATTGCGGAGATCCGTTCGCATATTCTTTCCGGAGATGCGGAGGTTTCTCCTTATGAAATGGGAAAGAAAAATGCCTGTACCTATTGTACCTATCAGGGTGTGTGCGGATTTGACAAAAAAATCCCGGGATATGAATACAGACGTCTGAGACAGTTTACAGATGAGGAAATATGGAAATCTATGGAAATGGAGGCAGAGTGAAATGGCGGTCACATGGACGGAAGAACAGCAAAAAGTAATTTCTCTCAGAAATCGTAATATTCTGGTTTCTGCAGCGGCAGGATCCGGGAAGACTGCGGTCCTGGTAGAAAGGATCCTGAGCAAGATCCTGGACAAGGAACATCCGGTAGATGTGGACCGGCTGCTGATCATGACCTTTACAAGAGCGGCAGCAGGGGAAATGAAGGAACGGCTGTCTGCAGCACTGGAAAAGGCTCTTTATGAGGATCCGGACAATGCTCATCTTCAGAAACAGATGACATTGATCCATACAGCCCAGATTACGACCATAGATGGCTTCTGTTCTTATATCATTCGTAATTATTTTCATATGATCGGACTGGATCCCGGCTACCGTACGGCAGAGGAGGGAGAATTGAAACTTCTCCGGGAGGATGTGGTCAAAGAGCTTCTGGAGGATGCTTATGAAAAGAAAGAAGACAGATTTCTTCGGCTGGTGGAATGTTACGCACCGGGAAAAACAGATGAGGGACTGAAAGATCTGATTTTAAAGGTGCATGAGGCATCTATGAGTCATCCTTTTCCAGAGGAGTGGCTGAAGGTGTGTCTCCAGGAATATCAGGTGGATAAGGCTCATGAAATTTATCAGTCCCGGTGGATTACTGTTTTGTGGAAAGAAATAGAAGAAAACATACAGGAGGCAGAGCTGATTATCCAAAAAGCCAGATCGGTATGTTTGGAAGTGGATGGTCCTCTTCCTTATCTGGAAGCTCTGGACAGTGATCTTGCCATGGTGAATGTTCTGAAAAAATTGACAGAAGAAATGGATTACGGCAAACTGCGAGATGCTGCAGAGGCGGTGGTTTTTAAGGCACTGTCCCGAAAAAAAGCACCGGATGTGGATCCGGAAAAAAAAGACTGGGTAAAGAATCTCCGCGATGAAGAAAAGGGAATCCTGAAGAACATGATGGAGAAATATTTTTGCTGGGATGAGGACGAATTACTGGATATGGTAAATCTGTGCAGAACACCGCTGGAGAGTCTTGTGGAGCTGGTGCTGGATTTCCAGGAACGGTTTGCCCGGAAAAAAAGGGAAAAGAACATTTTGGACTTTACAGATATGGAGCACTTTGCCCTGCATATTCTGGCAGAAAAAGAAGGAGATCAGATCATTCCCAGTCAGGCGGCCAGAGAGCTTTCGGAAAAATATGAAGAAGTGATGATTGATGAGTATCAGGACAGTAATTCGGTTCAGGAGATGATCACAAATCTGGTTTCGGGATGGGTCGAAAACAGAAAGAATATTTTTATGGTAGGAGATGTAAAGCAGAGTATTTATCGTTTCCGACTGGCAAGACCGGAGCTTTTTATGGAAAAATATCACAATTATTCCACTTCGGACAGCCTGGAACAGCGGATTGATCTTCATAAAAATTTCCGCAGTCGTCATCAGGTGCTTACATCGGTCAATTATATTTTTAACCGGATCATGGGAGCGGATGTAGGCGGGGTTGATTATGACAGCAGCAATGCCCTTTATCCCGGAGCTGTCTTTCCGGAAGGTACAGATGAAAGTTTTTGTACCACAGAAGTCCTTCTGGTGGAAAAAGACGGAGAAGAGCTGGAGGATGAGACTGGAAATCAGACAGACAGGGAACTGGAAGCTCTTGCGATAGCAGGAGAGATATCTCGGATTGTAGGAAAAGAGCAGGTTCTTGATAAGGAAACAGGAACATATCGTCCGGTAGAATACGGAGATATTGTTATTCTTCTTCGGTCTGCCTACGGATGGGCAGAAACTTTTCGTGAAATTCTTATTTCAAGAGGAATTCCTGCATATACCTCATCCAGAACGGGATATTTTTCTGCTCCGGAGGTAGTGAATCTTCTGAATTATCTGAGAATATGCGATAATCCACTTCAGGATATTCCCCTTACAGGAGTGCTTCATTCTCCTATGGTGGGATGCACAACCCAGGAACTGGGAGAAATGCGGAAGGCATGTCCCAAAGGACTGATTTATGAAAGTCTTTGTCAGTTTGCTGAGAGAGAAAACTTTGAGACAGAAGAGGAACAAAAACTCCGTGATAAACTTGTCGGATTTCTGGAGCAGCTTCGGGAAATTCGGGATATGTCTTCCTATACGCCGGTTCATCAGCTGATATTGTATATTCTTAGGAAAACCGGTTATGAAGATTTTGTCCGTGCTCTTCCGGGGGGGAGCCAGAGAGGGGCTAATCTTCGTATGTTAGTGGAAAAAGCTATGGATTACGAAAAAACCAGCTACAGAGGTCTGTTTAATTTTGTGCGATATATTGAAAATCTTCAGAAATACGAGGTGGATTTTGGTGAAGTCAATGTGATCGATGCAGGTAAAGGATCGGTACAGATCATGACAGTTCATAAAAGTAAGGGACTGGAATTTCCTGTTGTTTTTGCGGCTGGTATGGGAAAACAGTTTAATTTCCAGGATATTAATGCAAGATTTCTCATTCACCCGGAACTTGGTTTTGGAACGGATGTGATCCTTCCGGAAAAAAGACTGCTGGCTTCGGCACCCCAAAAGCAGGTGATAAGAAATGTTCAGAAAAGGGAAAGTCTTGGTGAGGAACTGCGTGTGCTGTATGTGGCTCTGACCCGTGCAAAGGAGAAGCTGTATATTACAGGTACCATAGGAGGACTGAAAGAAAAAATTGCAAGACTCTGGAATTGGAAGGAAGAATCAGAACTTCGAATATCTCTGGGCCAACGTATCAGGGCGAAAACTTTTTGGGATTATATTCTTCCTGCCCTGAGTCTTCATCCGGCAATGAGAGAACTGTACATGGAATATGGTTTTGGCGGGGAGATGCAGGAGAACTGGTACGATGGAAAAACAGATTTTATTGTGAGAAAAATCACAGCGGCAGATCTGATAGAAAATGAGGTCGTGGATATGACAGAACAGCAGATCCGGGAACAGGTACTGAAAAAATGGGACAGCAGTAAAATTTATGACCGGCAGATCCACGACATCCTGGAAAAAAGATTTGATTTCCGTTATCCCTATAGCTATCTGGAAGAACTGCCGGTGAAAGTCAGTGTTTCGGATTTAAAAAAACGAAGCTGGCAGGATGAAATGGAAATAGAAGAAAATACATTAGCAGAACCAGATATTGTTCCTTTGGTTCCGAGATTTATTTCTGAAGAGTCTCAGAGCTGTCGGGGCGCTGCCAGAGGAACTGCTTATCACCGTGTAATGGAATGTCTGGATTATAAGCGAACAGGCTCCTATGAGGAAATAAAAGCACAGATCATTCATCTGGAAGAACAGAAAAAACTTACGGAAGAAGAGGCGGCTAGTATCTACATTAAGGATATTCTTAAATTTGCAGCTTCTGATCTTGGACAAAGAATGAAAACAGCAGCAGAGAAAGACTGCCTTTTCCGGGAGCAGCCCTTTGTGATCGCAGTAGAAGCATCTGAGGTGGATGAACTGTGGAATGGAGAAGAAAAGATTCTTGTACAGGGGATCATTGACTCCTATTTCCTTGAAGAAGATGAGATCGTGCTTGTAGATTACAAGACAGATCGGATTCAAAAAGGAGAGGAGTCGATATTGATCGCCCGCTACCGCAGTCAGATTAAAGATTATGCAAGGGCACTGCAGAAGATGAGAAAGAAAAAAGTAAAAGAGTGTCTGATTTACTCCTTTGCACTTCATAAAGAAATACAGATAAGATAAAGCTGTGGAGAGTCTGCCTGTCAGACTCTCCATCCAGCTGGATATTTATTTTTTAAGGTTCCGTTTACCAGTTTGCCAAATCCCAGAGGATAGCCTTCCGTACAGAGAAGATGCCATCCTTTTTTTCTGGTACTTTCCCCTTCTTCGATAAGAAGAGTTTCGCCTTTAAGGTATCGGATAAGACGGGGATCTTCTACAGGAAGAGAAATCACAGATTCTGCGTCGCCTTTGTGGAGAGCAAGCGCAAAGGGCTGGGAAGGCTCAAAACGGTTTTTCTTGAGATCACCCAGATAAAGCCCATTTCGTAAAAAGGTAAGTCCACGGAAATTACTGCTGACAGGAGGGAGATAATAAACTTTATCTCCTCGTGTTTCTACACGGTTCCAGTCAAAAGGTTTTCCGCCCAGGGATTTTAGTCCGATCTCTTCAAAAAACAGACGGAGCCATTTCTCAGTATCAGGATTGGAACGGACAGAAACTGGCTGCTGGATACAGTCTGTCTGTCCTTGCTTTTGGAGAAGGGCAAGAAAATGTCCTTCTCCATTTATTTTATGAGGAAACAGGCGGATACATTTTGTCAGTTCGTTATTTCCGTTTCCCCATTTAGGAACTCCGTGAGAAAAGCCTTCATATTCCGGAAGAGGCAGAAGTTTCATGTCAGTTCTTTTTTCCAGAAGAAAATCAATGGTGCCTTCATCCTCTTCAGGAGCAAAAGTACAGGTGGAGTATAGCAGGAGACCTCCGGGGCGGAGCATATCTGCTGCCTGAAGAATCAGTTCTCTCTGAATAGAAGCCAGTTCACTGGATTTTTTGGGAGTCCAGTCTTTGGCCAGGGCTTCTTCTTTTCGGAACATTCCTTCGCCGGAACAGGGGGCATCCAGAAGAATCTTATGGAAAAAACCAGGAAATTTTTCTGCCAGATGTCCCGGAGTCTCATTTGTTACAAAACTATTGGAAATTCCAAATAATTCCAGATTTCGGAGCAATGCTTTTGTGCGGGAAGCGCTGATATCATTGGCGATCAGCAGCCCTTCTCCGCACAGTGCGGCTCCTAAAGCAGTGGCTTTCCCGCCGGGAGCAGCACAAAGATCCAGAACAGTTTCTCCCGGTTCTACAGGAAGACAGGCGGCAGGAGTCATGGCGCTGGGCTCCTGCAGATAGTAAAGTCCGGCCTGATATAGAGGGCATCTGGAAGGGCGGATGTCCTCTGTATAAAAGTAGCCATTTGCTGTCCAGGGAATTGGCGAAACCGGAAAAGGCACAATCTGTTCAAATTCCTCACAGCTTATTTTTGATGTATTGACACGAAGTCCATAAGTTCTTGGGGAACGATAACTTTCTAAAAAGGCGTCATATTCACTTCCGAGCATTTCTTTCATACGCTCAAGAAAAGGTACAGGAAGCAGTTCGATATTAGATAATTCTCCCATATTAACCTCCAGTATTATTTATTGGAATGTCAGAGTCCATGATGATCAGTAAGGAAGACTGGCATCTAATGTCCATCATAGCACAGATAGATGGATTTGACATCTGTCTATTATTGAAATTTCAGGATACTTTTCTTTTGTTTTTCTGTTTTTTTGCCCGGTAATCCGGCAGTACGGGATAATAATGTACAAGTTATATGATATGTACATACAAGTAAGGTTGAATAAATGTACCAATAGTACATACAAGTTAAAGGCAACTTTCCGTTAAAATGTTTAAAAAAATAGAATATCCTCTTGACATGGACAGGATATAGGTGTACAATGTGCTTACAGTCAAAGGTGATACACGGTATAAAACGTGCAAAATGCATAAAAAACGAGAGCTAATATTGTGCACGTTTTATCGTGAGAACAAACCAACTTGTACATAACTTGTACATGAAATCATTTAAAGGGAGGAAACAAAATGAACAAGAAATTACTTAGCACAGTACTTGCAGCTACAATGGTATGCTCTATGGGCGTAGCTTCCACAGCAACTGTATTTGCAGAGGAAGAAGAGCAGAAGACTGTTGGTATTCTGATGCCGACTCAGTCATCAGAGAGATGGATCAATGATGGTGCCAACATGAAAGCACAGCTGGAAGAAAAAGGCTACAAAGTAGAGCTGCAGTATGCAGAAGACGACACTGCAATGCAGGTTTCTCAGCTTGAGAACTATGTAGGAAAAGGTGTTGACTGTCTGGTTATTGCAGCAATCGACTCCGGTGTACTTGTAAACGCCGAGGCACAGGCTAAGGAAGCAGGCATCCCGATTATCGCTTATGACCGTCTTCTGATGGACACAGACGCTGTTTCCTATTATGCAACTTTCGACAACAAGGGTGTTGGTACTGTTATCGGTAACTACATCAAAGAGAATAAAGATCTTGATGCAGCTCGTGAGGCTGGTGAATCCTATACCATTGAGTTCTTTATGGGATCTCCGGATGATAACAATGCACTCTTCCTGTACAATGGTATCATGGAAGTGCTTCAGGAGTATCTGGATGACGGAACTCTGGTATGCAAATCAGGAAGAACTTCTTTTGAAGACACATGTATCCTCAGATGGTCTCAGGAAACTGCTCAGGCTAACTGTGAGAACATCCTGACAGCAAACTATGCAGATGAAGATCTTGATATCGCATGCTCCGCATTCGACGGATTTGCATATGGAATCAAAGCAGCTCTTCTTGGTGCTGGATACACAACAGAAAACTGGCCGATGATCACAGGTCAGGACGCTGAGGTTATGGCTACAAAGAACATCATCGACGGAACTCAGACAATGTCTATCTATAAAGATACACGTCTTCTGGCTGAGAAAGCTGTTACTATGGTAGATGCAGTCCTTAAGGGAGAAGAACCGGAGATTAACGATACAGAGCAGTATGACAACGGCAAAATGGTTGTTCCTACATACATGTGTGAACCGGTTGCAGTAGATCAGTCCAACTATAAGGAACTTCTGATCGACGGCGGATACTACACAGAGGATCAGCTTAAATAATAAAACCAACTGAATGCACGATTTTTAGGGGCGGCGGAAAAATCCGCCGCCCTTGTTTTAAAATAAAAGAAAAGGAGAGAGGGAGAGGCATGTCTGAAGTTATTTTGGAAATGAAGCACATAACAAAGGCATTTTCCGGCGTAAAGGCTCTGGATGATGTAAACCTTCAGGTAAAGAAGGGCGAGATCCATGCGTTGTGTGGTGAGAACGGAGCCGGCAAGTCAACTCTGATGAATGTACTTTCCGGTGTGTATCCTTATGGTTCATATGAGGGAGACATTATTTATAAAGGTGAAACCTGTAAGTTCCATAAGATCAAGGACAGTGAAAGCAAGGGTATAGTTATCATTCACCAGGAACTGGCATTAAGCCCCTATCTGTCAATTGCAGAAAATGTTTTTATGGGCAACGAACGCGTTTCCATGAAAGGTGTCATTGACTGGACAAAGACAAGAGGAGAGGCAAAAGAAGCCCTGGCTCATGTAGGTCTTGAAAATGAAAATTTAAATGCTCCTGTAAATACACTGGGAGTAGGAAAACAGCAGCTGATCGAGATTGCAAAAGCAATGGCAAAGAACGTAGACCTTCTGATCCTGGATGAGCCTACAGCGGCTCTTAATGACGAGGAGTCTGCACAGCTTCTGGAAATCATGCTGGAGCTGAAAAAGAAAGGGGTTACCTGTATCATTATCTCCCATAAGCTGAATGAGATCAGTTATGTGGCAGATGCCATTACGATTATCCGTGACGGAAAGACCATAGAAACACTGAAAAAAGGTGTGGACGAGTGGACAGAGGACCGTATCATCAAAGGTATGGTAGGACGTGAAATGAACAACCGTTATCCGGTTCGTGATAACTGTTCTATCGGTGATGTGGTGCTGGAAGTTAAAAACTGGAATGCATATCACCCGGAAATTGCAGAAATGCAGATTCTGAAAAATATCAACATCAAGGTTCGTGCAGGAGAGGTGGTAGGACTTGCAGGACTGATGGGAGCCGGACGTACAGAATTTGCCATGAGCCTTTTTGGCCATTCCTATGGACAGAAGATTTCCGGTGAGGTTTATATGCACGGCAAAAAGGTCAGTACAAAGACCGTTAAGGATGCCATTAATAATAAGATCGCATATACATCAGAAGACCGTAAAACATATGGACTGGTGCTGATCAATGATATCAAGACAAATATGACAATGGCTGCGCTGCGCAATTATTATTCAAATGGTGTGGTTGTTGATGAGAGAAAAGAAAACATCGAGGCAGAGGAATACAAGAAGAAGATCAATGTAAAAGCTACCTCTATCCACCAGACTGTTGGTGCTCTTTCAGGAGGTAATCAGCAGAAGGTGGTACTTGCCAAGTGGATGATGACCCAGCCGGATGTTCTGATCCTGGATGAGCCAACACGAGGCATTGACGTCGGTGCGAAATATGAGATCTACTGTGCTATCAATGATATGGCGCGGGCAGGAAAAGCAGTGATCGTGATCTCTTCTGAAATGCAGGAGATCATTGGTACCTGTGACCGTGCGTACATCATTAATGAAGGACGCATTGCAGGAGAACTCAGCCACGAAGAACTGAGTCAGGAAAGTATCATGAAGTGCATTATGGACAGTAATGCGAAAGGAGAAGAGTAATGGGAACAGATACTAAGAAAAAATATGTGAATCTGGACTTAAAGTCCCTTGGAATGATCGTAGCGCTTGTTGTTATCTTTGCTATTTTCTATGTGCTTACAGGCGGATCCAATGCAACGCCTACAAATATCAATAACCTGATTATGCAGAATGGTTATATCATCATCCTTGCAACAGGTATGCTGCTTTGCGTACTGACCGGATACATCGATCTGGGTGTTGGTTCTGTTGTAGCTCTTGGTGCTGCATGTGCGGCAAAGCTTGTAGTTGAGCAGAATGTACCGGTTGCGCTTGCATGGCTGGTTGCTATCGGAATCGGACTTGCAGTTGGTATCTTTTCCGGTTTCTTTATTGCCTATCTGGATATTCCGCCATTTGTAGTGACTCTGGCTACCATGCTTATGGGACGTGGTCTTACATATACTTTACTGAAATCTCTGACAGTAGGACCTCTTCCTCAGAATTATGCATTTATCGGAACCGGATTCCTTCCTACTATCAAGGTGGACTTTGCAGGAGGGACTCTTGACCTTGTATGTGTGGCAGTAGCAGTTGTTGTGACAGTGGGTATTATCCTTTCTGAACTGAATACTATCAAAACAAATAACAAATATGGATTTGCGAATATTGTTCCGTGGCAGATGGCTGTAAAAGATATTGTTATCCTTTTGATTGTATGGTTCTTCTTTATTAAGCTTGGCCAGTATAATGGTATTCCGATCCAGCTGATCGTACTTGGACTGGTAGTGGCTGTTTATCATTTCATCACAAGCAAGACTGTTGCCGGACGTCAGATTTATGCAATGGGCGGCAATGCCAAAGCGGCAAGACTGTCTGGTATCAATACCAAACATGTATTCTTCTGGGTATATGTAAATATGGGAGTTCTTGCAGCCCTTGCAGGTATCGTGTTATCTGCTCGTCAGGGCGGTGCCAACCCGAAAATGGGTGATGGAATTGAAATGGATGCCATTGCATCCTGTTATATCGGTGGTGCGGCTGCATCTGGTGGTGTAGGTACTGTTATCGGCGCTGTTGTAGGTGCTCTTGTAATGGGTGTACTGAACAATGGTATGTCTATGTGCGGTATGTCTACAGACCTTCAGAAGGTAGTAAAAGGTGCCGTACTTCTTGGAGCTGTTGTACTTGATGTAACAACTAAAAAGAAAAAGAATTAATTGTATAGCTGGTATATAATATGAGAGTGTCGAAATACCGTCAGGTGACGGAATGGATTCAAAACAGAATAGCATCCGGAGAGCTGAACCGCGGAGATCAGATCGAATCAGAGAATGATATCAGCCGTGTCTTTGGGATCAGCCGCCAGACGGTGAGGCATGCATTGGGACTTTTGGAGCAGCAGGGAGTTCTGACCCGGGTTCAGGGAAGCGGAACATACGTCAGTGATGAAAAAGCAGGAGAGGAAGAGAAAAAAGAACTTTCTCATACGGTGACTATCCTTACAACGTATGTGGATAATTATATTTTTCCGCGCATTCTGCGTTCTATGGTGGAACGGCTGGAAAAGGATGGGTACAGTGCGCGCATTATGTTCACAGGCAATCGTATTGAAACGGAACGCAGACTGCTGGAACGATTTCTCGAAGAAGGAAATCGAGATCCGCTTATTGCAGAGCCGGTAATGAGCGGTCTGCCAAATCCAAACTTGAAATATTACAGACGGCTGATGTCCAGAGGGATTCCGATACTGTTTTTTAACAGCTTTTATGAGGGACTGAATATTCCTCATATCAGTATGGATGATATCCAGGCAGGCAAGATTGCCACGGAATATCTCATCCAGAAGGGACATACCCGTATTGCGGGTGTCTTTAAGACAGATGACGGACAGGGACGGAGACGATATCTGGGATATCTGAAAGCCCTGGGCCATGCAGGGATTGAGGTGGATGAAAGCAGAATCTGCTGGATTGATACCCTGGAAATAAAAGATTTTTCACGGATAGTGGAAAAACTGAAAAACCGTCTGCGGGGATGTACTGCCTGTGTCTGCTATAATGACGAGGTAGCCCATGAACTGACAAGAAGAATGCTTCAGAATGGCAAAAAGATTCCGGAAGATCTTTCAGTAGTAGGTATTGATAATTCGGATCTTGCCAGACTTAATCCGGTTCCTCTTACCTCTGTGGGACATCCTATGGAAGCATTGGGAACCCGTGCTGCAGAAATGATCCTGCAGCTGATCAAAAATCCAAACAGTGATGTGACATATGAATTTCCGGTGGAGATCAGTGAACGTTCATCGGTTTGTACATATGCAGCAGAGTAATTCAGGAGGTTAGAAAGAATGAAAGCAGCAAAAAATTATAAATTCTGGTTTGCAACAGGTTCACAGGATCTTTATGGGGATGAGTGTCTGAGAAAAGTAGCAGAGCATTCCAAGATCATCGTAGATAAACTGAACGCATCAGGCGTACTTCCTTACGAGGTTGTATGGAAACCGACTCTGATCACCAATGAAGTGATCCGCCGTACTTTTAATGAGGCAAATGCAGATGAAGAATGTGCAGGTGTTATTACATGGATGCATACGTTCTCACCGGCAAAATCATGGATCCTTGGTCTTCAGGAATACCGCAAACCGCTTCTTCACCTGCATACGCAGTTTAATGAAGAGATTCCTTATGACACCATTGATATGGATTTTATGAACGAAAATCAGTCTGCTCATGGTGACCGTGAATATGGACATATCGTAACCCGTATGGGCATTGAACGAAAAATTGTTGTGGGACACTGGAATGACCGTGCAGTTCAGGAACGTATTGCATCCTGGATGCGTACTGCAGTTGGTATCATGGAAAGCAGCCATATCCGTGTTATGCGTGTGGCAGACAACATGAGAAACGTAGCAGTAACAGAAGGTGATAAGGTAGAGGCTCAGATTAAATTTGGCTGGGAAATTGATGCTTATCCGATCAATGAGATTGCAGAGGCAGTAAAAGCTGTTTCCAAAGCAGATACAGATACTCTGGTAGAAGAGTATTATGACAAATATCAGATCATCCTTGAAGGAAGAGATGAAGCAGAATTCCGCAAACATGTAGCAGTACAGGCACAGATTGAGCTGGGATTTGAGCGTTTTCTCGAGGAGAAAAATTATCAGGCTATCGTAACTCACTTCGGTGATCTTGGATGTCTTCAGCAGCTTCCTGGTCTTGCAATCCAGAGACTGATGGAAAAAGGATATGGATTTGGTGCAGAGGGCGACTGGAAAACAGCAGCTATGGTACGTCTTATGAAGATCATGACACAGAATACACCAAATGCAAAAGGTACTTCCTTTATGGAGGATTACACTTATAATCTGGTTCCGGGAAAAGAAGGAATCCTTCAGGCTCACATGCTTGAGGTTTGCCCGACTATCGCAGACGGTCCTGTAAGCATCCGTGTAAATCCGCTTTCCATGGGTGATCGTGAGGATCCGGCACGTCTGGTATTTGAAGCCAAAGAAGGCCCGGCTGTAGCAACATCCCTTGTTGATCTTGGAAACCGCTTCCGTCTGATTATCAATGATGTAGACTGCAGACATACAGAAAAAACAATGCCGAATCTTCCGGTTGCATCTGCTTTCTGGACACCGCAGCCAAATCTTGCTACAGGAGCTGAGGCATGGATCCTTGCAGGAGGTGCACACCATACAGCATTCTCCTATGACCTTACTGCAGAGCAGATGGGCGACTGGGCAAATGCAATGGGCATTGAGGCTGTATATATTGACAAAGATACTACAATCCGTAACTTTAAGAATGAATTAAAATGGAATTCTGTTTATTACAGATAATCAGTTTCCATGTTCCTTATAATCGAAAAAAGAAAATTATAAAAAAGGCTGAGAAAAGTCCTGCCGTACTCTTTGAGTGCTGCAGGGCTTTTTCTATGCAGAAAGATGAACTGAATTTTTTGTTATAATACTATTGACAAAACTATATTATATGATATATAGTATTATCAACAAAACAATATTAATAAAAAAATAATATTACACAAAGAATAAAAAGGATGTGACTCTATGGTATTTAACACAGGTGCAGCCCTTCTGGATGCAATAGTCCTTGCTATTGTATCCAAGGAACAGGATGGAACCTACGGTTACAAAATCACCCAGGATGTCCGCAGTGTTCTGGACATTTCAGAATCTACGCTGTATCCGGTGCTCAGAAGGCTTCAGAAGGATGAATGTCTGGAGACCTATGATATGGCATATGAGGGGCGGAACCGCAGATATTACAAATTAACAGAAAAAGGATCTGCACAGCTGAATTTGTACAAAGTGGAATGGAAAAACTATTCTTCAAAAATTTCCAGACTGTTTGAAGGGGGAATTGGATAATGGACAGAAAAGAGTTTATGAAACAGTTGGAACTTCTTCTTTCCGATATCTCAGAAGATGAGAGAAAAGAAGCTCTTGATTATTATGAAAGTTATTTTGATGAAGCCGGGGACGAAGAGGAAGCTTCGGTGATACAGAAGCTTGGAAGCCCGGGTAAGGTGGCTGCTATCATCAAAGCAGACTTAAGAGAAAACAGCGCCTCTTCAGGAACCTATACAGAGAACGGGTACTATGATGAGAGGATGGAAGAACCGGGACAGATGCCCGGAGAGCGTTGTACTGACAGAAAAGAAAGAGGCTATCAGCCGAAAGAAAAACGTGGACGGGGTAAGCTTACACTGATATTGATTCTTTTGATTTTTCTGTCCCCATTTCTTGCAGGAGCAACAGGGGGCATCATTGGATTTTTAGTAACGGTTATTTTCCTTCCGTTTTTGTTAGCTTTTGGTGCAGGAGTCGGGGTGCTTGGCATGCTGATCGGCGGAATCGTTATGATTTTTACAGGAATCAGTCTTTGCTTCAGTACTGCAGCTTCAGGTATCCTGACTGTTGGGATTGGATGTATTTTTATGGCAATAGGACTTGCAGGGCTTGTATTTGTGGTCTGGATCGTGAGCAGCTTGTTTCCAAGATTTCTCAGATGGTTTACAGATTGGTGTCACAGACTTTTAAGCAAAGAAAGAAAGGATGGTAAGACTGTATGAAAAAATTTTCAAAGATTGTTTTAGGGACAGCGGCAGTTTTTGGTGTCCTGGGATGTGGATTTACTGTTGCAGGAGCCGCTATGGGTGCATCAGTAGAGGATTTGAAGTATGAAGGAAGCTCTATGCAGAAAGCAGTGAACGGTATGGTGAGAATAGCGGATCACTGGGATGAGGATGATGACTGGGATGATGATTGGGATGAAAGACAGGCGGTTCCGTCAGGAGACAACGGGACGTATGAATTTGACAGCATTTCTTCCATGGATATTGAATTAAACTATGATGAACTGATTCTTCGTGAAAGTGAAGACCAGAAAATTACAGTTACCGTTGATGGAGATGCAGTGAACAGCGTAAGGGTAAGTACGGAAGGCTCAGAACTTCAGATTGAAAACAAAGATAATCACAGACCGGAAGAAAGAACGGTTACGGTTACTTATCCTGCAGGAACAGAATTTACAGAGGTAAGCATTGATATTGACGCAGGAACAGCAGCTCTGGAGGATGATCTGAAAGCAGGAGAATTCAGTGTTTCCGTAGGAGCAGGAACTTTGGAAAATTATGGAATCGTAACAGCCGGACAGACAGATATTGAGGTTGGAGTGGGAACTGTGGAATTAACAGACCTGGATGCAGATTATATAGAGGCAGAATGCGGCGTAGGGATGATGTCTCTTGATGTGGCAGGCAGGAAAGAAGATTATAATTACCGTATTTCCTGCGGAGTGGGAAGCGTTCTCCTTGGGGAGGATGAGTTTACGGGTCTTGGCTCAACAAAAAAAGTAGACAATAACAGTGCTTCCCGAAAGATGCAGTTAGAATGCGGAATGGGAACCCTGGAAGTGGACTTTGAGGAATAACAGAAAGGAAGTAATGGATATGAGCAATAAACGCCTTTATAAATCATCAGTAAACTGTATGCTTTGCGGTGTATGTGGAGGAATTGCAGAGTATTTTGATATTGATCCCACTCTGGTGCGTCTTGCCTGGGTGATTCTTACCTGCTTCGGAGGCGCAGGAATCTGGGCCTATATCATTGCAGCAATCATTATTCCGAGAGGATAAATATCTGTATAATCTTTATAAAACTGTCAATACTTCTGGTGAACAGAAATATGGGTTACTGAGAACAGTAATAAATAAGGAGTGTGAGCACAGTGAATAAAGATAAAGAAGTAGAAAATTATCTGAATGGAGAGCTTTCCGAAGATGAAAAGCTGAAATATGAGATCGCCGGGGAACTGGGACTTCTGGATCAGGTTCTGGAGAATGGCTGGAGAAGCCTTTCGGCCAAGGAGACTGGGCGGATCGGAGGGTTGATGACCCGCAGAAAAAAACAACAGAAGTAAATAATATTATTCAGGAAAAATCCTGCTGTCTGAAAGGGCTGGCAGGATTTTTCTTTGCTGTAAAAATGCTTGATTTTCACTTTTTGATCTCGTATGATGAGAATAATAAATGAAATGCAGGGAATATGGAAAAAATATTTGAACAAAGAAAGGAGCTCATCGTGTGTCTGATTTGTGACAGAATAAAAATGATACGAGAAGACCGAAATCCGTATTTTGTAAAGGAACTGAAAACAGGATATGTTGCAATTGGTGACCACCAACATTTTAAAGGGTATACGTTATTTTTATGCAAGGAGCATAGAACAGAGTTGTTTCAACTGGAAGACAAGGTAAAGATTCAGTTTTTAGAAGAAATGTCTCTGGTTGCGGAGGCAGTTTCCAATGCTTTTGGAGCGGAAAAAATGAATTATGAGCTGTTGGGAAATGGCGATACACACCTTCACTGGCATTTGTTTCCGCGAATAGCCGGAGATCTGGAACAGTATGGAAACAATGGAAAAGGACCGGTATGGTGGTATCCTATGGAAAAAATGTACAGTGAGGAAAATCGTCCTTCAGAGCAGGTATTAGAGGAAATGAAACAAAAACTGAGAGAAGAGCTGGATAGGAAAGAAATATGAAGTTACTGTTCACTCTGTTTGTTTCCGAAATACAGGCGATTAGGTTATTAAATATTGTGGTATAATATAAGACATAGTTTAATAAGATGGTTTCATAACAAAAAAAGAAAAATAAATACATAATGTATTTATTTTTCTTTTTTGATGTGATATATTAGAATCAAAGAGGAGGTATGGGGAAATGAAGGATATATATTTGCTCAGCTATTCTGTTAAAGGAATAAAGACGTTGGATCAGTTGATTACGTTATCTTTTTATAAAAAAACAATTTCTAAAAATCCTGATACACAGGATTATAATGTCAAAGGAATTTACGGTATGAATGGTTCGGGTAAATCTGCAATTATCACCTCCGTAGATATTTTGAGGAATCTGCTGACTAATCCGGGATATTTGAACAATCCTATTGTTCAGGGGAATTTAGGGGAAATAATCAATAAGAAAACAGAAGAGCTGTTTATAGAAGCAGAGTATTTGGTAAATTTAAAAGATCTGTTTATGATTTTTCGATATGAAATAAAGTTGCTGAAGGATAAAACCGGGAAATATGTAATAGCTCATGAAGGCTTGACCTCAAAGAAAGCACTTTCCAAAAATGATTTTATGGAAACAGTTTTTGAAGTGAAAGATGGAGAACTTATTTCTATTTGGAAAAGTGAAAGCGACATATTTGCCAAAGTGATACATCAAAAAACAACAAATCTGTTGATAAACGCATCTATGTGTGCTTTGTTTTATGATAAAATTATTATTTCAGAAAAAGGAACATATGCAAATGATTTATTTAACAGTTTGCTTATGTTATTGCTTTTCGGAAAAAAAATGCATGTGTATTTAGATCAGTCAGATGATCACAGAGATTATTTGATGCAAAGTTCCTGTGCATATTCAGAAGAATTGGAAAACAGTAATTTGAGGAAAGATTCGCTGATCGGTCATTTTCTGGAGATGGATGGAGAATGTCTTAATGTTATTGCAGTGACTAAAAATATCGTATTGAAATCCATGTATGGGGATTTTCAGAGGTCAGTGGATGGTTTGTACGAGTTTCTTCATATTTTTAAATCAGATTTACAGGGCATTGAAATAGATAAAAAGGAATATCATGACGCATTTATATGCAGTTTGATTATGATATATGATTCGTATCGAATTCACGCAGAATTTGAAAGTACAGGTATCAAAAAGCTTATTAAACTTTTTGCATATATCAAAGAAATGGTATATGGCGGAATTGTTTTTATTGATGAATTTGATTCGAATCTTCATGATGTATACTTATGCGCATTGTTGGAATATCTGATGCAGTATGGAGAGGGACAGCTTTGTTTTACCACTCATAATGTAGGACCTATGGATATTTTAAAACAGCATAAAAAATCCATTGATTTTTTGTCTGTGGATCATAAAGTTTATCCATGGACAACGAATGGTAATTATTCACCTTCCAGACTTTACAGAAATGGTATGATTGAGGGATCACCATTTAATGTAGATTCCATTGATTTTATAGGGGCTTTTGGATATAGTGAGGAGGATGAATAATGGGTCTCCAACTGATTTTTGCTGTTGAGGCAGACAAAAAAAGTAAGTCAGACTGGATTTATATGAAAGATACAATAGATTATTTCTATCAGTATGATCATGTACAGTTTAAATTTAGTCCTGTGTATATGAACGGAAGAGGAAAATACAAAAATAAAGAAAAAGAAATTTTAAAACTGATTTCTCAGTATGCGTCCACATCTAAGAATAACCGGTCTAAAGTTATTTACTGTTTTGACTGTGATGATTATGATATAAAACAGGAGGATGCAGATTTTTTGTCAGAGGCCAGGCAGTATTGTAAGGAAAAGGATTATGAGTTTGTCTGGTTTTGTAAAGATGTGGAATGTGCGTACCTGGGAAAAAAAGTTGATGCCGGGCAAAAGAGTAAAGAAGCCGGGAAGTTTAAGGCAAAAAAAATAATTCGAAATGTTAATCCAGATAAATTGTCTGCAAATACATACCGAATGAATACCAGCAATGTTATGAGAATCCTTGATAGATACCTGACACGGAAAAATTTCTGATTTTAATAAAAGGAGAAATTATGAACGAGATCATTAAAAGTTTATACAACAGAAAATCTATGAGAGTTTATGAAGAGAAACCAATTCCGGAAGAAATGAAAGAGGTCATTCTGGAGGCGGCAGCCCAGGCGCCGAGCGCAGGATGTCAGCAGCTTTATACCATTCTGGATATTACAGATGAGAAATTAAAGGAAGCGCTTTCTGAAACATGTGATCATCAGCCTTTTATTGCAAAAGCTCCTATGGTTCTGGTGTTCTGTGCAGACTGTAAAAAATGGTATGATACCTATCTGGAAGCTGGATGCAGTCCACGGAAACCTGGGATGGGAGACTTGATGCTGGCTGTGACAGACACGGCTATCGCGGCGCAGAATGCAGTTGTGGCAGCAGAAAGCTTCGGTATCGGTTCCTGTTATATAGGTGATATTATGGAAAACTATGAAGAACAGCGCAGGCTTCTTCAGCTTCCGGAATATGTTTTCCCGGCAGTGATGCTTGTGTTTGGGTGGCCTACAGAGCAGCAGAAAAAAAGAACGAAGCCATTACGCTTTGACCAGAAGCATATTGTTCATGAAAATACTTATCGTAGCATGGAAGGAGAAGAACTTCGGCAGATGTTCGAAGATCGCTGCGGACAGAAATCTTTCGAGGAGTGGACAGAGGCTTTCTGTAACCGAAAATATGATTCGGATTTTTCCAGGGAGATGACCAGGTCAGTTGAGGAGTATCTGAAACAGTTTCTCTGATTGCTGAGATCAATGGAGAGCATATTGGAAACTGTCCTGTTGGCAGTATAGGAATCTATCGGTGTTATGTCCACAGATGTTGATATAGCAGTAGCCTTATACCGGAAATACTGCAATGCAGAATCAGAGGCCTGATGCTGGAATTAAAGAAGAAAAATTGTAAATAGTTTTCAGGCGTAATCGCCTGACAGAAAGTGAGACTTAATTATGAAGCAAAAAAACAACGCAACTGAGCTGATCAAAGAAATTGTGATCCTGACTGCGGCCATGGTGATCATTTCTGCTGCAGTCTATTTTTTCCTGGTGCCAAGTGGGACATCTATCAGCAGTATTTCCGGTCTGGGGATCATACTGTCTCATTTTATTCCCCTTCCATTATCGGTGATCACTATGATCTTAAATGTGGTGCTTCTTATCATAGGATTCCTGACCTGCGGCAAAGAATTCGGAGCAAAAACTGTTTATACCAGTATTATGCTTCCGGTGTTTCTGGGAATATATGAAAAGATATTTCCGAACTTTCATTCTCTTACGGACAGTCCGGAGCTGGATGTGATCTGTTATATTCTGGTAGTCAGCGCCGGATCCAGTATTCTTTTTAACAGGAATGCATCATCAGGAGGGCTGGATATCGTGGCAAAGATCATGAATAAATATCTGCATATGGAACTTGGAAAAGCCATGTCTCTGTCCGGTATGTGCATCGCTCTTTCAGCGGCACTGGTGTATGATAAAAAAGCAGTCGTCTTAAGTGTCCTGGGAACCTATTTTAACGGTCTTGTACTGGATCATTTTATTTTTGGGCAGAACATTAAAAGAAGGGTCTGTATTATTACAAAGCATGAAAAAGAACTCAGAGAATTTATTCTTCATCATCTGCACAGCGGAGCTACTATTTATGAATCAATAGGCGCCTATAATATGCAGAAACGCAACGAGATCATTACCATTGTAGATAAAAGCGAATACCAGAAGCTGATGGATTATATGAATCATCAGGATCCGGAAGCTTTTATTACCGTATATACTGTGTCGGATATGAGATATCAGCCAAAAGTGTAAGAAAATATTTTGGGATGAAAGGAAGGAATTGTTATGAATATGAAAGAGTTTCAATGGGTAAGAGAACCACAGAAATATTTAGCAGAATCTGACCGCGTTGAGATCACAACGGAACCGCATACAGATCTGTGGCAGCGTACATACTATCATTTCAGAAATGATAATGCCCCGGTGTTCCAGAGGGAAACAGAAGGCGACCACAGCGATTTCAGCTGATGTGAAACAAATGTGGTATCGTTTCAGCCGCAGAGAGGACGATTATTGTATTGAATGTTCTTCGGATGGAGAAAACTTTTCGCAGATGAGAGTCTGTCATATGTGGGAAGGTGCGGGAAAGATACGTTTTGGAATTTATGCCTGCAGTCCGGAGGATTCCAGCTTTACTGCTGTTTTTACAGATATGAAAATTACAGAGTGTATGTGGCAGGCTCATGACGGACAACAGCCTGATGTGGAATAACTGGAAGAGCAGTATATTACGGCAGTGGACAGTGACCGGTAACAGTTTATATAATTTTCATATCTTTTTTTCTGCACAGATTGAAGAAATTTTTTAAAACTGATATACTGAAAAGTACGAGGAGAAAGGTACAGCAGTTTCATGATATGTGAGTCTGCGGGTACCTTCTTTTCATAAATCAGGTCAATATGATGAAAACTGCTGTTTTTTTTATGCCGCAGATTTTCATAAACATAGTAGAAGAAAAGGCAGGAAAAAATATGAGGAGTCATAATAACGCATATGTAAAGCTTGAAAATGTATCAAAGATCTACGGCTCCGGAGAAGTGCGTATTGTTGCCGTGGATGAGATAAGTTTTGAGATCAGCAAAGGGGAATTTGTAGTAGTGGTAGGACCAAGTGGAGCAGGGAAGACCACTGTCCTGAATATTCTGGGAGGTATGGATAAGGCGACTTCTGGTAAGGTGCTGGTAGATGGAACTGATATTTCAAAATTTAATAATAAACAGCTTACCAGCTATAGAAGAGAAGATATTGGATTTGTATTTCAGTTTTATAATCTGGTTCCGAATCTTACCGCTCTGGAAAACGTGGAGCTTGCTCTTCAGATCTGCAAAGAACCGCTGGATGCCAGAATGGTTCTGGAGGAGGTGGGGCTTAAGAACCGTCTGGGAAATTTCCCGGCGCAGCTTTCCGGAGGAGAACAGCAGCGAGTGTCTATCGCAAGAGCTCTTGCAAAGAATCCGAAACTTCTTCTCTGCGATGAACCTACAGGCGCGCTGGACTATCAGACCGGAAAAGCGATACTGAAGCTTTTGCAGGATATGTGCAGGGAAAAGGGAATGACAGTGATCGTTATTACGCACAACTCCGCACTGACACCTATGGCAGACCGTGTGATTAAAATTAAAAATGGAAAAGTTTCTTCCATGGTTCAGAATGAGAATCCTACTTCTGTGGAAAAAATCGAATGGTAGGTGAGGGTTATGAAAAAAGCATTGCATAAGGACTTCTGGATGGAAATAAAAAAGACAAAAGCAAGATTTATTTCCATATTCTGCATTGTATCCCTGGGAGTTGCGTTTTTTTCAGGGATTCAGGCCAGTTCACCGGACATGAGATTGTCCGGAGATGCCTATTATACAGAAAATAAGATGATGGATCTGAAAGTGGTGGGAACTCTTGGTCTTACAGAGAACGATGTTGACGCACTGAAAAAGATCGAAGGTGTAGAATGGGCAGAGGGAGCCTGGGCGACAGATGTTCTTTGCGGAGAGGCGGATGCTCAGAAGGTCCTTCATGTGGAATCAATAAATAAAGATGTAAATGGACTGACTGTAACAGAAGGAAGGCTGCCGGAAAAAAGCGGAGAGTGTTTTCTGGATGTGACTTTTGCGCAGGGAATGGGATATGAGATCGGTGATCAGATGGAATTCCGGGAGGATACCGAGGATCCATTTCTGAAAAAAAGAACGTACACTGTTACGGGGGTTGGAAGAACACCTCTTTACATATCTTTTAACAGAGGAAATACAACACTTGGCTCTGGTGAAGTCAATGGTTTTGCCTATGTACTTCCGGAGGATTTTGACCAGGAAATATATACCCAGATCTATATTCGGGCACATGGAGCGAATCAGGTGACAAGTTATACAGACGCTTATGATACTCTGGTAGAAAAGCTTCAGCAGAATGTAGAAGGAATTCAGAAAGAACGCTGTCTGATCAGATATGAGGATGTCATGTCTGAGGCAGAGGAAAAGCTTGCAGATGCGGAACAGGAACTTGCCGACGGAAAGACGGAGGCACAAAAGGAACTTGCAGACGCCAGGAAGGATCTGGAGGATGGAGAACAGGAGCTTGCAGACGGAAGAAAAGAATACGAAGATGGAAAAAAACAGCTTGCAGATGCCAGAGAAAAGCTGAAGGACGGACGGGCACAGCTGGATACAGCGCAGCAGACTATAGCAGATGGAAGGATACAGCTTACAGATGCCCGAAATCAGCTTGCTTCCGGGTGGGAGCAGTTTCATGCCGGAGAAGCCCGGCTGTCAGAAGGCTGGAGTCAATATAACAGTGGAAAACGGGAATATGATACGGGTAAGAAAAAGCTGGAGGAGGCAAAAAAACAGCTTGCCGACGGAAAGAAAAAGCTGGAAGAAAGCAGAGCAGCTCTTGATGAACAACAGAGACAGATTGAGGAGGGGATCCTTCAGGCTCAGAATGGAATCACAGCAATTGATGCACAGATTACAGAACTGAACGCACAGATTCCCCAGATAGAAGCTGGTATCCAGCAGGCAGCAGAGGCAGAGGCACAGCTTCCTGCACTGCAGCAGGCATTGACTGCAGCCCGGGGAACAGCAGCAGAGAAACAGTCAGCTGCAGACGTGGCTCAGGCAGCATTGGATGAAGCAATGAAAAAACTGGAAGCAGGTGAGATCACAGAGGAAGAGCTTATTCCCTTCCAGGAAGCACTGAATGCAGCTGCAGCAGAACTGGAAGCTGCAAACGGAGCTGTGGCTCAGGCTCAGGCTGCGTTGGATTCCTGTAGTGCGGCTGCATCCAGGAAACAGGAATTGGAGACTGCTCTTGCTGCCGCAAAAGAGGGGATTGCCCAGGCAGAGGCAAAAAAGACAGAACTTGCATTGACGGTAGAGCAGCTGCAGGCAGGTAAGACAGCTGTTGAAGAAGGAAGGAAAAAGCTGGAACAGGAGGGAAAGAAGCTTCAGCAGGCAGAAAAGGAAATTGCTGCCAATGATAAAAAACTTGCTGTCAGTGAAAAAAAGCTGAAGGAGAGTCTGGCAGTCCTTCAGAGCAGTCAGACAGAAATCGATGCTAACAGACAAAGACTGAATGCAGCGCAGGCAGAGATCAGTGCAAATGAACAGAGGCTTGCAGATGGAGAGGCGGAGCTTGTGCGGGGCAGGCAGGAGATTGCAGATGGTGAGGCAGAAATCAAAGAAAATCAGCAGAAGCTGATCGATGCAGAAAAAGAACTGGCAGATGGAGAAGCAGAGCTTGCAGATGGATGGAAAGAATACCGGGACGGGGAAAAGGAAGCGGAGCAGGAGATTTCAGACGGCGAACAGAAGCTTGCTGATGCCCGGAAAGAAATCCAGGATATAGAAGAGCCGGAGTGGATCGTTACAGACAGAAATGCACTTCCGGAGTATTCTGATTATGGAGACAATGCAGACCGTATCAAAAATATCGGAGAAGTGTTTCCGGTAATCTTTTTTCTGGTGGCAGCTTTGATCAGTCTTACTACTATGACAAGAATGGTAGAGGAACAGAGAACACAGATCGGAACCCTGAAGGCGCTGGGCTACGGTAAGTATGCTATTGCTTCCAAGTACCTGAATTATGCATTTCTGGCAACAGTGGGAGGCAGTGCGGCAGGTATTCTGATCGGTGAAAAGATTCTTCCTTATATTATTATCAAGGCATACGGGATCATGTATCACAATGTGGGAAATAACCTGGAGATCCATTATGAATTGAAATTTGCCCTTACAGCTTCTATTGCAGCTGTAGTCTGTACGGTAGGCGCTACGGTGGTCGCCTGCTACAGGGTGCTGGCAGAAACTCCTGCATCCCTGATGCGTCCGCCGGCGCCAAAGGAAGGGAAAAGGGTTCTTGTAGAAAAGATTACGATTTTGTGGAAGCATCTGAACTTTACCTGGAAGTCCTGCCTGCGAAATCTTTTCCGCTATAAGAAGCGTTTGTTTATGACGATTTTCGGTATTTCCGGAAGTATGGCCCTGATGCTGGTGGGGTTCGGGATCAAAGATTCTATATCGGATATTGTGGTGAAACAGTATGAGGAACTTCAGCATTATGATGGAACTATTATTACAGATGAAGATGCTTCCCCGGAGGAACGAGAAAAACTGTCGGAATATTTAAAACAGAACAAAAAAATCCAGCGATTTACAAACATCCAGTTTACAAAGATCACAGCCCCCAGAGAAAAATCCAGTATCAGCTGTTATCTTTATGTGCCGGAGGACATGGAAAATTTCCGGGAGGATGTAACACTGAGAAACCGTATCACAAAAGAAGGATATGAGCTTACTGATGCAGGAGCTGTGATCAGTGAAAAAACAGCCAGACTTCTGGGACTGCAGGTGGGGGACAGTATTACTCTGGAAAA
The DNA here is from genome assembly GCA_026169535.1 of Blautia sp. Lineage (GTDB taxonomy): Bacteria > Bacillota > Clostridia > Lachnospirales > Lachnospiraceae > Blautia_A. The sequence continues at coordinate 54,775 of JAPFCU010000081.1, forward strand.
AGATCATGAGGAATATCAGGCCAGGGTAGCTGTGATCACAGAAAACTATATGGGGCATTATATTTATATGACTCCTGCAGTTTATGAGCAGACCTTTGGAGAAAAGCCGGTTTATGAGGATGTGATCTTTTCTGTCAGGGATGAATACCTGGATCAGGAGGAAACGATAGGCAAGGAGATACTTTCCCAGCCGGCAGCGCTGAGTATCAGCTATACTGCCAGTCTGGCAGCGCAGGTGGACCGCATGCTCAGCACCCTGGGAATTGTGATCGTGGTTCTGATTGTTTCCGCAGGAATGCTTGCTTTTGTAGTTCTTTATAATTTGAATAATATCAATATCACGGAGCGGCAGAGAGAACTGGCAACCTTAAAGGTACTGGGATTTTATGACAACGAGGTTTCACAGTATGTATTAAGAGAAAATATTCTCCTGACCATTGCCGGGATTATTTTCGGATCCGGCTTCGGAGTGCTCCTTCATCGGTATATTATTGTTACAGTAGAGGTGGATGCAGTTATGTTCGGACGGAACATACGTCCGGTAAGCTTTTTCTATTGTGCGGTGATCACCTGTATCTTTTCACTGATCGTTAATCTGTTTATGCACAGGAAGCTGAAAAAGATCGATATGGTAGAATCTCTGAAATCTGTGGAATAAATTAACTGTGAAATTTCTGCGTTCCTGCTTGACAACCGCAAAAAATGTAATTATAGTAGGAAACATAGTAAAGGCGAGGAAAAAGAGGAGTACGCTTTTTTCCCTGACAGAGAGGAGCTTCCGCTGGCTGTAAGGAGCTCTCAGAAGGAGAAGGCAGAAGGTAGCTTTGGAGCCGGGAGGCTGATGGTCGGAGAAACAATCCAGAAATCGACAGCAGGCTTTCACGTAGATCCTGCGTTAAAGGACAATGAGATGTGTGGAGAAAGGAAAAGAAAGTTTTTCAGGATCTCTGCATAATGAAGGTGGTACCGCGATAAGATTCGCCCTTCACACTTAGGTGTGAGGGGCTTCCTTTTTTCTTCCCCTCACCGTTTAGAAAAACATTCAGGAGGTAATTATGAGCAAAGAACTTGCAAAGACGTATGATCCGAAGGGACTGGAAGAACGTCTGTACAAAAAATGGATGGATAATGGTTATTTCCACGCAAAGGTAAATCCCGACAAGAAACCTTTTACCATTGTGATGCCGCCGCCAAATGTTACCGGTCAGCTTCACATGGGCCATGCTCTTGATGAGACCATGCAGGATATCCTGATCCGTTTCAAAAGAATGCAGGGATATGAGGCTCTCTGGCAGCCGGGAACTGACCATGCAGCCATTGCTACAGAGGTTAAGGTTATTGACAAACTGAAACAGGAAGGCATCGACAAACATGAGATCGGCCGCGAAGAATTCCTGAAACATGCATGGGCATGGAAAGAGGAGTACGGCGGAAAGATCATCAATCAGCTGAAGAAGCTGGGCGCTTCTGCAGACTGGGAGAGAGAACGCTTTACCATGGATGAAGGCTGCTCCAAGGCTGTTCAGGAAGTATTTATCAAGCTTTATGAGAAAGGCTATATCTATAAAGGCTCCAGAATCATCAACTGGTGTCCGGTATGCCAGACCTCTATTTCCGATGCAGAAGTAGAGCATGAGGATCAGGACGGATTTTTCTGGCATATCAATTATCCTATCGTAGGAGAAGAGGGCCGTTTTGTGGAAATTGCCACCACCCGTCCGGAAACTCTTCTGGGAGATACTGCTGTTGCTGTAAATCCTGAGGATGAAAGATATAAAGATCTGGTAGGAAAAATGCTGAAGCTGCCTCTGACAGACCGTGAGATTCCGGTTGTGGCAGATGAGTATGTAGATAAAGAATTCGGAACCGGTTGTGTAAAGATCACACCGGCTCATGACCCCAATGACTTTGAGGTAGGAAAACGTCACAATCTTCCTGAGATCAACATCATGAATGACGATGCCACCATTAATTCTCTTGGCGGCAAATATGCAGGAATGGATCGCTACGAGGCCCGTAAGGCAATGGTTGCCGATCTGGAGGAGCAGGGACTTCTGGTTAAGGTTGTTCCTCATTCTCACAGCGTAGGAACACATGACCGCTGCGGAACAACAGTAGAACCTATGATCAAGCCTCAGTGGTTTGTGCGTATGGATGAAATGGCAAAAGCCGCTATAGATGCTCTGAATGACGGAGATCTGGAATTTGTTCCGGCAAGCTTTGGAAAAACATATCTTCACTGGCTGGAAAATATCCGTGACTGGTGTATTTCCCGTCAGCTGTGGTGGGGACACAGAATTCCGGCTTATTACTGTGATGAGTGCGGCGAGGTTGTTGTTGCCCGTGAGATGCCCGAGAAGTGTCCGAAATGCGGCTGCACCCATCTTCATCAGGATGAAGATACACTGGATACCTGGTTCAGTTCAGCCCTGTGGCCGTTTTCTACTTTAGGATGGCCGGACAAGACAGAAGAAATGGAGTATTTCTATCCGACTGATGTGCTGGTAACCGGATATGACATTATTTTCTTCTGGGTTATCCGAATGGTATTTTCTGCTCTGGAACAGACAGGAAAGGCGCCTTTCCATCATGTTCTGATCCATGGTCTTGTAAGAGACTCCCAGGGAAGAAAAATGAGTAAATCTCTTGGAAATGGTATTGATCCGCTTGAAGTTATTGACAAATACGGCGCAGATGCTCTCCGTCTTACCCTGATCACCGGAAATGCACCGGGAAATGACATGCGCTTCTACTGGGAGAGAGTAGAATCCAGCCGTAACTTTGCAAATAAGATCTGGAATGCATCCAGATTTATTATGATGAATCTGGAAGGCCATAATGCAGAAGCTCCGGAAGATCTGAAGGCTCTGTGCATGGAAGATCAGTGGATTTTGTCCAGACTGAATACAGTTGTCCGTGAAGTGACAGAGAATATGGAAAAATACGAGCTGGGTATTGCCGTACAGAAGGTTTATGATTTCCTGTGGGATGAGCTTTGCGACTGGTATATTGAAATGGCAAAGGTACGTCTGTGGAAAGCAGAAGAGAATCCGAAAGCGGCAGGAGAGGCTCTGTGGACTCTGCGTACTGTACTTACAGAAGGACTGAAGCTTCTTCATCCGTTTATGCCGTTTATCACAGAGGAAATCTATTGTACGCTTCTTCCGGAAGAAGATTCCATTATGATTTCAGAATGGCCGGTATATGAATCTGAAAGAAACTTCCCTGAAGCTGAAAAGGCGGTAGAAGGGTTCAAAGAAGTTGTCAGAGGCATCCGTAATACACGTACAGAAATGAATGTTCCTGTAAACCGCAAAACAAGTCTGTATATTGTAGGAAGAGATGCAGATACCTGTGCAAGATATGAAGCCTGCAAAAAATCTTTTGTAAACCTGGCATTTTCCAAGGAGATCCATGTACAGGAGAATAAAGATGGAATTGGCGAGGATGCAGTTTCTGTAGTAGTTTCCGACGCAGTGGTTTATCTGCCGCTGGAAGATCTGGTTGACAGAGAAAAAGAAATTGAGCGTCTGAAAAAAGAACAGGAACGTCTTACAAAAGAGATCGCTCGCTGCCAGGGTATGCTGAACAACCCGAATTTTGTTAATAAAGCTCCTGCGGCTAAGGTGGATGCAGAAAAAGAAAAGCTTCAGAAATACGAAGAAATGATGGAAAAGGTAAACGTACAGCTTTCACAGATGCAGAAGTGATAAAGGAGCGTTAAGATGAAATGGTATGATGTGTGCAACAAGATTTCTTTGCTGCTTCATGCACTGGTCAGTGCAGTAGGGTACTTTATGATTGAGGCGATCAGCAGGCACTCTTTTACGGAAGCATGGGATTTTATGACAGGCAGGCCGTTGGTATTTGCTTATAATGCAGCACTGATCTTTACGACATCCCTGATCGTGTACCTGTTCAGGAGAAGATGCTTTCTCCGTGTGTTTTTATGTATGTTCTGGCTTTTGCTGGGGATCATAAACGGCGTAATACTGGCTACCCGTGTAACGCCGTTTACCGGTCCGGATCTTCATCTCCTGACAGATGGAATGGCTCTGCTGGAAAAATATCTTCCCAAGTGGGGAGTGATCGTAGCACTGATCGTTCTGGGATTTTTTGCCCTGACTCTTTTTGGTCTGATCTTAAAGGGTCCGAAATTCAAAGGAAAGCTGAAATACAGATGGAACATTCCGCTGGTACTGGCCGGGTTCCTGGTTTTTGCAGGTCTGACACAGCTGGCACTGGAAAAAAGAGTACTTTCTAATTATTTTGGTAATATTGCGTTTGCTTATGAGGATTATGGTTATCCTTACTGCCTGGGTGTTACAATTTTTGACACTGGGATCACCTGCCCCCGGGATTATTCTGAAGGGGAGATCAAACGTATTGAAAATACGGAAAAAAATCTGCCGGAAACAAAGGACGGAGATCATCCGAATATTATCTTTCTGCAGCTGGAATCCTTCTTTGACCCTAAACTGGTAGATTATCTGGAAATGTCAGAGGATCCGATTCCTGTATTCAGAAAACTGATGAAAGAATATACTTCAGGATATTACAAAGTACCGTCTGTAGGTGCCGGTACGGCAAACACGGAATTTGAGTCTATTACCGGAATGAGTCTTCATTATTTCGGTCCAGGTGAATATCCTTATAAAAGTATCCTGAAAGAGACAACCTGCGAAAGCGCTCCGTATATTTTGAAGGATCTGGGATACTCTACACACGCGATACATAACAACGAGGCAAATTTTTATGGAAGAAGATCTATCTTTCCAAATCTTGGATTTGATACCTTTACCTCTGCTGAGTATATGCCTGAGGAAGAAGACAAAAATCCGCTGGGATGGACGAGAGACCGTGTGTTGACCGAAGAAATCATCAAATGTCTGGATTCTACAGAAAACCAGCCGGACTATGTGTATACCATCTCTGTTCAGGGGCATGGATCTTATCCGGAAGAACCGGAACTGGAAGAACCGGAGATCACAGTAACCGGTTCTCCCACAGAGGCAAAGAACAATCAGTGGGAGTATTATGTAAATCAGATTCGGGAAATGGATGATTTTGTAAAGGAACTGACAGATGCGCTGGAGAAATATCCGGAAGATGTGATTCTGGTTATGTACGGAGATCATCTTCCTACTATGGATCTTACTGTGGAGGATGTGAAAAACAGATATCTCTTCCAGACACAGTATGTTATGTGGGATAATTTTGGACTTGAGAAAAAGGATGTAAATCTGGCAGCATATCAGATGGCTGCAGAAGTTCTGGATCGTGTGGGCATTCACGAAGGAACGATATTCCGGTATCATCAGGCCAGAAGAAACACAAAGAATTACCAGGTGGATCTGGAAACACTTCAATATGATCTTCTGTACGGTGAGCGTTATTCCTATGAAGAAGAGAAGCCGTTTAAAAGGACAAAAATGCGGTTGGGCATTTATGATACTACATTGGACGGAATTTCTCTTGTGTCGGCCTGGGATCACACTTATCGGATCACAGGAACTAATTTTACACCTTCCAGTCAGGTGAAGCTTAATGGAGAATGGTATGATACCGTTTATGTAAATCCGACCACACTCATGATATCCGGTACAGAACTGGGAGACTTTGACAGACTTTCTGTTGTTCAGAGAAGCAACAGTTCTACCAGAAAAGCACTGAGTAAGAGTTACGATCGTTCCTGTTATATGCTGTATGATGATAACAAATGGAAACTGCCGACGGAAGATAACTGATTCTGACGAATAAAAGATTACGATTAGTACTGGACATATTTCACCACTCATATATAATGATATCGTAGCGGTCTGTTGCGGAGCAGTGCTCCGGCCGCTGCGAATACATTAGATGAAGTGGTGAATTTTTTTATGAATTACAGTGAAGCAGTTGCGTATATTGAAGAAACTCCGAAATTTACAACAAAAAACAAACTTTCTCACACAAAGGAATGCCTGGAACGCCTGGGACACCCGGAAAAGAAGTTTAAAGTTATTCATGTGGCAGGAACCAATGGAAAAGGAAGCACCTGTGCTTTTCTGACTTCTGTTTTCAGAGAAGCAGGATATTCCTGCGGACTTTTTACTTCTCCTCATCTGGTAGTTATCAATGAGCGTTTTCAGATCAACGAGAAGAATATTGACGATGATACTTTTCTGAAAGCTTTCGAAAAGGTAAAAACTCTTGCGGATCAGCTGGTAGCAGAGGGAAATTATCATCCCACGTATTTTGAGATGCTGTTTCTTATGGGAATGGTGATCTTTGCAGATGCAGGGGTGGATTATGTGATGCTGGAAACAGGACTTGGAGGACGTCTGGATGCCACCACGGCAGTAGAAGATCCTATTGCCTGCGTGATCACATCCATCAGCTTTGATCACATGCAGTACCTTGGAAACACTATTGCTGAGATCGCTTCAGAAAAGGCGGGCATTATTGTACCAGGAGTACCGGTAATCTATGATGGAAATGATCCTGAGGCAGCGCAGGTAATCCGTCGTCAGGCTGAAGAGCTTGGCAGCCCGTTTTATGAGGTGAAAAAAACAGATTCACAGATCCTGAGAAATACAAGAGCGGGAATTGATTTTTCTGTGGATAATGAGTATTATGAAAATACAGTTTTTTCTATTCCGTTTATTGCAGGATATCAGGTGATGAATGCGTCTCTTGTGCTGAAAACGGCAGAAGTCCTGAGAGATAAGGTGGATCTTCCGAAGGAAGCTGTCCTGAAAGGGCTGAAAGAAACACGATGGCAGGGCCGTATGGAAACCATTCTTCCCGGTGTGATCGTGGATGGCGCCCATAATGAGGACGGGGTGGAGAAATTTGTGGAGACAGCGGAACATTTTCAGAAGGATCATCCTCTTACGTTGTTGTTTTCCGCTGTGGACGACAAGGATTATACAGATATGATCCATACTGTACTGAGAAGGATCAGATTCCGCCATGTAGTGGTGACACAGGTAGGCGGTTACAGAAAAGTTCCATCGGAACAGCTTGCAGAGATCTTCCGTCAGGAGGGATGTGATTCTGCTGAAAGCTGTGAGGATGTGGAGACAGCATTTAAAAAGGCTCTTGACTTAAAAGGTGAGGACGGAATGCTGTTTTGTGTGGGTTCTCTCTATCTGGTAGGTGAGATCAAGGCGATCATTCAGAGAGAGCAGTAAGGAGGAAACATATGATAGATTACGAAGAGGAACTGAAAAAGTTTGAACCATGTCTGGATGTGACGGATGCAGAAGGGGCGATCTATGAGAGAGAACTGACAGATATTCTTGATGTGCTCCAGGAGGTGCTGCGTGAAGCCAAGAGCGGCAGACGTGTAAGACAATAAGGAGAATTCTGCAGATGAATTGTGTGAACTGCGGTGCATTTCTGACAGATGCAGATCTGGACTACTGTCCAAACTGCGGATATAATGTACTGATCCAGAAAAAAGTAGACTATCTTTCTAAAAGTTTATATAATCAGGGGCTAGAAAAAGCCAGTATACGTGATCTTTCAGGGGCTATTGCCTGTCTGAAACAGAGCCTGATCTATGATAAGAAAAATATTCAGGCGCGGAATCTTCTGGGACTTGTTTATTTTGAGACAGGTGAGGTGGTGGCTGCGCTCAGTGAATGGGTTATCAGCAAGAACCTTCAGCCTGTCAGAAATCTGGCATCTGAATATATTGCCAAGCTGCAGACAAATTCCAATAAGCTGAAAGCAATCAACGTAACGATCAAAAAGTATAATCATGCTCTGCTTCTCTGCAGAGAGGGGCATGAGGATATGGCAGCTATCCAGCTTCGGCGGATTCTTTCTCAGAATCCGAAACTGATCAAGGGTTATCATCTTCTTGCGTTGATCCAGATTAAAAACCAGGAATGGAACAAAGCGCGGAGAACCTTAAAAAAAGCAGCGCGGATCGATAAGACAAATACTACCACTCTGCGTTTTTTGAGAGAGGTGGAGGAACAGACTGGTGTACCCACCAGACTGGAACGGCAGAAAAAAGGATTTTTTCATAGTAACCGGAATAAGGAACCGGAATATGATCCTGCGGAAAGTGAGCTGACACTTCATCCGCCTGTTTATCGGGAAAAAGTAAAACTGCCGATTTTTTTGCTTCTGATGTCAGGAATGGTTACGGGAGCAGTTGCTTTCTGGCTCCTTGCAGTACCGGCTATCAGGAAGGGAATCTATAAGGAGGCAAATGCTCAGATCGTCCAGTACAGTGAATCACTGGCTACTCAGGGGGCTGAGCTCACTAAAGCTCAGGGCGAGGCTCAGGAATCCGGAAATACTGCTGAAGCGGTATCTGCGAAACTTGAGGAGGAACAGGCAAGAAGTCAGAGCTATGAGGCTCTTATGACTGCGTATACTTATTATCAGCAGCAGAGTCTGGATGAAGCAGCAACGGCTGTAAAAAATGTTCAGGTAGATGTCCTGTCAGACTCTATGAAATCTATTTACGTTACAGTGAGAGACGCTACAGGTGTTGCTGGTATTGGTGATACGGAATATGAACCGGAAACTTCATCCGGAGACAGTGGTGAAACAGAGTCTTATGAGGATGGATCTTATGACGAAGGTTCCTATGATGACGAGTATTACGACGAAGGTTCTTATGATGAGGGATATTATGAAGAATACTGATATAGCGATGGATACGTAATCGCCATATTTATAAGAGAAACCTCGGAGACAGAGGATGTGCAGAGATGCATATCCTCTTTTTCTATACAGAAAAATGGGGAAAAACGGAATAAAAACAAAAAATAAGGGGGAAAATAAAGGATGAATACAATGTTCCAGCAGGATGGATCTGTACTGACCGTTCATCTTCCGGCAGATGTGGATCATCCGATATCGGATGAGATCAGACGGGAATCAGACAGAATCATAGGAAAGGTATATATAAGAACCATGATTTTTGATTTTGAAGCGACTGATTTTATGGATAGTTCCGGTATCGGACTTCTTATGGGAAGATACCGGGCTCTTGGGATGCGTCAGGGATGCATCCGTGCTGTACAGGTCAGCAGTCATATCGATAAGCTTCTGCATTTGTCGGGGGTACACAAATATATAGAAATCCAAAAATCAGAAGGAGAGGGGATGATATGATGGAAAATACCAATGAAATGACTTTGATTTTTGACAGCCGTCCTGTAAATGAGGGACTGGCACGGATTACAGCGGCATCTTTCTGTACGCAGCTGAATCCGACACTGGAGGAAGTTGCGGATTTGAAGACTGCAGTTTCTGAAGCAGTGACAAACTGTATCATTCACGGATATGAGGGGGAAATACATAAGATTAGAATGGATCTGAGACGAAAAGGTCAGGAGCTTTTTGTGGATATTACAGATCAGGGAGTTGGAATTGCTGATATAAAGAAAGCGATGGAACCTCTTTATACATCCAAACCGGAGAAAGAGCGCTCCGGAATGGGATTTACTTTTATGGAAGCTTTTATGGATGAAGTAACTGTGGATTCTGCAGTAGGAGTAGGAACTTCTGTTCACATGAAAAAGACCATTAGAAGGTAAAGGAGAGCTGATGGAACATACTCTTGCCCTGATCGGGCGTGCGCACCAGGGGGATAAAGAGGCAAGAGACACTTTGTTTGAAGAAAACACAGGACTGATCTATAGTGTGGCAAAAAGATTTTTGGGTCGCGGCGTTGAAATGGAGGACCTTTTTCAGATAGGAAGCATCGGACTTTTGAAAGCTGTAGATAAATTTGATACAGGATTTGATGTGAAATTTTCTACTTATGCAGTGCCGATGATCGCAGGAGAAATCCGTCGTTTTCTAAGAGATGACGGTATATTGAAGGTCAGCAGATCTATGAAAGAAAATTATTATCGTATCTGTCAGGAAAAAGAAAGACTGGAAAGAGATTTAGGACGCGAACCGGATATGAGAGAGCTTTCTGCGGCGTTGGAGATGCAGCCGGAAGAACTGGCTTTGACTATGGAATCAGGGGTTCCTGTGGAATCTATTTACCGGACAGTATATCAGGGAGAGGGTACGGAGATCACACTGGCTGACAGACTGGAGGAAAAACAGGATCATCAGGAGAAAATCCTGAACAAGATCTTTCTGGAAGAAATATTGGGGAAACTGGAAAAAGAAGAAAGACAACTGATCTGTATGAGGTATTTTAAAGATATGACCCAGACGGAGATTGCCGGCCGTCTGGGTGTGTCTCAGGTGCAGGTATCAAGGATGGAAAGAAGAATCATGAAGCGGCTGAAAGTTTTTTATGAAGGGGAATGATTTTTGGGGGTAAGCTGCTTTCGGTTGATATCTTCAATAATAGTGGTATTCACATTATCTTCGTAGGTCCGCATTTGTACCTGCATAGGAGACGGATCTGAGGTGAGCCGCATACGGCTGAAATGATTGAAAAAGAACAGGACGCCCAGACCAAGACCTACAGAATAAGTGATTTCAAGAATCGTAAATCCACTGGATACATGCCCGGTTACCTGCTCATAGATCTGCTGGAAAAGTTTTTCCACATCTGCATCTGCATTAAAGGTCATAATAGAAAAGGAAGCTCCGAAAAAGGAAGCGAGACAAACGAAGATGGTTTTGATCCAGTGAAAAAGGATATGAGGTGTATCCGGCTGCTGGTAGGTAAGGATAAAATCTGGTTCTCCTATGTGGGTGATATCCAGATTCGGTTCTTTTTTCTGGATAAGATCAATAAGATCCATGGCAGACATTACATATCTGCCTGGCTGATCTGGTTTCAGAGTGACTACAGGCAGGACACGCAGACGGTTCAGGGTTTTCGGGTCTGTACAGGACAGGCGGGCGATATCCTGAAGATATACATGGGGATGCCGGACCTGAATATTACGGTCCAGCTGCAGATAAAGTGTGGAACTCATAGAAACTGCTCCTTTCGGCTGAAGTTATTTTTTCATTTGGGGATGAAATATGAGACTGGCGATCCATGAAAAGATCAGGGCTGCGGAAACTCCGGCAGAACATGCAGTAAAGCCTCCTGTAAAAAGTCCAAGCAGTCCTTGCTGATCGATCGCTTTTTTCATTCCTTTCCACAGAAGCTGTCCAAATCCCAAAAGAGGAACAGAAGCTCCGGCACCGGCATAGTCTGTAAGAGGCTGATACAGCCCTAATGCGCTGAGGACAGCACCGGAGCATACAAGAAGAACCATGACCCGTCCGGGAAGAAGTTTTGTTTTATCAAGAAGAATCTGGACCAGGGCGCAGATAGCTCCGCCTACCCAGAATGCGTTTATATAATCCATTATTATACCTCCTGATCAAAGATCTCTGTGTTCAATGACAACTGCGTGGGCAATGCCGGGAATGGAAGCTCCTTCGTTATAGCTGACCTTTGACAGCATAGCGCCGGTGGGCACAAAAAGAATTCTTTTCCAGGTTCCTCGTGCAACTTCAGGGAGGATGGAGGCTGCAAGAACAGATGCGGAGCATCCGCATCCGCTTCCGCCGGAATGTGTGTCCTGGGTTTTATTATCATAGATCATAAGTCCGCAGTCCTTGTGGATATTACGGATATCGATCTGTTTTTCAGAAAGAAGATCCAGAAGGATCTGCTGGCCTATCATGCCCAGATCGCCGGTAAATATGGCATCATAATCTTCCGGGGTCCGTCCAAAGTCATAGAGGTTCTGATATATGGTACTGCAGGCTGCAGGAGCCATGCATCCGCCCATGTTCAGAGAATCTTTAAAGCCGAAGTCTGTTATTTTTCCGGTAGTGATACCTGTGATCACAGCGCAGCCATTATGAAATCTCATAGTATCTGCACTTTTTTGGGGATTCGATACCGGAGGGGTGGATCCCAGAACACAGGCTCCGCTTCCGGTTACAGTCCAGGTAGCAGATAACGGACGCTGATTTCCGTATCCCAATGGAAAACGGAATTCTTTTTCTGCGGTGGCAAAATGGCTGGAAGCTGCACAGAGTATATGATTGCCATACCCTGCGGCTACAGCCATAGCGCCCAGGGATAAAGCTTCGCCCATAGTAGAGCAGGCTCCGTACAGACCGTAATAAGGGATTCCCGTTTCTGCTATTCCAAAGGAAGAAGCTATGGTCTGGGCGAGAAGATCTCCTGCAAAGATCATGCGGATATCAGAAGGGCTCAGACCTGCTTTTCCTATGGCAAGAGATGCAGTTTCTTTCTGGAGAGTACTTTCGGCGGCTTCCCATGTTTTGGCGCCGAAAAGAGGGTCCTGGGAGATCATGTCAAAAAGATTCCCCAGAGGTCCGTCTCCTTCTTTTTGACCGGTGATGGCAGCTGCGCTTTCAATATAGACCGGCTGAAGAAATTCTATACTGGCTGCTCCGTAAGGAATACCGGGCTTCATGAGATCACCTCCATTATTTTAAGAGTGTAATAAATGATGCCAAGTCCCCAGGAACTGAGAATTCCATAAAGAATCACCGGTCCTGCGATTGTAAAGATTTTGCAGCCGATTCCAAACACCTGTCCTTCTGTCTGAAATTCAATTGCAGAAGCGGCAACAGAATTGGCAAATCCGGTGATTGGCACCAGAGAACCGGCTCCGCCGAATTTTCCGATCCGGGGATAGATATTAAGTCCGGTAAGGATCACGCTGAAAAGGATCAGGATAAGGGAACACCAGGTACCTGCGGTTTCCTTATCAAGTCCAAAGGATGCGGCGGTGTTCAGTATCCACTGTCCAAAGGTGCAGATTAGGCCTCCGGTCAAAAAGGCTTTTGCCATGTTCAGTGGAAGACTGTGGGACGGAGTGATCTTTTTTACATATTGCTGATATTGTTTTTGTTTTTTTAATTGTTCAGAAGTTGACATATCTGATTTCCTTTCTGAAAAATTTCTTTTGACTTTTATATTGTTTATGAATATAATTTTGGAGGATTACCACCCGAAATAATAATAGAGAAATGATCCGATTGCTTTTCCGGCAGCAATAGACATAATAACCAGGGGAAACCCTCTGTCCAGGTGTATCCTTCGTGCAAAAACGGGAAACATATCTGCTATTTCAGCAAGAGCCAGTATCCATCCTCCGAGAAAAAAACCGGAAAATATACCGAAGATCAAAAGAAAGGGACGGCCTGCAGGAAAAGGAAGATGAAAAAGAAAGAAAAGGTTTCCGAAGAAAATTCCCAGAAAACTTATATCTTCATACAACAGGATATGTTCAGCGGTATGGGTGATACCTGCATAGCGGGGAACTACGGAAAGTGCAATTAGAAGACCGGCGACACCGCTGGCAATTACAATTCCGGAACAAAGTCCGAGAATTCCGAGAAATACCTGATCCCACATAAAAAACTCCTTTCTGTTTTAGTGGTTATTATATAAAAATCTTCAAAAAATATACGGCAATTCTTAAAAAACTATGAAAACCTGTACTTTTCATACAGTGGATAGTATAATTAGAAAAGATGATTAATGACGCAGGAGGTTTGCGTATGTACGACGCATATTCCCGAATGGAATTATTATTGGGACAGTCAGGGGTAGATCGCCTGGGCAGGGCACAGATAGCGGTTTTTGGTCTCGGAGGAGTGGGATCTTATGCAGTGGAAGCACTGGCACGATGCGGTGTAGGAAGTCTTACACTGGTAGATCATGATGTGGTGTCTGCAACGAACATAAACAGACAGCTGTTTGCGCTGAATTCAACGATTGGCCGTAAAAAGGTCCAGATAGCTAAGGACAGGATACGGGATATTGATGAAAATATCCTGGTGCATACCTATGAAACTTTTTATAATAAAGATACAGCAGGGATGTTTGATCTGAAATCTTATGATTATATCATAGATGCTATTGATACGATGGAGTCGAAGCTTCTTCTTATTGAACAGGCTGCGGCAAGCCATACACCGGTTATATCCTGTCTGGCAACAGAGGGGCGGATCGATCCATCCAGGTTTGAGATTGCAGATATTTCCAGAACAGGAAATATCTGTCCTGCAGCAAAAAAAATGCGTTCCGAACTTCGTAAAAAGGGAATTCGTAAAGTGAAAGTGTTATATTCCCGGGAACGCTGTCCAAGGGGAAACGGAATAGAAAAAGGAACTCTGACCGGAAGTATTTCTTTTGTGACCGGTGTGGCAGGAATGCTGATCGCCGGACAGGCGGTCAGAGATCTCCTTATGGAAAAGAAAAAGAAAAATTAAAATAAATAGAAAGTGTGAGGAAGAAAATCTGTGAAAGAAGATATCAGACAGAAATTTATTGAACTTCTGGGAAAGGAAAGAGTACTTTTTGATGAGCCAATGAGCAATCATACAACTTTTCGGATCGGAGGACCGGCTGATATATTTACCATGCCGGAAGATAAGCAGCAGATTGCAGACGTAGTGAAGCTGTGCAAAAATGAACAGATACCTTTTTTTGTTTTAGGAAATGGAAGCAATCTTCTTGTAAGTGACAAAGGATATCGGGGCGTGATTATCCAGATGGATCGTAACATGTCGGAGATTACTGTAGAAGGAAAGCAGATCCGTGCCTGTGCCGGTGCACTTCTGTCTTCTGTTGCAGTAGCTGCAAAAAATGCCTCTCTGACAGGATTTGAGTTTGCCGGAGGAATTCCCGGGACTCTGGGAGGCGCAGTGGTGATGAATGCAGGCGCTTATGGCGGAGAAATGAAAGATGTATTAAAAGAGGCTGTAGTTCTTACCGGTGAAGGGGAGATACTGACGATCCCTGTAGAAGAACTGGAGATGGGATACCGCACCAGTATTATAAAAACTTCCGGATATCTGGTACTAGAAGCAGTAATCTCCCTTGAGGAAGGCGACCAGGAAGAGATTCGTTCCAGAATGAAGGAACTGTCAGACAGACGAACAGAAAAACAGCCTTTGGATTTTCCAAGTGCAGGAAGTACATTTAAGCGTCCGGAAGGATACTTTGCAGGGAAGCTGATTATGGACAGCGGACTGCGGGGATGCCGCATCGGCGGAGCGCAGGTATCAGAGAAGCATTGTGGCTTTGTTATTAATGCAGGAGGAGCCACAGCTAAAGATGTAAGAGCACTGATGGATCACGTAATTCATACGGTTCATGAGAAATTTGGAGTGACATTGGAGCCAGAGGTGAAGTTTTTGGGAGAATTTTAACTTTTTACGGGAGATAAGAGATGCGTCTTGTGATTGTAACAGGTTTATCCGGAGCAGGGAAAAGTACTGCTCTGAAAATGCTGGAGGATGCCCGCTATTTTTGTGTGGATAATCTTCCGATACCCCTTGTCAGTAAATTTGTATCTCTGATGGCAGGGATGCAGGGGGAGGATGTTCAGAATGCCGCAATAGGAATTGATGCCAGAAGCGGAAGATCTCTGGAAGAACTGGAGCATGTGCTGGATCAGTTAAATGAAGCGGGATATGAATTTGAAATATTGTTTTTGGATGCAGATGACCGAGTTCTTGTAAAAAGATATAAGGAATCACGAAGAAGCCATCCTCTTGCCATGTATGGACGTGTAGATGAGGGAATTCGTCAGGAACGGGAAAAGATGCGCTTTTTGAAAGAGAGAGCGGATTATATCATTGACACCACCAGACTTCTTACAAGGGAACTGAAAAAAGAAGTAAACCGTATTTTTGTGGATAATGGAAAATTTGGAAACATGGTGATATCGGTTCTGTCATTTGGATTTAAATATGGTATACCCGATGATGCAGACCTTGTTTTTGATGTAAGATTTTTACCGAATCCGTACTATATTGATGAGCTGCGTCCCCACACAGGAATGGATGATGACGTCTATGAATATGTAATGGACAGTCCGGCGGCGGGAGAGTTTGCAGATAAGCTTACAGATATGATCCGCTTTTTGATTCCTAATTATGTCAGAGAGGGAAAAACCAGCCTTGTTATTGCCATTGGCTGTACAGGCGGAAGACATAGATCGGTAACACTTGCCAGAGTACTTTATGGCCGTCTGCAGGAAACTGCTGAATATGGAATACGACTGGAACATCGTGATATAGGAAAGGATGCACTTCTGAAAAAATAACAGAACAGGAGAAACGGGAATTGTCTTTTTCAGGGATGGTGAAAGAAGAACTTTCCAGACAGATCAGTCCTGCCCGACACTGCAGGATAGCGGAGACAGCAGCGCTGCTGTGCGCCTGTGGAAGGGTTACTTCTGAGGGGAAACTTCGGCTGCAGACAGAAAATGCAGCAGTCGTAAGAAAAGGCTTTACATTATTACAAAAAACATTTAATATAGAGACAGAGATTGCTGTCCGCGAAAGCCGTCAAATGAAGAAAGGAAATCTATATTATGTAGAAATCAGCAATCCTGAGGAAATCAGGAATATTCTTCAGGGAACGAAACTTTCCATAAGCAAGGCAGATGGAGAATCTCTTTGTTCAGACAACAGTCTGGTAACACAGCAAAGCTGCTGTAAGCGGGCTTTTATCCGCGGTGCTTTTCTTGCGTCCGGTTCTATAAGTGATCCTGAGAAAGGATATCATTTTGAAATCGTATGTCCGGATTGTCAGAAAGCAGAACAGCTGCAGGAACTTATCCGCAGTTTCCAGATCGATGCCAAAATTGTTCTGCGTAAAAAATCATATGTGGTCTATGTGAAAGAGGGTGCGCAGATTGTAGATATTCTGGCAGTTATGGAGGCGAATGTGGCTCTGATGAATCTGGAAAATATCCGGATTCTGAAAGAGATGAGAAATTCTGTGAACCGGAAAGTAAACTGCGAAACAGCAAATATTAATAAAACGGTAAGTGCGGCAGTGAAGCAGATCGAAGACATCAAGCTCATAGAGAGCAGAATGGGATTTCAGTCCCTGACAGAAGGACTTGCAGAAACTGCGGAGCTGAGGCTGCAGTATCCGGAAGCTACACTAAAAGAATTAGGCATGATGCTAAATCCTCAGGTTGGCAAATCTGGAGTGAATCACAGGCTCAGGAAGCTTAGTGAAATTGCAGATGAACTGAGGAATAACAAGGAGGAGCAATTATGATTAAAAAACCTGTCACAATTCAACTGTCTACTGGACTTGAGGCACGCCCGGTGGCGCAGCTGGTACAGGTGGCCAGCCAGTTTAACAGCGAGATTTACGTGGAGATCGGTAAAAAGAAAGTTAATGCGAAGAGCATTATGGGTATGATGACTCTTGGGCTGGATTCAGGTGAGGAGATCACTCTTTCCGCTAATGGAGAAGATGAAGAAGCTGCTATGAGCAGTATAGAGCAGTATTTAAGTAATCAAAATTAAATAAATAATCAAAAAAGCACTGTCTGGAAGGAAGACCAATTCCGAGACAGTGCTTTTTTGATTACAGGAAAGCAGTATGTTTTGTGCTGTTTTCCTGATGTAAAATATGTTCTCCAGATAATTATCGTTTTTTTTTGTATGATCAGGTGTCAGATTCTCTGGAATGCTGTTTTTCTTTTCTGTAAAATAAAAACGGGTAAACTGTAATAATCCAGAATACAACAATAAAGTATCTTATAAAAGAGGCGGGAAGACTTTCTCCAATCAGCGGTTTAAGCCCGATCTGCAGGAGCAGCGTAATAAAAATCCCTATGAGAAAACGTCGGATACGACCGCTGGCAGAATCTGGCGCATGAAAAGGAATCCATTTTTCTGTAATATAATATCCTGCAGCAAAGGCGGCGCCGGCACCGCAGGCTTTGACACAGTCCTGTGCATAATGAAATTCAATGATGCTGCTTTTATAAAGGATAAGGGTATAAGCCAGAAGTCCCAGACATACAACAGCCATAAAAACAGATACCAAAGATTTTTTTTCGCGAAAGATTTCCTTCTTATATAAAAAGTGCCAGCATAGAGATACGCACAGGATACTTACACCAAAGGATACCAGAACATCCTGCGGCGTATGACAGCCAAGATACATTCGAGAAAAACCTACCAGGAAGATAAAAAGAGCACACACCAGTTTCTGGTGATTTTTTTTGAAATAAAATCCTAATGTTCCAAGGAGGGCAGTGATGCTCTGTGTGTGTCCGCTGGGAAAGGAATATCCGGTGGCACCTGGAACAGCAGATGCAACGGGCTGGAAGGAAGGATCCAGTATCCACGGACGGGGAACACGGAAAGTGATTTTTAATCCCTGTACCAGAAGCCCTGATGTAAAGTACGAAAAGCCAAGACAATAAGCCAGCTTTTTCTGTGAGCACCAAAACAGCCAGCAGATCACTACTACAACAAAGGTTTCCTGAGCCAGAAGCGTGATTCCCTGAAATATCGCATCTGCAGCAGGAGTGCGGTACTGGGCGAGGAAATTTAAAAATTCCATAAAGAGACTCCTTTCATTATTTGCATGCCTGATAAAACGGGATGCAGGTTGTAATGGTTTGCATACTGTAGCAAAACCATTGTATGTATTTTCCTTATGATAACTTAGATTATAAGTTGACCATAGCAAAAAAACAAGGTATAATAACTAGAGTATTTACAGTATTGCTGTTTGCAGGATGTTGTTGAAACCTTGACACAGCGAACAGTAACCTTATAACACGGTCACCAGAAAAACAGAAGTGAGGGATATACAATGTCAAAATTTTTGAAATTTGTCGTACATTTTGCAATTATATGTACGATCGCAATAGTGCTGGGGCTGGCGCTGCCGCCGTTTTTTGGGATCACGACAGTGATCGTCGATAAACCGGATAAAGAAACCAATCTGGCAATGGGGTCAGTTACTTATGCAATTCCTGTAAAGACAGAAGAGGTTAATGCAGGATCACCTATCATTGTAAGAGATGGAGAAGGTACTTATCGTTATAACCTCATCAGCGTAGACAGAACGGCAAATACAGGTGTTGTGATCGATCCGGAGGCTTCTGCATCGGAGAGTATCAATGTATCTGTAAAAAACTGGGTACCTAAGGTAGTGATCACAGTTCCGTTTGTGGGATATCTTATGGCGGCAACAGAAACTACAGAAGGTCGTATCGCGCTGATTCTTCTCGTATTATTCCTGATTATTCTTTACGTTATTGCAGAACTTTGGAAAAAACCGGAAACCCTTGATGAATATGAGGATCTCCAGGGAGACAGAAGATATCTTAAAACAGAAAAAGAACTCCGTATGGAAGAGAAAGCCCGCGAGAGACGGATGCAGGAAGAGGACAGAGAACTTCTTTATGGAGAAAAAGCCCGCAGGAAAAAAGCTAAAAAAGAAGAAAAAGAGAGAAGAAAGAAAATTCGTACCGGCGGGTTTGTTGATGAGATTTATGAGGATGACCTGGAAGAGGAACAGCCGGTTCACCAGCCAAGACGTTCTTCAAGAAATAATTCCAATAATATGCAGGCTGCAGCCAGCGAAGCTCATGAGCTTCTGAAAAAAGAAATTGCAGCAGCTACGGCCGAGGAGGCAGATGAAGCTGCAGACAGATATTCGGATGAACTTCCGAGTTATCAGGAGCTTCAGCGTGAGAGACGCTACAGTCCGGTGGAAGAGGAAGAATGGGAAGAAGAGCCTGTAGAAATCAAGAAGATGGCTATGCCGGCATGGTCTGCATCACAGCTTGCAGATAAGGCAAGAAAAGCCGGAGATGCTCCGGACATCGTAAGAGACTCTATTACAAAGGTAACATTGTTTGATTACTCTGATATCATCGGCGGCGATGAGGAAGATATTGAAGAAGAGTAATACATAAAATTTAATAAAGCATTTATGTACAATGCAGAGGAGAAAAGCAAATGAAAGCTGTCCTCTGCATTGTTTTTTTGTTTGTCAGGAAAGCAGTACATTCTGCACCATTTTTCTGATAAACAAAACACTCTGTGAGTATGTGATTGATGCATGCGGAACACCCCTTTGTTCTATATGAATAAAAAATCATCCTTATTATATAGGAAAGAACTCGTTTTTCGTGCTTCATGAAAAAAATATCAAAAAAATTAAAAAAAGTGCTTGCAATGCAGGTAATCATTGTGTATACTAACAATTGCTGTGACATGATAGCAATGAAGCGCGAGGTTGCTGCTTTAAATAGCAGGTTTTCCGTGGAGCGAATGTCAAGTTAGGAAACTGACGACAAGTCACTGTACAGAGTTCAATAGCCATCTTGGGATGGGCGTGTGGAGAAATGTCTTAGGACACACACGGAGATGTGTACAGTCGCCGCTTGTCGTACTGCATAATTGAGTACGAGTAGGAGGAGACTTTTTTTATGGCAAATCAGGTAATGAGAATCACATTAAAAGCTTATGATCATCAGTTAGTAGATGCATCCGCAGCAAAAATCATCGACACTGTTAAAAAGAACGGTGCAAAGGTAAGCGGACCGGTTCCGCTTCCGACAAAGAAAGAAGTAGTGACAATCTTAAGAGCTGTTCACAAATACAAAGATTCCAGAGAGCAGTTCGAGCAGAGAACTCACAAAAGACTCATCGATATCATGACACCTACCCAGAAAACAGTAGATGCACTTTCCAGACTGGAAATGCCGGCTGGTGTTCACATCGATATCAAAATGAAAACAAAATAAGCAACACCCTAAATTATTCAAGGTAAGTCCATTCGGTAACACGAATGCTTCAAAAACTATATGATTGCCCGGACGGGTAATCCGCTATAAGGAGGAAAATGTAATGAAGAAAGCTATCTTAGCTACAAAAGTCGGAATGACTCAGATCTTCAATGAAGATGGTCTTCTGATCCCGGTAACAGTTTTACAGGCTGGTCCGTGTGTTGTGACTCAGGTTAAGACTGAGGACAATGATGGATATGCAGCAGTTCAGGTTGGTTTTGGCCAGATCAGAGAGAAACTGGTGAACAAGCCGGAGAAAGGCCACTTTGAGAAAGCTGGCGTTGACGCAAAGAGATTCCTGAAAGAATTCAAATTTGACAACGCTGCTGAATATGAAGTAGGACAGGAAATTAAGGCTGACATCTTTACAGCAGGAGATCACATTGATGCAACTGCTATCTCAAAAGGTAAAGGCTTCCAGGGTGCGATCAAGAGACACGGACAGTCCAGAGGACCTATGACACACGGTTCTAAATACCATCGTCATGCAGGTTCCAACGGTGCAGCATCTGACCCGAGCAAGGTTGCTAAAGGCAAAAAAATGCCAGGACAGATGGGTAATGTTCAGGTGACTGTACAGAACCTTGAGATCGTACGCGTAGATACAGAAAATAATTTACTGTTAGTTAAAGGTGCTGTTCCAGGACCTAAGAAATCTTTGGTTACAATCAAAGAATCAGTAAAGTCTTTATAATTGAGAAAGGAGGAGCATCAGAATGGCAAACGTAACTGTTTATAATATGGAAGGCAATGAAGTTGGAACAATGGAACTGAACGATGCAGTGTTCGGCGTAGAAATTAACGAGCATCTGGTTCATCTTGCTGTTGTTCGTCAGCTTGCAAATAAACGCCAGGGTACTCAGAAAGCAAAAACTCGTTCTGAAGTAAGCGGCGGCGGAAGAAAACCGTGGAGACAGAAAGGAACAGGTCATGCAAGACAGGGTTCCATCCGTGCACCA
>JAPFCU010000036.1 GCA_026169535.1 Blautia sp.
GGCTGCGACGAGATACTGCTTGACACGATCGTAGAAATGCAGCCGGACAGAGTTGTGTACGTAAGCTGCGATTCCGCCACCCTGGCAAGGGATCTGAAATATCTGTGCCAGAGAGGATATCAGGTGGAGAAGGTGTGCCCGGTGGATATGTTTCCCATGACGGTGCATGTGGAGACTGTGGTGTTGCTACAAAGGAAAAATATGTAGAAATCCTTGAATTTACGCACTTTGTGGAGTTTTTCAGTTTCAGAAAAATAGGTGAAAATCACAAAGAAAAGAGCCTTGTGAAGAAAGTAACCGTTGTTGTTGCGTTAAACCTCGGGACGGGGAACACAAAGAATCTTGAATATGAAAATGAATAGAGAGCTATCAGATCATTGATAGATTATAGGGATACTTGTTAAAAGCGGGTGTCCCTATTTTTTATGGGGCATTCCAGAAATGGAGTGTCTTTTTTATACCAAAATATTAAAAATTCAGGAGGAAAATGAAAATGACAAACACAGCGTTAAGAGCAGAGAATAGCAATTCTCGCACAATTACTTTCAAGAGCAAGGAACACGAAAAATTTTATATGGAATATCTGAAAAAATGCAGATATCAGGATGTTTATCATCAGGCTCTGGTTTATTGCCTGGGTATCGACAGAGACACAAGAGAAAATGTGAATAAAATCTATAATTTTAAAACTGGATGTGTAAAAACGGAATCCCTGCAGGAAGGTTGGCAGACCAGTGGAAGTTTACGGATCGTCCGCATGGCATTTAATCTTTACTGCAATGGGACACCAAGTGTCGGAGATTATGAAGCAGAGGAAGATCAGTTAAAAGAGTGTCAGTATTATACCGTAGAAGATCTGTTTTGCTGCGGATATGCCCGGTATTTTTGGGAAGCCATTAAAATCCGTTATCCAGAGTATTGTTTTTACAAAGACTGGGAGGATATGTATGCTGAAAATTAGATTACAGGGTACTTTAAAGGATATTCAATGGTTCTGTCGTATTTTGGAAAAGCATAAAGAATTGGATGTTCTGGAAGCATCGGATGCTTATGCGAACAAAGGAACAAGCAAATATTTTCGTGTTTATGTTGAAGTAGAAGAAAAAGAGTAAATCGGAGGAAAGTATATGTGTAAAGTAATTGCTATTGCAAATCAGAAAGGCGGAGTAGCCAAAACAACGACAACAATCAATCTGGGAGCCGGACTGGTGAAGTCAGGGAAAAAAGTAGTCCTGGTAGATGCTGATCCACAGGGGCACTTGACAATGGGATTGGGATTCCCTAAAAATCTCAAGGTAACATTAAAAAGCATGATGGAGAACATTATCATGGGACTGGAATTTGATCCGAAAGAAGCAATTCTGCACCATGAAGAAGGTGTTGACCTGATTCCGTCCAATAAATTGCTTGCCGGAATGGATATGTCTTTATTTACAGTAGAGGACAGAGAAAAGGTGCTGAAAGAGTATCTGGAACTGCTGAAGGATGAGTATGATTATATTCTGATTGACTGTATGCCATCCCTGGGAATGCTGACGCTCAATGCTTTGAGTGCAGCGGACAGTGTTCTGATTCCAGTGCAGCCACAATATTATGCGGCAGATGGACTCATGGAATTACTGAAAGTAGTTAAGGGAATCCATCAGAGGTTCAATCCGGATTTACAGATAGAAGGCATTTTATTCACAATGGATAATTGCCGTTACAATAATGCAAAGAGAAACAAACAGGCAATCAAAACTACATACGGAAGTGACATTAGGATTTTTGAGCAGACGATTCCGAGAACAGAAAGCCTTGCAGAAACAGCATCGGAGGGTGTAAGTATCTTTGCCTATGATGGAAAAAGCAAGGGGGCAGACAGCTATCTGGAACTGGTTCAGGAGGTGTTGAAACATGCGTA
>JAPFCU010000066.1 GCA_026169535.1 Blautia sp.
CATGGGTTTTAAAAAGATTAGTAAAAAATAGATGCAGAATTTTGATACTTTGTAAGAAAAAAATAAAATTTATTTTGAATATCAGACTATTTTTAATAATTTCTATACAACGAAAAAACACCGTCCCCGCGGCAATCACGTCGTCCGCAAAAACAGTGCTTTAAGTGCGTCTTCAGGGGTTCGAACCCTGGACACCCTGATTAAGAGTCAGGTGCTCTACCAACTGAGCTAAAGACGCTTATTAAATTGTGTTTATTTTGTGTGTTTCCTTAACGCAAGAATTATTATACGAAACCACAGATAAAAAGTCAAGCATTATTTTATAATTTTTTTAAATTTTTCACCAAAAAATCACTTTTCGCTTTTATCCGCATTTTTTCTATCCAACGAATCCAGCATTTTTGCCAGTTCACCTGCATTCTTATGAATTTTTTTCAAATGTCCGTCCAGTTTGCGATGCTCATAACTGAACTGCATCAGGACTGCCTGGATTCTGCCATGCTTTTTCAACGCCGCCATAATGCCTCTCTCCTTCTAAACAATTTTACTCAATTGATAAAAAGAGGACAGCAGTCTCTGTCCTCTGAAGTGTTTCTTCTATATTATATGTATATCTGATACAGACTGTTACCCATTACTTCTGGCGGATCACCAGCTTGCAGATAGGATTTCCCATAGAAGAAAATTTCTCCTCATATTCAGTCATCACATTTCCTTCCATCATATCCTCCTGATGATGAAGGTCAAATGTATGTGCCAGCAGCTCCCAGCTGCTTTCCTGTACCTCTTCCAGTGAAAAGTCGAACAGATCCCTGTTATCTGTTTTAAACTCTACCAGTCCTTCCGGAACCAGAATTTTTTCATAGCGGGCAAGAAATTCCCTTGAAGTAAGCCTTCTTTTGGCATGACGGGCCTTTGGCCATGGATCGGAAAAATTCAGATAGATCTTCTGAACCTCTCCCTTTTCAAAAATGTCCGGCAATTCTCTGGCATCCACTCTCATAAATAAGAGATTATCAAATCCCTCTCCTGCCTCCTCCAGTTCCTCTCTTTTTTGAAGCGCTCGAAGAAGAACGCTGTCGTACATTTCAATTCCTACATAATTTACATCCGGATGAAGTCTTGCCATATCCATAAGGAAACGTCCCTTTCCCATTCCCACTTCTATATGAAGCGGCTGCTTCTTTGAAAAACACTCCGTCCATTTCCCCTTATGTGTTTTCGGGTCCTGTACTACATAAGCACTTTCCTGGATTGCATCCTTTGCTCCGGGTATATTCCGCAATCTCATATCTGATCTGTCCTCCTGTAAACTTAAACGTAATCCTATCATACATGTTTTTTTTCCTTACATCAAGGAAAATTTCCCCTGTATATCTTCTATAAAAACGAAATTTTATGACATATTAACAAGAAAAAGGGAAATAATAACCATAAGACTGCTGTAAATTTGAGTAGAAATTCTTGAACAAAAGGTGTATCATAGGATAAAGTTCCACAAAGGCACAAATCCTGAAACCAAAAGGAGGTTGAATATGGAACAGATACTAAACAAGCTGTCTGAAATAGAGCTTACTGCCAAACGTATCATGGAGGAAGCGGATGAGACCAAAAACGCACTTTCTGCAGAAATGGAGCAGGAATGCAAGGCTTTTGATGTTGCTCTGGAAAAGGAGACCAATGACAGGATACAGGAGCTGAGAAACAGTCTGGAAAAGAAAAAGGATTCAGAAATCAGTGCTCTCCGTCAGGAAACTGAAAAAATCCTTTCTGATCTGGATGATTTCTACAGCAAAAACCACCAACAGCTTTCAGAGAAATTATTTCAGAAACTGCTGGAACACTGAAAGGAGGCGCAGCACAGCATGGGAAATCTCCTTTCCTACAGTGGAATCTCCGCCAAGATCCGTGCCATGCAAAGCAAACTGACTACAGAAAAACAGCTTCTTGAAATTCTTCAGCTTTCGGATGTTCCTCAGGTAATTGCCTACCTGAAACGTACACCGGAATATGCAGAAGTCTGGAAGGATCTTGATGAAAATGCTCTTCATCGAGGGCAGATTGAAAAGCTTTTGAAGACATCTATCTTCCACAACTTTTCCCGGATCTATCAATTTGCCAACAAAGAACAGCGCAAATTCCTGGAACTATATTCCAAACGGTACGAAATCCGTGTGCTGAAAGAGATTATGACCGATCTTTTTGATCACAGGGATACCGATCCGGTGGATATCACACCTTACTGTGAATTTTTCCGTAAGCATTCCCGGCTGGATCTGGATAAGCTTACCGCCTGCACCACCATGGAAGAACTTATTGCGGCTCTGAAAGGACACGAATTTTATCAGCCCCTTTCACAGATACGCAATCATGAAAACGCTTTGCTTTTCGACTATGGCATGGCTCTTGACCTGTATTATTTTTCACAGATCTGGAACGTGCGCAAAAAACTTTTTTCCGGAAATGATCTCAAAGAAATCACCACTGCCTATGGCGAAAAATTTGATATGCTGAATCTTCAGTTTATTTTCCGGTCAAAAAAATATTTTCATATGGCGCCCGCAGACATTTATGCTCTGCTGATCCCTATGAATTATAAATTAAAAAAAGAAGAGATCAATGCTCTTGTGGAATCAACTACTTATGATCAGGCCCGCGCACTGTTCCGCAGGACTTACTATGGCAGAAAATACGAACATCTGGAAGCTCACAACCTGGAAGAATTTTATAATGTCATGCTCCGGGATACACTGGAAAAGGAAGCCCGCAGAGATCCTTACTCTGTAGCAGTCCTTTATTCTTATCTGTATCATAAAGAGCATGAGGTCTATCGCCTGACCATTGCACTTGAGTGCGTGCGTTACGGCGTGGATCCTCAGGAAGCGCTCCAGTATATCCGTAATAACTAACATTATCATCAACCCGGAGGTAACATCGTGATTGAAAAAATGAAATTTTTGAGCATCACAGGGCCAAAGGCGGACATTGACAGAATGACGGAAACCTATCTTTCCAGATATGAGATCCATCTGGAAAATGCACTGGCTGAACTGACAGAGGATGCAAATCTGTCTCCGTTTTTGGAGATCAACCCCTATCGTGAAGCTCTCACTTCCATCAGCAGTTTTTATGAACAGCTGGAAGATCCGGAAAGCATCACTCCGCAGAAAATGGACACAGAAACTGCCGTTTCTGTCGTTCGAAGAATCCAGAGGGAATCCCGGGAACTGGAAGAAGCCCGTGAAAAACTTCATGAACAGCATGCGGAGATGATCGATTCCCTTAAGATCATCCGTCCATTCCGAAATCTGGAATATGACGTATCCGAAATCCTGAAGCTCCAATACATCCATTATCGCTTTGGTCGTATTGAAAAACAGTATTTTAAAAAGTTCGAAAAATATATCTATGACACACTGGATACTATTTTTCTGAAATGCAGCGAGGACGAACAATATTACTATGGCGTATATTTTGTTCCTAAACACCAGGCTCATAAAGTCCATGCGGTTTATTCCTCCATGCACTTTGAACAGATTTTTGTTCCTGACTGCTATCAGGGTACTGCAAAGGAAGCTTTTTCTATTCTGGACAAACTTCACAAAGATATCCATGCCGGTCTTGAACAAAACAAAAAAGATGCAGAACGATTCCTTACAGACAACCGTACTGCTATCGTTTCTGCCAAAGCAGCCCTGGAAGCCTGCTCTTCCAGCTTTGACATCCGAAGACTTGCGGCCTGCACAAAGGGAGAAAACAATACTTTCTATATCCTGTGCGGCTGGATGACCGAAAAAGATGCTCTGGCATTCCAGGAAGATATCAAGGACGACGATAAGATCTTCTGTCTTATGGAAGAAGAACAGTCTCCTGCAAAAAAGACGCCGCCTACCAAGCTTCATAACCTGAAGCTTTTCAGACCTTTTGAGATGTATATTAAAATGTACGGCCTTCCCGCCTATAATGAAATGGATCCCACCTGGTTTGTGGCGCTTACCTATTCATTTATCTTCGGAGCAATGTTCGGAGATGTAGGCCAGGGTCTTCTCCTCTTCTTTGGCGGACTGATCCTGTATAAAACAAAGCACATGGATCTGGCAGGCATTATCAGCTGCGCCGGAATCTTTTCCACTTTCTTCGGATTTATGTACGGCAGTATCTTTGGATTCGAAGAAGTACTGCACGCATTCTGGCTTAAACCAATGACAGCCATGATGGACGTTCCTCTTGTGGGCCGTCTGAATGCCGTGTTCGTTATTGCCATTGGATTCGGAATGTTCCTTATTCTGACCTGTATGGTATTTAATATCATCAATTCTGTACGTAACCATAATACAGAAAAAACATGGTTCGACAGCAATGCTGTTGCCGGACTTATATTTTATGGCTCTATTGCCCTTTCTGCAGTACTTCTGGTTTCCGGAAAAAAGCTTCCTGCAGCAGCAGTTCTGGCAGTAATGTTCGGTATTCCGCTTCTTCTGATGTTCCTGAAGGAGCCCCTTACCAACCTGGTAGAAAAGAAAAAACAGATCTTTCCGGAGCAGAAAGGCATGTTTTTTGTACAGAGCTTCTTCGAGCTCTTTGAGGTACTGTTAAGCTACCTCTCCAACACCCTTTCTTTCCTGCGTATCGGCGCTTTCGCCGTCAGCCATGCGGCTATGATGGAGGTTGTACTGATGCTTGCCGGAGCCACGGAAGGAGGCTCCCCAAACTGGATCATTGTTGTTCTTGGAAATCTCTTTGTATGCGCCATGGAGGGCCTGATCGTTGGTATCCAGGTTCTTCGTCTGGAATACTACGAGATCTTCAGCCGCTTCTATGCCGGAAACGGACGGGAATTTCTTCCTTTCAAAAAAAGGGAATGCCAGTAAATATATAAACAACAGGGAATTTTGTTACTGTGAACAGTAACGGATTTCCCCCATAAAATTAATTTTATCATCAGGAGGATATTATCATGAACATGATCATTCAAATCGTAACAGCAATCGCACTGGTTCTCAGCATTATCGTACCTTTTGGCTGCTATTTCCTTGGAGAAAAAAGCAAAAAACGTTATAAACGTACATTGGCAGTAAACTGTTTTCTGTTCTTCGGCGTTATCCTTGTAGCTTCTGTCGTAATGTTTGCAGGAACTGCAAGCGTACAGGCTGCTTCCGGTGCTGAAAGCGGACTTGCTACCGGTCTTGGCTATATTGCAGCTGCTCTTGTTACAAGTATTTCCGGTCTTGGTTCCGGTATTGCCGTTGCCAGCTCCGCAAGCGCTGCTCTTGGCGCATTAAGCGAAGACGGTTCTCTTTTTGGTAAATCTATTATCTTCGTAGCTATGGCCGAAGGTATCGCTCTTTACGGACTGATCATCTCCTTTATGATCCTTGGTAAACTTTAAGAGGCATAATCTATGAAAATGTATTTAATCAGCGACAACATCGACACCTACACAGGCATGCGCCTGGCGGGTGTCGAGGGCGTAGTCGTCCATGAGCGTCAGGAACTTCGTGAAGCTCTGGAACGCACCATCGCAGACAAAGAAATCGGGATCATTCTCCTTACAGAAAAATTCGGAAGAGAATTCCCGGAAATCATTGATGACGTCCGGCTCCACCACAAAACTCCCCTGATTATTGAAATTCCTGACAGACATGGTACTGGACGGAAACCGGATTTTATCACTTCATATGTCAATGAAGCAATCGGACTGAAATTATAGGCAGGTGAAAACATGACAATAGATGAAAAACTGCAGCATTTTTATGATGTTTCTATAGAGGAAGCAAAAGAAGATGCCGCAAAAGAAATCCAGGAGCATCGAGAATCACTTTCCCAGATGCTGAATGAACACAAAGATGCCCGCAGACAGGGTGCTGAGGCAGAAATCAAGGCGGAAGCCGATCATGTCCGCAGAGAGATCAACAAAGCTCTTGCAACAGAGCAGATCACACTGAAACGTCACTGGTCCAGAAAACAGGAAGAGCTGAAAGACAACCTCTTCTCAGCAGTCAGAAAAAAAGTGGATGCATTTATGCAGTCACCGGAATATCTGGATTACCTCTGCAAACAGATCCGGAACGTTCAGGAGTTTGCCGGGACAGATCCGGTATACATTTCTATTTCCTCCGGCGACAGTGACAAGCTGGATATCCTTACCGCAAAAACCGGCGCAGAGCTTACCCTTTCCAAAGATGATTTTATCGGCGGTGTACGCGCTGCTATTCCGGAAAAAAATATCATGATCGACAATTCCTTCCTGGAAGAGCTGGAATCTATGCGTAAAGAATTCAAATTTGACGGAGGTCTGAACCATGAATAAAACAGGTATTATCTATGGAATCAACGGTCCTGTCATCTACCTGAAAGGTGACCCCGGATTCAAGATCTCCGAGATGGTCTATGTAGGAAAAGAAAATCTGGTAGGCGAGGTTATCGGTCTGAAAAAAGGCATGACCACCGTTCAGGTTTTTGAGGAGACCACCGGACTCCGCCCAGGTGAAACCGTTACCGGAACCGGCGACGCCATCTCCGTACTTCTTGGTCCTGGTATCATCCATAATATTTTTGACGGTATCCAGCGTCCTCTGGAAGAAATTACAAAAAACTCCGGAAAATATATTTCCAGAGGTGTCAGTGTAGATTCTCTGGACACAGAAAAAAAATGGCACACACATATTACAGTCAAGGAGGGGGATGTTGTGGGTCCCGGCACTATCATCGCCGAGACACAGGAAACAGCCTCCATTCTTCACAAATCCATGGTTCCGCCCACCATTACAGACGGTACTGTAATCAAGGCGGCTCCCGATGGAGACTATAACATTCTGGAGCCTATCGTAACTCTCCAGCTTCCTGATGGAAGTACAAAGGAGCTGGCTCTGGCACAGAAATGGCCGATCCGTATCCCGCGTCCTACCCAGCTGCGATTCCCGGCAAGCGTTCCTCTGGTAACCGGACAGCGTATCCTGGATACCTTGTTCCCTATTGCCAAAGGCGGTACAGCTGCGGTTCCCGGTGGTTTTGGTACAGGAAAAACCATGACCCAGCATCAGATTGCCAAGTGGTCTGATGCAGATATCATCATTTATATTGGCTGCGGAGAACGTGGAAACGAGATGACTCAGGTTCTGGAAGATTTCAGTAAGCTGATCGACCCGAAATCAGGAAACCTGATGATGGACCGTACCACACTGATCGCCAACACTTCCAACATGCCTGTCGCCGCACGAGAGGCCTCTATTTATACCGGTGTGACACTGGCTGAGTACTACCGCGACATGGGCTACGATGTAGCGATCATGGCAGACTCCACCTCCCGTTGGGCAGAAGCGCTCCGTGAGCTTTCCGGACGTCTGGAGGAAATGCCTGCAGAGGAAGGCTTTCCGGCTTATCTGGCATCCAAGCTTTCCGCCTTTTATGAACGAGCTGGAATGATGCAGAACTTAAACGGAACAGAAGGTTCTGTATCCATTATCGGTGCTGTATCCCCTCAGGGCGGTGATTTTTCCGAGCCGGTTACCCAGAATACCAAGCGTTTTGTCCGCTGCTTCTGGGGACTGGATAAATCTCTGGCCTATGCCCGCCATTTCCCGGCGATCCACTGGCTGACCAGCTACAGTGAATACCTGGAAGATCTTTCTCCCTGGTACCGCGCCAATGTATCTCCGAAATTTGTCACCGACCGAAATCAGATCATGGCGATTCTCAACCAGGAAAGCTCTCTGATGGAGATCGTTAAGCTGATCGGAAGCGATGTTCTTCCGGATGACCAGAAGCTTACCCTGGAAATCGCCAGAGTAATCCGTCTCGGCTTCCTTCAGCAGAATGCATTCCATGACGAAGACACCTGTGTTCCTATGGAAAAACAGTTCCAGATGATGGAGATCATCCTTTATCTTTACGAAAAATCCCGTGCTCTTGTAAACAGGGGAATGCCTGTTTCCGTGCTGAAAGAGGACAACATTTTTGAGCGAATCATTTCCATTAAATATGATGTTCCCAATAACCAGCTGGAAAAATTCGACCAGTACAGAAAAGATATTGATGAGTTCTATGACAATGTATTAAAGAAAAACGGCTGACAGGAGGAAAGTTTTTATGGCAATCGAATATTTGGGATTAAGCGAGATAAACGGCCCTCTGGTAGTCCTGGAAGGGGTAAAAAACGCCGCTTATGAAGAAATTGTTGAATTTCACATGGATGACGGCACACAGAAAATTGGCCGTATTGTAGAAATTTATGAAGATAAAGCCGTGATCCAGGTTTTTGAAGGAACTGATAATATGTCCCTGACAAACACACATACACGGCTTACCGGACATCCTATGGAAATCGGGCTGTCTCCTGATATCCTTGGACGTACCTTTAACGGAATCGGCGAGCCTATTGACGGTCTTGGAGAAATTGTGCCTGAAGTAAAACTGAACATCAACGGTCTTCCGCTGAATCCGGTTTCCCGTGAATATCCACGAAACTATATCAACACAGGTATCTCTGCCATTGACGGACTGACCACTCTTATCCGCGGGCAGAAACTTCCTATTTTTTCCGGAAACGGTCTTCCACACGATAAACTGGCTGCACAGATTGTACAGCAGGCTTCTCTTGGAAGTGATTCCGATGAAAACTTTGCCATTGTGTTTGCTGCAATGGGTGTAAAATATGACGTAGCTGAATTTTTCCGCCGTACCTTTGAGGAAAGCGGCGCTTCTGATCATGTTGTCATGTTCCTGAACCTGGCAAACGACCCGGTGGTGGAACGTCTTCTTACTCCGAAGATTGCTCTCACTGCCGCTGAATACCTTGCCTTTGAAAAGGGAATGCACATCCTGGTCATCCTGACTGACATCACCTCCTTCTGTGAAGCTATGCGAGAGGTTTCCTCCTCCAAAGGAGAAATCCCTTCCCGAAAAGGTTATCCGGGATATCTTTACAGTGAACTTGCCACTCTTTATGAGCGCGCAGGTATCGTTCAGGGCGGAACCGGATCTGTTACACAGATTCCTATCCTGACTATGCCTAATGATGATATCACGCATCCTATCCCCGACCTTACCGGATATATCACAGAAGGTCAGATTGTTCTGGATCGCCAGCTCCACGGACAGGCAATTTATCCGCCAATCAACGTGCTTCCTTCCCTTTCCCGTCTGATGAAGGACGGCATCGGAGAAGGCTTTACCAGAGAAGACCATCAGGATGTGGCAAATCAGCTGTTCTCCTGTTATGCAAAAGTAGGCGACGCCAGAGCCCTTGCTTCCGTTATCGGTGAAGACGAGCTCTCTCCTCTGGACAAGCAGTATCTGGTGTTTGGTAAAGCATTTGAGGCCGAATTTGTCGGACAGACAGAAACAGAAAACAGAAGTATTACTGAAACCCTTGATAAGGGCTGGGAGCTTCTGGGACTTCTTCCAAAAGAAGAGCTTGACCGAATCGATACAAAGATCCTGAACAAATACTATAAAGAAACTGTCCGCTGAAAACCGGCGAACAGAAGATCAACGGAGGTGATTTCTTGGATCCGAATACCTTTCCCACCAAGGGAAATCTTATACTTGCCAAAAACTCTCTGGCACTTTCCCGTCAGGGCTTTGAGCTGATGGATAAAAAAAGAAACATCCTTATCAAAGAAATGATGGATCTCATCGATCAGGCCAAGGATATCCAGGCGCAGATTGACGAAACCTTCCGTACTGCCTACAGAGCACTCCAGAAGGCCAATATGGAAATTGGTATTGCCTTTGTGCAGCAGATTTCCTATACTGTGCCTGTAGAAAATTCCATCCGAATTAAAACACGAAGTGTTATGGGCACAGAAATTCCTCTGGTGGAATATGATGCCCAAAGCACCAATACTCCCACCTATGCCTATTACAGCACAAAGATGTCCCTGGATCAGGCCAAGGCAGAATTTGAAAAGGTTAAAGAACTTTCTATCCGCCTTTCCATGATTGAAAATGCAGCCATTCGCCTTGCCGCTAATATCAAAAAGACTCAGAAACGCGCCAATGCGCTGAAAAACATCACAATACCCAGATATGAGACTCTTACAAAAGACATCCAGAATGCTCTGGAGGAAAAAGAAAGAGAAGAATTCACAAGACTCAAAGTCATCAAGCGAATGAAACAGAATAACTCTTAAAGTTTCAACGATATCCACAGTTATACACAAATCCACCGGAAAGGAGAGCACTCTTCTTTCCGGTGGATTTTTTTACTATATTTTTTATAAAACTACCTGATGTTGCTTTATTCACCCTCAACCACAATATATTGATTTGTTTGTATAACAAAACTTTTCTCATTATTGTCAGATAATTTGTTTATCAAACCATAAAATCTTTCTTTTGTACAAAATATTTACCTTTATTTTCACATTAAAAAAGTCAATAGATTTTTTTACTTTTTTGTCGAAAAAAGCAAATTCATGATTATTAACCAAAACATCTGTTTTTTCTCTGTTTATGTAAATCAGGTATTCCACATACCTTTCCTGTGGATAATGTGGATAACTTTGTGCATAACTTGATTTTATAAGGTTTTCCACGTTTTCTATTTGTGGAAAACTTTTACACCTCAATGTGTATAATCTACAGCTTTCGACATTCTTTGTGCAATCTGCCAAACCCTCGATTATTTCAGATAAGTTCCGACACCAACCGGTGTTTCATAATCATAATCGGAGATCTTAATTCCGGACGCAGAGGTACTGGCATGGATGATCTTTTCTTTTCCAATATAAAGTGCCACATGACTGATCCCACCTCCATAAAAAACCAGATCTCCTACTTCCATTTCACTGATTTCTTTTTTTCTGGAAGCATTAAACTGTGCAGATGCCACTCTTGGGAGCTCATATCCAAATTCCCTGAATACAGACATCACAAACCCGGAACAGTCAGCGCCTTTGGTAAGACTGGTACCACCGTAAACATATGGATTTCCTTCAAACTGCAGGGCAAAGTTTACAAGATCTTTTCTCTCTGCCACACGTTTCCTCTCCACTTTACGATTGGATTCTTCCACCATAGCTGCAATCTTTTCCGCACGCTCTGCGGAAGCTCTTCTTTCAGCCGCAATATTTTTCTGTACCTTCAGTTCCTGATACTCCTGCCCTTTTTCCTGAGCATGAGCCGCCATGTCGTTTACCATAGCGGTGATACTTTCTGTCTCTATTCCTTCGCTGCCATCTGTAAAGGTATCCTCTTCCACTGCCGCCTCTGTTATCCCGTCACTGAAATCCGCTGCGGAAACACCAGTTAAAATCATAGAAGTTACACATATACCTAACAATACTGCTGTAATTTTTTTAAACATTGAACTCTCCTTTTTATTCCTGTTCACACTCGGTTCCGCCGTCAATTGCTGCTTTGTTTCCTAAAAAAAACAGATAACTCACGGCCACATTCAACTGCGTATGTTACCATGAATTTACCTGTTTTGTCAAATTTTATTACATTTTTGTTACATTAAAACAAACTAAAGTCTTCTCAAAAACTCGTGATACTTTTGCTTCACTTCCCTTTGTCTGGCCTCGCTTATAGGAAGAACCGCGTTGTTTTCCATCTCAACTCTGTCCGGATAATATCTGCATACTCCATGAGGATTTATCAGATATGACTGATGGATCCGAATAAAAGGACAGCAGCCTTGTTCCAAATCCTTTTCTATTGTCCCAAGTCGTCCATAGAAAGTATCGTTTTCCTCCTTTCCATGAAGGATGATCTGCCTTCTGTGGCTTTCAAAATACAGAATATCCCTGAAAGGAATACGAAATGTCGCGTGTCTGCTTGAATAAGTAAAATAGTGCAAATGCCTCTGTATCCTCTCCAGTGCCCGGGTAAAGTATTCTTCGAACTTTTCTTCATCCAAAGGCTTTTTAAGATATCGAAAAGGCTCTGTTTCAAACATTTCCGTAAAATAAGTCTCATGAGAGGTTGTGTAAATTACAAGTACTTCCGAAAGCTTCTTCTTTACCTCCCGAACTGTATATATCCCATCTCTTTTTCCCATTTCAACATCCATGTATACAAGATCATAGAAACTATCATTAAAAACTGCCTGCAGAAAACTTTCCCCCTCTGAAAATACTTCTGTATCTATTCGGACACCTTCCTTCTTTCCATAATCCAAAATTTTTTCTTCCAATGCTGCTGCAAACTGCACATCATCATCACATACCGCAATATTTATCATAATACTCCTCTCCCCTTTCATTTGATTATGTTTCTTACTGAAACATTTTTATTTCTATCCGTTTTTTATCCACTTTATTTTTTTCTCATATGATTATATTTCTCTGATTTTTAGTTTCTAATTCCGACTGTTTTTTCTTCTTTCTAACAAAAGGAGAAAAATCATGGATACGACTAACTTTATTTCCACTCTCAACCAGGCAAAACAGGGCAGCACACAGGCTCAGGAAATGCTAATTCGCAAATTTCTGCCTTTGATACGTAAATATGCATATAAATGTCATGC
This sequence comes from Blautia sp., assembly GCA_026169535.1. Lineage (GTDB taxonomy): Bacteria > Bacillota > Clostridia > Lachnospirales > Lachnospiraceae > Blautia_A. Next base: position 12,473 of record JAPFCU010000066.1, read on the forward strand.
AATGGAATTTGAAGATGCACAGCAGGAACTGATCTTTGCTCTTTTAACAGCTGTACGCTCCATAACGTATATTCAAAACGAAGGAGAATGTATCCGTTATCTTCAAAAGGGAATACTGAATCATTTTAAATATCTTTGCCGTACTTCTATTCGCCATAAGGAATACGAACAAATATCAGCAACAGATAACTTCACCATACTTCCAGCTTATGGGGATTTCAGCCTTATAGATCTAAATCTTTCACTTGCCCAGTATATGAAATCCCTTTCACCAACCAAACAGAGTATTTTGCAGTACGCACTTATTGATGAATACTCCAGTTCTGAAATTGCAGCTAAACTACAGCTCTCCGTTCAATATGTAAACCGTGTAAAAAAGGAATTTCTGGCAGAAAGGAGAAAATTCACATGAAATCCGAACATACGATACAACTCCTGTTATCCTGGATAATCACCTGGATCAGCACCAAATTTCAGGCATTTGGCATACTGCTCCTGTGCCTTTTATTCCTTATGTTCATTGATTATATCACAGGAATGCTTGCCAGCCGTAAAGAAGGGATTGAGCACCCTGACGATACTTCTTACGGATGGAGTTCCCAAAAGGGCTATTTAGGAATTATGAAAAAAACCGGATGCTGGCTGATCATCTGCAGCGTTTTTTTTGTAGATGAACTACTGCTTCATTCTGCAAAAAGTCTTGGAATCACCTATCCCGGAAACCTCTATCTTGGAGTTTTTGTTACCGTATGGTACTCTCTTAATGAAGTATTATCTATTATTGAAAATGCCGGCCGAATGGGGGTTCCCATTCCTCAGAAACTCAAAACATACATTTCCATTCTAAAAAAAGAAATTAATAATAAAGACAGCCTTCCATAATGAAGAGCTGTCTCTTTTAATCCAGTCTCAACAGCTCATGTATCTTTGCTTTTACACAAGCCCTGTGTGCAGCACTGACCGTTAATTCTACTCCATTTTCCATAATGATCTTTGAAGATTGGTATTGGGATATATGATGATAGTTTACTAGATATGACTGATGAATCCTGATAAAAGGAATAACGGAATTTTCCAGTTCCACTTCAATATCGGACAGTTTCCCATAGAAATAATCTGTACCTTGCTTTGTATGAATATAAATTTTACGATATATGCTTTCAAAATAAAGGATATCTTTTAGCCGTATTTTATTTTCCCGATAATGATTTCTATAAGAAAAATAAAGAATCCTTGTCTCCAGAATATCCAACGCTTTCTTCAGGCATTGCCGAAACTGATCCGGATACAGCGGTTTCTTCAAAAATCCAACTGGACTCACCTCAAACAATTGAAGCGCGTATTCTTCATAACCAGAAATATAAATCAGCTGTACATCTTCATCAATTTCTCTGATTGTTTTTGCTGCACGGATACCATCTATTTGTTTCATCTCCATATCCATAAAAATAATATCAAAACAGTTTCCCTGCCGTATGGATTCCAACAGCGTAGATCCATCAAAATAAACACAAGTCTCAAAAGAATATGCCCTGCCAAAATCCAAAATCAGTTCTTCTACCCGCGTTGTAAATACAACGTCATCATCACAAATAGCAACTCTTATCATTTCTTATCCTCCAGATATTTATTCAGCATTACCTGAAATGACAGAAGAAATTCTCTTTCCTCTTCGTTTAAAGGACGTTGTATCTCAATTGTTAAAGGTTCTTTTCTCTCATGCATTGATGAAATACAGCCTTCCAGCAATTCATTTGGTGTAGTATCCAAAATCTCACACAGTCTGATCAGAATATAAAGAGTACAGGTTTTATGTCCATTTTCAAGATTACTATAATGACCACTGGATATTCCTAATTTTTCTGCAACATAATCTTGTTTAAAACCTTTGAGATCTCTGATTGCTTTTATTTTCTGTCCGATAAGATAATTATATTTTTTTAGTTCTGTTTTGTTATACTCCATACGATGTCTCCTTTTTACACCATTGTACGGAGTATAGTCTGCAAACTTAAGTTTCTATAAGAATTATTTGTTTTCTATAAGACAATTCCATAGGTTATTTCAAGCAAAATCCTCAGTATCGACAGGAACAAAATCCCTTAATATCCTGTCTGATGATATTCCAAATTCCCTGCATATTCCAATCAACACTTCTATGGGACAGCTCCTGTTTCCCTTTTCTATATTATTGTAATAAGAATAAGAAATCCCCAATATCTCGGCCATTTCAGGCTGAGATATATTACGCTGCATCCGTTCCTGACGTATACGATAACCTATTAATACCGCATATTCTTTTCCCATCATTTTTTCTCCCGATCAGGTTTATTTTCTGCCCTGGGAAGCATCACGGATACCTGAAAAATTCCCTTTTCCACATTTATATAAAGACTTCCCTGACATTCCTCTACCGCACGTTTTACTGATAATAATCCCATTCCGTGATCCTCGTCGTTTTTAGTTGTAAGAAAATAGGAGCCCTTTTTCCTTAAACTTTTTTCTATGCATGGGTTTTTTATCAAAATGAAAAGATTATCTTTTTTCAGCATCATTTCCAAATAAATCTGTCTTTTACTTTCCTTTATTTTTTGTGTTCCTTCAATGGCATTATCCAATAAATTCCCAATTATAATACACAAATTATCTTCTGGAAATCTCAGATCGAAAGGAATCATTACTTCAGCCCGAAAATCAATGTTAAGCGATTTCATATAGGGGATTTTATAATTGATCAGTCCATCAACCAATATGTTTCCACTATTTACAACACCCCGTTGAGATAATCCTCTGGAATTTAATAATTCATCTATATATTTACAAACTTCCTCGTCCTTCTTCTGGCGGATCAGTTCTTCCATATAGATCAGATGATTTTTCATGTCATGTTTCAGAAGACGAAATTCTTTCACAGCCTCTTCTCTTTCAGAAATCTGGATGCGATAAGCTTCCACCTGCGTCTGATAAACCATATTACGTGTCTCCAGTTCAGCCTTTTCACCCAAACCTTCATAGATTTTAATAATGATGATTGACATTCCCATCATAATAGTCGCAATTAAAACTGCATAATAATCATCTGTCGCGTTTTCCGGATGTATGTATATACGATATACACCCCAATCAACCATAACTGTAGCGAATGCTAAAAGCAAAAGAACAATGCCACTCCGGCTTTTTATACCTTGATATTTTTTGTCAGAAATAATTTTATTAATAAATAATGTCAAAAAAACAAATAAACATTCTGATACTATTTGAGCCATACTATAATAACTTGGTTTCAATATTGTCTCTTCTGTATAAGATATTGTCATTATAAATAAAATCACATATTCACAAAGGCATCCCATTACTTCCCATAACATACCATGAAAAAATATTTTACCTATTTTTCCCTGATACATCCAACTCCCACATATCCCCGCCAATAAACTCATTATTATTATATTTCTTATAAGTCCTAGGTTAGGCAAAAAAGAAAGCAGGATATATAGAAATATAAAAATACATTTATTAATCCTTTGATTTTTATATTTTTTCCTTTCAAAAAAACTACCCATATAAAACTTATATGCACAAAACATAAAAACATAATAGCAAATGTTATTTACTTCAATTAACCTTCTCATTTTTTATACTCTCCCCCATGCCATTTGCATATAATAAGTAAAAATTACATCTTTATCTTATTTTTTCAGAAATTGTTACATTCTCTCTTTTTTACAAATATACTATACTCGTTATTGATATGTAGGCAAATTTATTTCAATAAATACTAATCATATCACTAACATATAACTCTTTAATTCTTCATTTATACAGAAAGGAAAACTCTTATTAATACTCTATACTTTTTAATACGACATATTCCGTTTGGATGTCATGGTGTTTTTCACGACAACGCTCCTGGAGTCCTATTGCGCAATGGCTTCTCCAAAAGCGTAAACACTATGATTGATTCCTTACTCCGTAAATTTGAAATCCCAGAAAATGATCTTCCCTATTACCAATACGGGGTTGTCTCTCTTCTGGAGCTCATCAGTGTTCAGTTTTTGTGTATCCTATGGGTAGCATTCCGCCATCAGATCATTGATTATTTAATCTTTTACCTGCTTTTCCTGATACTTAGAAAATACGGAGGAGGATTTCATTTCAAGGAATTTCTTCCTTGTTTCATTACCTCTGTAATTTCTATTATTGGAATATTGGAACTGATGCAGCACATATATCTTGGGATATTTCCGTCTGCACTTATCAGTTCATTTTCTCTGGTACTAATCATTCTGATATCTCCTGTTCCAAGCGTGGTGGAGACTCTTTCCAAAAAGGAATTCCAGTTACGTAAACGCAGACTGGCGATTATTGCAGGAATACTGGAACTACTGATAATATTATTAAGTTTTACAAAACAGCTTCATCTGCTCCATGTTTGCGTGGTGACTTTTCTGTTTATGACAGGAATCCTGATTGCTGGTAAGCTCCGCTTAATCTATTACCATAAAATTAAATATAAGAAAAAACAGCGAATAAAAAACTAATTTAGAGAAATTTTTGTTTCAATCTGTCTCCATTAGTTCTTCTTATAAAGTGAATTTGCAAATTCCAAAATCACAAAAAGGAGAAAAACAATGACAGATCACGAAAAACTTGTAATGCGAAACATCATCTATGCGGTAGAAACCGGCGGACAGGTTTACGGTCAGAAAAACTACGCTGACTTCACAGAGGCCTACACAAACAGCTCCTCAGAGCATGCAATTACCATTGGCGCAGGACAGTGGTATGGAAATGAAGCACGGACGCTTCTTCTCAATATCAAAGCGGCTGATGCTGCAACATTTAAAAAACATGATACTGCCGGTGTTGCTGCAGATCTTGCCAAAACAGACTGGTCAAATTACCGGCTTTCCAAAACTTCTGCAAAGGCTAAAGCTATTGTGAATATTATTAATTCCACTGTCGGCCGCCGTTGTCAGGATCAGCTTATGGATACCCAGATGGAAGCCTACGTAAAGGAAGCGGCTGCTCTTGGGGTTTCCAATATGGATGCCAAAATGATGTGTGCTAATTTCAGACATCAGGGAGGGGCCTCTGCTGTAAAAAGGATTCTGGCAAAAACAACAAAACCTTATACACTGGATCATCTCTACGCAGCCTGCCAGACAGATACCGGAAATCAGGTAGGAGCATATAAGAGTCGTCAGAAAATGGTATACAACTCTCTTAAGACTTATATCACTAATTATAAGGTTACCGCTGCTGAGGCTATTCAGGCCGCCATAAAAATTGCCAAAGCTGAAATTGGATATCTGGAAAAGAAATCTAACGCAAACCTGGACAGTAAAACTGCTAATGCAGGAACTGCTAATTATACAAAATATTGGAGAGATACAGATCCTGCTAATCAGGCAGCTCCATGGTGTGCATGTTTTATCAGCTGGGTCTTTATGAAAGCTTTTGGAAAATCCACCGCAACCAAACTGTTAAAGCATTGGCCATATATCTATGTTCCAACACTGGCAGGATTATTCACCAACTATGCAGCCCCCAAGGTCGGAGATATTTTCATGTACCATAACGGATCTGAATTTTCACATACAGGACTGGTAATTTCAGTAAGTGGTGATAAATTTGTAACCATTGAAGGTAATACCAATGACGGAAGCGGTGTCGTTGCTGAAGGAATTGGAGTCTACCAGAAAACAAGGTACAACAGCCAGCTTCCAGGCTCAAAATTTGCCCGTCCAAATTACAGTATCGTAACCTCTATTAATGGTTCCGGCGGAGATGTCACGCCACCATCCACATGGGTAACGACCGGTACTGCTGTATGTACAGGAGATGACGTTTATGTACGCCAGACTCCAGGCGGTACTGTTATGGGTATGGTATCCAAAGGAACAAAGTTAGAACTGGATGGAACCAGCTCCGGTGTATGGGTTCATGTAAAAGTTGCAGGAATCGGTATTGGTTATATGCATCAGGATTATGTTGGGAAAGGTTCCGGCTCTACAGGCTCTTCACCAGTAAAAACAGCGCAGAATGCGCTGAACAGCAAGTTTAATGCAGGTCTGACTGTGGACGGTATTTGGGGATCTGCATGCAAAACAGCATACATCAGGGCAATACAGTCTGCCCTGAACTCTGTGTATGGTGCTGGACTTGCAGCCGACGGCATCTGGGGAACAAACACATCCAATGCCTGCGCCGCCCATGTACTTTCTGAAGGAGCCAATAACCTCTATGTCGGTGTATTACAAATTGGCCTTTACGCACATAATATAACACTGAACAGTGGAATTGACAATTCTTTTGGTCCTTCTACAAAACAGGGAGTTATTAAATTTCAGACTTCTCAGGGATTATCTGCTGACGGAATAGCAGGCCGTGACACTTTTGCCAGACTTGCAGGTGTCTGACCTTCTATTTCTCAAAAGGAGTCGTTGCATATGCAACGGCTCCTTTTTAATATCTGTTTTATTCCTCTGACTTTTCCTCCGCAGTCTGCTGCTTTTCATAATTATAAATCCAGCTAGGCGTCATACTTTCGCTTCCATCTCCATATACAGAAACAGCAATGTACTTTCCATCTTTCACATAATATCCAATTTCCAGCTTCAAACTCGCCGCTAATGGTCCACCCTGTTTCTGACTTCCTCCTATCTGAATATCGGCATTGCTGATATCAAAGATAGTCTGTGTAAAATTGCCTTCCGAACCATATTCCATTGTCACACTATCCTCATCAGATTCTGTAAGGACTCCGTTTATATATATGATCTCCGATTCTGGTTCGGCGGCAGCACTGCTCTCAGAAAAGGAATTCTCTGTATTATTTTGGGACTGTGAATTTCCATTTTCTTCCCGGAAACCTGCTTCATCCTCTCCTCTCAATCCACATCCCGGAAGACCTGCCAGCAATATCCCAAGCATTATAAATCCTGCTGTCATTCTTTTGTATCCCATTTTCTCTTTCCCCTGTTGTAAATGATGATTGTTCCTTGATTCTGCCCCTTCCTGTTAATAATCCTCAGAAGTCTCCCCATCCTCATCTATATAATCCGCATCTCCGGATTCTTCATACTCCTGTGTATCCTCTTCTGCCTGTGCATTTCTCTGTTCCATATTATATAGCTGACTGGGTGAAAAATATTCTGTCCCATCGCTGTACACATAGGTGGCAATATTCACTCCATCTTTCACATAATAATCTACATCTACATTAAGGCTTGTTCTAAGACCGCTGACTCCAATCACTTCATCTACCTGAATATCCAGCTCTGCACTGCTGATGTCAAAAGTCATTTCATAAAAATCTCCATCAGAACCTGTTTCTATTGTCATGGTAGAGTCATCGTTATATCTTACATTGCCGCTGACAGACTTCATTTCATAATCATAAACCCAGCTTGGGGTCATACTTTCACTTCCGTCTCCATATACAGAAACAGCAATGTAATCTCCATTCTCCACATAATATCCAATTTTGAGGTTCAGACTTGCCGCTAACGGCCCCCCCTGTTTCTTGTTTCCGCCTATCTGAATATCCGCATTACTGATGTCAAAAGTTGTCTGATTAAAATCCCCGTCAGATCCATACTCGATTGTTACACTGTCCTCATCAGAATCTGTTAGAACGCCGTTTATATATGTGACTTCTTTTTCTGCTTCTGAAGATGTGTTTCCTGTATTGCCGGACTGCGCCCCTGCCCCTGTCTGCGCAGCTGCTTTCGTAGGTTTCGGTGCTGCTGTAGCTTTTGGTGTTGCTGTTGCTGTAATCTTCGGAGCTGCCGTTGCCGCCGCCTTGGTCGGTTCTGGAGCAGATGTCCCTCCATTGCCCTCTGTCAGTCCGCATCCGGAAAAACATGTTACTGCTATTCCCAATGCCACAAATACTGCTGTCAATTTCTTGTAGTTCATTCACTCTTCCTCCTGACATAATATTTTTCTTTCATTATACGCCTTTAACTTATCTGTTTTGCAGAAACTGTCAAAATCACGCCTCTTATTGTAATAATTTCCTTTGTTTTCTTTTTTATTTATTTTTATTTTATACCTGAGAATTTATATTTTGTAGAACTTATTTCCCTGATATTCTGCTTTTATAAGCCTGTCTGATATGATAAACTATTGATAAAACAAAGAAAAAGGAACTACACATTATGACTCCAAAACAAAAAATCAAACAAATTATCTTACTGGTTTTCGGTCTGTCTGTTGCTCACCTGGGTGTGACTTTTTTTATTCAGGCAAATCTGGGAACCGACCCTTTTAACGTCCTTGTCCAGGGTATCTTCCGCAGTGTTCCGTGGCCGGCAGCTCTTAGCTGGACCCACGGACGTACTCACATGATGATCTGTTTTCTGATCATCATGGTGCTGCTTTTCGTTGACCGCAGCTACATACGAATCGGGACGATCATCTGTATGTTTCTGGGCGGACCTATTATCGATCTTTTTACCGTCCTGCTTGGAGACTATATCAACAGTTCTCTGCCCATGGCAGTACGTATCATTGTCCTTGTGGCAGGATGTATCATCCTTGCTCTTGGCATGACCATCGTGATCAAATCGGAAGCAGGAACAGGTCCCAATGATCTGGTTGCCATTGTCACCAGTGACAAAAGTCACAGGCCTTTCGGCATCGTGCGTATCCTGACAGACTGCTTCTTTGTGATCGCAGGCTTTCTGCTTGGAGGAACCTTTGGATTGGGAACCATTATCTGTGCCTTTATCGTAGGTCCTGTCGCACAGATCTTTATGCCATATTCCCAACGCTTCTGCAAAAAAATAATCGAAAATTAAAACCGTACCCGGCTGCCATGTTTTTCACAGCTGCCGGGTACGGTTTTTTCAAACAATAACTTCTTTAATTATTTTCTGTATTTCCTTCGACCATATCAATCTCCTCATCTTCTCGCTTCCATGTTCAACTTCTTGTTTACCGCATCTAAGATTATCCAAATAATCCGATACACAGCAATCCTTGTACCACCATCACCCCTAACAAGAATTTAAGTTCCTGCTTACTACAGCAATAAAAAGCTGATACAGCTGAAATCAGTCAAAACTCCAGTGTACCAACTTTTAATTAGTTATTATCATCTATAAATTATTATTTTACAAACGACTGTATAAAGAATTTATTTTGGCGCGTGTTGCTGGTCCAATGATACCATCTACTGATAATCCATAAGCTCTTTGGAATCTACAAACTGCATCATAGGTTCCCTGCCCAAAAACACCATCCGCGCCAGCTGCTCCGCAACTATAGCCTAAGGCAATAAGCTTTCTCTGCATATCTCTGACATCAGTTCCGCTGGATCCCATAGATAAATTACTTCCGGCGCTTCCACTTCCAATATTAGAATAGGCAGTATTAATTTTAGCGCGTGTTGCCGGTCCAATAATACCATCTACTGACAATCCATGATCTCTCTGAAAATTACAAACAGCATTATATGTTCCTTGGCCAAATGAGCCATCCGCACCAGCTGCTCCGCAGCTATAACCTAGGGCAATAAGCTTTCTCTGCATATCTCTGACATCAGTTCCGCTGGATCCCATAGATAAATTACCTCCGGTACTTCCACCACCACTGGAACCATAAGCAGGTCTGCAAAATGACATTTTTCTCCCACTAATAGATCTCTTCGACGTTCTAACTGCATCTCCAGAATTGCCGTCTATGGTACTAATTTCACTACTGGTTACTGTTTTTACAATTCCTACATGCCCATACGTTCCTCCATCATTTGTACTAACTATAGCAAGATCTCCAACTCTCGGAGTATTATAAACGCGCCCTACTGAATTATAATATCGCCATATTTCATAAACTGAAGCTGTTTTTGCACCGCCACAAAAAAGAGCAGAAGCTCCGGCATGTTTAAAAACCCACCATACAAATACTGCACACCATGGATAATTTTCACCATTTACAGCTCGTCCATAATATTCCGTATTATATTTGACATTGTTCACCCCCGTTTCTTTTACTCCAATCTCTTTACTTGCCATGTTAATAATCGTACTTGCTGTTGCCATATCTTTTCCTCCACTTTATTTTTTAATAACCGGTTATCTACTTTATATAAAGATAAAATGAAGAAAAACAGAAACTAAAACTAAAAGAAAAATTCCAACTACACCCCTGCATTCTCATAATGATACAATATTGAAAAACAAACGAAAGCGAGGGAGAGGTATGAAAGGGAAATTTTTTAAAGGCGCATGTATTGCATATATTCTACTGGGAAGTGTATTTTTTCCAAAAAGCGCCTGGGCGGAGGAACCGCCGGGAACCATGGTCTACCATGATATCAAGGATTTCGGAGAATATTATGATTCGGAATCTGCTATTACCTATGTATTTATAAAAGGAACTCTTTCTTCCTGTTCAGACAGTACGAATATTTGTACCGTAACCTCCGACGACGGTAAAGAAGTCGACATATTAGTCGAAAATCTGGAAGACATCCGGGAATACTGCGGTTCAGAGGTTCATATCTGGTATTCCAAAAACAAACAGGATATCAATAAACTTATTTCCTGCTCCCCGGAGACTTTCTGGAAAAAGCTCATTGATATTGAAGACAGACAATATTTGATCGAAACGGGAAAACTTTCTGCTGACAGCTTAACCGAAGAAGAAAAAGCCTTTAAAGAAAACACTGTCCAGATAAACGGCACTCTAACCAAGTATGTCTCTTTCGCAATGGTCGAAAATTTTGGTATCTGTTCTCTTATATTTGTCGAAACAGCAGACGGTGTCACTGAAATATTTCCTATAGATAATCCCTGCAGTCAGTGTGATCCCGCTGAGCACCACAGGACTTTTGAAGATTATATAAAATTATATGAAGGAATGCAGATAAATGCTGACGTATTCAAAGGACTGAATGTCGCCTACCATTTCTCGGAAGCATAATCTCCAGCAAAACCGTACCCGGCTGCCATATTATCACGGCTGCCGGGTACGGTTTTTTCACAGAAAGATATTTAACTTACTTCAGGGCTCCTACAGAAGCAATCTTACGATTTAAATTTTCGGAATTCCATCAAATCCAGCCTGAAGTTCTGCATCTGTGGGAATATAGTCGCTCATTTCTCCATCATTATATCTGCCATAAGCAAACATATCAAAATATCCTGTTCCGGTAAGTCCAAACACAATGGTCTTTTCTTCTCCGGTTTCTTTACACTTCATAGCTTCATCCAGCGCTGCCCGGATCGCATGAGCGCTTTCCGGCGCCGGAAGAATTCCTTCCACACGGGCAAACATCTGAGCCGCCTCAAAAACAGAAGTCTGCTCGACAGAGCGAGCTTCCATCAATCCGTCTGCATAAAGCTGAGACAGTACCGGATTCATTCCGTGGTAGCGAAGACCACCTGCATGGCTTGCTGACGGAATGAATCCGCTTCCAAGCGTATACATTTTAGCCAGAGGCGTCACCATACCGGTGTCACAGAAATCATATGCAAATTTTCCTCTGGTAAGGGTAGGGCAGGATGCCGGTTCCACTGCAATAAACTGATAATCTCTTTCTCCCCGGAGTTTTTCTCCCATAAAAGGAGAGATCAGACCGCCAAGATTGGAACCGCCTCCGGCACAGCCAATGATGATATCCGGAACTACTCCATACTTATCCAGAGCCGCTTTTGTTTCCAGCCCGATAATAGACTGATGGAGAAGCACCTGATTCAAAACGCTTCCCAGCACATAACGGTAGCCTTCCATGCCTGTCGCGCATTCTACAGCCTCTGAAATAGCGCATCCAAGGCTTCCTGATGTACCCGGATGCTCTTTCAGGATCTTTCTTCCTACTTCTGTTGTTTCAGATGGAGACGGGGTCACCTGCGCCCCATAAGTCCTCATTACTTCACGTCGGAAAGGCTTCTGCTCATAAGAGCATTTTACCATAAATACCCTGCAGTCCAGATTAAGATACGCGCATGCCATAGAAAGAGCGGTTCCCCACTGTCCGGCTCCGGTTTCTGTTGTGACGCCCTTTAATCCCTGATTTTTTGCATAATATGCCTGTGCAATGGCAGAATTCAGCTTATGACTTCCGCTGGTATTATTTCCTTCAAATTTATAGTAGATTTTTGCCGGAGTCTGGAGTTTTTCTTCCAGGCAGTATGCACGTACCAGAGGAGATGGACGGTACATTTTATAAAAGCTGCGGATCTCTTCCGGAATCTTAATATATGGGTTCTCGTTGTCAAGCTCCTGTTTTACAAGCTCATCACAAAATACCACTCCCAGTTCCTCTGCTGTCATAGGCTCTAAGGTCTCAGGATTCAGAAGAGGAGCCGGTTTATTTTTCATATCTGCACGTACGTTATACCATGCCTCCGGCATTTCCTGCTCTTCCAGATAGATTTTATAAGGAATCTGTTTTTCTTCTGCCATAATATGCTCCTTTCTTCCTGTAAAAATATTACAGTATTCTTTCTGCCGATGTCACTGCGTTTGCTCCGTCTGCTGCTGCTGTTATCACCTGACGAAGCTGCTTGGTCCTGATATCCCCTGCTGCAAAAATGCCCGGTGTACTGGTCACACAGTCTTCTCCTGCAACAATATATCCGCTTTCATCCAGCTTTACCAGATTTCGGAACAGTTCCGTATTTGGTACGATTCCCACAGCAATAAAAACACCGTCCAGGGGAAGCTCTCTTTCCTCTCCGGTCTTTTTATTCTGAAGCTTTATTCCTGATACCATTTCTTCGCCTTCAATACTGACAGGAACCGTATCCCAGATCATCTCCACATTTTCGCAGGCAAAAAGCTTTTCCTGCAGGATCTGGTCGGCTCTCATCTGATCTCTTCTGTGAATCACATAAACTTTTTTGCAGGTTCGGGAAAGAAGGATGGCATCCTCTGCCGCCACATTTCCGCCTCCAATCACTGCTACTGTACGATCCCGGAAAAAAGCCCCGTCACAGGTGGCACAATAAGACACGCCCATTCCGCTCAGAGTCTCTTCTCCAGGGATTCCAAGGGTTCTGTGAGCCGCGCCAAATGCAAGGATCACAGCCCTTGCCCTGTATTCATTCTTTTTTGTACGGATTACTTTGATCCCGTCCTCATCCTCCACAGAAACTACATTTTCTCTCAAGGGAGCCAGACCCAGTTTTTCTGCATGAGCAGCCATTTTTTCTCCCAGATCCATTCCATTGATCCCGGGAAGTCCCGGATAATTATCCACTTCATAAGTATCTACAATCTGACCGCCCTGAGCAAACTTTCTCTCGATCCATAAAGTATTTAGCCGTGCTCTTGCCGCATAAATTGCTGCACTGATCCCTGCCGGTCCTGCCCCCAATATTGCCAAATCATAAATTTCTGACATAAAGCTCTCCTTTCTGTCTCTTCACTGTCTTTTCCTCAGTTTAGCATACATTGGTATTTTTTCCAATAAGATAGTAAAAACACCTTTTCCAGGAGTATTTTATGCTCTCTTATTTACGCCGATACAAAAAATCCATACTCATAGCCCTGTCCCTTTGTCTGGTTCTTTTTGCAGGAATGGGGATTGGTTTTCTTTCCAGCCATGTATGGTCCCAAAACGGAAGATTCCGCACTTTTACCAATGAAATCTTTGAAAAAGAGGTTTCCGAAAGTATGCTGACTCTTCATTATTCACTGGCGAATCCGGAGAAAAAAGGAATCGCCCGGCCAGCCCCGTCTCTTGGTACGGTCAGCAGCAATATGGATGATACATACCGGCTTTATACAGACTATCTGGAAAAACTGAAAACATTTTCTCCCGATAAGCTTTCCCGGGAGAATCAGATCACCCTGGATATGCTTCTTCTGTATTTTCATACGCAGCTTTCACTGAAAGATCATATCCTCCTGGAAGAAATGCTTTCCCCCAGCCTTGGAATCCAAGCGCAGCTTCCTGTACTTCTGGCAGAATACACCTTTTACGAAGACCAGGATATCGCCGATTATCTGAATCTTTTAAGTTCTATAGGGCCTTATTTTCAAAGTATACTGGAATTTGAAGAAGAAAAATCCCGTGCCGGACTGTTTATGAGCGATACGACTTTGGACAGGATCTTAGATCAGTGCAGAGCCTTTATACAAAATCCTGATTCCAATTACATGCTGGAGGTTTTTTCACGAAAAATCAAAGAATATGGAAAATTTTCAGAAGCGGATGAAAAAAAACTGATCGCCCGTCATGAAAATATCCTGAAAGATCGTGTGATTCCTGCTTATCAGAATCTGATAAACGGACTGGAAAGTTTTCGTGGAACCGGAAGGGCAAGCTGCGGACTTGTGCACTTTAAAGGAGGACGGGAATATTATGAATATCTTCTGAAAAGCAGCGTAGGTTCCTATGTTCCTGTATCCCGTATACAAAAACGTCTCCTGACTCAGCTTTCTCACGATCTTAAGCTTATGCGGCAGCTACTGATGAAGCAGCCTTCTCTGGCAGGCAGACTTCAGGACGGAGTATCTCTTCTGAATACGGAGCCTGATAAGATCCTGAAAACATTAAGTAAATGCATTCAGAAAGATTTTCCGGATCCCGGAAACGTTTCCTACGAAGTCCGCTTTGTGCACCCGTCTATGGAAAAACATCTAAGTCCTGCTTTTTATCTGACCCCTCCTCTGGACACCGGAAATCCCAATATCATTTACATCAATCAGGCGGATCAGAGAAGCGGACCGGAACTTTTTTCCACCCTGGCTCATGAGGGGTTTCCCGGACACCTTTACCAGACTGTATATTTTGGCTCCACAGAACCCTCCGATATCCGTTATCTGATCTCCTGCGGCGGTTATGTAGAAGGATGGGCGACTTATGTAGAATCCTGCATCAGCTCTTATGCCGGAAAATTTCTGGAAGACTCGGCTCCGGAAGATACGGCCTCCCTTTTCTGGCTGAACCGAAGCATCAATCTTTGCATTTATTCTCTTCTGGATATCGGGATCCACTATCAGGGCTGGGATCAGCTTCGTGCCGGACATTTCCTGAAAGCTTTCGGCATTGGAGATGATGCTGTGATACGATCCATCTATCAGTATATTGTAGAAACGCCTGCCAATTATCTGAAATACTACTGGGGATATCTGAATTTCCTGGATCTCCGGGAATCACAGAAGCAAAAGCAGGGAAAGGATTTTGATCTGAAAACTTTTCACCGGAAGATTCTTCAGACAGGTCCCGTTCCTTTTCCTGTGCTGGAAAAGTATATAAACTGAATTTTTGTTGAAATAAAAAAGGTTCCTTTTAGAAACGCTCTGGTTTCTCTTGGAACCTTTTTCATACTGTTCTATTCTGTCCTGTAATTCCTGAAAAATTCCTGTAGCTTCATCAGAGCCGCAGTCAGGCTTTCCGTTTCTTCTTTGTTCAGATCTTTTAATACGGACATGACCATACGCTCATGAAAAATCCTGTGATGATGATATGCCTGCTCTCCCTTTTCCGAAAGAGATACCAGCACCACACGCCTGTCCTCTTCACTTCGCACACGATTTACGTAACCTTTTTTTACCAGATTATTCATAGCTATGGTCAATGTCCCTACTGTCACCGAAAGGCTTTTTGCCACAGCAGACATATTCCTGGGCTTTCCAATTCCCACAGCCTCTATCACATGCATATCCTTTACAGAAATATCTTTATATTCAGAAGTGATCAGCGCTCTTTCTTCAATATCCATGATTTCATTAAACAAGTTTACCAGAATATCATTTACAGTCTCAACAGAATTCATAGCTGACTCCTTTCTTGTGCTTTTCTATATTATACCCCAAACCCTCCTGACCACAAAGTATTTTTTGCAGTTTTAGCGGAAGTTTGCTATAATGATGAAATAAAAACAATTTCACCTTATGGAAAAGGAATTTATTATGAAAAAAAATAAAAATATGCCGCTGAACCTCAGGGAAAAAAACAATTCCCGGGCTGTTTTTTTCAGTGCAGTTATTGTTCTGGTGGTACTGGTGGGCATTTTCCGCCAGCTTGATTATAATATGATCCAGAAACCAGCCGAAGCCGCCAAACGGGAAGCGGCACAAAAAAAAGCTGAAGAAAAGAAAAAAGCAAATACACCTACTGTTACCACTGCAACGGTAATCGCTGTTGGAGATAACCTTTATCATGACAGCCTTCTTCAATCCGGTCAGAATGACTCCGGCACCTGGAATTATGACCACATCTATGAAAATGTAAAAAATGAAATTTCCGCTGCAGACATAGCAATGGTCGATCAGGAAACTGTTCTGACAAAAGACCATGACTATATCAGCGGCTATCCGTCCTTTGCCACACCTACAGAGGTTGGAGATGCCCTGATCAATGCAGGTTTCGATGTGATCGAATCTGCAACCAATCATGTGGATGATTACGGTGCCGATTTTATTGAACAGACTCTGGATTTCTGGAATACAAAATATCCTGATGTCCCTGTTCTTGGTATCCATGATTCTCAGGAAGATGCAGACACTGTCAAAACTCTGGAAGTTAATGGCATACGAATTGCTTTTCTTAACTTTGTCTATGGAACCAACAATGGAGGTGCAGGCGAGGGAAAAGACTACATGATCGACATTTTTGATAAAACAAAAGTGGCATCCATGATCCAGAAAGCCAAGGCAGACAGCGACTGCCTGATTTTTGTGGCTCA
This sequence comes from Blautia sp., assembly GCA_026169535.1. Lineage (GTDB taxonomy): Bacteria > Bacillota > Clostridia > Lachnospirales > Lachnospiraceae > Blautia_A. The sequence goes on from JAPFCU010000066.1 coordinate 29,122, forward strand.
ATGGGGCAGGGAGGAAGAATCCATGCCTACAGAATATGAAAGAGAATGGGCGGCCTTCCTGATGCAGCAAGGTGTAGATGTGGTCATCGGAGGACATCCCCATGTGCTTCAGCCCTATGGCCGCATGTCTGACGATGAAGGAAATGAAATGCTGATCTTTTACTCTCTTGGCAATTTTGTTTCCACTCAGGAGGGACTTTCCAATCTTCTGGGCGGTATGGCCAGCTTCACCATCCAAAAATCTGTCCTTAAGGGAAAAACCGAGATCCAGATCCTGGATCCTGTGATAAAGCCTACGGTCATGCATTATAATAAAGATGAAGGAATCTTCGGTCCCTATATGCTGGAAGATTATACGGAAGAGCTTGCCTCCCAGCACGGAGTACGAAATATCATTGGTGATGAATTTTCTCTTGAAAATCTGAAGAAAAAATTCATTGAGATCATGTCCATGAATGTGGAACCCTCCACCAGGACAGACCTTCTGGATGTTTCTTTTGATTATGAGATGAACATGACTGATTCCAGAGGAAATTATGTGGAAGACATCTGGTCTGTCAGCGCAGATCAATATCTGGAAGAAAAGGCCAGCAGCTCCTCCAATGATTCTTCTGACGGTTCGGAAGGTTATGAAAATTCCGAAGGCAGCGAGGAATCCGGAAATTATGACGATTCAGGAGAATATGACGACTCAGAAGAAGATTACAGCTCAGAAGAAGATTATTGATCCTGGCAGAACAAAACAGAATGTTTTCAACCAGCAGGAAGATCCGTGTAGAACTTACTGCTTTTCCTGTAAATAAAACAGGCCCTTTACAGAATGGCTGCAGATTCTTATCTCAGTTTACTGTAAAGGGCCTGTTATCTATTTTATTTCCTGGAAAACAATAGCTGTTCCGCATTTTTTCTTGTTGCACAGATCACTTCCTCAGGAGAAATTCCCTTCAGCTCTGCAATCACCTGAGCCACATAGGGCAGATTCAGGGAGCTGTTCCTTTTTCCGCGGTTAGGCTCCGGACTTAAATAGGGGCTGTCTGTTTCCAGAACCAGCTGTTCCAACGGAGCATATTCCACAACCTCCTTCAGTTTTCTGGCATTTTTAAAGGTAACTACGCCGCCAATCCCCAGATAAAGTCCCATATTCAGATACTCTGCCGCCATTTCCTTTCCATAGGAAAAACAGTGAATGACACCGCCGTACATGCCTTTTTCCATATATTCCTTTACTATATCCAGCGTATCTTTTGCCGCCTCTCTGCTGTGGATCATAAAAGGAAGCTTTTCCTCCCTGGCAATATCCATCTGAGCCCGGAACATTTTTTTCTGTATCTCATGTTCATGAGCTTCTTTATGCCAGTAATAGTCCAGGCCGATCTCACCAATGGCAATAAACTTTTCCATATGGGAAATCCTGCGTATCTCTTCCAGGGTTTCCTCTGTCATCTGATCTGCATCATCTGGATGCACTCCTACTGCTCCATATATAAATGGATATTTTTCTGTGAGAGAAATTGTTCTCCCAAATTCGCCTATAGATGCACAGACATTGACCATGGTTCCAATCCCGTTCTCCTCCATAGAAGCTAAAAGGCTGTCACGATCCTGATCGAATGCTTTGTCATCATAATGTGCATGGGTTTCAAAAATATCTGTTCTCATTGTTCCTGTCCTTTTTCACAGCACACAAATTCATCACCCGGACGGATTACTCCGCCGTGAAGGACTTTTGTAAAAACGCCTTCTCTTGGCATGATGCAGTCACCCATGATCTGAAAGATCTCGCAGCCATGATGGCACTTCTTTCCGATCTGCGTCATTTCCAGCACCACGTCATTGCAGCGGAATATGGTTCCTACCGGCATTTTTGCAAAGTCAAATCCCTCTACGATAATATTTTCACCAAAAGCTCCGTCCACTACCTGCGCTCCTCTGGCACGAAAATCCTCAATCTTATCATACGAAAGCAGACTGACCTGTCTGTGCCATTTTCCTGCATGGGCATCCCCCTTAATACCCCAGTCTTCAATAAATTCCGCCTCCGGTACGCTGTGTTTCTGTGTTCCCTTTTCTTCACTGATACATACTGCAATTACTTTTCCCATATTTTTACCTTCTTTATATTTACTCATCTGCTTCAATTCTGCTGTTCTGTTCATCCAGAGACAAAGCTCTTTATTTCCTCGCGCAGTCTGAAGCTTCCCCTGTAAGGATCTCTATCCCATGATCCAAAGCCCCTATAATGTATTCCAGACTTTCCCTTACTGCCTTGGGACTTCCTGGAAGATTTATGATCAAGGTTTTTTTTCGGATTCCTGCTGCTGCCCGGCTCAGCATAGCCCTCTTGGTGATGGTCATACTGTAGGCACGCATAGCTTCCGGAATCCCTGGAACTCTGCGCTCTATGATATCCTCTGTAGCCTCCGGCATCACATCTCTCTGAGAAAATCCGGTTCCGCCCGTAGTAAGGATCAGTTCCGCAAGGTCGTTGTCTGAGATTTCTTTCATTTTTTCTCCAAGCATAATCCTGTCGTCAGGAAGGATCTCCATGGATACCACCTGGTAACCTTCTCTTTCCAAAATCTCACGGATAGCCGGACCGCTCAGGTCTTCCCGCTCTCCTCTGTAACCGGAATCACTTGATGTTATGATTGCTGCACGTTTCATTTTCAGCCTCCTATCTGAGACATACAGAGTTTTTCTGTATCATCCTCCTGTGCTTTTTCCATAAAATGATGTCCATCCGGCTTCTCATTTAAAGCCTGCCGGATCACTTCTTTCAAATCCTCATCAGAGCCTCCGTTTCTCAGGATTGCTCTCAGATCCCTGCCTGCTGTATACTGCAGACAGGTTTTCAAAAATCCCTGGGAAGTCAGACGGATACGGTTGCACTCCCCGCAGAACTTGTGACTGACTGCACTGATAAATCCCAGCTTACCCGCAAATCCTTCCGCCTCATAATACCGGGAAGGTCCGTTTCCAAGTGGTTTCCCCTGATATATACTGAGCAGTCCAAAGTTTTTTTCCAGAAGAGCAATCAGTTCCTCCTCTGACATCCCTTTAAATTCTGTCCCGCAGCCAATGGGCATCATCTCTATAAATCTTACATGAACAGGATATTTCCGTGCCAGCTCTGCTATCTGACAGATATCCTGTCCCTCTATTCCCAGAGGAACACAGTTTATTTTTACGGTTATCTGCGGATACCGCAGGGCTTCCTGTATCCCTTCCAGAGACTGATCCAGAAGATCTCTTCTGGCAATCTTTCTGAAACACTCTCTGTCCAGCGTATCCAGGCTGATATTAACTGCATCCAAGCCTGCCTCTGCCAGATCTTTCATCTGTTCCTTTAAAAGAATACCATTTGTTGTAAGTGTTACTTTCTGGATTCCCGGCAGACGCTTGATCTGAGCTGTCAGTTCCGGCATACGAACATGGATCAGGGGTTCTCCTCCGGTCAGCTTGATCCTGGTAATCCCAAGCTCTGCCATCACTCTGCAGATCCGGATGATCTCCTCCTCCCGAAGGATCAGAGAACGATCCACCAGCTTCACTCCATCCTCCGGCATACAGTAAATACAACGGAGATTACAGCGATCTGTTACTGAGATCCGCAGATAATCAATTGTTCTTCCACATCGATCTATCATTTTTCCTCAAAACGGAACACTCCGCTTTTTCCTCCTGTCTTCTCCACAAGATGTATCTCTGACATGACCATGTGCTTATCAATAGCCTTGCACATATCGTAAATGGTCAAAAGCGCTGTCTGAACTCCAGTCAGCGCCTCCATCTCCACCCCGGTCTTTCCTTCTGTCTTTACCGTACAATATACATGGATCCGGCTGTTTTCCTGATCCAGTTCAAAATCCACCGCACACTTCTGTATCGGCAGCGGATGGCACATTGGAATCAGTGAAGAGGTTTGCTTTACTCCCATAATCCCGGCCACTCTGGCCACTCCCAGAACGTCGCCTTTCTTTATATTCCCCTCTGTGACAGCCGCCATAATCTCCAGCCCCACAGCAATATACCCGGTTGCTGTAGCAGTACGGAAGGTGGGCGCTTTGTTTGAAACATCCACCATCACTGCATTCCCGTTTTTATCAAAATGGCTGAATTCCTTCCCCATTTTTATCCCCTCCTGTATACTTCCCTTTAGTATAAAAAAAATCCCCGGTTCCGTCAAGTAACCGGAACCGGGATTGGATGAAATTTCTATAAAATTTTGGTTTGACAAAAAATTATTTGTATCAATCTTATCAGCAGATTTCTGCACCTGCAGGCATATTTTTCTCAGGAGTCATCAGGGCAAGATTTCCCTCTGCATCTTCTGCACAGAGGATCATTCCCTCACTCAGCACTCCGGCAAGCTTGGCTGGTTTCAGGTTTGTTACTACCATTACCTTTTTGCCTACCATTTCCTCTGGAGTATAGTGAGCCTTGATACCGGATACGATCTGGCGAACCTGACTTCCGATCTTTACCTGAGAACAAAGGAGCTTTTTGGATTTTTTCACTGCTTCGCAGGCAATGATCTCGCCAACCTGGAACTGCAGCTTCTCAAAGTCCTCAAATGTAATCTCTGCTTTCGGCTCAAGGTCAATTCCTGGCTCTTCTTCTTTTTCTTCCTGTACAGGTGGATGAAGTTCTTCTACCTTCGCCATTACCTCTTTCAGGTCAAGACGTGCAAACAGGATCTCCGGTTTCTCAACCACCTTGTTTCCGGACGGATACAGCCCGAAGGTCTTCAGAGATTCCAGATCACGCTTCTCAGCATTCAGCTGTGCAAGGATACGGTCTGTGGTATTCGGCATAAAAGCTTCCAGAAGAGCTGCTCCGATAGTGATTCCCTCAACCAGATTATAAAGAACAGTTGCAAGACGATCCTGCTTCTCTTCTTCCTTGGCAAGAGCCCATGGCATAGTCTCGTCAATATATTTGTTCAGACGTTTAAAGAGACTGAATACCTCTGTCATGGCGTCTGCCACACGAAGCTTATCCATCTTTGCAGAAACCTTGGCCGGTATACCAAGCACAAAGGATTTCATATCTTCATCAACCGGCTCTGTAACGCCCTTATTCTCCACAACACCGCCAAAGTATTTGTTGGACATGGAGATTGTACGGTTTACAAGGTTTCCAAGTGTGTTGGCAAGCTCTGAGTTCAGACGCTCTACCATCAGCTCCCATGTGATCACACCGTCGTTTTCAAAAGGCATCTCATGAAGCACGAAATAACGCACTGCATCCACACCGAAGAAATCTACCAGCTCGTCTGCATAGAGAACATTTCCCTTGGACTTACTCATTTTTCCATCGCCCTGAAGCAGCCACGGATGACCAAATACCTGCTTCGGAAGAGGCAGATCCAGTGACATCAGGAAGATTGGCCAGTAAATTGTATGGAAACGGATGATATCCTTCCCGATCAGATGAAGATCTGCCGGCCACAGCTTATTAAACTGCTCTGTGCTGTCACCGTCGCAGTCATAGCCGATTCCTGTAATATAGTTTGTAAGAGCGTCAAGCCATACATAAACCACATGCTTCGGATCAAAATCTACCGGGATTCCCCATTTAAAAGAGGTTCTGGATACACAAAGATCCTGCAGTCCCGGAAGAAGGAAGTTGTTCATCATCTCATTTTTACGGGATTCCGGCTGAATAAATTCCGGATGTGTCTTAATATGCTCAATCAGACGATCTGCGTATTTACTCATTTTAAAGAAATATGCTTCTTCCTTTGCCGGAACACATGGACGTCCGCAGTCCGGACATTTTCCGTCTACCAGCTGGCTTTCTGTAAAGAAAGATTCACATGGAGTACAGTACATTCCTTCGTAATGTCCCTTGTAAATATCTCCTTTTGCATACATTTTCTTAAAGATCTTCTGTACCTGCTTCTCATGATCTTCATCTGTAGTACGAATAAATTTATCATAGGAAGTGTTCATCAGATCCCAGATGTTTTTGATCTCACCGGAAACATTATCCACAAATTCCTTTGGTGTGATCCCTGCTTCCTCCGCCTTTAATTCGATCTTCTGTCCATGCTCATCTGTTCCGGTCTGGAAAAATACATCATAACCTTCCAGTCTTTTATAGCGGGCAATGGCATCTGCCAGAACAGCTTCGTAGGTATTTCCGATATGCGGCTTGCCGGAAGTGTAGGCAATGGCCGTTGTAATATAATATTTCTGTTTTTCCATTATGAAAAATCCTCCTGGGGGTATTGTGTAAATGATAAACTGCCTCGACAGCCGGATATACAGCCGACGGGCAAATGGAAATCGCTCCTTAAATACTAGCATATTTAAAAGGATTTAGCAAATTAGATTTTTATAATAAAAAAAATTTCATTTTAGGGTTCTTTCTCTTTCCAATCTTCAGATTGAATAAATCCCGGGAAAGTTCTATAATAGAAATATCTATAAAACGTATCTTACTAAACAAGGAGATTTTATTATGATCATTAAAAACGGACTTGTATTCCAGGAAGACGGAAGCTTTGCAAAAAAAGATCTGTACATCGAAAACGGCAGATTTGTTTCTGCCGAAGCAGAAGTATCTGACAAAACAGAATATGATGCTGACGGCTTAAAGGTTCTCCCGGGACTGGTAGATGTACACAGCCACGGCGCATTCGGACACGATTTTTGTGATGCAGATGCAGAAGGTCTGAAGGTGATCCTGAAATATGAAAAAGAACACGGCATCACTTCCTATTGTCCGACTTCCATGACTCTTGCCAAAGACAAGCTTATGGATATCTTTGCTACTGCAACGCAGGTAGAACCGGATCCTTCCCGCGCCCGTATTATTGGCGTAAATATGGAAGGTCCCCTGATCGACATTGCCAAAAAAGGCGCACAGGCTGCCGAATATATCAGTGTACCGGACGTTTCTTTCTTCCGTCAGTGCAATGCGGCTTCCGGAAACCAGATCAGGCTGGTAACCCTTGCCCCTAACGTAGACCGCGCTTTTGAATTTATTGAAGCTGCCAAAGATGAAGTGGTTATCTCCATCGGACACACCACAGCAGACTACGATTGCGCCAAAAAAGCCATGGAGCTTGGTGTAAATCATGTCACTCATCTTTACAATGCCATGCCTCCCTTTGCTCACAGAGACCCGGGTGTGATCGGCGCAGCCTGTGACAGCGAAGACTGCATGGTTGAGTTGATATGTGACGGTTTCCACATCCACGGAAGTGTTGTCCGCACCACCTTTAAGATGTTTGGCGACGAACGTGTTATCCTCATTAGTGATTCCATGATGGCAACCGGTATGGAAAACGGTACCTATGAACTGGGCGGACAGAAAGTAACCATGAAAGACCGTCTGGCAACTCTTTCCAACGGCACCATCGCAGGTTCTGCTACCAACCTGTTTGACTGTATGAAAAAAGCCTTGGAATTCGGTATTCCCGAATCCACAGCTATTTTTGCAGCTACCAGAAACCCGGCAAAAAGCATCAAGGTCTACGATCAGGTAGGCTCTCTTACACCAGGTAAATTTGCAGATGTGCTTATTGTAGATGATGCTTATAACCTTGTAAAAGTATTCTGATTTATCCTTTCAAAGCCCCCGGAACTGTGATCATATCCACAGCGCCAGGGGCTTGTTTATTTCGTTATTTTCTATTCATTTATACTTCTTCGTTTTTCTGCGGAACTGCTTTTTCCTTTACCGCAAATACAATCGTTACCTTAAAGAGATCTCCATCCAGATAAAGCTTGAACTCTCCGCCCTGAAGCTCTGTAAGGCTCTTCGCAATGGAAAGTCCAAGACCGCTTCCCTCTGTGTTTCTGGAAACATCTCCCCGAATGAAACGTTCTGTCAGCTCGTCTGCCGATATGTTCAGCGGCTGTGCAGAAATATTTTTCAGAGAAAAGATCACTTTCTTCCGATTCACGCGAAGTTCCGCATACACTCTTGTATTTTCCATGGCATATTTGGCAACGTTTCCAAACACATTTTCCAGGACTCTCCACAGCCGTCTTCCATCTGCGCAGATAATTGCTTCCTCCTGATCGAAATGAACCATTATGGAAAGATTTTTTTCCTGGAAGCGTTCCTCAAATTCCCCGATCACCTGATGGATCAGTTCCACAAAATTCAGATCTGCCATTTCCAGAGAAATATTTCCCGTACTTGCCTTGGATGCCTCCACAACATCTTCCGTAAGAGTTTTCAGTCTCTGGGATTTCTCTTCCAGAATAGACAGATAACTCTGAATTTTGGGATCCTGCGGATTTTCTCTTTTCAAAAGATCCACATAATTGATGATAGATGTCAAAGGCGTCTTAATATCGTGGGACACATTTGTAATCAGCTCTGTTTTCATCCTTTCATTTTTCAGACTTTTTTCCACAGCCGCATCCAGTCCCTCTCCGATCCGGTTGATGTAGTCTGCCATCTTTCTCTGCTCTCCGGTCAGTTTATCCAGAGGAATCTTGTACTGAAGTTCTCCATCAGTGATACGTTTCAGACCATCCAGGATCAGCTCACGCCCTCTGGCTTTTTTGAGAAAGCAGATCAGACCCAGAAGATCCAGCACCGCCAGCAGAAAGAGCATCTCCGCCAATCCCGAGAAAATAAAGGCGCAGAGCAGGAACTGAAGGAAACAGAAAGCTGTAAAAATCAGTGCCGTTTTCACCCGGCTGACTGTATTCTCAGCAAAAAAATTTATGGAATTTCGACACATTTTCCAAAGTTTCCGGCATACTTTCACTGTTAATTTCCATATTTTTCTCAGAAGAGAATTTTTCCAGAGGGTCTTTGCCTTAATTCGTCGTACCAGACTCAGCCATCCAATGAAAATCCACACTGCTGTCCATGTCCCGAGAGCAGCTACAAAAAGTACAATGTATTTCAGCTTATCTAAGGAATCGGCCACATTAACTCCCAACCCCAGGATAAGCGCAAACGGAACGCCCCATAATACTGCCACAGCACAGGCGCCAATTTCTGTACACCAACGGTCAAAGAAATTCAGCTGCACAGTTTCTTCCTCATTATTCCGTCCTGCTCCTGCCGTAAGAACAATCAGACAGATCAGAAAAATAAGAGTTCCTGCTGCAAAAAGTATCATGGACGGCATCAGCCATTTAGAATATTTCTCATAATTTTCCGCATCTTCCGCCATAATATCCTGTACCGGAAAATCTTTATCCACCCAGGCCGCAAAGACAAATTCTTTATTCTGATCATTAAGTCCTACATTTTCTACCATGTGCTGCCAGAGAGACAGTCCCATGGAGCCGGTAAGATCTTCTGCAAGATGCTGGAGCCCAGAAGCAGTTTTGTCTCCTGCAAAAGTCAGATTGGATCTTCCGTCTTCCGGAGCTGTTCCAAGGATTACATAAGGATCTTTTCCGTCCTCCACTTCCTTGATTATTTTTTCGTAATCTCCGGCTTCTGCATTGGACATTATTTTTTCACCTGGCTTTCCCGGATCCGTAACAAGAAGATAACTGAGATTTGTTTTCCCTTCCACGTAATTCTGTTTCAGCATTTTTTCAGATATTTTGACAACCCTTATTTGATCCAGTGCATCTGTTAATGCCATAAACGCCTGATTCAGTTTCCCTTCCCACTGAGGCTCCTCATTGAGAATATCCAGGATACTGTCTGCACCTGCCGGAGGAAATGCTTCCGCAATCTGGTAATCAGATTCCTCATTGATCACATTTCTGTAAACCATCTCGCCGTCTTTATCTCCAACACCCAGTACACCGGAGTTTAGAATCCCCACATTACTGTCAAGATAATACTGCTCTTCTCCATAATACTCATAAGCTGCATAATCATGATTTTTCAGGCATGCCAGAATCCCCTGCTTTGCAAGTTCATCTACACCTTCTGTCCCAGAAGCTTCCGGTTCCAATGGCATATAGTCCTCTGCATACTCTGCATTTTCCTCATATTCCTCATACGAGACAACATTACTGGAAGGAGCCAGAAATTCCAATTCTCCATCCAGAATCTTTTTTTCAAACTCATCATAATACATGTATTCCGGACTTCCGTCCGGCTTTACACAGATCAGAATGTCATCTGTCATAGTATTCCAGTCATCGATCTCTGCCCATTTTTTCAAATCACTGAGCTTATAACTTAATCCGGTAAGCTTCTCCTCCGTGGGATTCCTACTCTGCAGAATTTCTCCCAGATCAATGTTTTCCCCACCCTGTTCCGAATGAAAAAGTTGTGTATATGCCAAAGCATGAAGCACTTTATAAGTATTATCATACATACTTCGTTCAAAGCTGCGGGATTCCAGATAGCTTCCTTTATCCAGAGGGTTCACGCCCATGCTCATGATTCCTGCCGCAGACGTTCCTCCTGCTGCTGCAGCCGTAAGGGAAGCAATTCCCACCACTGCGGCCACAGTTTTCACCATGCCGTTTCTATACCATTTTTTCTTCATAAAAATTACCCCTTTCCAGACACCTGATATATACTTTTTATTGTTCCCTTAAAGCTTTTCCACCTTATAACCCAGCCCCCATACTACCTTCAGATATCTGGGTTCCTTTGGATTGATCTCTATTTTTTCCCGTATATGCCGGATATGAACTGCCACAGTATTATCTGCCGCAATAGCTTCCTCATTCCAGATATTCTCATAAATCTGGTTAATTGAAAAAACTCTTCCCTTGTTTTTTACAAGAAACAGGAGGATCCTGTACTCAATAGGTGTCAGTTTCACCGTATCTCCGTCTACCCGAACTTCCTTACGGTCATCATCAATGATCAGACCGCCAGTCTCATAAACATTGGCTTTTTTCTGAGAAACTGCACCAAGCTGGGTATATCTGCGGAGCTGAGATCTGACTCTGGCCACCAGTTCCAGCGGATTAAAAGGTTTCGTCACATAATCATCTGCTCCTACGTTCAGTCCCAGAATCTTATCTGCATCTTCAGATTTTGCCGAAAGAATAATAATGGGAAGGGGATTTTCCTCCCGGATCTTGAGAGTTGCCCGTATCCCGTCCAGTTTCGGCATCATCACATCGATCACCAGCAGATCCACCGGATTGTCCCGTAATTTTCGAAGAGCCTCCTCTCCGTCATAAGCTTTCAGAATATGATGACCCTCCTGTGAAAGATAAATCTCTATTGCATCCACAATTGCTCTGTCATCATCACAAACCAGTATTTCTGCCACGTCCTTGTACCTCCTAAAAAAATAAATGCTGCATCGGATCACAAAATCTTTTCTGTGTTCCGTTATCTAAAGAATATCAGGTGAGCTTTAAGATAAATGGGGTAATTTCTTAAGAAATTCTTATTTTTACAGTATATCATAAGGAATTCCATAAGCAAAGTATCCTGTGTATGAACTCTCTTTTATGGGGAATACTAATATTATTCTTTTCATCACATTTTACTTGACAAAATCACTACAGTTTTATATAATATCAGTAACCATTATTGTTATCAAAGAGAAAGGAGGGTGCTTATGGCTGCATTAAAGTACAGCAGACAGCGCGAATCCATCAAGGAATTTCTGATGACACGCACAGATCACCCCACCGCTGATATGGTATATGAGAATATGAAACTAATCTACCCGAATATCAGTCTGGGAACTGTGTACCGCAATCTTTCTCTGCTTTCTGATCTTGGCGAGATCAAAAAACTTGCCAGTTTCGGTGGTGCTGACCGTTTTGATGGAAGGATAGAGCCTCATTGTCACTTTATGTGCACAGACTGTGGCTGTGTGATAGATCTTGAAACGGAAAACATGCAGGATATCCTGAAAAGAGCCGGCGAACATTTTAACGGCAAGATTACTGACTGTAGTGCCAGATTCTTCGGAGTGTGTGAAGATTGCATGAAAAGAGAAAAAAATTAAGAATTTCACTTGACATTTACAAAACAGTGTGGTAAATTATAGACATAGCAAAACAGTAACGATTACTATTATTAAAAAAATAATTCATTAAAGAAAAGGAGATTTAAATTATGGCTAAATGGGTATGTAGTGTATGCGGTTATGTTTACGAAGGAGAAAATGCACCGGAGGTATGTCCAATCTGTAAAGCTCCAGCTGAGAAATTCACAAAACAGGAAGAGGGCATGACATGGGCTGCAGAGCACGTTGTAGGCGTAGCTCAGGGCGTTAGCGAAGACATCCTTGCTGACCTTCGTGCAAACTTTGAAGGCGAGTGCTCTGAAGTTGGTATGTATCTTGCAATGGCAAGAGTTGCTCACAGAGAGGGATATCCGGAAATCGGTCTCTACTGGGAGAAAGCAGCTTACGAAGAAGCTGAGCATGCTTCCAAATTTGCAGAGCTTCTTGGCGAAGTTGTAACTAACAGCACAAAGAAAAACCTCGAAATGCGTGTTGCAGCTGAAAACGGCGCTACAGCAGGTAAATTCGATCTTGCAAAACGTGCAAAAGCTGCTAACCTTGATGCAATCCATGACACAGTTCATGAGATGGCTCGTGACGAGGCAAGACACGGAAAAGCATTCCAGGGTCTTCTTGAGAGATACTTTGGCTAAAAATAAAATTCCCCGGAGAACTTCTCCGGGGTTTTCTTTTATCATCATGATTAAAAATAAGGAGGAACATCTATGTCAAAATATACCGGAACCAAAACCGAAAAAAATCTGATGAAAGCGTTTGCCGGAGAATCCCAGGCAAGAAATAAATATACTTATTTTGCTTCCGCTGCCAAAAAGGCCGGCTATGAGCAGCTGGCAGCCCTCTATCTGGAAACAGCAGATCAGGAAAAAGAACATGCCAAAATGTGGTTCAAGGAATTTCACGGCATCCATGACATTGAATCCAATCTGGAAGATGCTGCTGCAGGCGAAAACTTCGAGTGGACAGATATGTATGCCCGTATGGCAAGAGAAGCCCGGGAAGAAGGTTTTGAAGAACTTGCCGAAAAATTTGAAGGTGTTGCCAGAGTAGAAGCCGCTCATGAAGCGCGCTACAAAAAACTTCTGGAATCCTACAAAGCTGACAAAACCTTTAAGGGTGATGCTCCTCTTGGCTGGAAGTGTCGTAACTGTGGATATATTCATATGGCTGACGAAGCTCCTGAAGTATGTCCGGTATGTGCCCATCCAAGAGCTTATTTTGAGCGCAAAGTCGAGAATTATTGATCTTCTTTCGTCTGAAATCATGTGTGAAAATAATGTTATTTAACTCTA
>JAPFCU010000051.1 GCA_026169535.1 Blautia sp.
AAGAACAATAATCGTAACCACATAAGGCAGAGCCTTAAATACTTCCTGCATACTTCTTCCCAGTCCCGGGATATAAAGATACAGGATGTAGAGTGCTCCAAACAGAAACGCACCCCAGATGGCATTAAGCGGTTTCCACAGTGCAAAAATAACAAGGGCAACTGCCAGCCAGCCTCTGTCTCCAAACCCATTGTCTGTCCAGGTTCCGCCTGAGTATTCCATTACAAAGTAAAGACCACCCAGACCTGCAAGTCCTGCACCGATACAGGTGGAAAGGTACTTATATCTGGTTACATTGATACCGGCTGCATCAGCAGTTCCCGGATTTTCTCCGATGGCACGAAGGTTCAGTCCATATCTTGTCTTGAACAGGAACACCGACAGAAGCACTGCCACGATAATACATAAATATGTCATAAATCCATAGCTGAACAGAAGGTCTCCCAGAACCGGAATCTTGGATAACCCTGGAATTTTTGCCGTATAAGCACTTCCTGTTACTTTAACAGAAATCTGTCCCACACCTCCGGCAAGCTTGGAGATGGATCCTCCGAAGAAGTTTCCGAATCCGGTGCCAAAAATCGTAAGAGCCAGACCGGTTACATTCTGATTTACCCTGAGAGTAATGGTAAGTACACTGTAAATCAGACCGCCCAGCGCCGCTACCGTAAAAGCACATAAAAGTGAGATCAGCACTCCCACCAGTGCATTTGGGTTCGGGTTGTCTTTTTCATAAAAGAAAGCTCCCATCAGACCGGAAATTCCGCCCATATACATAATTCCCGGAATTCCGAGGTTCAGATTTCCGGATTTCTCTGTCATAATCTCGCCAAGCGCACCATAAAGAATACAGATGCCCTGGACAATTGCTTTTTGAATAAAAATAATAAGTACACTCATTGCATCTTCCTCCTATTTTTTTGCACGCTCAACTTTGTAGTTGATAAAGAATTCTGCTCCGATCAGGAAAAACAGGATGATTCCCAGGATAACGTCGGAAGCATTTTCATTCAGCCCATACTGCGTTGCAATCTGCACCGCACCCTGCTGCATAAATACGATACCGAAGGATACTGCCAGCATGATAAAAGTATTAAATTTGGAAAGCCATGCAACGATGATAGCGGTAAATCCGCGTCCGTCTGCTGTTGCTGTGGAAATGGTATGGCTTGCTCCGCTGACAATAACAAAACCGGCAATACCGCAGATCGCACCAGAGATCGCCATAGTACGAATGATAACATTTTTCACCCGGATACCTGCATATCTGGCTGTATTTTCACTTTCTCCCACAACGGAGATCTCATAACCATGCTTGCTGTATTTCAGATAAATAAACATTACCACAGTAAACACCAGCACGATCAGAACATTCCATCCATACTTCTGTCCAAAAAGCTCCGGAAGCCAGCCTGCCTGTGTAGACTGATTAATGATTCCCACTGTATTGGAGCCTTTTGGATTTTCCCAGAATACAATACAGAAGGTCACAATCTGCATGGCAACATAGTTCAGCATCAGGGTAAATAGCGTTTCATTTGTATTCCAGTAGGCTTTGAACACAGCCGGGATCATACCCCAGATCATACCGCCCAGCGCAGAGCATACAAACATAACAACCAGAAGAAGTACCGGAGACATTTTGTCATCTGCATAAATCATGGCTGCCGCCGCACAGGCACCGCCTACCAGGATCTGTCCCTCGGCGCCGATATTCCAGAAACGCATCTTAAATGCCGGTGCAAGACCGATTGCAATACACAGAAGAATCATGGTATCACGAATAGTGATCCAGATACGGCGCTCTGATCCAAGCGCTCCATCCCAGATAGCCTTATATACGTCAAAGGGGTTCATTCTTACCAGAAGAAAGATCACACCCGCACAGACCAGAAGTGACAGAATCAGGGCCGCAATACGAATCATAAGCCTTTTCTGCCAGCTGATCTTTTCACGCCTGGACATTTTTAAGAAAGGTTCTTTTTTCATTACTGCTCCCCTCCTTTTTCATGCTTTGTCATCAGAAGTCCAATTCCTTCTTTGGTCGCAGCTCTTCCATTTACCACACCACTGATCTTTCCGCCGCAGAGAACGGCAATCCTGTCGCAAAGAGCTAGCAGAACATCCAGATCCTCGATTACACAGATTACTGCAACTCCATGTTTTTTCTGCTCGTTCAAAAGCTTATATATGGTATGGGAAGAATTGATATCAATTCCTCTGGTGGGGTAAGCTACCATCAATATCTTCGGATTCTGGGCAATTTCACGGCCTACCAGTACTTTCTGCACATTACCTCCGGACATCTGACGGACAGGAGAAGAAATACTCGGTGTCATGATCTCCAGCTGGTCCTTGATCGTAGTGGCAAGCTGTCTAGGGCCTCGCCTGTCAAGCAGACCGCCCTTGCCGTTATGATAACTTCTCAGCATCATATTATCCGTCATATCCATATCGCCGACAAGTCCCATACCGATACGATCCTCCGGAACAAAAGCAAGACTTACGCCCAGTTCCTGAATCTCTACGGAATCCATTTTTGCCAGATCTTTCTGGTTTCCATCCTCATCGGTAAACAGGATTGTTCCGCTTTCGGCTGCCTGAAGTCCGGCAACTGCTTCCAGAAGCTCTTTCTGACCACTTCCTGAAATTCCGGCAATTCCAAGAATCTCACCGCTGTTGACTACAAGATCCACATCATCCAGAGTTTTAACACCTTCCTTGTCCTTACAGGTAAGTCCTTTGATCTCCAAACGTTTTTGCGGGTCTACAGGGTCGGGACGATCGATATCCAGATCCACCTTTGCCCCTACCATCATCTCAGAAAGGCTCTGAACATTGGCACTTGACGTTTCCACAGTATCAATATATTTTCCCTTGCGGAGAATAGCAACGCGATCTGAAAGTGCCAGCACTTCCTGAAGCTTATGCGTAATAATTATGATAGAACATCCATCATCTCTCATATTTCTTAAAATATCAAAAAGTCTGTCTGCTTCCTGAGGTGTAAGAACCGCGGTCGGCTCGTCAAGGATCAAAATCCTGGCCCCTCTGTACAGCATTTTGACAATTTCCACCGTCTGTTTCTGAGAAACAGACATTTCATATATCTTCTGTGACAGATCGATATCGAATCCATATTTGTTTACAAGCTCCTGGATCTCTGCCGTAACTTTTTTCATGTTCAGCATAGCTTTTCCCGGAAGTCCCAGGATGATATTTTCTGCCGCGGTAAGAACATCTACCAGCTTAAAATGCTGATGTACCATTCCGATACCCAGCTTGTATGAATCTTTTGGCGAACGTATAGATACTTCTTTTCCGTCTACCAGTATATGACCTTCATCCGGATAATAAATACCGTAGATCATATTCATCAATGTAGTCTTTCCACTTCCATTTTCTCCCAGGATTGCCAGGATCTCTGATTTTTTCAGTGCCAGATCCACATGGTCATTTGCCAGAACAGAACCAAAGCGCTTGGTGATCTGCTTCAGCTCAAGAGCATAATTTTCTCCCACTTCTGTCCCCTCCTTTTATGTACTGCATGGTATTTCCCAGAACAAAGCGGACAAATCCGCTTCGAAATCCCTCAATCTCTGAAGGACTTACTGCAGATTGCTCTGCTTTTTTGTATAATGGAAAATCTGGAAATAATCCATCATACAAAAAAGCAGAGCTGCTGACAAGCAGCTCCGCCATCTGTATGTCTTATTCTACGATAGATGTGATTCCATCAATTGCCAGATCAAAGGCCGGTGCAGAAGCATATTCAGACTCATGGAAATATCCGTCGGATACATACTCTGTTCCGTCTTTTTCATAAGTGGTAACTTCTTCGCCGTCAACAGTAAATGTAGATGTATCAAATACATGAAGAGAACCGTCAATGATGGCATCCTCAACTTCTTTTACCTTTTCTTCTGTTCCTTCTGCAATCGCCTTCTCGTTGAGCTCTGTAAGCTTGTCAGCGCCTTCTGCAAAGCCCTTGCACCAGTCAACATCGATTGGTGTTCCATCGATCATGCTCTGTACAGCGTATGTATAATATACACCCCAGTTAATAGATGCGGAAGTAAGAGCAGTATTCGGAGCAACAGATGTCATATCAATATTGTAGCCTACACATGGAACGCCTGCCGCTTCACATGCAGTCGGAGCACCTGTTGTATCTGCATGCTGGCTGATCAGAACACAGCCGTCAGAGATCAGAGCATCTGCACACTCTTTTTCGAGGTCAAAGCTTGCCCAGCTGTTTGTATATTTTACTTCCATGGTAACAGACGGGCATACACTCTTAGCGCCAAGATAGAAAGAAGTGAATCCGGAGATAACCTCTGCATACGGGAAAGCTCCTACATAACCCATCTTTGCTTTGTCCTCTGTGATCTCGCCTGCCTCAATCATTTCGTTCAGCTTAAGGCCTGCCACAACACCGGATACATAACGGGATTCATAAATATTAGTAAAATAGTTATGCATGTTCTCAAGTCCGCTTGCCTTTGCCTGAGTTCCTGTTGCATGACAGAACTGAACCTCCGGATACTCGCCTGCTGCCTCAAGAATATAAGTCTCATGTCCAAAACTGTTTGCAAATACAATCTGGCAGCCCTGGTCAGCCAAGTCTGCTGCTGCATCATAACATGCCTCATTCTCACCAATCAGAGTTTTTTCGATCACCTGAGATTCTTCCAGTCCAAGATTCTTTACCATCTCGTCAATACCAGCCATATGAGCTGCGCTGTATCCCTCATTCTCATCACCGATATAAATGATACCGATCTTCAGATCTTCCTTGGCAACTCCTTCGCCTTCAGCATATACCGGAGCAGTCATAGAAACTGCCATAGCTGCCGCAAGACCAACTGCTAATACTTTTTTCATCCTGTTTTCCTCCATTCTCCGCAAGGTTTCATTTCTGCGGGATGCACATTTTATGAAACATAAAGAGGCACAACACCATCGGGTCCCGCCTCTTTGAAACTACCTTAATAATAGCGAAAACAATGTAAATTGTCAATACAATCAGATATTTCTAACTATTTTTTCAGCCTAACAAATATTTTTTAGCTTGTAGTTTTCTTTTATTTTTTACTTCACTTCTTGACTTTGCGGTGTTAAAGCGTTATACTGTAAAAGTCACATGAATAAAAATGGAATTTACAAAAATCCATTTAAGAGGAGGATATAAAATATGAAAAAAAAGATTTTAGCAGTCATTCTTTCTGCAGCTATGACTGCAGGAATGAGCAGCATCAGTGTTCTGGCGGCAGATGATTCTTACAATGTGGGAATCTGCCAGCTGGTTCAGCATGAGGCTCTTGATGCGGCTACTCAGGGCTTTAAGGATGCTCTTACAGAAGAATTCGGTGACAAAGTAACATTTGATGAGCAGAATGCCCAGGGAGATTCCAATACCTGTGCTACCATTATCAACAGCTTTGTTTCCAACAATGTGGATCTGATCCTGGCAAATGCCACTGCCGCTCTTCAGGCTGCTGCTTCCGGCACGGCAGATATCCCAGTTCTTGGAACCTCGGTTACAGAATACGGTGTTGCCCTTGATCTGGATGATTTTGACGGCACAGTCGGAACCAATGTTTCCGGAACTTCTGACCTTGCACCTCTTGATCAGCAGGCAGCCATGCTTAACGAGCTGTTCCCGGATGCAAAAAATGTAGGACTTCTTTACTGCTCTGCGGAAGCCAACTCTCAGTATCAGGTCGACACAGTAAAATCTGCACTTGAAGAACTTGGATACACCTGCGAATATTATGCATTTTCAGATTCCAATGATCTTTCCTCTGTTGCTACTACAGCAGCTTCCGAAAGTGACGTGATCTATGTACCTACAGATAACACTGCTGCTTCCAATGCGGAGATCATCAGCAATATCTGTCTCCCGGAAAAGGTTCCGGTAATCGCAGGCGAGGAAGGAATCTGCAGTGGCTGCGGTGTTGCCACACTTTCCATCAGTTACTATGATCTTGGAATTGCCACAGGTAAAATGGCAGTCAAGATCCTGAAAGGTGAAGCAGATGTTGCTGAAATGCCTGTTGAATACGCTCCGAACTTTACCAAGAAATACAATCCGGAAATCTGCGAAGAGCTTGGAATTGAGATTCCGGATGATTACGAAGCCATCAGTGCCGAGTAATAAAAAACGGCATCTGCACCTTATTAACCACAGCAATCCCCTATAAAATATATGATATACGAACCATAGCCAGCGGGAAAGGAATCTCCTTTCTCGCTGGTTATGTTAAACAGGAGGAATCCCAATGGAAATTATGAGTTTGATCAACGCACTGCCGGGAGCCGCTGCCCAGGGACTGATCTGGGGCATCATGGCTATCGGCGTATACCTTACCTTCCGCATTCTTGATGTGGCGGATCTGACCGTAGACGGTACCATGTGTACCGGAGGCGCCGTCTGCATCATGATGCTCATGAGCGGGCACAATATCTGGGTGTCCATGCTTGCCGCTACCGGGGCAGGCATGCTGGCAGGACTGGCAACCGGAATCTTTCATACAGTCATGGGAATACCTGCTATCCTTGCAGGTATTCTGACACAGCTTGGACTTTATTCCGTTAACCTGAAAATTATGGGAAAAGCCAACCAGGCAGTCAATGCAGGCAAATATGATCTGCTGGTATCTTTGAGAAATGTAAAAGGTGTTCCTCTGAATCAGAACACCATCCTGATCGTTGCGATATTTATCGTAGCTCTGATCGCCATCCTGTACTGGTTCTTCGGAACAGAGATCGGCTGTTCCCTCCGTGCCACAGGATGTAATCCCAACATGTCCAGAGCCCAGGGCATCAACACAGATTTCAGCAAAGTTCTGGGGCTGATGATCTCCAATGGTCTTGTAGCTCTTTCCAGCGCTCTTCTGGCACAGTATCAGGGCTTTGCCGACGTAAATATGGGACGTGGTGCAATTGTCATCGGACTCGCAGCAGTGATCATCGGCGAAGCGATCTTTGGAAAGATCTTCCGAAATTTCGCTCTCCGCCTTCTCAGTGTAGCTCTTGGATCCATCCTCTACTATCTGGTTCTTCAGGCTGTCATCTGGATGGGAATCGACACCGACCTTCTGAAGCTGCTGTCTGCCCTTGTTGTAGCAGTCTTCCTGGCTGTTCCTTACTGGAAAGCAAAATACTTTACCAAACCCACAAAACGCGGAGGTGCTTCAAATGCTTGAGCTGAAAAACATATATAAAACCTTCAATCCTGGCACTATCAACGAAAAAGTAGCTCTGAACGGTCTTTCTCTTACACTGAAAGAGGGCGATTTCGTAACTGTCATCGGAGGCAACGGAGCCGGAAAATCCACCATGCTGAACGCAGTAGCCGGTACCTGGCTGGTAGATGAAGGACGGATCATTATTGACGGAACGGATGTTACCAAACTTTCCGAACATAAAAGAGCGGCATATCTTGGCCGTGTATTTCAGGATCCCATGACTGGGACCGCCGCCACTATGGGTATCGAAGAAAATCTTGCTCTGGCAAAGCGACGCGGCAAAAGACGTTCTCTCCTTCAGGGTATTACTCGTAAAGAACGCGAAGAATACAAAGAACTACTGAAGGTTCTGGATCTTGGACTTGAAAATCGTCTTACCTCCAAGGTTGGACTTCTCTCCGGAGGACAAAGGCAGGCTCTTACACTTCTTATGGCCACTCTGAAAAAGCCTAAGCTTCTGCTTCTGGATGAACATACTGCTGCTCTTGATCCCAAAACAGCAGCAAAAGTCCTGGAGATCACTGACATGATCGTCAACCGTGATCATCTCACCACAATGATGATCACTCACAATATGCAGGATGCCATCAATCACGGAAACCGTCTCATCATGATGATGGAAGGAAAGATCATCCTGGATATTGAGGGAGAAGAAAAGAAAAAACTGACCGTAAGAAATCTTCTGGATCAGTTTGAAAAAGCGAGCGGTCAGGAATTCTCCAATGATTCCGCTCTTCTTGGATAAAATCACATACTTGAATCCTCTATAGAAAAATTAAGGCTGCCGGAGTTTCATCACTTCCGGCAGCCTTAATTTTGCTTTCATTCTTCTGTATCTTATTTAATCCCTTTCATGGAAAGGCTGATACGTTTTTTCTTCATATCCACTCCGATCACACGAACATCTACCACATCTCCTACACTGACAGCTTCCAGAGGATGTTTGATATATTTTTCGCTGATCTCGGAAATATGCACCAGTCCGTCCTGATGGACTCCGATGTCCACAAAAGCGCCAAAATCAATGACGTTACGGACAGTTCCTTTCAGGATCATGCCTTCTTTCAGATCTTTCATATCAAGGACATCTGTGCGAAGCACCGGTCTCGGCATTTCCTCTCTTGGGTCACGAGCCGGTTTTTCCAGTTCTTTTACAATATCCCGAAGTGTGATCTCCCCTACTCCAAGCTCTTCTGCCAGCTTTTTATAATCTTTGATCTTACGGGAAATTCTGGAAAGCTTTCCGGCTGTAATGTCCTCTGTAGTAAAGCCCATAGTCTCCAGAAGCTTCTGCGCCGCTTCGTAGCTTTCCGGATGGACACTTGTGGCATCCAGAGGATTCTTTCCTCCGGTAATACGTGCAAATCCGGCACACTGTTCAAAAGCCTTCGGTCCCAGCTTGGCAACCTTCAAAAGCTCTTTTCGGCTTTCAAAACGGCCATTTTCTTCACGATAGGCAACAATATTTTTTGCGATCACCTTACTGATGCCGGAAATATATTCCAGAAGAGAAGCAGACGCTGTGTTCAGATCCACACCGACCTTATTTACGCAGTCCTCTACCACACCTCCAAGAGCCTCTCCAAGTTTTTTCTGGTTCATATCATGCTGATACTGACCTACACCGATGGACTTCGGATCGATCTTTACCAGTTCTGCAAGAGGATCCTGAAGACGTCTTGCTATGGAAGCAGCACTTCTCTGTCCCACATCAAAATTAGGGAATTCTTCTGTAGCAAGCTTGCTGGCTGAATACACGGAAGCTCCTGCTTCATTAGTGATCACATAGGATACATGCTCCGGAATTTCTTTCAGAAGCTCCACAATGATCTGCTCCGATTCTCTGGATGCGGTTCCGTTTCCAAGAGAGATAAGAGAAATATCATATTTGCGGATCATTTTTTTCAGAGTTTCCTTTGCTGCACGGATCTTCGCATCGGAAGTAGGCGCTGTAGGATAAATAACAGTAGTATCCAGAACCTTTCCTGTAGCGTCAACAACTGCCAGCTTGCAGCCTGTACGGAAAGCCGGGTCCCATCCCAGCACCACTTTGCCTACGATTGGAGGCTGCATGAGAAGCTGCTCCAGATTTTTTCCAAATACGTGGATTGCTCCATCTTCTGCGGTCTCTGTAAGATTGCTTCTGATCTCACGCTCAATGGCCGGAGCGATCAGGCGCTTGTAGCTGTCCTCCACAACCTCTTCCAGAATCGGAGAGGTCTGCGGATTTTCTCTGGTGATCACCTGTTTTCTCAGCCATCTGAGGATATCTTCCTCCGGTGCATTAATCTTTACGGTAAGGATCTTTTCTTTTTCACCACGATTTAAAGCAAGGATCCTGTGACCTGCCAGTTTTTTTACAGGTTCCTCAAATTCATAATACATTTCATATACAGAAGATTCTTCTGGTTTTTTGGCAGATGAGACCACTGTTCCTTTCTGGACAGTCAGTTTACGGATATAGATTCTGTAGTCTGCCTCATCGGAAATATGTTCCGCAATAATATCTTTTGCTCCATCCAGAGCTGCTTTTATGTCGGCAACACCTTTTTCTTCAGAAACAAAAGCTTCTGCTTCCTCTTCGGGCGTTTTCTCTGTCATCTGCAACATCAGAATGTTTGCCAGCGGCTCCAGACCTTTTTCTTTTGCAATAATTGCACGAGTGCGTCGCTTCGGTCTGTATGGGCGGTAAAGATCCTCTACTACTACCAATGTCTGTGCTTCCTGAATCTGCTTTTTCAGTTCCGGTGTCAGCTTTCCCTGTTCCTCAATGCTGCCAAGAACCTGGGTCTTTTTATCCTCCAGATTTCTCAGATAGAGAA
This sequence comes from Blautia sp., assembly GCA_026169535.1. GTDB lineage: Bacteria > Bacillota > Clostridia > Lachnospirales > Lachnospiraceae > Blautia_A. The sequence goes on from JAPFCU010000051.1 coordinate 10,073, forward strand.
GTCTTTCATAAAGGGATCGGAGCTGTTCGTCATTTAATGATCCGGTAGCCTCTTTACGGTAACGAGAGATAAAAGGAATCGTACAGCCCTCATCGATCAGCTTCACCGCTGCCTCTACCTGCCATTTTTCTACATTAAGCTCCTTTGTGATTACCTGAATAATATCCATGTTTTCCTCCAGTTATTTCTTTTGTGTCAGTCTCTTTCTCTTTCATATGGAAACGCGCCTATGCCTCCGCGTCATAATCATCCCCTGTACGATGCTCCTCAGATTCCTGCATTTCTTCTGAATTTCCGTTTTCCCCGGTTAATCCAAGGACTTCCGGAGTCCATCTGGCCATTTCCTGTGCGTGCTTTCTCCGTCTCTCCTCCAGTTCTCCGGTCACATCCATATAAAAAGCTGTCATAGATGCCTGCATATACGGCATAACCCAGATAAGCGCAATGTAAAATGTCACTACAGACAAAAGGATCATAGGTACAAAGCTAAGCTGAAGTACTAAAAATTTCCACATATGCCCTTTCATCAGCTGCGCACTTTTTTTCAAAGCCCAGGTTCCTTTCATCTGAGGTTCATCTGCCAGAATATAAAAAGTCATGGAAAACGGCAGTTTGATCACCACGCCCAGAAGTGTTCCAGCAAGCATGCAGAGCATAATCGGCTTCATCCATGCATAAAGAGCTTCTATGGTCTCTCCTGCCGGCACTGTAGTATTTGACAGATAATAAAAAGGTATCATCAGCACGGTATCGATCAGAGAGATAATAAAGCCTGCTGCCAGAATACCATCCGAGCCCTTCCGGAACATGCAGAAAAGATCACTTATTCTGTATTCCCTGCCTCTCGCCATGTTCAGAAGCATATAATTATAACCCGTACTGACAATCATCGACAACAATGAAACGATCAGAAGAAAAATTTCTCCAAGTATCCACGCAAGAAGTGCAGTTCCTGGAAAAAGTCTTCCTGTCACTGCCATTCCGACCGTATTCATAAGAGGAGCCGCCATCATTCCAATAATAGCCAGTCCCCATTTACCCTGCAAAAATTCTTTTGCATAGGATTTCCAGTATCTTCGGTTTCCATTCATTACCGTTCCTCACTCTCTTTCTACTGCTATTTAGATACTTTAGCACGATTTGATACAAGTGTCGATATCTTTTTCTTATTATTTCTTCCACCGACAGGAAAAACCGCTTACCCGTAAAAATGGATAAGCGGTTAAAAAACCATCTGTTATGGTGTTTCTATCAGTTCATGATGAACTGTAATGCTAGCTGCCTGAGTGGTACTTTCGTCCTCATTGAACCAGAATTCCACATAATGATCCAGCTTGGAATCCTTGTCCGGATAGATTGTCAGGTAATTATCCTTGTCATCGTACAGGTATCCCCTCTCAGAAGCTTTAGTGAGCAATTCATTTTTGTCTGCCCCCAGAGTAATGTCTTCTGAAAGCTTCAGCGCCAGAATTTCCGGATTGTAACTTCCAAAGGAAAGCTCTGTTACAAAACAATTTTCAATGGATGTGGCATTTTCTGTAAGATTATAAACAGAAAAACGAGCTGTCTGGTTCTCTTTCATCATTTCAATGAATTCCAGACCTCCTCCTTCAAGGAATGCATCCTCCGCAACATCCTTCATTACCCATCCGTTATCAAGAAATGCTGAAACAGGTGCCGGAAGTCTGTAAAGACTTCCCATAAATTCCACATCCGGATCCATAAAATCACTGCCCAAAGCTGTGGGAGCTTTATAATTACTTACAATATCAGGAATCTCTGTGCTGACACTGCCTTTATCAAAATCTTCAGGTTCTTTAAAATTCCGCAGATCCACCTGAAGAAGGGTATTTTCTTCTTTGTACACATACAGCTCTGCTCTCTGATAGGAATCCTGCTGATAAGTCATTTTTGTATAAAGATCACCTTCATAGGTATCGCTTGGTTCTCCATATGCTGCCTTGATATCTTCTATATTAGAAGTTCCCATAACAATCCCGCCAGGAAGCTTCACTGTAAGACTGGACAGATCTATATCCCCCCATGCCAGGTCAAGCTTAATCCCTCCTACAAGACAATCGGAAAGAGGTGCCTCATTAATTCCAAAATTAATCATATCAACATAGGCACTGACTTCTCCATTATTAAATGTAGCCATTCCATAGGAACCTGTGGAAATCATAGTATCCGGGCTGTCATTTTTACTCAGAGTCCACCCCATAGCTGTAAAATCATCATAAGTCATTGGCAGCTGAATGAGATTTCCTGCATACTCTACCTGGTATCCATAAATATCTGTACCAAGCTCTGCATGTGGATTCCCTTCTGTCTCTCCTGATGTATCCAAAGATGTCTCTGTCTGTGCAGGATCTTCAGATTCCACAGCTCCCCATGCTGCTGTTGGAAAACTCAAACTCATGCATCCTGCAAGTAAAAAAGCCAGATATTTTCTTCTCATAGATTATCCTCCGTTGGTCATTTTTAATTATTATATACGAATTTTTACCAATTTTCCAGCTTTTTCACATGTTCATTTATAAAAATCACACAAAAAGCCCACTCCGAAATTATTCGAAATGGGCTTGCTTTTGATTTTTATCAGTCCGCCAGATTAAATGCATCGTGTACTGCGTTCATAGCACGGATACCATCCTTTTCATTGATCAGAACAGTAACGCGGATCTCTGAGGTTGAGATCATATTGATATTTACTCCCTCATTATAAAGACTTTCAAACATTTTGGCTGCCACACCCGGATTACTCATCATTCCAGCACCTACGATCGACAGTTTGGCAATATTTCTCTCAGAATGAAGCTCCTTATATCCAAGTCTTGCCTGATGTTCTTCCAGAACCGCCACTGCATCATCCAGATCCTTACCATCTACGGTAAAGGAAATATCTTTTGTTCCTGCACGTCCGATAGACTGCAGGATTACATCCACGTTGATGTTTCTCTTTGCAAGAATATCAAAAAGTTTAAAGGCCATTCCCGGAATATCCTTAAGTCCGATCACCGCAATTCTTACTGCATCTGTATCCAGCGCCACACCGCTGATCAGCATTCTTTCCACTGTTACTTCCTCCTTTACAACAGTTCCTTCACTTGTATTCAGACTTGAGCGCACAACAAGAGGCACTCCATATTTTTTTGCCATTTCCACAGAACGGTTATGGAGCACACCTGCTCCCAGTGTTGCCAGATCCAACATCTCATCATAGGTGATCTCCTTCAGCTTACGGGCTGTCGGTACCTTACGGGGATCTGCGGTATAAACGCCATCTACGTCTGTGTAGATCTCGCAGGCATCCGCATGAAGAGCTGCTGCAAGGGCAACTGCCGTAGTATCAGAGCCGCCTCTTCCAAGGGTCGTATAATCATCATATTTATTGATTCCCTGGAAGCCGGTGACTACAACGATTTTACGGCTGTCCAGTTCTCTTTTTATTCGCTCTGTATCAATCCTTTTTAAACGGGCGTTTCCATGGACGCTTGTTGTATGCATGGCAACCTGAAACGCATTGAGAGATACAGCCGGAACACCCAGGCTGTCCATAGCCATACTCATAAGAGCTACAGACATCTGTTCTCCTATGGTAAACAGCATATCCATCTCTCTTTTCGGCGGCTTCTCATTAATGTTTGCAGCCATAGAGATCAGCTCATCTGTGTACTTTCCCATTGCAGAAAGTACAACCACCACATCGTTTCCTTTTTTATAATCTTCAATACATCTGCGGGCAACATTAAAGATACGCTCCTTATTTGCCACAGAAGTTCCTCCGAATTTCTTTACAATTAACATAATTCTCCTCCGAAAAGATATTTCATCATATCCCAGCCATGACTGACTGTCCTTCCGCTGTCTGCAGCTTCCTTTTCGTTATAATGCCAGTCATGCTGTTCCGGTGCAGTACTGTCATACAAAAGATAAGGAACCGGCTCCGCTACATGGGTACGCACCTTTACAGGAGTAGGATGATCCGGAAGGATCAGCATACGGTAGTCCTCTCCTGCCGCATCCAGTCCCTCCTTTACCAGGCGGATCAATCTCTGGTCCAGATACTCAATAGACTGGATCTTGCGCTCCACACTTCCCTGATGTCCCATTTCATCCGGCGCTTCTACATGGATATAGGCAAAATCATATCCCTTTTTTGTCAGTGCATCCACTGCCGCCCGGGCTTTTCCCTCATAGTTGGTATGAAGACCGCCGTTAGCTCCTTCCACAACGATGCGGTCCATCTCAGCGCCTACGGCAATTCCCTTCAAAAGATCTACTGCAGAGATCATAACACCTTTTTTATGATGGATCGCCTCAAAAGAAGTAAGGATCGGCTTGGTTCCTGCTCCCCAGAACCAGAAGCTGTTGGCAGGATTCAGACCCTGCTCCTTTCTTTTTTTGTTCAGCGGATGATCTTTCAGTATCTCATAGCTTCTCTTCTGCATATAAAGAAGCCTTTCATCTGCAGGAAGATAAGGACCGATCTTCTGTGTCAGCACATCATGAGGCGGAGTCAGTTCCAGCACCTGGCCATTATCCCACACAAGACAGTGGCGGTAACTGGTTCCTGTATAGAAATGATAAATTTCATTTTCCAGTTCCCTGCACACATCCTTCAAAAGAATATCTGCATCTTCTGTACTTATCTCACCTGAGCTGTGGTCCAGGATCCTCTGCTCTTCATAAGGTACATCCTCTTCCGTCAGTGTTACAAGATTACAGCGATACACCACATCGCTGTTTTTCATGTCCACTCCAATGCTTAAAGCCTCCAGCGGCGATCTTCCTGTATAATATTTCCTGGGATCGTATCCCATAACAGAAAGATTTGCCGTATCACTTCCCGGTGCCATTCCATCTGGAATGGTAGCTACGGTTCCGATCTCAGATACCTTTGCCAGCTCATCCATGCAGGGCGTCTCTGCGCAGGAAAGAGGTGTTCCTCCGTTCAGGTCTTCCATTGGCCAGTCTGCCATTCCATCTCCCAAAACCACAACATATTTCATAATTTCCTCCTCACTGTCCGGTTCAGTCTTTAACCCGGATCATGGTTACCACCTTACCATTGAGTTGTGCTGCTTTTTCTTTATATTCTCCCTGTTTCATAGTCGGAGTGATAAAAGCAAATTCTCCCGGAAATTTCTTCAGGTTCACAATTTCAACTGTTCCGAACACTTCTTCCACCTGGTCTACCGTAGCACCTTTGACTCTTACGAAAAATCTTCCAGTCACGGCATCCATTTCCACTGGATGAAGAGGTGTACTTGTCCAGTTTGTCATAATATTTCTATGAAGGTGCTTAGCCTCATCCACCACATCTGCTACTACAGCGCTTGCCGTAGGAAGCTTACCTGCCCCGCTTCCGTAGAACATTGCATCTCCCAAAACATTTCCATGTACAAATACACCGTTAAATACGTCATTCACACTGAACAGCGGACTTTTTCTGCTGAGAAGGAACGGAGCTACCATAGCATAGAAAGAATCCTGACCTACTTTACGGCTGGTAGCCAGAAGCTTAATAGTCATTCCAAGTTCCGCTGCGTATTCCATATCCTCCGGTGTGATCTTCGTAATGCCTTCTGTATAAATCTCCTCGTAATTCAGGAACTTACCATATGCCAGAGAAGATAAGATTGCAATTTTACGGCATGCGTCATATCCTTCTACATCAGCAGTGGGATCAGCCTCTGCATAGCCTTTCTGCTGTGCCTCCTTCAAAACCTCGTCAAACGCAGAACCTTCTGTGCTCATTTTATAAAGCATATAATTTGTAGTTCCATTGAGGATTCCTGTGATCTCATCGATCTCATCTGCAGTAAGAGAAGAATTTAATGCACGGATAATAGGAATTCCACCTCCGCAGCTTGCCTCAAACAGGAAATTGATATCTTTTTCTCGTGCGATCTCCATCAGCTCAGGACCATGTTTTGCAACCAGTGCCTTGTTGGAGGTACATACACTTTTGCCGGATTCCAGGGCACGCTTTACGAAGGTATATGCCGGCTCAATTCCTCCCATAACCTCTACTACGATGTCTACCTCCGGATCATTTGCAATGATCTCATAATCATGGACCAGGATATCCTGTACCGGATCTCCCGGAAAATCTCTGAGGTCCAGAACATATTTGATATTGATCTCAGCCCCTGCACGTTTATTGATGCTTTTATGGTTTGTGTTGATAACCTCTACCACACCGCTTCCAACAGTGCCATATCCTAATACTGCTATATTTACCATTTCTTCCTCCCCTGTATGCTTCTTATATCGTTACTGTTTACAGCAACCTTATTTCTTTTGCGTGTGTTTCCTTTTATTCCCGTCCAAGAATCTTCAGATAATGGATTCCCTCAATTTTTTCGATAAATTCCACCATAGCTTCCGCATCGCCCTGCCCTGGAAGAATATCCACACTAAGAGTCAGAGTTGCCACTCCATTAATAGGAATGCTCTGATGAATTGTCAGGATATTCCCATGAAAACGTGCAATGGTATGAAGCACTGCTGACAAAAGTCCCGGCTCGTCATCCATCTGTATGATAAAAGTAATAGTCTTTCCCCTTGCCTGATCATGAAAGGGAAAAATATCATCTTTATATTTATAAAAAGAACTGCGGCTGATACCTGTCTGCTCTGAAGCCTCCTGTACGGTCTGTACCTTTCCGGAATCCAGAAGCCTTTTGGCTTCCACCACCTTCAAAAGTACTTCCGGAACTGCCCGTTCCTTTACTACAAAATATTTATTTTTTTCTGATGTTTTTTCCATATTCCTCTCCCCCTATATGATAAAAGAAAATCCCTCGCAGGGGGTGTCCGTTTCATAAGGACACGTGTTTTCCTACGAGGGATATGTTATCACACCTGACTATAGTCTGCAAGTATTTTTTATTCCTGCAGATTCAGGAAAATGGAATCCGCAGATCAGCTCTGTTCCGGTTTTTTAGAAAGAGCGATCCATTTCAGGTATGCATTGATAAACAGATCAATTCCTCCGTCCATCACTGCATCCACATTTCCGGTTTCTTCATTTGTACGGTGATCCTTCACCATGGTATACGGCTGCATGACATAAGAACGGATCTGATTGCCCCAGCCGATGTCCGTCACCTCGCCGCGGATACCTGAAAGTTTCTCCTCTGCCTCCTGCTGCTTCAAAAGATAGAGTTTTGCCTTCAGCATCTGCATAGCCTTATCTTTATTCATATGCTGAGAACGCTCATTCTGGCATTGCACCACGATTCCTGTGGGAAAATGCGTAATACGGATTGCAGAAGAGGTCTTATTGATGTGCTGTCCGCCGGCACCGCTGCTTCGATAGGTGTCGATACGGATATCATCATCATTAATCTCTACGTCCAGATCTTTTTTGATATCCGGCATAACATCGCAGGATACAAAAGATGTCTGGCGCTTGCCTGCAGCATTGAACGGTGAAATACGCACAAGACGATGGACTCCTTTCTCTGACTTCAGATAACCGTAAGCATTCTCTCCGTTTACCTGGAAAGTAACGGATTTTACTCCGGCCTCATCTCCGTCAAGATAATCAAGTACCTCCATTGTAAAGCCCTTACGGTCTACCCAGCGGCTGTACATACGATACAGCATTCCGCACCAGTCACAGGCTTCTGTTCCGCCAGCTCCGGCATTCAGCTTGATAATAGCGTTCTCGCTGTCGTATTCTCCTGACAGAAGAGTTTTTACACGGATATTATCAAATGATGTACGGAATTCATCCAGCATCTCCTGAATCTCAGGAATAAGATCCGGATCATTCTCCTCATAGCCCATCTCGATCATGGTTTCCATATCATCCATCTGTGTGATCAGATTATGATAGGTTTCCATATCGTCCTTCATGCTCTTTAATTCTTTCATTTTTTTCTGGGAAACCTCTGCATCATCCCAGAAATCAGGCGCCTCCATTTCGCGCTCTAATTCTTCAACCCGCTTTTCTTTGTTAGCCAGGTCAAAGTGAATCCCTCACTTCCACTAATGGTTCTGTGTATGTTGCAAGAATACTCTTGAACTGATCTAATTCAACCACAGCTTCACCTTCTTTCTATATATTATTGAAACCTGCAGTTTCTGCATGTTTCAAGTATTCCAAGAATACCATAATTATACACAAACTTCAAGGGAAGCCTTGCATAAACTATGCACAGACTTCCCTTTTTTCTCCCTCGATTACAGCAGAATCCTTTCCAGATCCTCAGGAACATAAAGATTTCCACTGAAATATTTTTTCCCTTCTGCTGTGTAAAGTTCTTTTCTTCTTTTTATATTTTTATCCTCTGTATGATAAAGGATCAAATTTTTGACCCCAAGGCTTTCTGCCAGCTCCGCTGCGTCTTTTGCTGTGGAATGATGTTTCTCATAAGGACGGAACTCCTCTGCCTGGTTAAAAAGGCAAAATGCCTCATGAAGAAGCCAATTGCTGTTTCTGGCATATTTTTCCTCACAGGAATTGTATGGTTCATCTCCACAACAGGTCAGTTTCTCTTTATTTCCCAGATTCATACAAAATCCATACTGCTTCGCCTTGGTGGAACCAATATCAAAAAATGTGACGTTCTTTCCCATAAGGATACATTCTTCACCGTCTTCTACCACTTCCATATGAAGCCTGTCTCCGATAAATTTTGTCTCTTTTTCAGAAAAAAGCTGATATGCCATATTCTTCAGGATCGTGATCACCTCATCATGACCATAGATCCATGCTTCCCCCTCGTACTTTCCGCGGCTGATGTTCTGACAGATCATACGTATCATCCAGACAATCCCCATAAGGTGGTCCACATGTTTGTGGGTCACAAAAATCTCCCGCATATCTTTCCAGTCAAAGCCGGCATTTTTCAACTGTGTCAGAAGCATATTTCCCCCGCCGCCGTCCACCAGAAGATGTCTCTTTCCGTCTCGAAGCACAAAGCAGGTATTATAAGCATTCTGTTACCGTGGCGTTTCCTGTTCCAAGCATTGTAATGTCCATAATCATTCTCCTTGTTCTGCAGCGATGTATTTTTATATCAGGAGAAAAAGCTCTCCGCCACTCTCATATCAGCCACATATCCTACACTTCCTGTCATATAGATGTCCCCGTTATCGCTGATATCAATCTGGATCATTCCTCCCGGCTGGTTCACATTCACACGGCTCTCTACCAGCCCCAGACGATAGGCTGCAGCTGCAGCTGCACAGCTTCCCGTTCCTGATGCTTTGGTATAACCGGAACCTCTTTCCCAGATTTCAATATCCAGATTTCCTGTATCGATCTTCCGGCAGATCTGGAGGTTCATTCTATCCGGAAATTCATCTGCGCTTTCCACATAAGGTCCCAGAGCTCTGGCAGTCTTTTCATCTACCTTATCCATAAAAATGATACAATGAGGATTTCCTACTGTCAGACATGTTGCCTTATAGTCTTTCTCATGAAAAGTAAAGTTTTCATTGATAACCTCACGGGTTTCTCCTGTAACCGGAATCTCTCTTGATGCAAAAGATGCCTTTCCCATATTCACACGAAACTCTGTGGCACGGTTATTCAGGCATTCCACCTCAATGGGACCGGAAAGTGTCTCTATGCTGAATTTCTTTTCCTTTACATACTGCTGATCCATCAGATATTTTGCAAAAATCCGTACACCATTACCACTGATGGCAGCCTCACTTCCATCGGCGTTAAAAATATGCACACCAATTTTTCCATTAATCTCCACTGGACCATAAAGAACACCGTCTGCCCCCAGCCCAAAGCCTCTTTGGCACATTTGTGCAATTTTTTTCCCCTGAAGCTGTACACGATTCCTGTTTGGATCTATCACAAGATAATCATTTCCAAGTCCTTGATATTTTATCATTGTAATGCAGTCTGCCATATCAAAAAACCTCTCTTTCACCCGTGGTTTACGATTTTCTTTCTTATCATTATATCTGATATTTTTTCTATGTATATAGGATAAAATGCCAAATACATTGCAAAAAATGCTATTTATTATTATTTAAAATACTTATTTATAAAATTATAAAAAAACCTAAAATACTCTTGACAGAATTGTTTTAAATCACTATAATGAACATTGTTCATATTAAGAAAAGGAGAACGCGTATGAATACAGTAGTTACCTCAAGAGAAGCAATTCTGGATGCCAGCAGAAAACTGATCCAAAATAAAGGATGGGCTGCGGTAAATATCCGAAGTGTAGCCGGAGAATGCGGTGTATCTGTAGGTTCTATCTACAACTACTTCAGCTCCAAAGCAGAACTGATCGCAGCTGCTGTGGAAAGTGTCTGGTGTGATATTTTTCATTTCCCGGAGCAGGAATATTGTTTCGACAGTTTTTCTGACTGTATTCAATGGATTTTTGACAGTCTGAAAAAAGGAGAAGAAAAATATCCCGGTTTTTTCACTTTACATTCTGTTGGTTTTGTAAATGAAGACAAATCAGGAGGAAAACAGCTGATGGCACAGTCCTGGGAACATATCCGAAAAGGTTTGTGTATGGCATTGAAAAATGACAGAAACATCCGGCCGGATGCCTTTGACGATACCTTTTCACCGGAAATGCTTTCAGAGATCGTCTTTTCCCTGATTCTTTCAGAAATGCTTCAAAAAAGAAATTCCGGGTCTTCCATTCAGGAAATGATCCGAAGACTGATTTACTAAAAAATGTGCGGAAGAGCAGAGAATGCTCCTCCCGCACATGTTTTTTAAGCAAAAAATGAACAATGTTCACAAAAAAGGAGAATGATTATGCAGGCAATTGGAGAAACTTTATTTGACGTGGTTTACCTGGTACTGGTAGTAGCTGTCGGTATCAAAATGATTCGTGAAAGTAAGGATAATAAGCAGTTCCGTCTTTTCGGCATTATGGCTGTCACTTTAGGATGCGGAGACGCGTTCCATCTGGTTCCCCGTGCGTATGCACTGTGCACCACAGGACTGGAGAACTTTGCTCCGGCACTTGGTATTGGTAAATTTATCACTTCCATCACTATGACTGTTTTTTATATTCTTTTGTATTATGTATGGAGAAACCGCTATCATGTGGAGGGCAAAAAAGAGATTACTGCAGCGGTATATCTGATGGCAGGCATCCGTATTGCTCTCTGCCTGTTTCCTCAGAACCAGTGGACAAGCGCCAATGCTCCCTTATCCTGGGGAATTTACAGAAATATCCCATTCGCTGTTCTTGGACTGATCGTCATCGTCCTGTTTTATAAAAGCGCAAAAGAACACAATGACAAAGCTTTCCGTTGGATGTGGCTTACCATTGTACTGAGCTTCGGATTCTATATCCCCGTAGTATTGTGGGCAGATACTGTTCCGGCTATCGGTATGCTTATGATCCCGAAAACATGCGCTTATGTATGGACGGTATTAATCGGATATCAGGCAATGAAAAAAGAAAATATCTAAAAAATGGCAGTGTCCCTTCCAGGAAAGATTATCTCTCACTCCTGGGTAGGCGCACTGCCAAATTGTTTTTTATAGGCTCGCACAAAAGTTGTATAATCGTGAAAACCACTTTGTTCTGATGCCTTCATCACTGGAATCCCCTGCGCAATCAGAGAACGGGCAAAAAGAAGACGTTTGCTGGTAATATAGCTGTGTATGGTAAAACCTGTCTCTTCCTTGAATTTTCGCATCATATGATATCTGCTGAGAAAAAATTCTCCTGCAAGCGTATCAATAGAAAGATCTTTTTCCAGATTTCGATTGATATAGCGAACAAGTTTTTCCACCTGAGAATCAGACGAATACGATTTTTTATCCGTGATGTACTCTTTTTGGAGAAAAACCCGGTTAACATGCACCATAAACTGAGTAAAAAGTGCCTTTTTTAACAGTTCATCCCCAAACTGCTGTCCGGCAAGAGTTGTTTCCAGCTCATAGAGTATATCCTTCAGCCGTTCCTGAAAATGGGAGCTGAGGCGGATCAGACTGAAGCTTCGGTCAGCAGCCTTCTGAAAACAGGCAGTCAGTTCTCTGTTCTGAATATCTTCACGGATCCACAGAATAAATCTTTCATAGGGAACTGAAAAATCAATCTCCGGCATATGTATGGCGCCGCGGCTCACCAGAAGGATATCCCAGGGTTTCAGGTGGTAAGCCTTTCCCTCTATATGATAGGTGGCGCTGCCTGATAGAAAGATAATGATCTTGTGAAAATCATGATAATGATAAACATATTCTTTTTTTATCTGATCTTTAAGATGAAACAGACGAAAATCCTCTTCCAGATAACCAGCTTTTTCTGTTTCCATCACAACCTTACCTCCCTTTGGGAATATATTGCAGTCTGAAGAAATATTTGTATGCAACTAAATGTTATTTATACTATATAAAAATAGAAAAAATAATTCAAGAGATTCTATTATATCTTTCCTTTGCAAAAACCAGAAAACAATGTCATAATGGAATTATCTTATTTTACTGGAGGATTTTTATATGGAATTTCAAAACCTGATGGAAAAAAGAAGATCTGTCCGCAAATACAGCGCTGACAGAAAAGTTTCAAAAGAAGATATTATGGAAATGATCCGGGCTGCACAGGAAGCACCCTCCTGGAAGAACTCCCAGACGGGACGTTATTACTGTCTGATGTCTGAAGAGATTACTGCAAAATTCCTTGCAGAATGTCTACCAGAAGGAAATGCAGCAAAATGTCAGAATGCCGCAGTCCTTGTAACCACCTTTGTACGTGACCGCTCCGGTTTCAAACAGGACGGCACACCGGACAATGAACTTGGCAATGGATGGGGCTGCTATGATCTTGGACTTCAGGCAGAAAATCTGGTGCTGAAGGCATCAGAGCTGGGATACGGTACCCTGATCATCGGTATCCGCGATGCAGACAGCATAAGGAGTTTTCTTTCCATTCCGGAAAATGAGATCATTGCTGCTGTAATCGCAGTGGGTGTTCCTGCCGAAGAACCCAGACGCCCTAAACGCAAAGAAACCGAAGAAATCGTAAAATTCTTCTGATTCATTGATAGTACATTTCCTTCCCTGTAAATTTCTGTATGGCAAATTCCCACGCTGTCCGAACAACCTCACAGTCTCAGGACAGCGTGGGAATATTTTTCTTTTTCATCCACACCATATATAATTGTGTAAGTATTTTACATAATTAAAAATATTTTTACAATATGTGGCATACTTTGTGGACATACTTTTGATACCAAAATGGACAAGTCCGATTCTCCTTTTGGTATACCATTCTTTTACAGTAAATAAACCGGAAGATCTTCCGTCACATGTACCGGTGTGTTTGTATTTTCTGGCTGCTTTGCTTTATCAGAAATAAATACTGCCTGAATATCTTCCGAATTAGATGGCGTGAGCACGGAAGTTTTCACACTTGCAGCTGATTTTGCTGTAGTTTTTCTGGCGGTAGTCTTCTTTGCTGCTGTGGTCTTTGTTGCTGAAGATCTTGATGTTGTTTTCTTCACAGCTGTCTTTGCGGGAGCTTTGACATTATCAGCTTTCACTGCCTCCGGAGCCTTCACCTCTGTTGTTGTTTCTTTTACCTCTGCTGCCTTTTTCGTTCCTGCATTTGCTGCACGTTTGATGCTTGCTTTACCTACTGACACGTTTCATTACCTCCTCTGCCAATTCTGCATATTCTTTTGCACTTCTGCTGGATTTTTTATATTCTACTACAGGAGCACTATTATCCTGTGCCCATTCCACAGAACTGTCTACACGGACAAAGGAATCAAACACATATATTTCCTCCAGTTCATGCAAAGTTTCCATAGTTTGTTTAAAATAATTCTTGCGTGTATCTACCTTGGTCACCGCTATTCCGGCAACCTGAAGATCCGGAGCAATCTGTTTTACCTCATTAAGAAAATCAAACATATTTGCAAGCCCAAACATACCCCAGGGACTTGCTTCTACCGGTATCACTACCTGATCCGATGCACACAATATGTTCATAACCCATCCCCCAAGAGTAGGAGGCGCATCTATAAGGATATAATCATAAATACCGGAATCCTTGATCTTCTGAAGGCATTTTTTCAGAATAAATTCTCTCTGCCACTTTGTAAAAAGTTCATATTCAATGGAACTCATCAGTGTGGAAGAAGGAATCAGATCCAGATTCTCATAAGGTGTATGTACAATAAAATCAGTCAGATCCTGCTGATTTCTGATGGCATGATAAAGATTCTTTTCACCTGCTGCCTTATCCAATACCCAGTCCTCAGAAAAAAAAGAAAGGGACAGATTCAGCTGCATATCTCCATCGATCATCAGAACCTTTTTTCCTGCACGGGCCATGGCTGCGCCGATGTTGGAACAGGTGGTAGATTTGCCGCTGCCGCCTTTATTATTTGTAAAGCAGATAGTTATAGTCTTATTCATAGAACTCCTCCGGAGAAATAAATACTATCTTCAGTATACTTTGTTTTCTGACAGTTTTCAAGGCAATTCGAATTCTTTCCTCATTTTCCAGAACATACTTTTACCTTTATTACAGTCTCAGCTTATATCACATCCTCGCAAAGCTTTTTGTTTATTAGGAAAGTCAGTACAAAATGTACTGCTTTCCCAATAAACAAAAATAGGATAGGACTTTATGTCCTATCCTATTTCCTAATGTAGCGTGCGTTAGAGGATTCGAACCCCCGACCTTTTGGTCCGTAGCCAAACGCTCTATCCAGCTGAGCTAAACGCACATCTTTGTGATTTCCTTCACAACAAAGAGTATTCTACATTATAATGTACATTTTGTCAACAGCTTTTTTAAATTTTTTTTATTTTTTTCTAAGACTGATTTTCTTCCGCCTAATTCCTTCTCAAAGCTTCGATCGGACTCAGCTTTGCAGCCTTTCTTGCCGGATAGATTCCAAAGAATACACCCACTGCGCAGGAAAACAACGTAGCAAACAGAATCACGCTCAGACTGATGCCGGGACTGATGGTCATCTGCATACTGACACTGATCACGCTGCAGATTCCATAAGCTCCGATAATTCCAAGTATAATTCCTATGATACCGCCAATTACCGTAAGAATTGCTGCCTCTGCCAGAAACTGCAGCATAATAGAGGAGGTTTTGGCTCCGAGAGATTTACGGATACCGATCTCCCTGGTACGTTCTGTCACAGACACCAGCATGATGTTCATAACACCTATACCGCCTACAAGCAGAGAAATACCTGCAACAAAGGAAATAAATGCTGTTACCATTCCCAGCATCTGGTTCATGGACTTCATCACATCCTGGAAATTCTGAACCTGGAAATATTCATCTCCGGCGCACTGATGCCGTTTTTCCAAAACATGGATAATCTCATTTGCTGTTTTCTGAGAATCCCGGCTGGTATCTGACTGTATCGTTACAGAATAAAAGTAACCCACATCTCCTACCAGTTCATTCATAGAAGAATAAGGGATATTCACATTAACCGGCATTCCTTCGTAAGTGTAACTGACAAAAGTACCATTTTCCTTCTGAGTAGTCACACCTACGATACGAAAGCTTTTTGTTACGTCATAACAGGTAATATCAATACTCATTCCTACCACATCATCTGTTCCAAAAAGTCTTCTGGCATCGGAATCTGAGATTACACATACCGGTTTGGCTTCCTCTACTTCCCGCTCACCAAAATAAGTGCCGTACTTCATATCCGCATTGTTGATCATTTTTGCATCCGGCCCCTCTGCAGTGACCATCAGATCAAAGGTTCCTTTTCCGGTCAAAGTCTCGCCGTTATAAGAATCCGCCACGCTGACACCTTCTACGTACTTCAGATCCCGGAGTTCCTGAAGATCCTCCGGTGTGATCCAAACCTCTTCTGACATACCTTCACTGCTGACATAAATATAGATCTGCCCTCCGCCAATGTCACTGATCTCTGAATTCATCTGATTCTTGGTTCCCTCGCCAATAGAAACAATGGCAATGACCGAAGCAATTCCAATGATGATGCCCAGCATGGTCAAAAAAGATCTTCCCTTATTTGCCCGGATATTCTGAACTGCCATTTTTACATATTCATAAAATCCATTCATCAGGCACCCTCTCCTGTCATTGCCTCAGGAGAATCAGAAGTCATCGGCTCTGCTGCCATGCCTTCCTGAAGTCCTCCTATGTCACGGATCACTGTGTCGCCTTCTTTCAGTCCGGAAATCACTTCTATGTATTCATCAGAAGATATCCCCGTCTCAATATTTTTACGGGCAACCGTACCATTTTCAAGTACATAGCAGAAAGATCCTTCTTTTCCAATATTTACCACCTCTGCCGGAAGTATGACCACATCATTTGCAGATGCTGCCTGGATAGTCACCTTTGCATCTACTCCAAGAAATACATTTTCATCCGGATGGTCAATTCTTACTCTTGCAGAGATCAAAGAAGCTCCTTTTTCATTTTGTGTGGCAATATGGCTTACAGAAGTCACCGTTCCCTCATAGTTCTTGCCTGCAAGGGTGATAGAAGCCTTCTGATCTTCCTTAACCTTATCATAATCATATTTGGAAATATTTACATCCACATCTACCCGATCCGTATTCTGCAGAGTAAAAAGCTCCATTCCCTGGGTAGCAGACGCACCTTCTACTACAGTCTTTTTTGTGATTACACCATTAAAGTCTGCTTTAATGCCTTTTTTTGCAGTTTCCACAAGCTCCTGCGCAGTCATCTGATCCAGTTCAGACAGATTGGTAGTAATCTCCATCCGTTCTTTTTCTTCCTCTGTCACTGCGTTGGAATCCGCCTCTGCGATGGCTTCCTGGGAGGCAAGTTCCGACTGCAGTTCCGCCAGGTCGCTGCTTGCCTGCTCCAGCGCTGCCTCAATTCCTGAAGTATCCGGAGCTGATGATGCAGAACCTCCTGATACCGGAGAATCTCCAAAATCCGGCATGGATCCATCTGTAACCAGATCGGATGCACCTGTAAAGTCAGAAAGAAGCGGTGCAGGAGGCATCTGAGCTTTTTGGTCTTCATATGCTGTCTGGGCATTCTGCCATGCTATCTGGGCAGCACTTCTGTCTGCCTCTGCCTGTGTAAGAGCTGCTGTATTTTCCTGACTCTGGTCATAAGACCATTCTGTAAAGGCCATCTGATATGTATTTTCTGCCGTATTGTAAGCTGTCAGCGCCTGGCTTGCTGCTGTGTTCAATTCATTCAGACGATTCTGATATGCCGGAAACGTATCATTTTCATAGATTCTGACCGCCTCCTCATACTGTCTCTGAATTGCAGCCTGCTGCTGTTCCTGAGCTCTTCTGGCCTCTTCAGCCTGTCTCTGTGCCTCTGCTGCAGCCCTTCTCGAGGCATCTGCTGTCACCTGAGAAAGCTGTGCTTTCAAGCTTGCCACATAATTCTTCTGGTTTTCTACCTGTTGTTTCAGCGATGCCGCATTTCCCTGCGCTTCTTTTTGCTTTTTGACTGCTTTATCCGATTTGTTTAATGTGTTTTCCATGTCCAGTTTCCCGGATTTCAGATTCAACTCAGCTTTTTTCTGTTCCCTTTCCAGATCTTTTACATTAAACTCCACCAGCCTGGTTCCTGCTTTGACTGTCTGTCCTTCTTCAAAAGACACCGTATCTACTCTGGCATTGGCAGGAGAAAAATATGTTTTTTCCTCTTCACTTACAACCGTTCCGCTGGCCTCCACAGTCTGCTGCACATCTCCAGTTACCGCCTGCACCACTTCCACTTTAGGAATTACATCTGCCTGCTTTCCGGCATTTCCAAAAACCGCGATCCCTCCTCCAATGACCACGGCTGCTGCTCCTATTCCAATGATCAGCTTCTTTTTTGGTTTTTTCATAATACTTCCTCCTGCTCAAAGCTCTCGTTGATGGTATCTGATTCAATCTTTCCATCCATGATCCTGACAACGCGTCTGGCCTGTGCCGCTATCCCATTGTCATGTGTAATAAGGATTACTGTTTTTCCCGACCGATGCATTTTTTTCAGGATTTCCAATATTTCTTTACTGGACGCCGAATCCAGGTTTCCTGTAGGCTCATCGGCCAGGATTACCGGAGGCTCCGCTGCAATGGCTCTGGCAATGGCCACTCTCTGCTGCTGACCGCCGGACATTTCATTAGGCTTATGATGCATTCGCTTCTCCAGCCCCACCAGCTTCAAAGATTCCACTGCCAGTTTATGTCTTGTTTTCCGGTCAATCCCCCGATAGATCAGAGGAAGCTCCACATTTTCAATTGCATTCAGATTTGCGATCAGATTAAATCCCTGAAAAATAAATCCGATCTCACGATTCCGCACCACAGACAGCTGATTGTCTTTCATGGTAGATACATCTGTTCCGTTAAGAAAATATCTTCCGGAAGTAGGCACATCCAGACACCCCAGCATATTCATAAACGTAGATTTTCCGGATCCGGACTGCCCGATGATGGCTACAAATTCTCCTTTTTCAATTTCGAGATTCACATGGTCCAAAGCCCGAACCTCATTTTCTCCTGGATTATAGATCTTGCACAGATCCTCCACTTTGATCAGTGTATCACTCATGCTTGCTCCTTCTGCTGTCTGCTTCATTTTATCCTACCGGATGCCTCAAGTACATGTCATTTAATAAAACGACGGAAAACACAAAAATACTTCATTATTTAAGCATCAAGCAAAAATGCCTTGTATGCTTTTTTCGCTTCATAAATATCTGCTTTGCTTGTTACCTCCCACGGTGCGTGCATGCTCAGTACAGATACGCCGCTGTCGATCACGTTCATGCCGTAAAGAGCACAGATGTAAGCAATGGTTCCACCGCCTCCTACGTCTACCTTTCCAAGCTCCGCTGTCTGGAATGCAATCTCATGATCATCAAAAATCTTGCGAACCTTTGCCACATACTCTGCATTGGCGTCATTAGAACCTGATTTTCCTCTTGAGCCAGTAAATTTATTCAGGACAATGCCTCTTCCCAGATATGCTGCGTTCTTTTTCTCAAAAGCTTCTCCATAAGCCGGATCATAACCTGCGCTTACATCAGAAGAAAGCATAAAGGAATTTTTCAGGGCTCTGCGCAGAGTCATTTCTGAATAGCATCCCATTCCCTCAAGAAGCTCTGCTACGCTGTTTTCGAAAAATCTTGACTGCATTCCGGTAGCTCCCACACTTCCGATTTCTTCTTTATCAGTAAGCAGACAGCAGGAAGTACGCTTCGGATCTTCCATTTCCAGCATTGCCAGGAAAGAAGTATAGGCACATACACGGTCATCCTGTCCGTAACCTGCCACCATACTTCTGTCAAGACCACAGTCTCTGGCTTTTCCTGCCGGCACGATCTCCAGTTCTGCGGAAAGGAAGTCTTCCTCTTCTACATCATATTTTTCCTTCAGAAGCTTCAGGATGTTCTCTTTTACTGCTTCTTTTTTCTTATCGTCCGGAAGCTCACTTAACGGTCTACTTCCGATCAGAATATCCAGATTTTCTCCCTCAATAACTTCAGCAGCTGTTTTCTGCAGCTGTTTTCCTGCAAGATGGATCAGAAGATCAGTGATATATACAACCGGATCCTCTTCATCCTCTCCCACATTTACTTCTGCAACTGTGCCGTCTTTCTTTACGATTACACCATGGATAGCAAGCGGAAGTGCCACCCACTGGTATTTCTTCACACCACCATAATAGTGGGTATCCAGATATGCCAGATCTGTATCTTCATAAAGCGGATTCTGCTTGATATCAATACGAGGAGAGTCGATATGAGCACCCAGGATATTCATTCCTTTTTCCAACGGCTCCTGCCCTACATGGAAAAATGCAAGGATTTTTTTCATTCCTTCTGCATAGATTTTATCTCCTGCTTTAATCTGTTCTCCAGAAGCAATTTTTTCTTCCAGGGATACATAACCGGCTGCCTCTGCCTGTCTGATCAGTTCTGAGACACATTCTCTCTCAGTTTTTCCTGCATCAAGGAAGCTGCGGTAGCTTTTTGCCACCAGCTCCAGCTCCTTTTCTTCTTTTTCATCATAGCTAAGCCAAGCGTTTCTACGTTCCATATTATGTTCTGCCTTTCCTAAATATTTTTTGAATTCCCATACATTATAATCCGATTGTGTCGAAAATACTACATTTCAGAAGAATTCTTAATCTAATTTTAAGAAACAAAAAATGGTAAGTTGTTTTTGCTTCCCGTATCCTTGCTATTTTTCCCGAAAATGACTAAAATAAAAGACGATAATTTGTTCTTAAGGAGGTATGATTTCCATGCAGCATTCTGCTGATCTTCGGGATCTGCTGCACTCCATCCACAGGAAAAGCTATCCGGCTTATAAATCTCTGCGGGGAGAGTATCAGTTTCGTGATTATATTTTATCTATAGACCATGTACAGGGGGATCCTTTTGCATCTCCTTCCCATATAAGTATCCGGATTCCCCGCAAAACGGCAGGATTTCCGGAAGCTTACTGCCAAAACAGTCTTACCAGGATCACTCTCAGTGATTTTCTTACCCGACAGTTTGAACAGCAGGTCAGCCACTTTACCTTCCGTGCAAAAGGATCTGGGAAAAGCGGTCTGCTCTCTGTCAGTCACTGTGGTCAGGAGGTTCTGGAGCGCACTGCCTGTCAGATTACCCACAGGGATATCATCGCTCGTTTCTTTATCGGTTTTCCTGCCAACGGACGAACCATCAATGCCGCAGAACTGGAAAAGATCCTGTTTGATTTTCTCCCAATCTGTGTTCAAAAAGCCTTTCTTTATAAAAATCTGGATGCAAAAAAACTGGAAGAAGCCATCTTTCTCGCAGAGGATCAGGCCTATATCCGGGAACAGCTGAAAAAAGAAGCTCTGGCTGCATTTGTGGCAGACGGCGCCATTCTGCCCAGAGAAAGCGGGATATCCTCCCGTCCCATGAAGGATTCCATCCCCTTCCAGTCTCCGGATACTCTTCGGGTCACCATGACGCTTCCGCATAAAGGAAAGATAACCGGAATGGGCATCCCGGAAGGTATCACCCTGATTGTAGGCGGTGGATATCATGGTAAATCCACTCTGCTCAATGCACTGGAACTTGGCGTTTATAACCATGTTCCGGGTGACGGAAGAGAGTATGTGGTCACAAATGATACGGCTCTGAAGCTGCGTTCTGAGGACGGTCGTTTTATCAAAGACGTAGATATTTCTCTTTTTATCAATGATCTTCCAAATAAAAAAGACACCTCCTGTTTCTCTACAGAAGATGCCAGCGGAAGTACCTCACAGGCTGCCGGTATCATTGAAGGAATAGAAGCCGGCAGTAAGGTATTTCTTCTGGATGAAGATACCTCTGCCACCAACTTTATGGTACGGGATTCTTTTATGCAGAAAGTGATTGCCAGAGAAAAGGAGCCTATCACTCCGTTTCTGGAACGGGCAGGAGATCTGTACCACAAAGCTGGAATCTCCACCATTCTGGTTGCCGGAAGCTCCGGTGCCTTTTTCCATATTGCAGACACAGTGATCCAGATGGACAGCTATTATCCGCTGGACATTACCCACATGGTAAAAACTCTCTGCAGCCAGTATCCGCTTCCTGAAATCTCTGTGCCGGGATTCCACTTTCCCAAAAGCTGCCGGATCATGACAAAAGCTGCTTCCGCAGCTCCCAGATCCCCTCGCAGAGATTCTGACCGTCCGGACAGACTGAAAACAAAAACACATGGAAAGGATGGATTTTCCATAGGCAGACAGGATGTGGATCTGCGCTATATTGAACAGATTGTGGATACGGAGCAGACAGCTTCTTTAAGTATACTGCTGAAATATGCTGTGGAACATCTCATTGACGGTAAACGGACGCTTCCGGAAATTGTGGAATATCTGATCAAAGAACTTGATCAGAAAGGACTGGGATTTTTCAGTAATAATTCTTATATCTCCTGCGGTTATGCTTCTCCAAGAGCCCAGGAAATCTACTCCTGTTTTAATCGTTATCGAAGGTCATAACAAGAAGAAGAACAAAGCAGACAAATTCCGCTTTGCGCGCCAGATGCAGACTGTCATGGGCAGTCATGTTCCGCATAAACAAGAAAACTGCCGCTCTCCCGACGATCTTGCCGGGTGGGCGGCTGTCATTGTTTTCTTTTATTTTTTAGGGAAAGGAAAGAGTTCGGCAGCTCTTCCGGCATTGAAGTGCTGCCTGTTCTTAAAGGGGATTACCTTTAAGACACTTATAGCATACAACATAATTGTGATAAGAGTTTGTATAATTTCTAATATAATTATAAAATCTATAAAGAAACCATAATTTTCCTGTATTTTTGTCTATATCTTCCGCATTCTGTCAGAAGTTCTTCTTTCGCATCTAAAAATTTATATATCCATTTTATACATGACAATTTACATATTGACATCATAGGTTGATAATGATACCATAGCCACAGCAAAAGAAAAAGGAGAAGATTCCATGCAGAAAAAAGCAATCATTGCCATGAGCGGCGGTGTTGACTCCAGTGTAGCTGCTTACCTGATGATCCAGGCAGGATATGACTGCGCCGGAGCTACCATGAAGCTTTATGATAAACCTCAGTGCAGCCAGCCAGGCGACCGTTCCTGCTGCACTCCCTCTGATACAGAGGATGCGAGAAATGTAGCAGCAAGACTTGGAATCCTTTATTATGTATTTCCCATGCATGAGGAATTCCGCCACCACGTCATTGATAAATTTGCATCCACCTATTTAAACGGAGGTACTCCAAATCCCTGCATCGACTGCAATCGCTTCCTTAAATTCGATGCTCTGAT
>JAPFCU010000053.1 GCA_026169535.1 Blautia sp.
ATCTGTCGGATTTCCACATCATGCAGCAGGGCGACATAGTCGATCAGCTGTCCTGACAAAAGTTTTTTTCCAAGGCGGACTGCCATATCGCGTTCCGGATAAACAACCTCTGCACCCAGCTTTTCCAGAACAGCTCCCTGCTCTGCACTGAGAGCCTTTGAAATCACACGGGGAACTCCCAGCTCCAGAACACTCATAGTCGTCAGTATACTTATATCCACCTGCTCACCAATACAGATTATAGCCACGTCACAGTTCTGGATTCCCATTTCCTTCAGAGTTTCTTTATTTAAGTTTTCAACTACGAAAGCATACTCTGTATACTGCCTCATTTCTTTTATTTTGTTTTCATCCCGGTCTGCTACGATCACTTCTTTTCCTGATTCCGCAAGCATAATAGCCAAATCCTCTCCAAAACGGCCAAGCCCTATTACCGCATAAGCTTTTTCCGGTTTTTTCTTAAACATATTCTTTTCCTCTTCTTTCCATTAATACGGATACTTATCCTATTATTACTGTTTCCTCTGAATACCTGATATTCGGCTCCTTGTGATCACTCCATATGGATACCATGGTAATTGCGCCAAGACGTCCTGTAAACATTACCAGTATTGTCACCAGCTTTGCTGCAATTCCCAGTTCAGGAGTGATTCCTGTAGAAAGACCGACAGTACCAAAAGCAGATATCATTTCAAAAAATACCTGCATAAAACTATATTCCGGCTCCAGAACGCACATCAGAAACGTAGACACGCCCACTACTGCGGCTGAAAGCATTGTTATTGTAAAAGCCTTCATAACATTCTGGCTGGAAATACTTCTCTTAAATGCTCCGGTAACCCCGTTGGTACACATACCTCTGGCTTTCTGAGCCATCACAAAAAACGTACTTGTTTTTATACCGCCTCCTGTTGATCCCGGAGATGCTCCTATGAACATAAGAAAACATAAGACAAACAGTCCTGCATTGCTGAAGCTTCCCACAGAATATGTAGAAAATCCTGCTGTCCTGGCCGATACACTGTTAAAGAAAGCTCCCATCCAGCTGATATCTTCTGTCATTTTAAGCAGCAGGGTTCCCACTGCCAGGAGAATCACACTGGTGGAAAGAACAATCTTTGAATTAAAAGAAAGCTTTTTAAATCTTTTATTTTTTTTAATATCCAGGATAACAAGAAAACCAATTCCTCCAGCTATGATCAGAAAACAAGTTGTCAGATTAAGCAGTACATTATTCTGATAAGGGATCAGATTTCTAAGACCTCCCAAAATATCAAAACCAGCATTATTAAAAGCAATTGAATGAAAAATACTGATGCCAAGAGCATGCAGCGGGCTGTAATTCTGTACAAAGACTACAAAACTCAAAGCTGCACCAATGCTTTCAAAGCACAGGGTCATGATAAGGATAGCCTTTACCAGCTTCACCATACCTTTCAGATCACCGACATTTAAAGCTTCTTTAACCATAAGCCTGCTTTTGATGCTTACCCTTTTTCCTGCTGCAAGTACAAGACCTACACCTACAGATGTTACGCCCAAACCTCCAATCTGGATCAGTACTGCAATAATCCCCTGTCCCAACGCGGTAAAATGATCTGCTGTGTCCACTACAATCAGACCTGTAACGCAGACTGCACTGGTGGATGTAAATAAGGCGTCAATAAACGACACCTCTGCCCCTTCCTTAACAGAGACCGGCATTAAAAGCAAAATGGTTCCGATCAGTATCACACTGGCGAATCCCATTGCGATCAGCCTTCCGGGGGATTGTTTTTTTATGAATTGTTTTATATACTTTATCATTTTATTCATAACCTCTTTATCAGAATTGTTGCTGCATAACAAACACACTCCCTCTTTATAAAACTAAAGAGAGAGTGTCAGAATCGTTTTACATTCTCTGTGTTATTTTGAGAATATCACCAATTGCAGAAGCCTGTTAATAGTAACTTCTGACTGGATCACTTGCAAAAGCACGTGTCCCATAGAATTATTTTCTACAGAAACACGTGCTTTTTATAGATTTTATTCGACTTATAACAATTCCAAATTTAACTCAGACAATGACTTTCTGCCTTACATCTGGGTCAGCGTATTGGTACAGCTCATAATTGCAACTAATACTGCCATAATGATGCCTGCCAGATACGGATTCTTCGTTGCACGATACAGTTTTCTGGAAACCACTGCTGCCACAGCCAGAATTACAATTACCGGGTAAAGCCAGATTCCAATAATTGAGCCTCCGAAGAACGGAACAAATTCATTAGGTAAATAACCGCTGATAAAGAAGCATCCATACATGATGATTACCATAACAACACTTGGCAGAATATTAAACATTGCATTCACGCAGGTATTTATCCATGGTTTTTTTCCTAATTCAAAATAGTTATAACTATTGATACAAATTGAATTTGGTATGTAATATAACAAGAACAAAGGCAGGTATAATAAAATATACGGAATCATATTTGCATTAAAAGCCTTCAGTGCTACTACCCAAATGCGGAAATCTGTCTTAAACAAATAATCTGCTAAAAATACCAGACCATATGCTGAAACTGCTACTATAAGAGCAAGAAGAATGGTCAGCCCAAGCTTTTTCGCACTTATCTTAACACCATTTTCTTCTGTTCTGGAAGGAGCCTTTGTAAACTTTCTTCCAACCCAAAGAAGGAATAGCGAAAATACTCCGCATAAAGCCGCCCAAATTCCAATAAATGCAGGTCCTGACTGAGGAGCAATTCCACCAACCAGTTTTGCAATCACACTATATCCAAACATATAAACAACAAAACTAAAAACTGCTCCTAAAATACTGCTGACCCAAAACCATGTCTTTTCTCTTCCGGAAAGCGCCGGTAACGGAAGTACTTCTTCCTCTGCTCTCAGCGAAGAAAAACAGGATGTTTTCAATAAAACTTTTGCAAAACTTACCACGAACATAATAAATCCTACAAGTCCTAAAGCATTAAAAACCACCTTTATCTGCCATATCTGATCACTTCCGTTGATTGGATTCGGAGCTCCTAAAGCATCCTCAAAAAACTGCACACTTGAATCTACCACTCGCTTAGAAAAATGTGCCCATGGATGGGTAATATTGGGATTATAGATTACACGAGCAGCTTCTTTTCCCTCTATATCTTCCTTATAAATTGTTTCTGCTTTACGTGACTCCAGCCCTTCCGGATCCTCGCCAAAATGCAGGAATGACTGTGCATTTGGCTGTTTAAGGAAATCTCTCGGTGCAGTATGAGAGCCATCCTCATTATAGGTTCTATGGAAGAATTCATCATACTGACATGCAACAATACCTGCATCCCTGTCTCCAAACATATTAAAATATGCGCCGTCCTCGCCTTTATAAACGGCATCATTTGAAACCAGAAGAGCAGCTTCGATCAAAGGTTTCTCTGCTTCATTATCCAGTAAAACTGCTGTACGGCTGGCAAGTGCCCCGTTAGAGTGTCCTGTAACTCCGATTTTCTCCTTATCAACATACGGCAGTGTAGCCATCATTTTAACAGCATCATACATTCCATTTGCATTATTTTCTGATTTCCACCAGTCTCCTGCAGGCAGGTTATCTGAATTGCCGTGCCCATACATATCAATTGAAAGTACCACATATCCGCGTCGTGCATACTCAACATAATTCAGATCCTGCATCTCACGGTTATTGTACCATCCGTGGCTGCAAATGATAGCCGGTGCAGGATTTTCTGCTGTTGCTGTGTCCGGTTTCAGAAGCAATGCACTCATCTGATGTCCGCTTTCTGTTTCAAATCGCAGATCTTTGACGGTGACTTTCCCAAAATTTGTCTGAATCATACTGGCGCCAATACAGCTGATCAGACAAATGATCAAGGAAATACACAACCAGAAACCAGCACTCTTTTTACCTTTTTTGTTCATCCTCATGTCCCTCCTTATAATGGATGCATAATGCCTGTAAACAAAATAAAAGGGCATACAAAACAATGCTTGTATACCCTTCTCTCCGTTCTCTTAGGCAACACATATATTATGTATAAAGTATAATATATCTTTTTATTTCTGTCAATATAAATAGTGCAGTTTGCACATATTTTTTCCAAAATAAGTGGTGTTAATTAGGTAATTTTTATCTTATATTTCTGTCTGTTTTGCCCATCCATAAGCATACTTAACAGCCTTTTTCCAACCCTGTATCCGTTCTGTCCGTGTCTTTTCTTCCAGAACCGGAACAAAAGTCCGATCGACCATCCAATTATTTTTTATATCCTCCAGATCTTTCCAGTATCCGACTGCAAGTCCGGCCAGATATGCCGCTCCCATAGCTGTTGTCTCCACGCACTGAGGCCGGTTTACAGGTACATTAATAATATCTGCCTGCGTCTGCATCAGAAAATTATTCGCACTGGCTCCCCCGTCTACCTTTAAAGAAGAAAGCGCAATTCCGGAATCTGCTTTCATGGCAACCAGGACATCATTCACCTGGTATGCCAGGGATTCCAAAGTAGCCCGGATAATATGGCATTTGTTTACACCCCTGGTAATTCCCACAATGGTTCCTCTCGCATACTGATCCCAGTAAGGAGCTCCCAGACCTGTAAAAGCCGGAACTACATAGCAGCCGTTGGTATCCTTTACTTTTTTTGCCATATACTCAGAATCCTCTGCAGAGTCAATGATCCGCATCTCATCACGAAGCCATTGTATTGCTGCGCCTGCCACAAAAACAGAACCTTCCAAAGCATAGGTCACTTTTCCATTCAGGCCCCATGCAATAGTTGTGATCAGACCATTTTCCGAAAATACCAGTTTGTCCCCTGTATTCATCAAGAGAAAACAGCCTGTCCCATAAGTGCTTTTTGCATCGCCTGCCTGAAAACATGTCTGTCCAAAAAGAGCTGCCTGCTGATCTCCTGCCGCTCCGGAAATAGGAATCTCTCCTCCCAGAAATGCCGGATCTGCCATTCCATATACACAGCTGCTGGGCATTGCTTCCGGAAGGATTGCCTTTGGAATATCCAGTATCTGTAATATTTCATCATCCCATTCCAGCGTATTGATATTAAAAAGCATTGTCCTGGCTGCGTTGGAATAATCCGTAACATGAGCTTTTCCTTTTGTCAGTTTCCAGATCAGCCATGTTTCCACAGTACCAAATAAAAGCTCGCCCTTTTCTGCTCTTTCACGTGCTCCCGGCACATTATCAAGGATCCATTTGATCTTTGTTGCTGAAAAATACGCATCAATGACCAGGCCTGTTTTCCTCCGGAATTTTTCTGTCAGCCCCTGTTCTTTTAAGGAATCACAGTATTCTGATGTCCGGCGGCATTGCCATACAATGGCATTGTAAACCGGTTCTCCTGTATTTTTATCCCAAAGGATCGTTGTCTCTCTCTGATTTGTGATTCCGATGGCAGCAATATCCGCTGCTGATGCATCGATCATGTTCATAGCTTCCACAGCCACTCCCAACTGACTGGCCCAAATTTCATTAGCGTCATGCTCCACCCAGCCCGGTTTTGGAAAAATCTGCTTAAATTCACGCTGTGCCACACTGCACATCTGCCCTTTTTCATTAAATAAAATACATCTGTTACTAGTTGTTCCCGCATCTAATGCCATCACATATTTTGCCATACTTCCGCACCTTCGTCCTTCTTATTTTACATGAACCAGACATTCTGTCTTGTAGTAGAAATTGCTGTTGCCCCGGCATCCAGCGCTTTCATGGTATCTTCCTTATCCATGATCATTCCCCCTGCGATCACTGGAACTTTACCCTCAATAAATTCACAAAGCCTGGAAATCACCTTAGGCATCGCTCCCGGAATAATTTCTATCATATCCGGTTTTACATTTTCTATCTGTTTTCTCACATTTTCATAAACCATGGAATCTAACATAAAAAAGCGCATAACTGCAA
Source organism: Blautia sp. (assembly GCA_026169535.1). Classification (GTDB taxonomy): domain Bacteria; phylum Bacillota; class Clostridia; order Lachnospirales; family Lachnospiraceae; genus Blautia_A. The sequence continues at coordinate 5,927 of JAPFCU010000053.1, forward strand.
AAAAATCCAATTCTTTTGCTCTTTTTATCAAGGTTGATTTTGTAGATATGATCCCATCTGCTTTTGTTGTGTTTTTTATATAATCTACAACAATCTCCCGGTTTCCCAATCCACTGATCAGGTCAAGATGGACGATCACCGTTTTTCCGCCTTCTTTCAAACGATCTACAATATCCCCGATATTGCAGAGGTCTCCATAAAGCACAAATACAATCTGTATTTCCGCCCCTGATTCCAGACATTTTTTCAGCCCGCCTTCATCCTTAACTGCAGCAATAACAGGATAGTCTTCAAATTGTTCCAGTATTGTTTCCTTTTCCATGCTGTACCTCCAATGCCTTTATCAAAATATGAGGATAGACAGGCATTGCTTTTCAGTCACTGCAACGCCTGTCCAAAGAAATATGTACTACATTCCGATTATTCTGTTTATCAGAGCCTTGCTGCTCCTGAGTCTTTCGCTGCTTTTGCAACAGCACTTGCTACTGCCTTTCCTACTCTTGGATCAAAAGCTTTTGGTATAATATAATCTGCTCCCAGTTCTTCTTCAGGTATTAATTCTGCAAGCGCTCTGGCTGCCGCCATTTTCATCTCTTCATTGATGTCTTTTGCACGCACATCAAATGTGCCACGAAATACTCCGGGAAATGCCAGGACATTATTGATCTGATTCGGAAAATCGCTTCTTCCGGTGGCTACTACCTTTGCTCCGGCCGCCTTGGCCTCATCCGGAAAGATTTCCGGTGTCGGATTAGCACATGCAAAAACAATCGCATCTTCAGCCATGGATCTGACCATATCACTGGTTACTAACCCCGGAGCAGAAACTCCAATGAAAATATCTGCCCCAACCAGCATTTCTGCCAGAGTTCCCTTTCTTTTCTCACTGTTTGTGCATTGTGCCATTTCTTCTTTGATCCAGTTCATGCCTTCTTTTCGGCCCTCATAAATCGCGCCGTTCCGGTCACACATAACAACATTTTTAAAGCCTGCTGATAAGATCAATCTGACAATAGAAACAGCTGCTGCCCCTGCACCGGAAGTCACAATTCTTACATTTTCTTTCTCTTTTCCCACCACTTTCAGCGCATTTAACAGTCCTGCAAGAGTAATAATTGCTGTTCCGTGCTGATCATCGTGAAAAATAGGAATATCACATTTTTCTTTCAGTTTTCTTTCAATTTCAAAACATCGAGGTGCGGAAATGTCCTCCAGATTGACCCCGCCAAAAGAACCTGATAACAGATATACTGTATTTACAAATTCATCTACATCCTTTGTTTTGATGCATAACGGAAAGGCATCCACATCTCCAAATGCTTTAAACAAAACACTTTTTCCCTCCATAACCGGCATTCCCGCTTCCGGTCCAATATCTCCCAGACCAAGAACTGCCGAACCATCTGTAATCACAGCACACATATTATGGCGTCTTGTAAGTTCATAGCTTTTGTCTAAATCCTTTTGGATCTCCAGACATGGCTGAGCAACTCCCGGTGTGTATGCCAGCGCCAGATCTTCCTTTGTGGAGACCGGCACTCGGCTGACTACTTCTATTTTCCCTTTCCACTCACTGTGTTTTTTTAATGATTCCTTTGCATAATCCATTATTTTCTTCCTCTCAACTTTCTGTCATTCTCTCTTTTATGCTTCAAAAGGAAAATTGAATTCTGTTAATCCCAGTTCGTCTCTTAACTGTATAAATTCCTTCTGTACAGCCTCTGTTACAGGAACACCTTTGTCCTTCCGGTACATCCATACATCATGCTCCTTTTCTCCTGCTGTATAAATACGCTCCTGTCCTGGCGCCTTCTGAGAATTTCTCAGATTTCTTAAAATATTCCCTGCAGTCTTTTTAAATGCCTCTGCTCCCATAAATGCATCTGTATCGATTGCAATAAAGAAATGTCCTAAATGATATGGACGAAGATTTCCATTTTCATCCTTTCCGTCCAGATCTTTCAGGAAAATTCCTGACTGCAAAGCTGCGGAAAGAATTTCCACAACAGCAGCATATCCATATCCTTTATATCCGGCAAGTGTTTCACCGATGCCTCCCAACGGAGCCAGGGCTGCATTTCCGCTGCGAAGATCTTTGAGGATCTGGGCACTGTCTGTCAGTGTAGAACCATCTCTTCCAATTACCATTCCTGCCGGTGTATCTTTGCCGATTCTGGCATAATACTCTATTTTACCATTCTGAATAATAGAAGTTGCACAGTCCAAAAGAAACGGGAATTCTTCATCTGTTGGCATTGCAAAGGTCAGAGGATTGGTTCCCATCATATTTTCTACACCAAATGTAGGTGCAATTGACGGCCTTGCATTGGTTCCCGTAATACCAATCATATTTTCTTTTGCAGCAAGGTTAGCCCAGTATCCTGCGATTCCGTAATGGGAAGAATTTCTCACTGCCACCATTCCCATGCCATATTTATGCGCTTTTTCAATACACATATCCATAGCTTTTTTACTTGCTACCATTCCCATACCGTCATTGGCATCCAGAACTGCTGTGGTTGGTGTTTCTTTCAGAACATCTATTTTTGTGATCGGATTAAGGATTCCCTTACGGATACGATCCACATAAATCGGTTTAAAACGGTTGCAGCCGTGGCTTTCTATTCCCCATTTGTCACTCTGCATCAGAACATCTGAACAAAGACGAGCATCTTCCTCCGGCAGTCCCAGTTTTACAAAAACTGCTGTCATAAAATCATCTACCAGTTCCCACGGAATAAAAGGTCTTGTTTCTTTCTGCATATTAAAATCCTCCTTAACATAATAAAAAAGACAACGCAAAAAACACTTCGTGTTCATTGCATTGTCTCTCGTCTCTTTGCAACAATTAAACTATAATATATATACCATTAATTAACCAAAAAGTCAATGGATTATCTAATTGTTTTTATAAATATGTGCAATATGCACAAATATATATTATTTGAAATATATTACAGTCTGTGACAAACTCACAGACTCCTTCCTACGACCATGTTATACTGTTCCTATCAAATTCAGGAGGCCTCACTGTGGAAAAAAAAGATCAGAAAAAAGAAAAAAGCCTTTGTCAGTACCGGTGACTGTGTTGCCTGCGGCTGCTGTCCCATGGGGACTATGACGCAGCTGATCTGCAAGACAAAACAAAAAGGTCAGAATACCTGACCTTTTTTGTTTTGTCTCCGTTTTAGTGAATCTCCTGATCCGAGAACTCCAGTGTCACTGCCTGTACCAGATCCATATCTTTAAATTTTTCCGGTTCAAAATAATCCTCAGTGGTATAACTTCTCATACTGTTTCCATTGTCATAGACCAGTACTGATACCGGAATTTCCTTACCCAGCTCAATTTTGCAGGCTTCCTTCAAAAAAGCCTTTCCTTCAATTGTATATTCCTGGTTTTCCCCGATATCTTTTGTGGAAAAAGCTCCCTGCCCAGCCATATTTATGTGGAAATCTATGCTGCGGTCATCTTGTATCTGCATGGTAAAGCTTCCTGAAATCTGCTCTGCAGGTTCTTTTTCTTTTCCAATAGACATAGAACCATCCCCTATGGTCTCCCAGGTCAGGTCCTCCTTCAGTTTATAAATCCTGGCAGTAACTGTAATGGCTGTTTCCGGAGCATAGAAAGATACAATCTGCGAATTTTGATCCATTCCAAAAGCTTCCAGAAGCTGTGTCTCACGCTCCGAAAGTTCATAAGGAGCTACCTGCTCCTTTGGCAGCGTATGAGGACCCGTCTGTACACATCCTGTCAATGCTGCCATACACACTGCAAGCATGCTCATTCGTATTATTTTCATTTGGCCGCCCTCACTTTTCATATATTTCAATGGTCAGCGGTTCTTTGGCAAATACCTGGCATCCCAGCCGGTATCCTTCATCCAGTTCTTTCTGAGAAAACCAGATTTGATCCATAGTATTGATCTTTGCCTCTCCTTTCAGTATCCTTACCTTACATTTTGCACAATTACCACGTCCTCCGCAGGGCGTAAGAATATGGATATCACTTTTAAGAAGATACTCCTGAAGTCTTGTATCGGCCGGACATTCTATGATCATATATTTCTCCTGTTCTCACCGGAAATTTCCGATGTCCTATCTTTTACTGTCTATATATTCACTGATCTCCTGCATTCTCATATCCAGAGAATGA
>JAPFCU010000016.1 GCA_026169535.1 Blautia sp.
GTATTTACCTGTTTGCTTCCTTTAGCTACTTCGAGTTCTTTCTCTGCAATCTGTTTTTCTTCTTCTTCACTGTAGAAGTTGATTTTTACAGTTTCTTTCTTCTCTGTAGCCTTGCGCACTGCTGCATAGACATAGCCATCATTAATATCTAAATCTCCGGTAATTACCAGTTCATAACCTTCCGGTACAAAATCTGTAAGTGCACTGGTATTTACCTGTTTGCTTTCTTTAGCTACTTCGAGTTCTTTCTCTGCAATCTGTTTTTCTTCTTCTTCGCTGTAGAAGCTAATCTTTACAGTTTTCTTCTGTTCTGCCGCCTTACGTACTGCTGCATAGATATAACCACCACTAATCGCTACATCTCCAGTGATTTTCAGCTCGTAGCCTTCTGGTACAAGGTCTGCAAATTCACTGGCATTGATCTGTGTAGTTCCTTTATCTACTTCGATCTCCTTCTCTGCAATCTGTTTTTCTTCTTCTTCGCTGTAGAAGTTGATCTTTACAGTCTCCTTCTGTACTGTTGCCACATCTTCTTCGCCGTCAGCTGCTGTCTCTGCCACGTCTTCTTCGCTGTCAGTTTCTGTCTCAGTTTCTGTCTCAGTTTCTGTCTCAGTTTCTGTCTCAGTTTCTGTCTCAGTTTCTGTCTCATCCTCAGCCACTGCTTCAAGTGCGGTATCCATAGATGCTGCTGTAACACCTACAGTACTTGTTAAAGCAACAGAAGAGCTGAGACCGATCATAAGAAGTTTTCTTACTACTTTGTTTTTCATAGCCTCTTTTCCTCCATCTCTACATGAGGGCAAAACGCCCCTACTTATATATCATTTCTATTATACCCCCCCCCGTATATTTTTGTCAATGGTACTTAAATGGCTTTTATTTGCACAATCGTCCGTAAATTTTGTCCACATTATTTTCATATTTCATGTTTATTATCCACATATCTTTCAGCATTCCATCAAATACTCCCGGGCTTCTTTCTCTGTAAGCTCGCATTTGTCCATTAACTGTTTCAGGATCTTTTCATCGGATAATCCGCTTTCGCGCGATATTTCTATCAGCATCCTTATACGTCCTTCCTTGCGTCCTTCCTCTATTCCTTCTTCATGAGACTTTTCTTTTTCCCATGCGATTACATCTTCAAATCTCATAAACTCCTCCCTGATCTCCGGCAGAACCTTCACCCGTTCCACACACCTGTGCAGGTTCCTGATATCTTCATTTACCACATTTTTCTCCGTGCTTTCCATCATATATTTCAGCATGGCCCGGATTTCCGGTGTTCCGCCCTTTTTCCCTTTGGTATTAAAATAATAGAATACCAGTCCGTCATCGTACTTCAGCCCTGGTTCTTCCCGGCAGCTGTTGCTTACAGTATAGATCATCTGATCTTTTCCAAAAGGATCATATTCCGTGATCGTCAGTACAAAAAGATTCGGAGGGTTTCCAAAATCCCTGTCTCCGCTTCTTATGTAACGGCTGTCTATCTTTGCCTGATAAAAACGGTTATGTTTTGGAAAATATTTTTCTTTCCTCAGATGAGGTTCTACATCATACACATTCAGCGACGGAAGTGTTTCTTTATCCTCCAGGGGTTCTTTTACCTCTACGTCCATACGGATCCCCCGCATTTCCGGTGTACAGGGCAGTATCGTCTTCTGTGCTGTTATCTGAATCTCTCCCAGTTCTTTCTGGAGCAGTACTGAAAGCACAGTTCTGCAAAATTCCTTTCCCACTTCCTCGTCAGAAGCGGCGGCACTGAACATAAAATCATCCAGTACGTTTAAGTCTTCAAGTTTCCGTTTTTTATAAGCCATATTTTCTCCCTTTCCAGCTGCCCGGAAAAGGACATACTCCTTCGGTGCGTCTTCCCGGCTCAGCCAACATAAAATTTACAGTCATGTGAAAATGTCGGCGATATGCCCGAATTACGTCCTCCAGAATCTGCAGAAATGCAGAGGACTTATGATCATTGTCACAAAAGCTCCGATAGTATAAGCTATTCTTATGTGATGATAATAGCGCATGATTTTTCAGATGTCAACAGGTTCTAAACAAGAAATGTAAGAATATTTCGACAAAATTCGACAAATCATTCTGTCCAAAGCTTTAATATTTGAAAAGATTTTTCTTTTAAACTTTTAAAAAAGCTCTTTCTCAGAATAGTTTCATTTCTGAGAAAGAGCACAAAAATGCTGTTTGTTTTTTCACGAGATATCGCTGTTAATATAGAAAGGAATATCAGATTAATTCTCCCATAAGCGAAGTATAAATATCCTGACACTTCTGAGGCCAATTTCTGCAGATTGCCCGCGCAGCTTCTTTATTTGGCGCTGCAAGAGTCAGATCCATGATCGTCATATCTTTTTCGATCAGCTGGCACCGGACTGCATATCCTCCCTGAGGCGTAGTGTAATAATCTGCCGGCATAAGGATCCTATCCGGAATCCGGCATCCATAATCTTTCAAAAACTCATCTATTTCCTTTTTAATATCGGAGGACAGATCCTGTTCAAAGTAAGACAGAGTATCCCGTCCTTCCTCTGTCAGCTCATAGTGGGAACTGTTGGATACTGTCCGCCGTTTCAAAAGTCCCGTTTCTACCAGTTCTGACAGCACCTGCTGGAGATGAAGATAGTCTGTATATTCACGGTCAAGTATGAATTCTGATATTTGGGAATTTGTAAGTTCCTGTCTAGAATTCTGCGCCATATATAGTACGATAAGCTTATAAATTGTAAATGGTTCAGCCATTTGTTTGTCACCTCTTTCTCAATTACAGCGAAGTACCAAGCTGTTTTCCCTGCCAGGTGTCCCGTTCTTTCATTCTGTGATGAAGCATATTCAGGACTTCTCTTTTCCTTCCGGCCCACAAAGGCGCCAAAAGCAGTTCCTTTGGTCCATCCCCTGTGATCCGGTGTATCACAATCTCCGGGTCCAGATTTTCCAGACAGTCGATCACCAGATCCAGGTACTCGTCTCTTTCATATACAGAGAACTTCCCTGCAAGATAATCATATTCCAGATCAGTTCCTTTCAGAACATGGAGAAGCTGCAGCTTGATTCCCTGAATGTTTTTCTCATTCAGATAACGCATAGTATCAAGAATATCTGAGCGGCTTTCCCCCGGAAGTCCCAGGATTGTATGAACGATCACTTCCAGTTTCCGGCAATGCAATTCCTTTACTGCCTGATCAAAGCATTCCAGCCTGTATCCTCTCCTGATATACTGGGCTGTCTTTTCATGGATTGTCTGTAATCCCAGTTCCACCCATACCGGTTTCACCTGATTCAGTTCTTCCAGAAGTGCCAGCACATCATTGCCCAGACAATCCGGTCTGGTGCCTATAGACAGTGCTACAATCTTTGGATGAGCTATGGCTTCTGTAAAAATTTTTTTTAAATATTCTGTTGGAGCATACGTATTCGTGTACGCCTGAAAATACGCAATATATTTCTGTATCGGACGTTTCCCGGACAGAACTGCGATCTGACTTTCAATCTGATCGGTAACCGAAAGAGCTGCATCTGCGGCAAAATCTCCGCTTCCCCCTTCACTGCAGAAAATACATCCCCTTTTTCCCAGCGTACCGTCTCTGTTGGGGCAGGACATTCCTCCATTTAAAGTTACTTTATATACCTTTTCTCCAAAACGCTCCCTGAGCATATAGTCCAGGGAGCGATAGGGTTTTCCGTTCCAGCTTTTATGCTGTTCCCGGTTTTCTCTGTTCTGTTCAGTCATCAGGATATTACCTCTGTTCCCTCTGAAGCATCTGCTTCCTCCGGAATATATTTATCAAAGATCCTAACAAAAAAATGTGAGTTACAGTATGCTGCAAGCGCCGGTCCGATAAGAATAAGCACAAGAATCAGGAACATCTGCACCTGAAATGATGGAATAAAAAGGATCAGAAGCGGACTTGCACAAACAGCAAGCATCAAAAACGTATAGGGTAAATGACGGATTCCCATTAAAAGTGCATTCTTAAAGGTATTTTTAACAGAGTTATAAAACTTTGCCAGCACCGGATACAGATACAGTAAAATGATCACATAGATCATGGTAAACAAAGCAAAAATCATTGCCAGGATTTTTCCCATTGGATCTGCCATAGCTTTGGTAATGCGGGTATCCAGATAAAGAAGCGCCGCTGCTGCCAGCATGATCAGATTTATCACTGTTGCCTGTCTGAAGTTCTGTTTAAAGGATTTAAAAAAGCTCCGGAAAATATAGGATTCTTCATTTCTTGCCATTTTCAGGGTTACATAATAAAGTGCTGTCAGCGATGCCCCTGCGGTAATGACAGGAATACAGCAGATTATGCATAAGATATTCAGCATACAGAGATCTGCCAGTCTTCCCATAAAAACAAAAAATTTATTATCCATATTAAAAAAACGGCCCATAATACCTCTCCTTTATGTACTTCTTTCTTTTGTCCAGTAACAGTATATCTAAAAAAGACAGAAAAAGCAAGCATCACGGCAGAATAAGACGGTCAACTGTTACAAATCTGCATCCTTCCTCTGTAAGCTCATCGACAATTTTCAGGGCAGCCTCTACAGTAGCCGCATACTCGTCATGCATCAGAAGAATAGATCCATTCTTTACATTTTCCCTTACTATCTGGATTATAGAATCCACATTTTGCGTTTTCCAGTCAAGGGTATCAATATTCCAAAAAACCGGTATCATCTCCACCTGAAGTTCCATTTCCTCATTCCATGCTCCATAGGGAGGTCTCATGTAAACAGGGTATTTTCCTGTAATCTCATAAATTCTGTTATTTGTTCGCAGAATCTCCTCTTTTGCCTGTTTTTCCGGGATTCTGTCAAGCTGCACATGATGAAACGTATGATTTCCTATCAGATGCCCCTCTCTGTACATTCTTTTTACAAGCGCTTCATTTCCCTCAAGGCTTTTTCCCAGGAGAAAAAAAGATGCTTTTACATTTCTTTTCTTTAAACCGTCCAAAAGCTCTGCTGTATATTTTTTACTTGGTCCGTCATCAAAGGTCAAAGCCACGAGAGGAGGGTCCAAAGCATCCTGCACCAGTTTCAGCATCCCCTCTCCTGCTATTACACGGGCAGCTGTATCCACACTCTCCCGTAATCTATTTGGATTTATCCACCCCAGGAACAAAAATATCACAAAAATAATCAGAATCCATACAGCAATGATTTTCCCGTACTGCCTGCGTACTTTTTTCATAAACTGCTCCTGCTGTTTTCTTCTCTGGACAGTATATGCTCTGCCCCATAAAAAATACCGGAGTCCTCACTCTTTGAGAATCCCCGGTACCTTTTTCATCTGTTTATTTACCAAACATAATCTTAAGCTGTGCTTCAATGGCTTCTGCACATTTTTCGAATCCAAGCTTTCCGCTGTTCAGACAGAGATCATAATTTGTCGCATCATTCCACGTACCGCCAGTAAATCTGCGGTAATACTCCTGTTTTCTTTTATCATCTTTCAAAAGGAATTTTTCTATATCCTCTCTGGATCCGGAAATCTTCTCAGATGCCTGCTCTACTCGAAATTCCCAGGGTGCATGGATAAATACACGAAGGGTATTCGGGCGGTCCTTCATAACATAATTGACACAGCGTCCTACAATCACATAAGATTCCTTTTCTGCAAGATCATTTACGATCTTGGCCTGATAGCTGAAAATATTCTCATCTGAGATAAACTCTTTACTGTCCGGCTGATGAAGCTTTCCTCTGTATATGGTGCTTTTGGTAAACAACGACGGCTTTACGCTGTCTCCGCCTTCTACCTTTCCAAAAAGCTTCAGATCAATTCCGCTCTCATCGGAAGCCATACGAATGATCTCTTTGTCGTAAAAAGAAATCCCCAGCTTCTCTGCAAGCATTTTTCCTACCGTACGACCGCCGCTTCCATACTGCCTTGCGATGGAAATCACAATATTTTCATCCATTTTCTTTCCTCCTTGCATGATCCCCGGCAAAGCTCCGGGTCTGCCCTGCTGTCTTTTATTCACCCAGATATGCCTTCTGGACAGCCTCATTATGAAGAAGATCCTCAGCTTTTCCTTCCAGAGTGATATTTCCTGTTTCCAGTACATATGCCCTATCTGCAATAGAAAGAGCCTTCTTTGCATTCTGCTCTACCAGAAGAACTGTGGTACCGCCTTCACTTACATCCTTAATGATATTAAAAATCTCATTTACAAAAATTGGTGAAAGTCCCATAGACGGCTCGTCCATCAAAATAATCCTTGGTTTGCTCATCAGGGCACGCCCCATGGCAAGCATCTGCTGCTCTCCACCTGAAAGAGTTCCTGAACGCTGACCCTGACGTTCCTTCAGTCTTGGAAATCTCTTGTATACCATTTCAAGACTTTCTGCAATTTCATTTTTGTCTTTACGTGTATATGCACCCATGAGAAGATTTTCATATACAGTCATATCCGAAAACACACGTCTTCCTTCCGGAACATGAGCCATCCCCATTTCTACGATCTTATGTGCAGGCACCTTTGTCAGATCTTTGCCCTCAAACATAATACTTCCGGATTTTGCCTGAAGGATTCCTGTAAGTGTCTGGAGTGTAGTTGTCTTTCCGGCACCGTTGGCACCGATCAGAGCAATGACCTCTCCCTGGTTTACTTCAAAGGAAATCCCCTTCAGAGCCTGGATCACACCATAATATACCTGAAGATCCTTTACTTCCAGCATTGCCATAACCGATTTCCTCCTATTCTCCCAGATATGCTGTAATAACCTGTGGATTATTCAGTACCTCTGAAGTTTCCCCCTGAGTCAGAACCTGACCAAAGTTCAGAACTGTAAGCTTTTCACAGATACCGCCTACCAGTTTCATATCATGTTCTATCAGAAGTGTCGTCATATGGAAATGTTCCTGTACAAAACGAATCGTGTCCATCAACTCCAGTGTTTCATTTGGGTTCATTCCTGCAGCCGGCTCATCCAGAAGGAGAAGCTTAGGCTCTGTTGCCAATGCACGGGCTATCTCCAGTTTTCGCTGTTTTCCATAAGGAAGATTTCCAGCAAGAAGATTGGCTTCCTTATCCAGATCAAAGACTTTTAAAATTTCCATAGCCTTTTCGTTCATTTCTTTTTCTACTTTAAAATATTTGGGCAGTCTCAAAACACCAGTGAGAACAGAATACTGATAGTGATTATGAAGCCCTGCTTTTACGTTATCCAGAACCGGCATGTCTTTAAACAAACGGATATTCTGGAAAGTACGGGCAATTCCAGCTTTGTTGATCTCAATAGTACTTTTTCCTGTGATATCCTGACCATCCAGCCGGATGATCCCCTCTGTAGGCTTATATACGCCTGTCAAAAGATTGAATACTGTAGTCTTACCGGCACCATTAGGGCCGATCAGACCATAAAGTTCTCCCTTTTCAATATTTAAATGAAAGCCGTCAACAGCCCGAAGACCGCCGAACTGAATTGACAGATGATTTACTTCCAGCATTGCCATAGTCAAGCTGCCTCCTTGTTCATTTTTCCGCCTTTAAATTTCTCTACCATACGGCTTCTCCAGTTTCTTGCTGCCGGAGCCCAGTTAAAGAGCATCATCACGATCAGCACAACCGCATAGATCAGCATACGGTAATTTGCAAATCCCCGGAGCAGTTCCGGAAGAGCATAAAGGATAATGGCTGCGATCATTGAACCTCTCAGGTTTCCGATACCGCCCAGAACCACATACACAAGGATCAGAATAGACATATTATAATCGAATACCGATACCTTCAGCATAGACAGATTGTGGGAATAAAGCACACCTGCCACACCTGCCAGCGCTGCGGAAACCGTAAATGCAAGAAGCTTATATTTTGTTACATTAATGCCTATGGATTCTGCAGCAATCCTGTTGTCCCTGGTGGACATAATGGCACGTCCGCTTCTGGAATTCACCAGGTTCTGTACAATAAACAGCGTAATCAGTACAAGGATCACTCCTATCAGGAAAAAGTTCTCCTTAATATCTTTATAAAGAGCAGAAGTACCGGAAATACCAAGAGCTCCTTTCAGAATCTTTTTTCCTCCGGCAGCAAGTTTAAAACCTGCAGAAGTAGTTGCCACATGAATACCATTTTCGTCCACACCAACATAAAGAATGTTGATCAGATTTTTAATGATCTCACCAAAAGCAAGAGTAACAATCGCAAGGTAATCTCCGCGGAGTCTCAATACCGGAATACCGATCAGGACACCAAAAACACCTGCCACAACCGCTCCCACCAGAATGGCAAGGATAAATCTTGGAACTGAAGGAAGGGCATCTGCAGTCATATGAGAAAACAATGCGCTGGAGTATGCTCCCACACACATAAAGCCTGCATGTCCAAGGCTCAGTTCTCCGGAAAATCCCACAACAAGGTTCAAGGATACTGCCGCAATCGTATATACGCAGAGGGGAACCAGAAGTCCTGTAAGAAGTCTGGAAAGATTTCCTGTAGAAGAAAGGGTCTGAACCACTGCAAATAAAAGGATCACGATCCCATATGTTATAAAATTGTTTTTTGTTGTCTTATTCATTTTATTTTTCATACGATCCACCTTACACTTTCTCCTGAATGTTTTTGCCAAACAATCCTGTAGGCTTCACCAGGAGCACAATGATCAGAACTGCAAATACAATAGCATCCGCTACCTGAGAAGAAATGTAGGCTTTTCCAAAAATTTCGATCACACCAAGAAGGATTCCTCCCACCATGGCTCCCGGAATAGATCCGATACCTCCGAATACTGCTGCAACAAAAGCCTTGATTCCAGGCATGGCTCCTGTATAAGGAGTCAGTGTAGGATAAGCAGAACAAAGCAGAAGACCGGCAATGGCCGCTAGCCCGGAGCCAATGGCAAAAGTCAGGGAAATCGTTGCATTTACATTCACACCCATCAGCTGAGCTGCATCGCGATCCTCAGAAACCGCCTGCATAGCACGTCCCGGTTTTGTTTTTCGCACAAAAAACGTAAGCGCAGCCATAATGATCACACTGACAACAATTGTCACAATTGTGATTCCCTTGATCACAAGCGCTCCTCCGAAAAGAGAAAGGGAAGGAACATCGATGACTGTTACAAAGCTTTTGGCATCCGCACCAAAAATAAGCAGGGCAAGATTCTGAAGAAGATAGCTGACACCAATAGCTGTGATCAGCACTGCAAGGTTTGACGATGCCTTTCTCAGAGGCCGATATGCAACTTTTTCAATGACAATGCCCAGTACCGTACAGAATACAATGGAAATCAGCACAGCCAGAACAGGAGACATACCTCCTTTTGTAATAGCTGTAAGGATCACAAAAGCGCCGACCATAATGACATCTCCATGAGCAAAATTCAGCATTTTTGCAATACCATACACCATTGTATAGCCCAGAGCAATGATTGCATAAATACTGCCCAGGCTGATTCCATCTTTTAAATAAGATATAAAACTCATAGTGCACCTCTTATCATAAAGTTAATAAAAAGGAACGGCAGACGGTCACACTGCAAGGCAACCGTCCCCGTCCTTATGACTATCAATGATCAAATCAGCTGTTCACTGATTATTCCATTTCCTTGTAAGCACCATTTTCGATCACAAATGCTTTCGGCTCTTTATCGCACTCGCCTTCCTCTGTCCATTTTGCTTTTCCTGTAAGTCCGTCGATCTCTGTACTGAGCATTGCTTCACTCATTGCTGCACTGATATCTTCGTTTGCCATGTCCGGGGTGATCTCTGCTGCATCTGCTGCGGCTTTCATTGCATAGATAACATCATAAGCATCTGCTGCAAACTGGTTCGGTGTTTCTCCGTCTGCAATCTCATTATAAGATTTTACAAATGCCTGGCTTGCTTCATCTTCTGCTGTTGCGGAGAAAGGAGTCAGAAGCATAACGCCTTCTGCAAGAGAAGTATCAAAATTCTCTACATTAAGAATACCGTCCATACCGTCAACACCAAAGAACTTAATGTCCATGCCTGCCTCTGATGCCTGCTGAAGAATCAAAGCATTATCGGAATAATAGTTTGGAAGGAAAAGAAGCTCTGCATCGCTGTCAGCAATCTTCTTAAGCTGTACAGAATAATCTGTATTATTATCTGTTGTATAAGCCTCATCAGCAACTACTTCCAGACCGTTTTCTTCTGCTGCTTCTACAAAAGAATCATGCACGCCGGAATTGTAGTCTGCCATGGAGTCATACAGAACAGCCACCTTAGTTGCAAGCTTATGCTCTCCGATATACTGTGCAGATTTTGCTCCCTGTGCCGGGTCGGTAAAGCACATGCGGAATTCATTAGAACCTGCTGTAATGGAATCTACCGCTGTAGCAGATGGAGTAAAAAGAAAAGTGCTCTCTGCTGCTTCTGCACCTACTGCAATACAGGAACCGGAAGTAACTGCACCACAAAGCATCTGCATTCCCCTATCAAGCAGATCATTGTATGCATTAACTGCTTTTTCCGGATCTCCCATATCATCTCCTGCTGCCAGAAGTTCTACCTGATATCCATTAAATCCACCATTCTCATTTATTTCATTAATAGCAATCTGAGCTGCATTATAGACGTTTGTACCATACTGTGCATAATCGCCCGTCATCGGTCCGATTACGCCAATCTTAAATGTTTCATCACCTTCTGCAAAAACAGATACCGGCATAGCCATTGTTGCCGCCACAGCAACTGCTGCTGTTACGCTCAGAGCTTTTTTCCAGTTTTTCATAATAAATCTCCTCCTTTTTTCACTTTCATTCGCTAATACTTTAATGTTTTGATTATAGCATTAGAATTTTATGATTGCAAGTGCAAATTTATAAAAAAAAATCACATACCCACTATTGGATATGTGATCTTTTTTATTTATGCTACAGCCTTTTTAGCGATTTCTGCAAGTGCTGTGAATCCAGCAGCATCATTAACTGCCATCTCTGCAAGCATCTTTCTGTTGATGTCGATGTTTGCAACTTTAAGACCATGCATCATTTTGCTGTAGGAAAGTCCGTTCATTCTTGCAGCAGCGTTGATACGTGCGATCCAGAGCTGTCTGAACTGACGTTTTTTCTGCTTTCTTCCTGCATAGGAGCTTGCAAGTGCTCTCATTACAGACTGTTTAGCGATTCTATACTGTTTGGAACGAGCTCCTCTGTAGCCCTTTGCCAGTTTTAATGTACGGTTATGTCTTTTCTTTGCGTTTAATCCGCCTTTAATTCTTGCCATTTCTTAATTTCCTCCTGTTCGTCTTCTTACTTCTTATAAATAAGGCAGTGCTTTCCTGATGTTTTTCAGGTTTGTAGAATCAACAACAGTGGCCTTTCTCAGATTTCTCTTTCTCTTCTGAGATTTCTTTGTTAAGATATGGCTCTTATAAGCTTTGTTTCTCATGATTTTTCCGGTACCTGTTTTTTTGAAGCGTTTTGCTGCTGCTCTACATGTTTTAATCTTAGGCATTTTTATTTCCTCCTTGATTCGTTGGTTCTGTTTTATTTCACATTACTGTTATCTGCGCCCTGCAGCACATCCTCAGTAACTGCTTAACGTTTTTCACTGAGAAACATGGTCATGCTTCTCCCTTCGATCTTCGGGGCTTTTTCTACTACTGCAATATCTGTCAGAAGCTCCGCAAAATCATCCAGCACATGTCTGCTGCTTGCCATATGGGCCATTTCTCTTCCTCTGAAACGCAGAGTAACTTTTACGCGGTCACCTTTGCTGAGGAATTTCCTTGCAGCGTTTACCTTTGTCTTTAAGTCATTCGTATCAATATTAGGAGAGAGACGTACCTCTTTAATGTCGATCGTTTTCTGTTTTTTCTTTGCTTCCTTTTCTTTACGGGAAAGCTCGTAACGGTATTTACCATAATCAATGATCTTGCACACTGGCGGTTTCGCCTGCGGTGCGATCTTTACCAGATCAAGTCCTGCCTCCTGTGCCTTGAACATAGCTTCTCTGGCAGACATGATTCCAAGCTGAGCTCCGTCTGCTCCGATCAGACGTACTTCTTTGTCTCTGATTTGTTCGTTAATCATTAAATTGCTAATTGTCGTACACCTCCATACCTGTAATGATATACCCTGACTTTTTTACTATATGAAAAAAAGTGCGGACAAAATCCACACTCACTTATATCCTCTTTCATATTCTACCATTCCGAATATGGTGCATCCTAAAAACTGCGGTTCAACCAGCAGCAAAATGCTGAGACATGTAAACCCGAGACACATCAAATGTGCTGAGGTGAGAGTGAACTCTGCTTTGTTTTCTTCACGTACTGGTTAAATATATCATATGTGTTTCTTAAAGTCAAGGACTTTTTATTTATATTTTAAATCACATAGCCGGACCGTATAGAATCCCTTTTTTCGGAAATACTATTTACCGCAATCACCTATCCAAGGAGGACATGACTATGACAATTCTTAACTGTACAGCAGTAACCTGCATCTATAACAAAGATCAGCTCTGTTCCAGAGGAGAGATCGAAGTAACCGGTTCCAATGCCCGTGCTGCAGACGAAACCTGCTGCGGAAGCTTCCGTGACCGTAATAACAGCTCTGCAGTAAACAGCATAAAGGATTCCTGCGGATGCGAAAAGATCAGTATTGACTGCAAAGCCCAAGAATGTACCTATAATGAACACTGCCGATGTACAGCATCTGCTATTGACATCAACGGCGAAAATGCCTCTGCACAATCAGAAACCAAATGCAGCACTTTTGCATGCAAATGCTGAGAAAGAGGACACTGCAGGATGCAGTGTCCTCTTTCTATTCTTGATATTTATCTGTTTTTCAGAAAATCCGGAATCTGAATATCCTTTTTCTGTACAGTACTTGTCGGTACTTTAGAAGCAAAAGATGAATTCATATTCGGAAGATTAAAGCTTGGCATGTTCAAACCTGAAACAGGTGTTGAAGTTCCTGCAGCAGCCGGCTTTCTTACAGAAAACGGGGAAGAAGCTGTATTTCTGCCGCCAAAGGAATTTGCTTTAGGCGCTGCATCGGATAAGCCTGTAGCAATTACAGTGATTCTTGCATAATCAGCAACAGAATCATCATACATTGCACCAAAGATGATATTTGCTTCCTCTCCTGTCAGCTCCTGAACATAGCTTGCTGCATCATTTGCATCCATAAGAGAAATATCTCCGGAAATATTAATGATCACATGAGTAGCACCCTTAATAGTTGTTTCGAGAAGCGGAGAAGAAACAGCCTGCTGAACAGCTTCCATAGCCTTATCGTCTCCTCTTGCCTCTCCGATACCGATATGAGCGATACCCTTGTCAGTCATAACTGTCTGAACATCTGCAAAGTCAAGATTGATCAGTGCCGGCAGATTGATCAGATCAGTGATTCCCTGAACAGCCTGCTGAAGAACTTCATCAGCCTTACGAAGTGCCTCCGGCATGGTTGTACGGCGATCAACAATCTCAAGAAGCTTGTCATTTGGAATAACGATCAGAGTGTCCACAGACTTCTTCAGATTTTCAATCCCGGCAAGAGCATTATTCATACGTGTTTTTGCTTCAAAACGGAAAGGCTTTGTCACAACGCCAACTGTCAGGATTCCCATTTCCTTGGCTGCTGCCGCGATCACTGGTGCTGCACCTGTTCCGGTACCGCCGCCCATTCCACAGGTAACGAATACCATGTCCGCCCCTTCCATTAACTGTTTTACTTCTTCTATGCTTTCCTCAGCGGCCTTCTGACCAACTTCCGGCTGTGCTCCTGCACCAAGGCCTTTCGTTATCTTTTCACCAATCTGAAGTACTGTTGGAGCTTTACAGAGAGTTAAGGCCTGCTTGTCAGTATTCACACCTACAAACTCTACCCCTCCGATGGTCTCTTCCACCATTCTGTTTACTGCATTATTTCCAGCTCCGCCCACACCAATGACAATAATCTTGGCAGAGGACTCAGCTTCATTTGACATGATCTCTAACAATGTACTTCCTCCTTTTATTTCACCGATATTTATCGTAATCTACCTGCATATAGTATATCATATAGTTTTTTATAAAATTAATCAACTACTATTTTTGTTTTTTTATACTTTTTTCATGGATTTTCGTCACCTGAAGATTCTCATTCTTACTGTTCATAAGCATCAGAACCATCATCTCCATAGGTCTCCTCGTCCCACTGATCCTCGTAGCCCTCTTCGGAATATCCATCCTCCTGATATTCCGCATTCTCATCTTCCGGAGTATCTTCAGCAGTCTCAGGAGCAGGACCTACATAATTCCCTTCTCTGTCATACTCACCGGTTCCATTAAAACCGCCTTCCTCATTATAGCCTCCGGTCCAGTCACCCATAGCATCTATGGTCTCCTGAGTTGGTGCCGGTCCTACATAATTCCAGTTTGCATCATACTCTCCGGAACCAGTATAGTCGCCTTCCTCATCATAACCTCCCACCCAGTTTTCTAAAGCATAATCCAGGGCTGTCATAGGTCTTGGTCCTACATGACGTCCATTTTCATCATATTCTCCATCACCGGTATATTCTCCGTTTTCATCATATCCACCTGTCCAGTTTTCAGCTGTCATCTCCTCGATTTCAGCTTCGAAGGTGATGGTTTTTACCGTGCTGCTGATATTTTCGGCATGGAGCACACCCTTCTGTCCGGAAAGCTGGGGCAAGATAGCGATCACACGGGTCATTTTATCTTCCAGATTTTCATCCTTTCCAAGATTCACGGTAATATCTCCATACAGAAGGCTGATCTCATAATTTTCATCAAATTCAATATGCTCCGGAACACTGTCATTTTTTTCAAAGATAGTAGAAAGGGCTACTGCCGTATTCAAAACCGTATCTTTTATTGGAAGCTTTTCATTTTTCACCACACGCTTTACTGCAATTCCGTCAAAAAACGGAACTTTTTCATCTCTGTTCTTTTCTCCCTCAATAAAAATCCCGTTTCTGTCAAAATAAACGTAACTGTCCAGATACGGAATACAGCCTACCGCTTTTTTTTCTTTCAGGCCGATCACAATGGTATTTCTGTTTGATCTGGAAACAGTAAACGCCTCTACAAAAGGAATGTCCCCTGTATCCTCTGTAGAATAGAGAATCGGTGCCAGAATGGAATTTCCTGACATCGGACCTCTCAGGATCATGGATTTAATCTCTTTTTCTGTATAATGATCACTTGCCATAACTTCCACATTTTTTACCTGATAATAAGAAAAGAAAAAGATGATTCCTGCAAGAAGGACTGCTCCCAGCCCTCCCAGCATTATTTTTTTATGTTTGTCTGTAATGTTTATTTTTTTTCTGTATTTCGATGTTCTCATAAAATGCAGTTCCTGTATCCTTTTTAATCTGTCCGCCCAAAACAGCCAGATCCTCACAAATATTCTGGTATCCCCGGCAGATAAAGGAGCTTCCTTCCACAATCGATTCCCCCTGTGCCGCCAGGGCAGCTATGATCAGAGCCGCACCTCCCCGAAGTTCTCCTGCTGCCACTCTGCATCCATGAAGAGGATATCCTCCTGTGATACGTGCCTGTCTTCCGGAAACAGTAATCCGGGCCCCCATCCTTTTCAGCTCTTCAGCCGCTCTAAATCTGTCTTCAAAAATCGTTTCCTGTATGCAGCTCACACCGGAAACTGTTGTAAGAACCGCCATCAGCGGAGATTGAAGATCTGTAGGAAAACCAGGGTAAACCTCTGTTTCCAGATAAGGGACAGGATACGCTGTTCCTCTTCCGTCAGCTATTAGTTTACCACTCTTCCTGATATATTGTCCACCCATTTTCCTGTACACTTTCAGAAATGCATCCAGTTCCCCTTCCGGTGGATTTTCTATAATAATGGTTCCTCTGGTAGCCGCTGCCGCACAAATATAGGTTCCTGCAACAATACGGTCCGGAGGCACTTTCATATCTCCTGCCTTCAGATTTTTTACTCCATTGATCTCAATACAGTTTTTCCCCTCTCCTTTTATCTCCGCTCCCATTCTCCTTAAATATCTGCACAGCCAGATGATCTCCGGTTCTCTGGCACAATTTAAAAGTGTCGTCTTTCCTTCTGCTGTTACTGCCGCAAGGATTCCCTGCTCTGTTGCTCCTACACTTCTTTTTTCGAAGCAGATCCGACTTCCCTTCAGCCCTGTGCATGATGCTTCCAGAAATCCCTCTTCCTTTATGATATAGCTGCCAAGTCCTTTAAGTACGTGAAGATGCTGATCCACAGGACGTTTTCCTATAACACAGCCTCCCGGATATCCCACCGTGCCTTTTCCGTTTCTTGCAAGAAGTACTCCCAGGAGGATCATGGAAGAACGCATTTTTCCTGTGTTTTCCTCAGAGATCACTGTTCCGTCTGCGTAACTGCAGTCCAGAAACAAGTTATTCCCCTCCCACCAGGTCACTGCTCCCAGGGATCTTAAAATTTTTTCCATACAAAAAACATCGGCAATAAACGGACAGCCTCTGAGCACGCTGACTCCCTTATGCAGAAGCGCTGCCGCCATCATAGGCAGGGCCGCATTTTTGGAGCCCTGTATAGATATGGTACCCTTTAGAGGTCTTCCTCCTGTAATGCGAATTTCCTCCAATCCCTTCACTCCCAAAAGGCCTCTTTCATTTATCATATGCCAGTTCTGTTTTTCTGTGACAACTGACGCTGAGGGCCATCCCCATTTCAGCCAGAAGAAACATTACCGAGGTACCTCCATAGCTGATAAAAGGAAGCGTAATCCCTGTATTTGGTATTGTATTTGTGACTACAGAAATATTCAGGATCACCTGGATTGCCATATGTGCCATAATTCCTGCACATATCAGCGTCCCCTGAAGATCTCTGCTGTGCATAGAAATCACAGACAGCCTCCACAAGAGCATGCCAAACACAAATATCAAAGCAGCCGCACCCACAAGCCCCAGTTCCTCACATATGATCGAATAGATCATATCATTCTGTGCCTCCGGAACAAATCCCAGTTTCTGGAGACTGCTTCCAAACCCTCTTCCAAAAAGTCCTCCGCTTCCAATAGCATAAAGCCCCTGTATTGTCTGGAATCCTTTTTCATACTTTTCCGGATTTCTCCATATGGCAAGACGTTCCAGCCTGTAGCTTTCTGCCGCAAGAAATACTGCCACAAATCCGATTCCTGCAGTCCCCATACCAATAAACTGGACATATCCAGGACTGGACACAAAAATCAGAACAACACCTATTCCCAAAATGATCACTGCCGTACTTAAATTATTCGAGCCTACAAGACCTACAATAGGAAGAAGTGTTGCCATGGTCCTGCACATAAACCAGAAACCCGAGGTTTTCTTCCTGCTTCTGTCAATCTGCCATGCAAGAAAAAGGATCACTGCCAGTTTAGAAAATTCAGATGGCTGAAAGGAAAAAGGACCTAAAGCCAGCCATCTTTTTGAACCATTGATTTCCTTCCCCACCAGAAGAACTGCTATACTCAGCAGGATCGAAACCAGATAAACCGCCGGAGCCAGCGCAACCATGGCATGATAATCTATTCTGGAAGCTGCATACATAACCCCAAGCCCCAGTGCAGTGGCAAAAAGCTGTTTTTTTAAATAATAGGCAGCATCATGAAAACGAACACTTCCATTATATGAGCTGACACTGTACAGAATGACCAGACCGAAAGCCGTCAGAAACAATACCAGTATCAGAAGCAGAACATCCTGTTTTCCGGTTCTTTCCCGGATGCTCTTTTTCATAAACATCCTCCCGCAGCATCATCAATAATAAGTATGATTTCTTTTTTCACAAAAGAACTTCCGTGTTTCTTTACATAGAAAATGACCGGCATCTTACCGGTCATTTTACATAGTGATATATATGTAGGTTTTATATTGACATAAAAAAATCAAAGAGAATTTACAAACTTTTTAAACATATCTCCACGCTGTTCGTAATTTTCAAACTGTCCCCAGCTTGCGCATGCAGGAGAAAGAAGAACCGCGTCTCCCGGCTGCGCTTTTTCTGCACAAATCTTTACAGCTTCTTCCAGTTCCTCACACAAAATACAGGGACAAGCATCCAGACGTTCTGCAGCATCACGGATTTTCTCCTTTGTCTGTCCGATCAGCACCAGTGAGCATACTTTTCCATTAAAACTGTTCAGCCACTCATCATAACAGGATTCTTTGTCATACCCACCTGCAATAAGCCAAGTAGGACGCTCCATAGCCTGAATACCCTTAATTGCTGCATCCGGATTCGTTCCTTTTGAGTCATTATAATAGACTACTCCGTTCTTTTCTGTCACATACTCGATACGGTGCTCCACAGCTGTAAACTCACAGATGCTCCTGCGGATACTTTCCACCGGGACTCCTGCATAATAAGCCATTGCAGAGGCTGCCATCACATTTTCATAATTATGTTTTCCAGGAAGCTTCAGATCCCCTGTTTTTACCAGCGGAATCTCTTCCTTCTCCGTCTTCAGAATAATCTGATCTCCGTCCAGATAAATTCCTCTGTCCAGACTTCGTTCACTGGAAAAATAAAATGTTTTTGGTACAATATTCTTTCCAAATTCCCTCAGCACCGGATCCTCATAATTCAGCACACACACATTCTCCGGCTTCTGATTTTTTACTATCAGTTCTTTTACCCGGATATATTCTTCCATGGTATGATGCCGGTTCAGGTGATCTTCTGTGATATTCAGGATGGCGCTGACCTCCGGAGCAAACTCCTCCACTGTTTCCAGCTGAAAACTGGAAATCTCCGCCACGGTTACTGAATCATTTTTCATTTCCAGTGCTTTGGAAGTATACGGTGTTCCGATATTTCCTACCACAAAAACAGACTCCTCTGCATCACTCATGATCTTTCCAAGAAGCGCTGTTGTAGTTGTTTTTCCATTGGTTCCTGTAATAGCAAGCACGCGGCCTTTTCCTGTACGATAAGCCAGTTCCACTTCTCCCCATACAGGCAGTCCCTGCTGATAAAAATCTTTTACCATCGGAAGATCCGTAGGAACACCCGGACTCAAAACTACAAGATCCAAACTTTCCTGTACATCCCGGGGAAGTACTCCTGCATAGACCTCCAGATTTTTGATATCTGGAAGTTTATGTATAACTGCTTCTTTATCCAAATCTGCATTTCCATCATAAACAACCGGACAGGCTCCAACCTTTCCAAGCAGTTCTGCAGCTCCAATACCACTTTTTCCTGAACCGAATACAAGAACTTTTTTTGCTTTTAAATCCATTTCTGTATCCCCCCCTGTTAAAATGCCATGAATGCGATCAGGCACATAATGGCAGTTACTATGGAGAATACGGCTACTACTCTTGTTTCTGACCAGCCGCAAAGCTCAAAATGATGATGAATCGGAGCCATCTTGAAGATCCTCTTTCCATGAGTCGCCTTAAAATATGTCACCTGGATCATAACAGACAGCACCTCAACAAGATAAATGATTCCTACCAGAAGAATAAACAACGGCATCTGAAGCACATATGCAGTTCCTGCCACAAATCCTCCAAGAGCCAGCGAACCGGTATCTCCCATGAAGATCTTTGCCGGATATACATTAAACAGAAGGAATCCCATCAATCCGCCTACTACTGCACAGGTAACAGGTTCTATACCGCTTTTCATGCCAATTGACACAACGGTAAAAAATACCGCAACGATCAGGGTAACACTGGATGCCAGTCCGTCCAGTCCGTCTGTAAAGTTCACACCATTAACCGTACCGATCACCGCAATGAACAAAACAGGAATTGACAGAATGCCCAGATTCAGGTAATGTCCCGGCCAGAAAGGAATCAGCATGTTCAATGAGATATCCGTGTAATTAAGAAGATAAAATACAAAGATACCGGTCACAACCACCTGAAGAAGAAATTTCTGCCACGGCAGAAGACCATCGGAACGTCTCAGCACTACCTTCAGATAATCATCAAGAAATCCGATAATCCCAAATCCCAGTGTTAAAAACAGGATCGGAATAATGGATGGATAGTCCTTTACATAAAACAAAGATGTAACCACTGCTGCGATCAGGAAGATGATTCCTCCCATAGTAGGCGTCCCGGCTTTTTTCAAATGGGACTGCACTCCCTCAACTCGTTCTGTCTGTCCCATTTTGAGTTTCCTCAAAAAAGGAATGATCACTGGTCCCAGAACCAGACTGATGGCAAAAGAAACCAGAACCGGGATTATAACTTGATAATTCATCCTTACACCTCTTATCATTCTTTCGTTTTTTATGTTTTACAACATAAACAGTATAAAGCTTTTTAAAGAATTTATCAACTGTTACTGTTCACATTAGCTGTTATCCTCCCGGGTTTTCACAGCTGTTTTTTTGATTCCCAGATATGGAAGGACATTTTCAAAGATACTCCTGACTACCGGAGCCGCAATGGTACCTCCATAGTAGATACCTTTTGGATCATGGATAATACACAGCGCCAGCATCCTAGGCTCATCTGCCGGCGCAAATCCAAGAAAGGATGAAATATATCTGTTGGCACTTCTTGGAAGTGTCTGGGACGTAGCAGTTTTACCTCCAATAGAATATCCAGGCACAGATGCATTCCGGCCAGATCCCTGAGAAACTACCGTTTCCAGAATATCTCTTACCTTTTTTGAAACATCTTCGGATACAATTCCGGTTTTAGAAGAATATAAAAGCTCCTTTACAGAATTTCCGTCTTCGCTCTGAACGGCCACTCCAAAATGAGGTGTAACCCTGTTTCCTCCATTGATCAAAGAGCTGACCGTTGCAGCAAGCTGAATGGGAGTAATCTGAAAAGACTGTCCGAAAGCTACTGTAGCAAGCTCTACATTTCCCATATTCTCCATTTTATGCATGATTGTTCCTGCTTCTCCCGGAAGATCGATCCCTGTTTTTTCCATCAGCCCAAACTGTCGGAAATACTGATAATATTTTTGCACTCCCAGCCTGAGCCCTACTTCAATAAAAACAGGATTGCAGGAATTCTGGGCTCCTTCTACAAAATTCTGGGACCCATGCCCTCTTCGATTTGCACAGTGGATTCTTCTGTCATCAACCAGTTTATATCCCGGACAGTAAAAATGATCTTCCAGAGAAACCACTCCCTCCTGAAGCCCTGCCGCCATTGTAATGATCTTAAATGTAGACCCGGGCTCATAAGTATCGTTCAGACATGGGTTTCTCCACATCTGATTCAGTCTTTCCTGAGCTTTCTGAGTATTCATAGAGGAAACATCTTCACCTGTATTCAGCACAAAGGGATCGTTCAGATTAAATTCCGGCACATTGACACAGGCATAGATTTCTCCATTCTGAGGATTCATCAGAAGAACAGACACTCTTTCTGCCTGTTTCTCTTCCATCACTTTCAAAGCCGCCTGCTGAACAAATTCCTGAATACTGATATCCAGGCTTAGTCTGAGATCATCTCCTTTTTCCGGCTCCATCCGGCTTTCCCCGATTTCATCGATCTCAACTCCCCTTGCGTCTGTAGTAGTCAGTATTTTTCCCGGAGTACCGCTTAAAACATCCTCATATTCTACTTCCAGTCCGATAATTCCCTGATTATCTCCTCCGGTAAATCCCAGGACTCTGGATGCCAGAGTGTCATATGGATAATATCTTTTATAGTCTTCATCTACCTTCACTCCTTCCAGACCTGCTCTTCGTATGATATCTCCTGTTTCTTTGTCCACATTTGTTCTGATTCTTTCAATAGAAGATATTTTTTCCACCTTTTTTCTTATATTCTCTTCCGATATCCCCAGCTCTGCAGAAAGCAGTCGTATCACTTTTTCCGGTTCTTTTATCTGACTGTGAATTACCGACACAGTACAAACCGTTTTATTATCTGCCAGTACCTTCCCGTTTGCATCCAGAATCCTTCCTCTGGCAGCCTTGATATCCCGTTCCCTCTCATGCAGTTCCTCTGCTTTTTCATAATAATGATCAGAACGAAAGCCCATCAGCCATACTAATCTTCCCATCAGTCCCAAAAGCATTCCTGCACACATAAGAAAGACTACCCATACTTTCTTTTTATGGAATGTCATATTTTTTTTCATAAAAAAGCCCCACAGAGATCATCATAAAAATATATGATGTTTCTCTGCAGGGTATGTCCCTTCTATGTCATGGATGCAAAATTTTTATTCCAGTCCTGCCTCTTCGTTGGTAAGTCCTTCACTTTCCATATTATTTCCGTCCACAGGATCTTCATCACTTTCCGGGGGCGCCGGAGCAGCCGGGTTGGATACTGCATCCCCTGCTGACTCACCACTTTCGGAAGTAGGAAGCGTTTCCCCGGAAAAAGTTTCCATATTCTGGGATTTGATATACTCACCGTTTTCATCAATTTTTCTATGGCCTTCCTCATTAAGAAGATATCCTTCCTCATCTACCCGGTTGCCTTCCATATCAATAAGGTTTCCTTCTGCGTCTACAAGGTTTCCGGCTACATCTACACTTCCTCCGGAAATATCCTCCAGTACTCCCTCAAAGCCTTCCCACAGCTCTGTTTCCGGAACTACTCCATCTTCGGCCTCATCCGGATCAATATTCATATAAGGAAGAAGTTCTGACAGAATACCCTGGGCGATATACTGAGGATATTTACTGTCAGCCTGGTTTTCTGCATTTGGTTCGTCAACTACCACATACAGCACAAGCTGAGGCTCCTCCACCGGAGCAAACGTAATAAAAGAAACCAGATATTTGCCATTTCCTCGCGGAAGCTTCTCTGCTGTACCTGTCTTACCGCCAGAGCTGTATCCCTGAACTTTTGACGTACGGCTGGTACCTTCTTGAACACTGGCCGCCATATAGGACCTGATATCTGCAGATATATCTGAGGAAATGGTCTGTTTCAGCAGAACCGGATCAATGTTTTTCACTGTACTTCCACTGCCATCCTGGATTTCTTTTACCAGATGGGGCTGATAATAGTAACCGCCATTGATAACAGAACACATCGCATTAATTTCCTGGATCATAGTACAGGTGATTCCCTGTCCAAAAGCTGAACAGGCAAGCTCCGTTGTCCCCATTGTCTCTGACGTATGAATAATACCGTATCCTTCATTCGGAAGATCAATACCGGTGCGGCTACCAAAGTTAAAAAGACTCTGAGCTTTAATAAATTCATCCGCTCCCATCGCAGCGGCAATAGCCATCATACCGTCGTTGCATGAATTGGCGATCACATGGGTCAGATCCTGTTCTCCATGGGCATCCGGATATACTGCACATTTGATAAACGGATCTCCATTGGCTCCGAAAGCCTCTCCTCCATCGCACAAAAAGGTATCTGTTTCAGATATACCGCCTTTTTCCAGTGCACCTGCCACAACGATGGGTTTGATTACTGATCCCGGCTCATATGCATCTGTAACACAGAAGTTATTCCACATATCATTCAGGGCCTGAACTGTTTCCGCATCATTCATTGCCTTGATCTCTTCCTCTGAATAAATGCTGGAAAGATCCCGGGGATCATTCAGATCGTAACGGTCACCGGCATCCATAGCAAGAATTTCTCCTGTATTTGGATCTTCTATGATAACCCCAATATCCTTGGCTCCCATTTTTTTCTTAAATCCATTTACATATTTTTCAACGATCTGCTGCATTCCCACATCTATGGTAGTCACAATACTTTTGCCGTCAACAGGTTCTATAATAGTCTGTTCCACATCCGAATCACTGTTAAAGTATCCGTACTGACGGCCGTCAGCCCCCATAAGTGTACTGTTGTAATAACTTTCCAGCCCCACATCTGCAACATCTCTGGCAAGTGTAAAACCAATCGCATCACAGGCAAGACTGTTAAATGGATAGCTTCTGAGATAATCCTCCTCAAACCATACACCTTTTACATTGGAACGTTCTTTTATTTCTGATTCTGAAAGATCACTGTCCTCGTCCACAGTACAATATTTCTCAAATTCCTTTTTATCATCCATAGAAAGCTTTTTTATAAGAATCTGATACTGGCTGCTGCTTGTTTTTTCATCAGAAAGAAGGGAGCGGACTTTCTCCTCTTCTACTCCCAGTATCTTGTTCAAAGCCCTGATGGTAGGTTCCACATAATCTTCGTCAGAGTTTACCGTTTTACAATCCAGTATCACATTGTATACTTTATTGCTGGTTGCAAGGATATTGCCGTTCCTGTCATAAATATTTCCGCGTTTTGCCGGAAGAACATTACTGGCATATTTCTGCTGGGCCTGAGTCAGAACCTGTTTTTTATATCTGTTTCCGCTGGTGGCATTGATATATGTAATCCTTCCCAGCAAACAAAGTAAAGCCAGCAGCACTGCACCAAACAGTCCTGCCAGCTTTCCTCTCATCTGATGATTTATTTTACGCTGCGGTTTTTTTCTCCTCCTGTTGCTTCCCAAATTCTCACCTCTTACTTACTGCGGGGAATATCCTGATACTGTCTTACATAACTGTTGTTTGACATACTGTAGGTTTTCTTCTGATCATCCCGGGGATAATTCATCCCAAGGCGGCCAATGGCAATCTTCTTGATCCTGTTCAGATCCACATCAGACTTCACCTGGCTCTCATAGGCGTCATTTTCTTCCCGGAGTTCACTTAGCTCCGTTTCAAGAGCCGCTACTGTTTTGATACGGCCGGTAACATCCGCCCTTAACTGAAGGTAATATACACAGAAAAACAGGACTGCAACTGAGACCACTGTAAGAAATACAACGTATCCCCGCCCCATGCTCATTGCCTTTCTGCGGTTTCTCTGCGTTGTTCTGCTGACCTCTCTTGCACGACCTGACGCTTTTGCAGAAGCTGCACTCCGAGAACTTTTTCTTTTTTTGTTCTGTACAGGTCTCCCGGAAGAATATCTTCTGTCAGGAATTTCCTGCAGCCTTCTTGCAGCATTTCCATCTACATACACATTCTGAATGCTTCTGGCATTTTCTCTGCTTCTTCTGTCTGTCACTGCTCTGTTTGTCCTGTCCATCATCTATCACTAACTTTCTTTCACTTTCAAAACCTTTGCCTACTGCTGCAGCCTGCGCTCAAAAATACGCAGTTTCGCACTTTTGGACCTGGAATTCTCTTCCAGTTCCTGTTCTCCGGGCAGGATCGGTTTTCGTGTGATCACCTTTCCTTTTGACTTCTTTCCGCAGACACATACAGGAAAATCAGGCGGACAGGTACAGGGATTTTCGTTTTTACGGAAAATCGTCTTTACGATCCTGTCTTCCAGCGAATGGAAGGTGATCACACAGATGCGCCCTCCGTCACCCAGCATGTCGATCATCCCGTCCAGAGATTCCCGAAGAACATCCAGTTCCCGGTTCAGCTCAATACGGACAGCCTGGAAGGTCCTTTTTGCAGGATGACCGCCTGCCGCCTGTATCTTCATAGGTATGGCGCGACGTATGATCTCTGTCAGTTCTCCTGTTGTGCGCACAGGTTTTTCCTGTCTTGCCGCAACAATATGTTTCGCAATATTCTTTGCAAATTTATCTTCACCGTAATCACGAATGATACGATACAGTTCTTTTTCTTCGTAACCATTGATGATGTCTGCCGCTGTTCTGCTCTGTCTCTGATCCATGCGCATGTCAAGAGGCGCGTCTGCCCTATAAGTGAAGCCGCGCTCTTCATTGTCAAGCTGATAGGAGGAAACTCCCAGATCCAGCACTATTCCGTCTACCTGATGGATACCAAGGTTCTTCAATTCATCTACCATGTAACAATAATTGCTGCGAATGATCGTCACCCTGTCTTTATAGGCAGCCAACCTTTCACTCGCAGCAACTATTGCATCCTGGTCCTGATCTATGCCAATAAATCTCCCCTTGGCAGAAAGTCTCCGGCACACCTCAGAGGCATGCCCTGCACCTCCCAGAGTTCCATCCACGTAGATTCCGTCAGGTTTTACCCTTAAACCCTCAATGGTTTCTTCCAGTAATACAGATTTGTGTTTAAATTCCATATCCGTCTCCTGTGTTGGATTTCTTTCCAGCGTAATGCTTAAATGATGATACCCATTTTCTGCATGCCTTCTGCAATGCTTTCCATATCATCATAGCAGCAGTTTTCGCTCCACTTTTCTCTGCTCCATATTTCAACCTTATTCAGATTGCCGGTAATGACTACTTCTTTTTCCAGACCAGCAAATTCCCGAAGTGCCTGAGGCACAAGAATTCTCCCCTGCTTGTCCAGTTCACACATAGTCGCTCCCGCAACAAAGAAACGTGAGAAGGTTCTTGCTTCTTTACTTGTAAGTGGTAAGGCTCTGAGCTTTTCTTCAAAGGCTTTCCATTCATCCATAGGATAAACTGAAAGACAACCATCCAGTCCCTTTGTCAGCACAAACTCCTCTCCCAGAAGTTCCCTGAATTTAGCAGGAATGATCAGACGCCCCTTCGCATCGATTGTATGGTTGTATTCTCCCATGAACATGTAACTCACCTACTCTCGGAAAGTACGATTCTCCCCTTCGTACTTTTCAGCAGAAATGGACAGGTCTGCCATGTTCCTTCCATTCGCTACCACTTTTCACCACTTTCTACCACTTATGCAACCATTCTACCCTATTTATGTGGAAAATACAAGTGGGAATCTCAGGTTTTTTCGTTCAGGATTAAAAACAAACAAGGGAAACCTGCGGCCTGGTGCTGCAAATTTCCCTTGTGTCCTTATATTATTTCTGTTTTTTCTATTAATTCATCAAGCTTTCTGCTCATCTTCAGACACCTGGAAAGATCCTCCCGATTCTGTATCATTCCGTTGAGCTTCCTGCGGCAGCGTTTTATCTTCCTCTTTAGCTTCTTCCTGCTGCCCCTCTTTCTTTCCTCCATCTGTTCCGGATTCCATTTCTTTTTCAGATTTCTCATCTGTTTCTGCATGTTCAGAACCCTCGTTTTCTTCGGTCTTTTCCTTTCTGCCGGACAGATCTGTCCCCAGAAATTCATGAGAAACATCTTCGTAGGTATGGATTTCGTCATAATTCAATCCTGACCTTTTGTCACCGGAATCATAGGTCTCTTGCCTGCGTCGTCTGTATTTCTCCCGTTTTTTCGAAAGACTCCTGCGAACAGCTGCGGTAATCCATAAAATCACTGCTGTAACCATATATACAAACGGCAGTACAGGTATCTCAGTTTTCGGAATCATAAATCCTGCCGGGCCGAGCCATCCCATCACAGCAGTCCCGAGAAAATATCCTGCCAGATATCTGAGAAAAATCTCTCCTGCATATTTTTTTCTGCGGGTATAAGAAAGCAGAATAACAAACAAAAGCAAAAACCAAAAACTTTCATAAAGAAACAACGGGTGAACCTGGATATAAGAAATCCCCTCTGCTTCTGCCAGATGCGACTGCATCAAAGGAGTAATCTGGCTTTTATCTACAGCCGCTGCAGGGATCTGCATCGCAAACAACGTATCTGTATATTCGCCAAAGGATTCCCGGTTAAAGAAGTTTCCCCATATTCCTATTATCTGCGTAATCAGAAGTCCTATACTGGCAGTATCTGCCAGCCGCATAAAGGAGACTTTACGGATACGGCAGTAAACTGCCCCAAAAAGCATTCCGCCCAGAAGTCCTCCCAGAAAACTCATTCCGCCACTGGTAATATCCAAAAATTCTGAAATTGTTTTTCCTGAAAACAACTCCCAGTGAAGCACTATATATAGGAGCCGTGCTCCGATCATACCTCCGATCAGAGAAGGAATCATCATTTCCAGACACAGGTTCGGATCCTCTTTTTTTCTTTTTGCATGAAGGATCATATAAACCAGGGCTATCAGCATTCCTATAGTGATCAGCATTCCATAAAAGGTAATCTCAATTCCAAAAAGAGAGACGGAACGGCCCACGTATCTGAAATCTATATCCAGATTTGGAAATCGAATTGATGTATTCATAAAAACACCTTTATCATACATTGAAACGGAACAGGATCACATCGCCATCCTGAACCACATATTCCTTACCTTCCATTCGTACAAGACCTTTTTCTCTGGCACCTGCGTAAGAGCCGCAGTCCAGGAGATCTTTATAATTTACAACCTCAGCCTTAATAAATCCACGTTCAAAGTCTGTATGAATCTTTCCTGCTGCCTGAGGAGCCTTTGTACCGATTTTAATAGTCCAGGCTCTTGTTTCATCTTCTCCGGAAGTAAGGAAGCTCATAAGCCCAAGAAGACTATAGCTTGCACGCACCAACTTCTCAAGACCGGATTCGGTCAGTCCAAGATCTTCCAGAAACATTTTTTTCTCATCATCATCCAGCTGAGAGATTTCTTCTTCAATCTCTGCACAGATTACAAAAACCTCGCTTTTCTGCTGGCTGGCATATTCCTTCACAGCCTGTACGTGAGGATTGGATGCCGCGTCATCTGCAAGCTCATCCTCTGCTACATTAGCTGCATAGATCACAGGCTTCCAGGTAAGAAGATTATAAGTTCCCATCCATGCTTCTTCATCCTCTGTTTCCATTTCCATGGTGATGGCCATTTTTCCCTCTTCCAGATGAGCCTTTACTTTCTGAAGGAACTCCAGTTCTTTTGCAGCTTCTTTATCCATTCTGGCAGTCTTTGTCACCTTGGCAAGTCTTCTCTCCAGAATTTCCAGATCAGAAAATACAAGTTCCAGATTAATTGTCTCTATATCACGAAGGGGATCAATGCTTCCATCTACATGGATCACATTAGGATCTTCAAAGCAGCGCACCACATGAACAATTGCGTCTACCTCACGAATATTGGCAAGAAACTGGTTTCCCAGACCTTCTCCCTTTGATGCTCCTTTTACAAGTCCTGCAATATCTACAAACTCGATCACTGCAGGAGTCACCTTTTTTGAATGATAAAACTCACCCAGGAGATTCAGTCTCTCATCCGGTACTGTAACAATTCCCACATTCGGATCAATGGTACAGAAAGGATAGTTTGCAGACTCTGCTCCTGCTTTTGTCAAAGAATTAAAAAGTGTACTCTTGCCCACATTCGGCAGTCCTACGATACCAAGTTTCATTTTCTCTATTTCCTCCTATAAATCCTGTCATTTCACTTATCTTCAGTCTGTCCTGTATCTTAAACAAGCACAGATCTGCGTTTAATACAGTATCTTATATTGTACCATACCATTTCAGCTTTGTGAATATTCAGCTTCTATTTCAGCTTAAAATTCTTTTTTATTCGTCTGAAACGGCCATTCTTTTCTATCAGTCTTTTGTCATAAGCATCAAAAGGATCCCTTTGTCAAATTCTATGGTGGCTTCTTCCTGAGCAATCTCATTACTTACAGTCAGTCCACTGTCCGAGGCAGTCAGATAATGACGATCCAGAGGATACTTAAAACCTTTTAAAGTCAGTCCCGGCACATCCCCGTTCAGCGAAAAAAAGGACACATATTTTCCGAACTGCTCTGTTTTTTTCAGTATAGTTCCGCTTTTGACCAATTTCATATAGTTCCAGGGATCTGCCAGAATGATCTCGACTCCTCTTTCTGCACCTAATACCAGAAGACCAAAATTAGCAAGCAGATGATCGATCCTTTTTCCTGTTGCACCCAGCACAAAAATCAGTTCGGCTCCTCTGTCCATAGCAAAGCACACTGCAGACTGAGTATCTGAATCGTCTTTCTCCGGCTTCAGCCTTATGATTTCTGTATTCGCAAGAGTTTCCAGATATTCCATTCCTTCTGAAGAAAGGCTGTCAAAATCTCCTATGGCTGCATCTGGAATTAAACCAGTATTTCTAAAAAATTCCAGACCTCTGTCTGCAGCAATCCTCCAGGTGTCTTCTGTTGTATTTTTTTTCAAAAAATCGAGGGCAAAATCTGTATCGATATTGCCCCCGCTTACAATCACTGCATTTTTCATATGTTTCACTGAATATCCTCTTGAATATGTTCCATTCTCTTCTTAATGTTACGCACATTAGATTTAAGATCTCCATTGAACACATAAGAACCTGCAACCAGAAGATTCGCTCCTGCTCTCATAACGGTCTCCATGGTCTCATCATTGATTCCACCATCAACCTGAATGTCTACATCCAAATCTTCTTTTTCAATCAGCTCACGGAGCTCGCAAATCTTCTCTGTACAATCATCAATGTACTTCTGTCCTCCGAATCCCGGCTGGACTGTCATAACCAGCACCATATCTACGTCACTGAGAAGATGACTGATATCATTGACCGGAGTTGCCGGCTTGATGGAAATGCCAACCTTCACTCCTGCATCACGGATCAGTTCAATCGCACGTTCCAGATCTTCACAGGCTTCCGCATGTACTGTAATAGAATCTGCACCACAATCTACAAAATCCTGAATATAACGCTCCGGAGCAGACACCATAAGATGTACATCAAAAAACATATTGGATTCTTTTCTGATAGAACGGATCACTGGCATTCCAAATGAAATACTTGGAACAAAATCTCCATCCATTACATCAATGTGAAGCCATTTTACTCCTTCATTCTCCAAAGTCTGTATCTGCTGGCCCAGTCGATTAAAATCTGCTGATAAAATCGAGGGACATAAATGATAGTCCATGTGATTAATATCTCCTTTTCTCTTTCAATTCTTCATATAAACTCAAATAATCTTCATATCTTAATCTGCTGATTTCTTCAGATTCAAGAGCTTCCTTCACCCGGCATCCCGGCTCATGGATATGTCTGCATCCCAAAAACCGGCATTGTCCTTCATATTTCTGAAATTCCGGGAAATAATCTTTAAGCTCCTGTTCTTCCATATCTGTAAGATATAGGGAAGAAAATCCTGGTGTATCCATAAGATATGTGTGTTCCCCTATGGGAATCACCTGTGAATGGCGGGTAGTATGTTTTCCGCGTTTTAATTTTCTGCTGATCTCTCCGGTTTCCATCTGGACTTCCTTCTGAAGAAGATTTGTCAAAGATGATTTTCCTACACCGGACGGACCTGCAACCACTGTTGTCTTTCCTTTCAGGATACTTCTTATTTCTTCTATTCCTTCGTTATGAAGCGCACTGGAAAGAAGCACCTGATATCCACATCCTTTATAGATATCATAAAGTTCTCTGACTTCTTTTTCTTCTGCCAGATCTTTCTTGTTAAAACAGATTACAGCAGGTACTCCTGCCTGTTCCATCATGATCAGGAATCTGTCAAGAAGCATAAAATTTGGTTTCGGATCCTCCATTGCAAAGATTACAAATGCCTGATCCACATTAGCCACAGCCGGGCGGATCAGGGAATTTTTTCTGGGAAGTATCTTCACCAGATTCCCTTCTTTTTTTTCCTGATCCAGCACTGTGATCTCCACATTATCTCCTACCAGCGGTTTCTGGTTCTCCTTTCGGAAAATCCCCTTTGCCCTGCATTCATAAACCTCTCCGTCTTCTCCATATATATAATAGAAGCCGGCGATACCTTTTATGATCTTACCTTCCATAGGTTATTGCGCCTTTTCAAAAGTAAGAGGATAAGAACCAAGCTGCTGATATTCTCCGTTGACCATTTCATAAACACAAAGGGTTCCCTGGCTTACGCCCGGTACTCCTGTGATGTCAAGCTTGTACGGGAACGTAAGTGCCTGTCCCTCTGATACAGTTGTTGCCTGTGATACACCGGCATTGTCCTGTATCAATTCCAGACGAAGCGCTCCTCCATTGTATCCCTGAGGAGTGTTCAGACTTTGTGTACATTTCCACACTTCACCGTTTGCAGCTGCTTGCTGCTGTGCTGCATTTGAAACGCCCTCTGTTTGTGTGGAATTGCCTGTTTCTGATTCAGATGACTGGCTGCTGCCGCTTATAACAAGGCTTATCGGCTGATCCGGATCTGCCGCCTCACCAGCCTCCAGACTCTGAGAAATCACCTGTCCTTCCGGTACGTCTGCACTCTGTTCCTTTGTGATCTGGATATCCATCCATTTTCCCAGCAGGGTTACTGCCTCCTCTTCTGTCTTTCCAACTACATCTGGAACAAGAGCACTGTCTCCACGGTCAAGTCCACGGCTGACTGTCATTGTAATCGTATCTCCTGCCTTTACAACTGTACCTTCTTCCGGAAAGATTGCAATTACATATCCAGGTTCTACTACAGGATAATCTGTACCATCATCTTCACTATATTCTTTCTGAACATTTATACTCAGACCTTTTTCTTCCAGAGATTTCTGGATTGCATAAGCAGTCTGTCCATCTACAGAAGGAATGGTAACTTCTTCCTGACCTTTACTGATATAGTATCTTAATGTAGTATAGGCTTCTACCTGAGTTCCGGCCGGGATATCCTGAGATGAAATACGTCCCTTTTCCTGAGTAGATGCTTCCTCACCTACCATCTGAGTACCGATCTGAAGGCCGTCCATAAGCGCTTTTGCCTCTGCCTCTGTCTTTCCGACAAGATCCGGAACTGTTACCATAGCATCTTTATTGTTGTCCACAGACTGCTGCTGTACCTGTCCATTTTCTTCTTTTTTATCAAAAACACCTGTCTTTTTCACCACAAAGAAAATGACGCCGGCAAGTACTACAGCTCCTACCAGAAAACCTAAAATCGTAATGATCCTGCTCTGAGATTTACGTTTTTTCTTCTTTCTTTCCCTGGCTGCTGCCCGCCTGCGCTGATATTCTTCTTCATCATCGCCATCATCGTAATCAGTCTCGTACTCTTCATCCTCGAGCTGAGCCACTTCCGGTTTTCTCTGAGCAGAACGGTTCTTCTGGGTATGTTTGATTTCTCCCAGTTCTTCATCAGAAATCACAACTGTCTTGGCATCTGTATCCACATCGCTGTGTTTTACAAAATCCCCCTGGGGATCAATAAGAGAATGCTTCAGGTCTGCAATCACATCTTCCATTTTTTCATATCTGCGCCCTACACTCTTCTGGGTACATTTAAAAATAATCTGTTCCAGACTATATGGAAGATTTTCTGTATAAACACTTGGCGGAACCATTTCCTCCTGAAGATGTTTAATGGCAATGGCAACTGTTGTATCACCGTCAAATGGAACTCTTCCTGTTACCATCTCATACAAAGTGATACCAAGGGAATAAATATCAGACTTTTCGTCACTATATCCGCCACGTACCTGCTCCGGAGAGCTGTAATGAACGGATCCCATTACATTTGAACTGATCGTATTGGATGAAGCAGCTCTTGCAATACCAAAATCTGTTACTTTTACCTTTCCGTCTGTAGAAATAATAATATTCTGCGGTTTCACATCACGATGGACAATTCCATGATTATGTGCCGCTTCCAGTCCCATAGAAACCTGGATTGCAATACTGGTCGCTTCTTTAATGGAAAGTTTTCCTTTTTTGGCGATATATTCTTTCAGAGTGATGCCTTCGATCAACTCCATAACAATATAATAAACGCCTTCATCATCGCCTACATCGAATACATTGACAATATTCGGATGTGTCAGTCCGGCTGCTGCCTGTGCCTCGCTTCGGAATTTGCGGATAAAAGTCTTATCCTCTCTGAATTCCGGTTTCAGCACTTTTACCGCTACAAAACGGTTCAGCTTATGATCTTTTGCTTTGTACACATCAGCCATGCCGCCTGTGCCAATTTTCCCTAAAACTTCATAGCGTTCTGCTATGATCATTCCTGCTTTTAACATTTGTCCACCTCATTTGTGAATGGTTCTACTAATACTACTGCAATATTATCCTTACCGCCATTCCGGTTCGCTTCTCCCAGAAGCGCTTCACCTTTCTGCGGCAGATCTTTTGTTTCATCCAATATGATCTCCTGGATCTTACTGTCCTCCACCATATTACTAAGACCATCCGAACACATCAAAATGGTACTTTCCGGTTCCAGTTTCAGGTCAAAGAAATCAATATCAACGATCCTCTCTGCCCCCAGTGCTCTGGTGATAATATTTTTGTCCGGATGATTCCTCGCTTCTTCCGGCTTAATCTCGCCCATACGGACCATTTCCTGCACCAGAGAATGATCTTTTGTGATCTGATGGATCTGTCCCTGTATCAGGTACAGCCGACTGTCCCCTACATTTGCCACATATGCATAATGTCCCACAATGGTTGCTACTACAATAGTAGTTCCCATTCCTCTGAGGTCTTCCTCCTCCTGCGCACGGCTTAAAATCTCCGTGTTGGCAGTTTCTATGGCATGACGGATCACCTTAACAGGGTTGAAATCCGCATCTTTCCGAATCTCGTTCACCAATATCTGAACTGCATGGGAAGATGCAAAATCTCCCGCGTTATGACCGCCCATTCCATCAGCAACGACAAACAGATTGGGAAGATTTCCTACCGGATCTTTGGACACGAACACATAGTCCTGGTTCATTTTCCGCTTCTGCCCCACATCCGTAGCTGAATATACCCTCATGTCACTTCTCTCTTTCTGTTTTTTCCATATATCTTTTTCTTAGCTGCCCACAGGCACCGTCTATGTCGCTGCCCATTTCTCTTCTAATAGTACCATTAATTCCACATTTTTCAAGATTTATTTTAAAGTTCTCCACCGCCTGACGTGTAGAACGTATAAAAGAACGCTCCTTGACCGGATTTACAGGAATCAGATTTACATGGCAGTTCAGTCCCTTGAGCCGTGATGCAAGTTCCCGGGCATTTTCCGGGCTGTCATTGACTCCAGCCACCAGACTGTACTCAAAAGTAATTCTTCGTCCTGTTTTTTCAAAATAATTCCTGCAGGCTTCCAGCAGTTCATCCATACTATATTTGTTCGCAATAGGCATCAGTTCCCGGCGTTTTTCATCATTTGGGGCATGAAGAGAAACGGCCAGTGTCATCTGAAGTTTTTCTTCTGCAAGCTCGTACAGTTTCGGTACAAGACCACATGTAGAAACTGTCAGATTTCTCTGACTGATATGGATTCCGCCTTCTTCTGTAAGAATATGGATAAATCTCAGAAGATTGTCATAATTATCCAGCGGTTCTCCGGATCCCATAACTACTACATTAGAAACCCTCTCCCCTGTGGAGGCCTGGATCCGATATATCTGATCCAGCATCTCAGAGGGCAGAAGATTTCTGGCCAGACCACCTATGGTCGATGCACAAAACCTGCATCCCATGCGGCAGCCTGCCTGTGAGGAAATACAAACTGAATTCCCATGCTTGTATTTCATAAGCACACTTTCGATCATATTTCCATCACTGAGCCGAAACAGATACTTTCTGGTACCATCAATTTGGGAAATCTGAACATCCACTGTTTCCAGTGCTGTGATGGGATAATCTGCCAATTTCTGTTTCAGTCCTTTTGGAAGATTTGTCATCTCATCCCAGGATACTGCCAGATGCTCATGAAGCCAGCTGTAAATCTGTTTTGCACGAAAAGGTTTTTCTCCTATTTCTTCCATCAAAGTTTTCAGCTCATCTATGGTCATTGATTTAATATCTGTCATCTGTTTACTTCCTTCTGAATCTTGCAATAAAAAATCCATCTGTTCCATGTACCCCAGGCAAAAGCTGCAGATAGCCCAGACCTGTTGTTTCTGATCTCAGTTCTTCCGGTATATACGGATCGATGCTTTCTAATTTAAAAGGATGATTATTCATAAACCACATCATATTCTCTTCATTTTCTTCCTTTGCGATCGTACATGTACTGAAGATCAGGACACCTCTTGGTTTCACATATTCTGCTGCTTTATCAAGGATATTTCTCTGAAGGATCACCAGTTCTTCCTGTTTCTGAGGTGTTGATCTGTATTTTATCTCTGGTTTTTTTCCTATTACGCCATAACCGGAGCAGGGAACATCTGCCAGAACAATATCCGCCTGACACTCGGAATCTACATCAAAAACCGTTGCATCCTTTACTTTGGCCTGTACATTGATAGAGCCTGTTCTGTGAATATTTTCTTCGATCAACCCCACCTTATACTGACTGACATCTCTTGCATCTACAGTTCCAAATCCTTCCATCTTATCGCCAATATGAAGGCTTTTTCCTCCCGGCGCTGCACAGAGATCGATCACATAGTCTCCTTTAGAAGGTGCTGCAACCTCGGCAACCAACATGGAACTTACATCCTGAACTGTAATTTTCCCTTCTATAAAAGCATCCAGGGCAAGAATATGATTAAAGCCTGAAATTTTTTTTGCATAGGGAAGGTAAGGCGCATCTTCCACCTTCACACCCTGAGAACGGAGGCTTTCACAAATATCCTCCACTGAATTCAAATATGTACGGCAGCGGACAGTTAATGGTTTTTCCTCCAGAAAATCTCTCAGGATCTTTTCTGTTGTCTCTTCTCCATATATCTCCATCCACCGCAGGATCAGCGGCTCCGGCATAGAATATCTCACAGAAAGATATCTGACCAGATCTTTTTCTCTTGACGGCAGTTCCATCTGATCCTTATTTCTCGCGATTGCCCTCAGCACTCCGTTCACAAAAGGTTTCAGATTATAAAATCCTTTCTTTTGGGCCAGCTTTACGGCTTCATTGCATACCGCACTGTCAGGTACACGATCCATAAATTTCATCTGATATACCGCACTTCTGAGGATTTCCCGAATAGGCGGCTTCATCTTGTCCACCGTAATCTTAGAAAAAGAATCAATCATATAATCAATATAGATCCTGTACTCCAGGGTTCCCTCACATACTCTTGTTACAAAAGCTCTTTCCTGCTTAGGCAGAAACTGATATTTGGACAAGGCATTTCTCACAGCAATATGGCTGTGCTCGCCTTCTTCATCAATCTGGAGAAGTATCTCCAGAATCATTTCTCTTGTGTTGATGCCGCTAGTCATCGTTTCTTCTTCCTCCTGCAAGTATCAAAAGTCTCAGAAGCTGCAGGATTGATCCGGCAAGCGCTGCCACATAAGTCATAGCAGCCGCCGTCAAAACCTTCCTTGCTCCCCTGTTTTCATCGCTGCCCAGGATTCCTGTTGTTTCCAGCATATGAAGCGCTCTGGATGAAGCATTAATCTCCACCGGAAGTGTTGCCAGCTGAAACAGCACAGCTAAAGAAAAAAGAACAATCCCGGCTGTGATCAGAGGTCTTGCACTCATAACAAGTCCCAGAAAGAAAATCGGCCAGGACAGAGTACTTCCCAGATTTGCCGCCGGTACGATCGCACTTCTGATTTCCAGCGGAGCATAATGAATGGCATGCTGGATGGCATGTCCACATTCATGTGCCGCAACTCCAACAGCCGCCAGCGAAGTCTGTCCGTAAATATCCTGTGAAAGATTTACTGTTTTTGTCCTTGGATCATAATGATCTGTAAGACTGCCGCTGACAGCTCTTACCTGAACATCTGTGATCCCTGCAGCCTGAAGGATTCTTCTTGCTGCCTGCTCTCCGGTAAGCCCGGAAGCACTCCTGACTGTTCTGTATTTTGCAAATGTACTTCTAAGCTTTGCAGAAGCAAACAATGAAAGAATCATTCCCAGAATCAATAGTATATATGTTCTGTCAAAACCATAAAATCCGTATCCGTACATTCTGTCACTCCTTATGATCTTTCAGCATTGTCCCTGTTTCAACAGGATATCCACGAAGAAAAGCAGCTGCATCCATACGTTTTTTTCCTTCAAGCTGTATTTCTTTCAGTATAAGACTGCCCTGTCCGCAGATCACATGAATTCCTTCTTTATCCGTTCCTGTAACCGTACCCGGCTCTTCCTGCCCGGAAACATTCTGTTCAACTGCTGCTTTCCATACCTTTAAGGATTTTCCATTAAGGAAAGTATATGCACTTGGCCATGGATCCATACCTCTGATAAGACGCTCCAGTTCTTCTGCACTTTTGTGAAAATCAAGAAGTCCCATCTGTTTTGTGATCATTCCCGCATAAGGCGTGGGACTTTCCTCCGGCTGTGGTTCATAAACTGCCGTTCTGTCAAAAATAGAAGGAAGCGTTTTTACGAGAAGTTCTGCTCCCAGATCTGCAAGCCTGTCAAAAAGGCTACCGCCTGTCTCATCTTTTGTCAGTAAAACCGATGCCTGTGAAATCATATCTCCTGTATCAAGACCAGTCCCCATTTTCATGATCGTAATTCCCGCTTCTTCATCCCCATTGATCACAGCCTGCTGAATAGGAGCTGCTCCTCTGTATTTAGGAAGGAGAGATGCGTGAATATTGATACAGCCAAATTCCGGCATATCCAGGATTTCTTTGGGAATGATCTGCCCAAAAGCTGCCACAATAATGATATCTGGTCCAATTTCTTTTAAAGTTTCTACAAATTCCGGTTCCCGGACTTTCTTGGGCTGATAAACAGGAATTCTATGTTTCA
Organism: Blautia sp.; assembly: GCA_026169535.1. GTDB lineage: Bacteria > Bacillota > Clostridia > Lachnospirales > Lachnospiraceae > Blautia_A. Next base: position 38,205 of record JAPFCU010000016.1, read on the forward strand.
GCGCCTCTTCTTTAACCGGAGTCGGAACAAGCGTTTTTCCTCTCCCCTTTGGTTTATCCGGCTGTGTGACCACGCCAGCCACCTCATATCCTGCATCCACTAGGGCTGCAAGAGCCGGAACTGCAAAGTCCGGTGTTCCCATATAAACAATTTTCATTTTTCTTATACCTCGTCATCATCATATACAGTTCTGTGAAGCTCTCCCTCCACCAGATCTGTATACATTTTTCCATCCAGATGGTCAATTTCATGGCAGAAAGCTCTTGCGAGAAGTTCTGTCCCTTCATAGATCACTTCTTCCATATTCTCATCCAGAGCCTTTACCTTTACATAATTTGGTCTTGTTACCTGCCCTGCCATTCCAGGAACACTAAGACAGCCTTCATCTCCGGTCTGCTCTCCGGAGGTTTCCAGGATTTCAGGATTGATCAATACGATAGGTCCGTCGCCTACATCAATGGTCACAAGCCTTTTTAAAATTCCCACCTGAGGAGCAGCCAGTCCCACTCCCATAGATTCATACATAGTGTCCAGCATATCAAAGATCAGTGTACGAATCTTCTGATTCATCTCTGTAACTGGTCTGCTGACCTTTCTTAATACAGGATCTCCCTCAGTTCTTATTGTTCTCAGTGCCATAATTTTTCTCCTTTTTTATGTAGTTATCATTGGTAGTCAAACATAATATATAATTTCCGGAAACCGGAATTAATTTCAATATATTTTCCTATTTTATTTTTCATATCCATCAGAACTTTTTCTTCTGCGTGCTTCATATAAAGAACTTTACGATATACATCATTCACTTTTCCTACCGAAGCCCATGCAGGCCCTATAATATGCAGTTCTTTCCCGGGGCTTATCCTTTCTGCAAATTTTCTGAGAAACTCCATTCCTTTTTCCAGAAGCTCCTCATCCTGACCGCTTGCAAGAATGGAAAGCATATGCGCTGCCGGAGGATAATCCAACAGCATACGATAGCTCATCTCTTCCTGATAAAATCTCTGGTAATCCTGAGCCGCTGCTGCCTGTATGCTGTAATGCTCCGGATGATAGGTCTGTATAAAAGCTTCCCCCACCTTGCGTCCTCTTCCGGAACGCCCTACCGCCTGGGTCAAAAGCTGAAATGTTCTTTCTCCGCATCGATAATCTGCCATATTCAGGGAAAGATCTGCCGCAACAGCTCCCACCAGGGTCACTTCCGGAAAATCATGACCTTTTACGATCATCTGGGTACCTACCAGAATGTCTGCCTCATGAGCTGCAAAAGATGCCAGAATTTCCTCATAGCTGCCTTTTGTTCTTGTGGTGTCATAATCCATTCTCAGAACCCTGGCTTCTGGAAATGTCTTTTTGAGGATCTGCTCAATCTGCTGAGTGCCTGCCTTAAACCCTCCAATATATGGCGAACCGCAGGAAGGGCAGATATCCGTTTTCGGACGTTGATAGCCGCAGTAATGACAGATCATTTTTCCATTGTTATGCTCCGAAAGAGCCACATCACAATGGGGACACTTCAATACTTCTCCACAGGAACGGCAGGATACAAATCCGGCATAGCCCCGGCGATTCAAAAACAGCATGGTCTGTTCTCCGGCTTTCAGTCTTTCCCCAATAGCATCCGTAAGCTTTCTGCTGAGGACAGAACGATTTCCTGCCTTTAATTCTTCCCGTAAATCTATAATCGATACACCGGGAAGAGGACGATCTTCAAATCTTGCATCCATTTTTACAAGTGCAAACTCTCCGGATACAGCTTTTGTATAGGCTTCCAGAGAAGGAGTGGCTGATCCCAGGATCACTTTCGCTCCCTCCATGCAGGCACGCTGCACAGCTGTTTCACGGGCATGATATCTGGGACTGCTCTCACTTTTGTATGTCTGCTCATGCTCTTCATCGATAATAATCAGACCCAGTTTGGAAAAAGGCGTAAAGAGAGCGGATCGAGGTCCTACCATGATCTGAATTTCACCTCGCCGTGCTCTTTTAAACTGATCATATCTCTCTCCCTGAGAAAGCCGGGAGTTTAACACGGAAACCTTATCTCCAAACCATCCATAAAACCGTCTTACCGTCTGATAAGTCAGGGCAATTTCCGGAATCAGCATGATCACCTGTCTGCCCTCCCCGATGACTTGTTCAATAAGCTTCATATAGACCTGTGTTTTTCCACTTCCTGTAACTCCATGAAGAACAACAGGACGGGAATCCGGCTTTTTCCATTCCTGCTGAATCTCTTCCAGGGCTTTTTTCTGTACAGGACTGAGCACCGACATCTGTTCTCTTGGAATACTATCCCCTTTTACCGGTATACGACATACCTCATCCTGCTCTATACGGAGTACTCCCTGTGCAGTCAAAGGCTTCAATACCGAAGCCGATATCTTCAATTCTGCACAGGCCTGTGTATAATCCAGCGGATTTCTTTCCAGAAGAGCACGGATCACTCTTGCTCTTGCCCTGCATCTTCCGGCTTCCAGAGTCCCTGCCAGTTCTTCCGCCTCTTTTCTGTCTATATTCAGATATAAAAATCTTTTTTCCTTTGCCTTTATCTTTTCCCGCATGGGAATAACTGTCTTTAAGCACTGTGCCATAGTGGCTCCATATCTGCTGCTCATCCATGCAGCCAGCGATACAAGACGTGCCTCTGTGGTTTCCTCACTGCTCATAAGTCTCAGCAAAGCTTTCATCTTTTCCGGAGAAACTTTCGGTTTTTCTGAAAGTCCGATCACATAACCTTTCCGTTCACAGTTTCCATTTCCAAAAGGAATGGCAGCAACCATTCCAATACGGATCTCTCCCTCCAGTTCCCTGGGTACCAGATACTGAAAACTTCGATCCAGCTTTTCATGGGAGATATCCACGATGATATCCGCATAAATCATGCAAACTCTCTTTCTTCCGTCAATTCTGTCTGTTGTCTTCTGCAAGTATCTCTGCAATCAGAACACGTTCATCCATTGGATACTTCTTTCCTTCGATCTCCTGATAATCTTCGTGCCCTTTGCCGGCAAGTACAATGATATCACCTGGTTCTCCGTGATGAATGGCATAAGCAATGGCTTCTTTTCTGTCAATGATCTCCACATATTTTCCATCTGTTCTGGAAATACCTGTTTTGATATCATCAATGATTGCCTGTGGATCTTCAAATCTCGGATTATCTGAAGTAATGATCGTCAGGTCCGCAAGCTGTCCGGATACTTCACCCATTTCATACCGACGTGATTTTGCACGGTTCCCTCCGCATCCAAAAAGACATACCAGTCTGTGAGGATGATATTCTCTCAGTGTTGTCAGAAGACTTTCCAATGCCATTGCATTGTGTGCATAATCGATCATCAGGGTAAACTCATCAGAAACCTTGACTGTTTCGATTCTTCCTTTTACTTTTGCCACTTTAAGGGCACGAATGATATTTTCCTGGGATACCTGAAAATGACGACAGATCGCAATGGCAGTCAGCGAATTATATATACTGAATTTTCCCGGAATATCAATCTCTACCGGAAATTCCAGCAGACCTTTCAACTGATAGGAAATACCCAGATACCCTTTTCCACCTACCATATGAGCATCTTCCGCCCGAAGGTCTGCCTGTGATGAAAATCCATAGGTTTCCAGTTTACATGTATGACCTTCAATAATCCTGTCAAAATGCTCGTCATCTCTGTTTACGATTCCAACTCTGCACTGACGCAAAAGCATAGATTTACAGGAAAGGTAATGCTCAAAATCTCTATGTTCATTAGGTCCGATATGGTCAGGCTCAATATTTGTAAAAATACCATAGTCAAAGACAAACCCCTGAGTTCTGTGAAGCATCAGTCCCTGAGAAGAAACCTCCATAACAACACAGTCACAGCCTGCGTCTGCCATCCTGCGGAAATATTCCTGCACTACATAGGACTCCGGAGTTGTATTTGCAGCAGGAATCACCTCGTCTCCTATGATTGCTTCAATGGTACCGATCAGGCCCACCTTATATCCGGCATTTTCCAGAATAGACTTTACCATATAGGTAGTTGTTGTTTTTCCTTTAGTTCCGGTAATTCCAATTGTCTTCAGCTGTTCTGCCGGATGGCCAAAATATGCAGCGGAAATAAATGCCATTGCATAACGTGTATCTTTTACAAGAATCACGGTAACATCCTCAGGTACCTGGACTTCTTCCTCCACCACAAGTGTCCTGGCACCTTTGGCGATCACATCCGGGATAAATTTGTGTCCGTCCACAACAGCCCCGCGGATGCAGATAAAAAGAGAATCTTCCTGAACCTTACGGGAGTCATAGACAACAGTACTCACTTCCTGCTCTGTACTTCCCTGACAGCAGGTGTATTCTAAGCGTTCTAATAATGCTGATACTTTCATTTCTATTCCTCCAAGAAACATGCGGCAGATTTTCTGCCTGCACATTTGATATACTCTTTTATAGAATATCACACACAGGTGGCGTTTTCAATGTTTCGTTTTTATTCCTCTCCGCTGAGTTTCTTCCTTTTTTTGTATGTCGCTGTCAAAAAAAGTACCATAAGCAGCGTCAATACTGCCGTCTCTTTCATAAGCTGACTGTCAGAAGGATCTCCTGTTTTTGGGTTTACCGATACCGGATGGCTCTCCTCTCTGTCATAGACTGTCTCTTCTCCCCTAAACTCTGCCGGTCCGGAAATTTCAGTTTCCTGCTCCCCTGACTGTATCTGAAGCTCTGCCTGGGAAGTCACACTCCTCTCTCCAGTTTCTTTAGAAACAACCTCCACCTCATTGATCAGCTTCTTTTCTTTAATCTTTTCCGGAAGTGCAACCACAGCCTGAAGACTTATGGATCTGCCTGCTTCCAGTCTGTTTATCAGAGCCTTTGTCTTAGTGTTATTCAGGAGCACTCCCTCCTGTTCCAGAAACACAGCAGGCACATTTTCCAGCTGAAATTTTTCTGTTGTAATAATGGAATGCAGTGTACGTTCACCTGTGTTTCGAATACAAATTCGGAATAAGATCCTGTCCCCGGGCACTGCCACTGTACGATCTGCAGTTTTTGTTACCTGAAAATCCACTTTCAGCGGTGATATTTCTGTAGTGATCTTTACCTCTTTTTTGACTGCTGGAAGTTCTCCTGGCCGCTCTTCTGACTCAATTTCTCCTTCTGCATTTAACGTCAGATTTACAGGATTTGTCCTGTCTTCCGGAATCAGGATTCCCATATAAAAAATCCTTTTTTCTCCCGGCTCCAGCCTTCCCGAAACCGGTTCAGACTGCTGCTCTCCATTTTCATTCTCCCAGACTGCAGACAGCCCCTCTTCTATTTTCTCTGTAAATCGTATCTCCTTGAATGGAAGATTTCCCGTATTCTCTACCTTTATTTCATAAAGAAGCTTTTTTCCGGCTACTGCTGTGTCTGGTACTGCTTCTGTCTCCAGAGTAAAATCTGCATTCTCTTCCTTTTCTGGCAGCTGCTCCTGTTCCCCGTTTTCTCCTTCTCCATCTGTTATATCTTCGGGTACTTCTGTATTCTCTTCCGGCATTTCAACTTCCGGAAGTTCCGCCTGTTCATCTGAATCCTGGTTTTCTTCCCTAATATTTTCTTCGGGTGTTTCCATACTTTCTTCCTGTAACGGTATATCTTCCTGTTCTTCTATAAAAATCATAGAATCCTCTGTATCTTTACCATCTGAAGCACTATAAAAAAATTCTCCGTTTTCATTCTCATTCATAGAGGAACACTTTCCCGTTCTTTCTTCTTCCTGCAAAATCATTTGTGCCTGAGCGCTGACTGATACCATAAGGATTCCGGCAAGAACTGCTGTCAGTCCTGTTCTTTTGATTCTGTTCCATATTCTTTTTTTCATAGATTTTCTCGCTTTCTGCTACAGTATTTTCATTTCCGGTGCATAGATCCTCTGCAGCATACGATCTGCCCCGCTTTTTTGTCTGACTTTCAGGACAACAGCATCTCCCCTTTCTGATTTCAGGCTGCAGGACATAGACCTGCTGACGCAGTCATTTAAATATAAATAAAGGATACTGATTGAAATACGTGCCGATTCGGCACTGAGAAATATGCGGCAGACAACTGTCAAACACCCCGAAACAGATGCCTGCTGTTACGCACCCGCAGAACGCGGGTTGGATAAATTCACTGTAACACGGATTCGGAAAATACACAATAGCTGAACATAAGAATCCTTTTAATTTAATTTTTCTTTATATTTTTTCTAGTTCTTTTAGAAACAGTACACACTTTGCACACAATTCTCCGATATAATAAGTCTTGGATAGATGAATAACCACTCTCTATCTCCCCCCTCAAAAAAGTTAAGGAAACCAGCCGTCTGCCAATGCAGGCGGCTTTTCCTTTATATCTCCTGTTCTGACAATTTATTTAATCCTTTTTGACAATAAAATTTTTCCATATCTCTTTTCCGCCTGAATCCTCTCTTGCAATTCCCTCTCTATTCTTTTATAATTAGTGTTATCCAAAACGAAAAAGAAATGAGGAATTCCTATGAGCGAAAAAACTGTAGTAGTTGCATTAGGACACAAGGCACTGGGAACCACCCTGCCAGAGCAGAAAGTTGCCACAAAAGCAGCAGCAAAGGCTATTGCCGATCTGGTTGAAGACGGCGCAAATGTCGTGATTTCCCACAGTAACGGACCTCAGGTAGGTATGATCCATACTGCAATGAATGAATTCGGCAAGGCACATCCGAAATATACATTTGCCCCGATGTCTGTATGTTCTGCCATGAGCCAGGGATATATCGGCTATGACCTGCAGAACGCTATCCGCACCGAGCTTCTTTCACGCGGAATTTACAAACCGGTGGCAACTGTATTGACTCAGGTAGTCATCGATCCCTATGATGATGCTTTTGCAGAACCAGAAAAGATCATCGGCCGGGTACTTACCGCCGAAGAGGCTGAAGCCGAAGAAGAAAAAGGAAATTATGTAACAGAGATATCTGAAGGACAGTTCCGACGTATCCTGGCTTCTCCAAAGCCTCAGCGTATCGTAGAAATTGAAACAATACGTGCTCTGGCTTCTGCCGGACAGATTGTAATTGCAGCAGGCGGCGGCGGAATCCCTGTTCTTGAACAGGGCATAGAACTTCACGGAGCCAGCGCGATTGTCGAAAAAGATCTTGCCAGCGGACTTCTTGCCGAAGAATTAAATGCTGACACTCTTCTGATCCTTACAAGTGTCGAAAAAGTCAGTCTGAACATGGGTACTGAAAACGAAGAGCTTCTTGGTTCCATTTCCGCAGAAGATGCACACAAATATGTAGAAGCAGACCAGTTTACAAAAGGTTCTATGCTTCCTAAAATCGAAGCTGGACTTTCCTTTATTGAAAAGAAAGAGGGCAGACGTGCTATTATCACAGATATTGCTCATGCAGAAGCTGGATATAAGGAAAAGACAGGAACGATCATTAAATAAAATCAGTTGCTGCAGACACAGCATGCAGCAGCAAAACGGAGTAACAAAATGGATCTGAAAAGCAGAACATTATCAAATTTTGCGGAACTCGTCCGTACAGGTGAGTGCAAAAAATTTAAAGGTAGATTAAAGGTAGGCGTAGACCTTGGAACTGCCAATACTGTTCTGGCTGTGGTAGACACTTCCAACCGTCCCATTGCCGGAATTTCCGCTCCCTCCCATGCAATCCAGGATGGAGTGATTGTTAACTATTATGAATCTGTGCAGCTTGTCTCCAAGCTGAAGGCGACTTTGGAAGAAAGGCTGGGAACTGAGCTTTCCTATGCTGCCGCTGCCATTCCTCCCGGAGTAAACCAGGGCAGTGTCAAGAGTATTGGCTATGTTCTGGAAGGCGCCGGATTTGAAGTAACCAATATTGTGGATGAACCCACAGCAGCTTCCGCTGTATTAAAGATTACTGACGGAGCTGTTGTAGACGTAGGAGGCGGCACCACCGGAATCAGTATTCTGAAAGACGCAAAAGTCATTTATACAGATGATGAGGCTACCGGCGGCACACACATGACCATGACAGTAGCAGGACATTACCGCATCCCTTATGAAGAGGCAGAAATCCTGAAAACCCAGCCGGATAAACAGGACGAAATTTTTCCGGTGATCAAAGCCACTGTAGAAAAAATGGCCCTGATCACAGAGAAATTCCTGAAAGGCTATGAAGTACCTGCTGTTTATGTGGTAGGAGGATCCTCTATGTTCAGGGAATTTACTTCTGTATTTGAGAAAAAACTGAAGCTGCCTGTTTATCAGCCAGTTCACCCTCTTCTTGTAACACCTTTGGGTATTGCCTACTGTTGTCAGCTTCCTTAATTCAAACAGCAAAAATGAGACTGAAAAAACAGTCTCATTTTTTGTATGCAATAATCCCGGCAGCTGTATCCAGTCTGCCGGGATTATTATATTTACATAGATTTTCTTTCTGCGATCTCTGCCATTTTAGCTTCATTGAGACGTGTATCTCCATGGACACGACTGTAGGAAAGATATCCGTTCATACGATCGATCTTTGTCAGATTTGTAGATCCGCATACCGGACATACATCCATCTCCAGTTCCTCATGACCACAGTCATCACAGTAAGCCAGAGAAAGGTTCACACCTTCGTAATATCCAAGATCCATTGCTCTTCGTATCAACGTACGGATAGCCTCTTTATTGTATCCGATAGGATAACGTACATACTGGATCTTGCCGCCATTGCAAAGTTCCCAGAAACGACCTTCCAGATCCTGTTTCTCAATAGGAGTCACATCTTCTGTTACATGACAGTGGAAGCTGTTGCTTACATAAGGACGATCTGAAACACCTTCGATGATACCATACATCTTGCGGAACTGCTCGACCTGAAGTCCGCAAAGACTTTCTGCCGGTGTTCCATAAATAGCATAAAGATTTCCATCCTCTTCTTTAAACTGATTCACCTTATTATTAATATATTTCAGTACCTCAAGAGCAAACTGACCGTCCTCGCGGATGGATTTACCGTTATAAAGCTCCTGAAGCTCATTCAGTGCTGTGATACCAAAAGATGCGGTCATAGGTTTCAGGATCTTGCCGATCTTTTCATGTGGTTTCAGATGTCCCCCATAAAATCCGCCTTCACAGTATGCCAGAGGATTGGTAGATGCTCTCATCTGTCCAAGATACTCATAAGTACGGATATGAAGATTACGGATCATTTCCAGGTAAAAATCAAGGACTTCATAAAAATCTCTGCTCTCTGCTCTTGCTTTTGCCAGGATCATCGGAAGATGAAGGCTTACGGCACCCACGTTAAAACGGCCTACAAATACCGGGCTGTCCTTCTCATCTGCCGGATACATGCCGCCTCTTTCATACCAGGGGCTTAAAAACGCACGGCATCCCATAGGACTAATTACCTTGCCATACTGTTTATACATGCTGGCAATATAACCTTTTCCTGACATAGACAGCCAATCCGGATACATCGTCTTGGCAGAACAATCCACACCTGCTTCAAATACATCCTCACAGCACTGTCCCGGTCCATGGATGTTTTCGTCATAAAGGAATACAATCTTCGGGAAAAGAACCGGTTTTTTATGACCATCCTTTCCCTGTCCCCCTTTGTGAACTTCCAACAGGGACATATTACACATTTTCTCAAAACGTCCGGTTCCAAGCCCCAGAGTCACAGTAACAAAAGGATAATCTCCTCTGGAAGAGCCTACTGTATTCAGCTTGTATTCAATTCCCTGCCATCCCTGGTCAAAATCTCTGCGCACCTTATCCAGCGCATATTCGATTGCTTTTTCTTCTCTTCCGGTCCAGCTCTGATCAGAATATTTCAAAAATTCCTGAACATATTTGTCATAACTTTTCTGCGCGTAAGGAGCCAGGATCTTATCTACCTCCGGAACAGTAAATCCGCCGTACTGCTGAGCAGCTGTACTGAGGACAATATCCCCCATAACATCAAAGGCTGTATCCAGAGTCTTAGGCTCATTATACCATACATTTCCCATCTCAAATCCGCCTCTGAGCACAGATGCCACATCAAAAAGGCAGCAGTTCATAGTATCCAGACGGGCAGACTGATCATGGATATAGATATAACCATCCTTGCATGCCTGAAGCTCATTTCGGTTCATGAAAAATTTACGATAAAGTTCCTTATTCAATTCATTAAAAATCAGGCTTCTCTTTGTGGCAACTAACGCACTGTCCGTGTTTGCATTGCTCTTGTCACCAATATATCGGATGGCCTGGCTCTTTGTATACACATCATCCATCATATGGATAAAATCCAGCTTATAGTTACGGTAATCACGATAGCTTTTTGCCACCGCCGGATTCACTCTCTCCAGAGCACCTTCCACGATATTATGCATCTCCTGGATCTGAATCTCATTTTTCCCAAGGGAATCCGCATGCTCCTGTGCGAAACGGCAGATAAAATCCTTCTCCTCCTGAGAAAATGTATACAGGATCCTTGCGGCAGATTTATTTACAGCTGCCACGATTTTCTGTGGATTAAATTCTTCCTTTGTCCCATCTTTTTTGATCACATAAATCATACCATTTTTCTCCTATTTCATCTCGTAAAAAAATGCACGATCTATTCATGTGCATCCCTACGATATTTCCCCATATCTGGTGTTGCAAAACTGAGTATAACACAATATCCTGTAAAAAGAAAGGGGGAATTTAAAAAACTTTTCCCCCCTTGCTTCTTACCTGTCAAGCTCCTGGAAATAAACACTTTTATAAGAATCCCCTTCCCCGTCTAACTTGAGAACGTCTCCCTTTCCTAAAAGCATCTCCAGCGAATCGCCTTCCTTTAATTCAAAAACCTCCGCCTTTTTCTCATCGGCATTTTTGTAAAACAGCTTAACCATGTCATTATTTGTATAGATCCTGTAATCTCCAGCCGGAAGCTCATCTCCGACTTCTATGGAACCATAACCGACGTTGAGTCCATATTCCATCCTACCCTCTGAATCCGACCAGGAAGAAAATGAATAGCTGTCAGGAATCTGCTCTTCCAGATTTCCGATACTGTACACTTCAGCCCCCTCTGAAGAAATCGTTGCAGAAGAGCTGTCGGTATAAGTTTCCTTATCTATCCAGAGAGACATAAGGTCATCAATCGAAGGTGCCACCAGCACTAAAACAGTAAACACCCAAAAAATAATACTGCCCGGAGATTTCTTTTTTTTATCTGAACTCCAGGAACTGTTGCTGCTTTTGCCAAACTCCTTTTTGCTTCTGGCAGCTGCTTTTTGTTTATCCTTATCCTTTTTGACCACCGTCCGGGCCGCATTTTTCTGAACCGTCTTTCCGGATATTTTCTGTGTATTTCTCTCAGAAGTCTGCCCGGAATCCTGCTTCGCATCTCCAAGGGGAACCATTCGCTTCAGAAGCTCCTCCCTAGCCTTGTCTGCAGCATGTTTATCATGGCTTCTCCTATCCTCATTCAGATGATAGAGAATTTCATCATTTCGATAAGGCATTCCACAGTCGCGGCATCTTCCATTGATAATCGCTCCATCACATAAAGGACATTTCATATGCTCCACCCTCCCCCTTTATTATCTGTTTTTATTGTATCGGATATCCCCAAAACCCGCAAGTTAAAAATTGCATTCCATAATTTTTCCTGCTATAATAAGAGAATCTAAACTCGAGGAGGATTATTATGGAACAATTTAAAATTCCCACCGGGTATCAGTCAGATCTGAATCTCCACGATACCCAGGTAGCGATCAAAACTGTCAAAGATTTTTTTCAGCAGACACTTGCCCAGAAGCTGAATCTTCTCCGTGTGTCCGCTCCTGTATTCGTTTCCCCGTCTTCCGGACTGAACGACAACCTGAACGGTGTGGAACGTCCAGTAAGCTTCGAGATCAAAGGAATGGACGAAAACGCAGAAATTGTCCACTCTCTTGCAAAATGGAAACGCTATGCGCTTAAAAAATATGGTTTTTCTCACGGAGAAGGTTTATACACAGATATGATTGCCATCCGCAGAGACGAAGATGTTGATAACATCCATTCTGTTTATGTGGATCAATGGGACTGGGAAAAAATAATTTCCAAAGAAGAGCGTACCATGGAGACTCTGATCAATACCGTCCGCTCCATTTACAGCGTCCTGCGCAAAACAGAAAAATACATGGCAGTTCAGTATGATTACATAGAAGAGATCCTTCCGAAAGAAATCGCTTTTGTATCTACACAGGAGCTTGTAGATATGTACCCTGACTGTACACCAAAGGAAAGAGAATATAAGATCGTCAAAGAAAAGGGCGCCGTTTTCCTTATGCAGGTAGGTAAGACTCTGAATAATGGAGAACGCCATGACGGACGTGCTCCGGATTATGACGACTGGGAACTGAATGGAGATATCCTTGTTTACTACCCTGTACTGGATATTGCTCTGGAGCTTTCCTCCATGGGTATCCGTGTAGATGAGGAAGCACTGGATGCCCAGCTGACAGAATCCGGCTGTAATGAACGAAGAGAACTGGCATTTCAGAAAGCTATCCTGAACAAGGAGCTTCCTTACACAATCGGCGGTGGTATCGGTCAGTCCCGTATATGTATGTTTTTCCTTCGAAAAGCGCATATCGGAGAAGTCCATGCTTCCCTCTGGCCTGAAGAAGTACTTGAAAAAGCAAATGCAAACGGAATCCATCTCCTGTAATCTATCATTTATCCGTTCCTGTGAACAGTAACCAAAAACCACCTGCTGCAGGTGGTTTTTTACTGTATTTTTCACCAAATTTTAATAATTCACTTATTGACAGTCATGTACCTTCATACTATCATATCAATAGAATGCAGCACAAGTCCAGGAAGACAGATTTTTATCTGTTTTCCCACTGACAGGAAAGACAGAGGTACACAAAGTGAATATTTTATTTTTTCTGACACCCAAAAGTGAAGTAGCTTATATATTTGAAGATGATACACTGCGACAGACCATAGAAAAAATGGAGCACAGGAAATTTTCCTGTATTCCTCTCCTCAGCGTGGACGGCCGCTACACAGGCACCATTTCCGAGGGAGATCTTTTATGGGGACTGAAACGTCTGAATACCATGAATGTAAAGGAAATGGAAGATATTTCTATTATGGCCATTCCCAGACGTGCCACCTATAAACCGGTACATGCAGATGCTGATATGGAAGATCTTCTGGACCGCGCCATTAACCAGAATTATGTTCCGGTAGTTGATGACCAGGGCTTTTTTATTGGCATCATTACTCGTAAGGAAATCATCAAATATTGCTATAAAGAGCTGAAAAAAACCTATGCGGACAGGGTTCCTTCGGAGAAATGCCATACGGAAGACACTTCCGTCCGCTGATAACATTTTTCTTTTCGTAATTTATCAAAAAACGCTGCAGCAGATCCGTCAATAATCTCCGGTTCTGCTGCAGCGTTTTTTTGATCAGCAATATTTTATAAGACTTTAGATAAAAATTCTTTCAGTCTGGCATTTTTCGGATTGGCAAAAAATTCCTGAGGAGTATTCTCCTCCTGAATTTTTCCTTCATCAATGAACATAACTCTGGTTGCCACCTCTCTGGCAAATCCCATCTCATGAGTAACCACCACCATGGTCATTCCTGACTTGGCCAGTTCCTTCATGATCTCCAGAACCTCTCCTACCATTTCCGGGTCAAGAGCTGAGGTAGGCTCATCAAAAAGCATTACATCCGGATTCATAGCCAGAGCTCTGGCTATAGCGATTCTCTGTTTCTGCCCTCCTGACAGCTGACTTGGATAAGCATCCGCCTTATCCGGAAGACCTACACGCTCAAGAAGCTCATCTGCGCGTCTGGAAGCTTCCTCTTTCGTCATCAGTCCAAGCTTTTCCGGCGCAAGCATAATATTTTTCTTAATAGTCAGATGAGGAAACAGATTAAACTGCTGGAACACCATACCAATTTTCTGACGCATTTTATCTACATCCACAGATTTATCCGTAATATCAGTTCCCTCAAAAAGAATCTGCCCTCCTGTAGGAGTTTCCAGAAGGTTCAAAGAACGGAGAAATGTAGATTTACCACAGCCGGAAGGTCCGATGATGGCAACTACCTCTCCTTTACAGATCTGAGTGGAAATCCCGTTCAGAACCTGCATTCCGTCAAAAGATTTTTTCAATTCCTTTACATCAAGCAATACTTCACCTTTAGCGTTCACTACTTCTCAGCCTCCTTTCCAGTTTTCCTACCAGATAAGACAGGAACATTACAAGTACCAGATAAATTGCAGCAACTGCCAGAAGAGGCAGCAGAGCTTCATAGGTTTGGCTTCGGATGATATCGCCTCCACGAGTCAGATCCGTAAGACCTATATAACCACTGATAGAAGTTTCCTTCATCAATACAATAAACTCATTTGCCAGTGCAGGAAGCACATTTTTTAATGCCTGCGGCAGAATGATCAAAAGCATTGTCTGACGATAATTCAAACCCAGACTTCTGCCGGCTTCAAACTGTCCCTGATCGATAGACATAATACCGGAACGGACAATCTCAGCTACATAGGCTGCAGAGTTCAGACCAAAGGCGACGATCGCTGTGATCAGCTTTCCTGGATCATGAACCGCAAACACAACATAATACATGATCAGAAGCTGTACCATTGCCGGGGTTCCTCTGATCACAGTCAGATACACTTTACAGATGGCGTTCAGGACTTTCATTTTTCCTGTCCGATCATGAGTCGCACGGATCATAGCAATGATAAATCCTAAAATAATACCGATCAGAACCGCAAAAGCTGTAATGATCAAGGTGGTCTTCAAACCACTGAAAATAAACTCATAACGCTTATCGTCTATGAAATTCAATCGAAATTTCTCAATAAAATCTGTCAAAACATTCACCGCTTTCTCTTTTTTCACGTATTTTCAGTAACTCATAATAAATTCCGGGTTCCCATACCGATTGTTTCGATGCCGGGTACCCGGAATTATTCTTGTCTTATGACAGCTGTAAATCTTTTTTCATTATTTGCGAACAATGATTACCTGTTTTGCGGTTGTATAGGTATCTGTAAAGTTCGCGCTCTTCTTACGGTCTTCTGTTACTGTCATACCAGCTACACCAATATCAGCTTTTCCAGAATCTACCGCATTCATGATCGCATTGAACTCCATATCCTCAACCTTCAGCTCATAGCCAAGCTTGTCACAAACAGCCTGTGCCATATCTACATCGATGCCTACAATCTTATCACCTTCATAATACTCATATGGAGGAAATGTTGCATTGGTAGCCATAGTCAGTGTTCCGTTGGAACGGTCTACATCCTTAGGAGACTCATATGGACATGTTCCCTTTACATCATCATCACCGATATAGTTTTCATTGATTTTATCCAGGGTTCCGTCTTCCTTCAGTTCTTTAAGAGCGCCGTTGATTGCTTCTGTCAGTTCATCATTGCCTTTCTTTACCGCAATGGCATATTCCTCTGTGGCAAAATCCTCTTCCAAAATTTCCAGATCGTCATTATTCTCAATAAATTTCTCTGCCGGAAGGCTGTCAATGATAATACAGTCAATCTTGCCCTGCTTCAGAGCCATAACGGTATCATTTGCTTTATTAAAACGCTCGATGGATGTTCCCTCTTCATCTCCTTCATAATCAGAAGCATAAAGGTCACCAGTTGTACCCAGCTGCACACCAATCTTTTTTCCCGGAAGATCATCCACACCATCAATTCCACTGTCATTGGCAAATACAGTTACTCCGCCGAGCATAGCTGTGGTCATGGCTGCACAAAGTGTAAGCGCTGCAAATTTTTTCATGTTTTTCATATTCTTGTCCTCCTTGAATACTATACCCTCATCGGTATATTTATACATTTTTGTTGCATAAAGTTCTTTGAAATTATGTTTCTTATTTTACCATGTTTTTAGGAAAATGCAATAGTTTACTTGCATAATAAAAAAATATTTTCTATAATAAAAATACGCTCATATGCACAAAAAACGATAATTATATGCAAAAATCATTTTTTAGGATCAAAGGAGGATAAATCTATGGGAATGAATCAGACTCCCGCTTCTGAACGGATACATATCAGTTTTTTCGGCAAACGAAATGCAGGTAAATCCAGTGTGATCAATGCAGTGACCGGGCAGGACCTTGCCATTGTTTCTAATATAAAAGGAACCACTACCGATCCGGTATATAAAACCATGGAGCTTTTACCTCTGGGACCAGTGATGCTCATCGATACCCCGGGAATTGACGATGAAGGAGATCTGGGTGCTCTTCGTATAAAAAAAAGTTATCAGATTCTGAACAAAACAGATATTGCCATACTTGTAGTAGATGTTCTTATTGGCATAACAGAACATGAAGAGGCTTTGATACACCGCTTTCAGGAAAAAAATATTCCCTGGATTCTGGTATACAACAAAGCGGATCTTATCCCCGGAGAAATTTCCGGCACAGCCTTCCCGCCCCATACGGATACAGCTGCCGGCAATGAACTTTTTATCAGCGCAGCTACCGGTTCCGGAATACATGAGCTAAAAGAAAAAATCGCTTCCCTGAAACCGGAAGACACGCATAAATATCCACTGATCAGCGATCTTGTCTGTCCTCTGGATCTGGTAATCCTTGTAATCCCTATCGATAAAGCAGCCCCAAAAGGCCGCCTGATCCTTCCGCAGCAGCAAACTATCCGCGCCATTCTGGAATGCGGTGCACTTTCCCTTGTAGTCAGGGATACAGAGCTGAAAGATACCCTGGAGCATTTTCTTTCAAAAGATATCCATCCCAGATTGGTTATCACTGACAGCCAGGCTTTCGCCCAGGTTTCCAGCGTTACACCTGAAGAGATTTCTCTTACCTCTTTTTCCATTCTCTTTGCAAGATACAAAGGAGATCTTGGCACTTTGACAGAAGGCGCTGCCGCTTTAAAAAACATTCAACACGGAGATAAGATCCTGATTGCGGAAGGCTGCACTCATCATCGTCAGTGCGACGATATTGGAACCGTAAAGATTCCCAATATGATTCGGAAATTCACCGGAGCAGAACCTGAATTTGTATTTACTTCAGGAACAGAGTTTCCAGATGATGTATCTGATTATAAACTTGTGGTTCACTGTGGCGGATGTATGCTTAACGAAAGAGAAATGAAATATCGGATTGCATGCTGCCGTGATCAGAAGGTTCCAATTACTAATTACGGAATCCTGATTGCCCGGATAACCGGAATTTTAAACAGGAGCCTTACACCTTTTCCGGAATTTCAGAAGTTATTATAAAATTCTTGGTTTTTTTATTCTGATTTCACAGAACTATAACATTTTTTCTATATACTGATAACGTTATTAAATAAGGGGTGCAAAGTTCGGAAATCCTTTTTTCGGCTCTGCAGTGTATCAATAACGAGGAGGAAATTTATGAAATTTACAAAAATGCAGGGAATCGGAAACGATTATGTCTATGTAGACTGTTTCCAGGAAACCGTAAATAACCCTTCCGCAGTGGCAAAATTTGTCAGTGACAGGCATTTCGGGATTGGCTCAGACGGACTGATTCTGGTAAAACCATCTGATGTGGCTGACTGCGAAATGGATATGTATAATCTTGACGGCTCACAGGGAGCCATGTGTGGAAATGGAATCCGCTGTGTGGCAAAATTCGCTTATGACAAGGGTATTGTACACAAAAAAAACATCAGCGTAGCAACTAAAAGCGGAATCAAATATCTGGAGCTTACTGTAAAAAACAATAAGGTTTCTTCTGTAAAGGTAAATATGGGCTCTCCTATACTGAATGCCAAGACCATTCCTGTTGTATCTGAAAAAGAGCAGGTCATTAATGAGCCGCTGATTGTAAATGGAAAAACGTATCATATCACTGCTGTTTCCATGGGAAATCCCCATGCCATTGTCTATATGGATGATGTAGAAAATCTTGATATCGCTGAAATCGGACCAGCGTTCGAAAATCATATCAACTTTCCAGACCGGATCAATACTGAATTTGTAAAAGTCATTGACCGGCATACACTTCAGATGCGTGTATGGGAAAGAGGTTCCGGTGAGACCCTTGCCTGTGGAACAGGAGCCTGTGCCGTTGCCGTTGCCTCTACCTTAAACGGTCTGGTTGACGAAGACGTGCCTGTCACCGTAAAGCTTTTAGGCGGTGATCTGGAAATCCTGTGGAACCGTCAGGAAAACCTAGTCTATATGACCGGTCCGGCAACTACTGTTTTTGAAGGAGAAA
This sequence comes from Blautia sp., assembly GCA_026169535.1. Lineage (GTDB taxonomy): Bacteria > Bacillota > Clostridia > Lachnospirales > Lachnospiraceae > Blautia_A. The sequence continues at coordinate 56,422 of JAPFCU010000016.1, forward strand.
TTGACCTTTCTTTCCTTGAAAAATAACAGAAACTTCCTATAAAAAGCGTACAAATCCGCTTCTTACTTCCTCAATCTTTAAAGAAAGTGCTCCGCAGGAATGCGGAGCATTTTTATCTGGATAATATTTTCCACTTTATTTTTCTTCGTTTTGTTCCTGGAATTTACGATATGCTTCTACTGGCATATCCATTCCCGTATACAGCTTATATGCAGCAGCTCCCTGCCAGAGAAGCATTCCCTTACCGCCTACAGTCTTGCAGCCGGCTTCCTTTGCCTCCCGGAGAAGCCTGGTCTCTTCCGGATTATAAACTACATCCGCCACTACAAGCTCCGGCCGGAACATAGCTGTATCTGTGATCAGAGTTGTATCCTCATGTGGCTTCATTCCTGCAAGAGTTCCGTTTACCAGAATATCTGCCTTTTCAACTTCTTCTCTCAGCTTATCCTGATCTTCAAGACAGAACACCTGCACCTGGCATTCTGGTGCTTCTTGTTTTAATTTCTCTGCAGTATTTTTTGCCCGTTCCAGGAACGGATCATCCGGATTAAAAATAGAAATAGAAGCAGCTCCGTCAAGAGCGCACTGTACCTGAATGGCTGTAGCTGCTCCGCCCGCACCAAGAACCACCATTTTTTTTCCTTTTACGTCAACTCCATGTTCTCTTAAATTCTGTACAAATCCGGTTCCGTCTGTAATATGGCCTACAAGCTTCCCGTTTTCATTAACAATCGTATTTACTGCTCCAATGATCCGTGCTGCCGGAGAAAGCTCATCTACAAATCTTGCCGCTTCATTTTTACAGGGCATGGTCACATTGGCTCCTCTCATTTTAAAAAGGCGCATGGCGTCCAAAGCTTCCCCCACCTGATCTTCCTTAATATCAAAAGCCATGTATGCATAGTCCTGGTTATTATGCTGAAAGCTGAAATTGTACATAGCCGGTGATCCGGAATGTCCTACAGGACTTCCGATCAGCATCATAAGTCCTGTTGTCCCCTTGATCCTCTGTTCCATAATATTTCCCTCCTCTAATATCTGTTTTGGTGCTTTACACTTTATAAATTCAAAATCTGTTCCCCGATTCTTATCAGTTCTTTTCAGCCGGAAATTCTCTGCATCAGTTCCTTACAGATCTCCTGCTTCGTTTTACCATCTGTTTCAATCATAATATCCGCAGCAGCTTCATATTTTTCACGACGCTTTTCCATAAGCTCTGCAATAAATTCTACATTTTTATTACCTTCCAGCAGCGGACGTCCATGATCATTTTTCACCCTCTCCAGGATAGTTTCCGGTTTTGCTGTAAGAAGAACGACCTTTCCGTTTTTCTTCATTTCAACCACGTTCCGCTCTCGCATTGGTACACCGCCGCCACATGAAATTACTACATTTTTTCTGGACTGCATTTCAATCAGAAGGTCTGTTTCAAGATCACGAAAATATTCTTCTCCATAAGTTTTAAAAATATCGGAAATGTTCATCCCCTGTCTTTCTGAAATAATCTGATCCATTTCGACCACTTCCATGCCAAAATTTTTTTTCAGATAGGAAGAAACTGTACTTTTTCCTGTTCCCATAAATCCGATCAAAACAATATTATAATCAAACTTTCCAACTTTATTTTGTTTCAGTACATTCAGCTTATCTGACATTTTCCTCTTCCTTCCAAGCTATATATTATTTCTGTAAATTATGCTGCTGTTGCGTACAGAGATTTCTTTAAGACTTTTACAACAGTATAACATTTTTCTTTTGCTTTAACAATATAGCGCAGAAAACTCCAATCAAAAAAAGGAACTCCTTCCGCAAATTCACGAAAAGAGTTCCTTCCCAGTCTAATTAAAACATATGTATATATAAATTATTCCGCATCCTCTATCTGATCACAAATAACAGCAATCGGAGAAAGATCTTCAAATTCTGCTTCAATAACTTTTTTTTCTAAATCCACATCTGTAGGTTCAACAATTTCCCATACAGAACGATCCATACTATAATGAAGGATTTCGACATTTTCCATCTTGTCTGTCAGGCTCGGCACTGAAATACTAATTTCATAATTACCCTCTTCATTTTCTTCGGCTGCTTCCAATGCAATCAAATCTATAAAACCTGTTACAAATTCTTTTTTTTCAAGAACAGCAATCACTTCTTCTAAAGCGGTTTTTACTTCTTCATCTTCGATAGTTTCAGCCATATCCTGAAGTTTTGTGATTACATCAACCATCTCCATAGTGCCATCATTTACACCATCAATAATATCCACAATTTCCGGTGCTTCCTGCGCTAAAGTCCTGTATGCCTCAGATTCTTCAATCTCTGCAGTAATTTCATACTGCTGTGCTGTATCACCAGTTACTGTCAAATCATTTGTACGACTTCCTGCTGCATTCACAAAAGACACGGATCCCACAGTCATTACAGAAGCCAATGCACATACCATAAGACATTTTCTTAATTTCATAATAAATCGCTCCTTTTCTTTTTAATTTATAGATAATAGTGCTGTACTAAATATCTCTCATTTTGTAAAAAGCATTTCTACTAAAAGCCTTGTCAGCTCTTCTTCATATACATGGTACTCATCAAAATTTTCACCTTCTACAGTTTCTCCGGGAACTGTTTTTATATCTGCCATAGTTCCTTCTGATGCAGTCAGAAGTTCTGCAAACACATCATTACTTATATTTGTAATAGTATACGGTTTTAATCCTTCAAAAAGATCTATGACAAAAGAAGCATTTTCCGTCGCCTTTTTTCTTGCTTTTTCTATAAAAGCTTTCATGAATACTTTCTGACGGGTCTGGCGTATCATAGCGCTCCCCGGTTGCAATGTATCTCTATATCGAACAAACATTTCTGTATTTCCACTTGTAAGTTCTACAACTGCGCCCTCATAAAATTCCGGATTTTGAAATTCCAGGCTGCTATCTGGTACTGTTACCGTAACACCATCTACTGCTTCTGTCAGTAAAGGAATGCCATCCATATTAAGTGAACAATATTTTTGAATTGGAATATTTCCCAGAAGTCTTGATACAGCGTCACTCATAAGCTGACAGCTTTTATCTTTTCCATCTCCATATGCATACTGTATGTTAATATGATCCTGAGTAGTACCAAGACTCTTCCCAGATGGATTAAATACTTCTATTTCTGTTATAGTATCTCTTGGAATAACAAGAATCTGTGTCTTCTTCGTAACTCTATCTACAGATATTAAAAAAATGACATCCGCCTGTCCTGCATCACTTTGTCTCGTATAATCAGAAACTTTTTCCCGCGTATCAATTCCTAAAAAAAGATAATTGGTAAGATGATCATTATAATGATACTCTGTTCCATTGTATTCTATTATAGTATTATCTGTCTTACTTACATTATTTCTGTTTACACTTACTGCTGTAACTGTAGGTTGATCTGGCATCTGACTCCATAAAAAACAACATCCTCCCATTGCAGCAATTATAGCAAACAATATTAAAACTAAATTTTTTTTTCTTTTTACACTTTTTTTTCTAAATGAACTACTCATTTTGTGTCATTCTCTTGTGAAGAATCTGTTTGTTTAGTTTCTTTTCTTTCAATTTCATCTGTATCTTCAGCATCAGAAGCTTTTGTCGCAGATTCCTTCGAATCACTGTCTTCTTCAGAAGTTTGAGACTGTTCTGCCAACTCTGCCGCCCGCTTCTTTACATTTTCATAATCTTCAATACCTTTTTTTTCTTTATCAGCAAGTTCTGTTAATTCTTTTGTCTCCTTGCCTGTACTTCTATGGTCTGTAACCAAAACCATACCCAATACCAATATCAGTACTATTGAAACAATCGCAAGGATTATATTCATTTTTTTATTACTTTTTCCACTGTTCCAAGTCAATTTAATCCTGCCTCTCTTCCTGCAGATATGTCACCCTTGATCATTTTCTGATTTTCTATAATACTGTCCATATTTTTTATAATATTTATCCTGAGTCTGATCCGCCTTATTTAATACAGTACCCAAAATCCTACATCCGGCTCTTCTAAGACGATTCATCGCTTTCTGCGCAACACGATAACTGACTGCTCCCTGCTCCACAACGAAAATAGCTCCATCACAATATTTCGCCACAAGCACCGCATCAATAATATTTGCTACTGGAGGTGTATCACAAATTATATAATCATAATAACCTCTAATTTCTTTCATAAATGCACCAAAAATCTCATCTCCCAGTAAGCTTGTAGGATCAGGAGCCGGTGAACCTCCAAAAATAATATCCAAATTTTCATAATTAGTGGCGTAAATCAGATCTTTTACTGCAATCTGTCCACTAAGAAACTGCGACATTCCTTTCACTTCCTGGTTCACACGAAAATGTGTAAAATAAGCTGATTTTCGAATATCTGCATCTATCAGAAGCACTTTTTTGCCAATACTGCTTAGTTCTTTTGCAAGACTGATAGAGATATCACTTTTCCCCTCATTTGGATAACTACTAGTTATCAGAATAGATTTTATTCTTTTTCCTGACAACTGAAGATTTGTCCTTAATGTTTTAATTGCTTCGTCATAAAAATAATTCGGTTTTCTTATATCCTCTATCTCAACATTTCTCATCAAACAGCTACTCCCTTCACCTTAATGGCGTCTGTTTCTTCGTTTATTATAGTTCACATAATCTTTTCTGTCTGGAACAACCGCAAGGACAGAAGTATCCAAATACTTAATAATATCCTCTTCTGTTTTCAGAGAATCATCCATAATTGCATTTACTGCAATCAGCGCTGCACATACAAATGCACCAAACACAAATCCAAGAAGTACGTTCTTTTTTACACTTGGTGAGGATCTTACAACAGGAATCTTTCCTGTTTCAATAATCTTAGGCGGAATAACCTCCATTTTATCACCAATATAATCAGAAGAAACTTCCGCAATCTCATCCACAATCTTCTTTGCCAAAATCGGGTCTGCATCCTCAACTGTAATTTCAAGAATACGGCTGTCCGTAGGATTAGTAATAGTAATCTTCGCTTTCAATTCTTCATAAGAAATATCCAGATTCAGATTTTCTATCACCTGCTCTAAAACCGGAGTACTTTTAATCAGTACTGTGTAATCACTTGTCAAGCTGGTTCCTAACTGAAGATCAGCCAGTGATGTCAGTGTGGTTTCTTTTGAAAGAACCAAAATACTAGACATAGACTGATACATAGGTGTAACTGCAAAATGTGTAAATGCTCCGCTGATACAGGCAGCCAGAAGACCTGCTGCCAGAATAAACATGATCTTGTTTTTCAATGCTTTCAAAATTTCCAAAAGATCAATTTCCACTTCATCCCGGCTTTTGTCATCTAATATCTCTCCGTAGTCTGTTTTTACCTTATCCAACTTCAGTAATTCCTTTCATTCATTGTACAGGTGTTTAACCTGTCTTGTGTTTTTTCCACTTACCCTCATATAAACACTTATAATATATTCTATCACACACATTCCCATTGATGCAATAGTAAAAACTGCTGTAAACAGGACTGTAAACAGGACATTATTAGCCAATCATTTCCAGCACTCTTTCCACTACAAACACTGCTCCACATGCAATAAGTGCTACTGTCAGAAGACTTCTTTCCTTATATGCAGCGATCAGTGCGGCAATCAGTCCAGTTGCCCCCGCAGCCATTCCTGAAGACGGCGCCGTCAGGATTGCCGGAAATGTCATAGCTGCCAGACAGGCATAGGGAACGTAATACAAAAAGGATTTCAAAAACGGACTGGTGATCTCTTTTTTAAAAAGTACCAAAGGCAGCATACGAATCAGATAAGTTACTGCCGCCATTACAAAAATATACATACAAACACTGTAATTCACGGTTTTTCCTCCTCTCCGTCTCCAACAGGACAGAAATACGCAGCAGCTCCTGCCACCACCAATGTAGTGATAATGATCACAAATCCTGAAGAAACCCTGTTCAGCAGCGGCATGTAAGCAAACAGGCTGCTCATCGCCATGGCTCCTATAACCACCTTACATACTGCCCTGTGTTTTTTTGCCGGAGGAATGATCAGTGCCAGAAACATTCCATAAATGGCCACGCTTAACGCACTTGCCATAAATCCCGGCATGATGTTTCCAGCCATGGCTCCCATCAGGGTTCCTAATGTCCATCCTGGAATGGCAGCGCTCATTGCACCATAATTATAAAAAGGATTCAGCCGCCCCGGCTGGCTGATACTGATACCAAAAATCTCATCCGTCATACCAAAAGCCACTGCATACCGATGCCAGGGAGCCAGATTTCTCTCCAGCTTCTGAGAAACTGAAAATGACATCAGACTGTAGCGCAGATTGATGATCAGCTGTGTCAGAGCCATCTCCCACAGAGAACCACAGGCAATCATAATATCCAGTCCTGCAAACTGTCCTGCCGAAGTCAGATTGGTCAGCGAGATCAGCGTTGCCTGCCATACTGACATCCCTCCGGACACGGCCATCATTCCAAATGTAAAGGACACGGCAAAATATCCCAACGCAATAGGGACCCCGTCATGGAGTCCCCGTATAAACTGTTGTTTATTTATCTTTTGTTCCATGATTCTTATTCACACTCCTTATTCCGTATCTCATTATACGTTTTAACAGGACGATTGTAAATAAAAATCATTTCTTTCTTATTCTGCTTTTTCCAGAATATGATAATAAGCTCTGGCTGTAGCCATATAAATCAGTCCGTATATCGCAGCAAAAACCAGAACTGTGACAGCCGTGCACAGAAGAAACAGACGGTCATTGCTCATTCCCACCATCAGCAAAAGCTTCTTCATCAATGGAAAAGCCATGCTGATATGAACACATGCAGCCGGCAGAGGAAGGAATCACCAGTGTATGGGGACGTGACTCAGAGAGATAAATATGGATTCCTCCTGTTTTTGTATACTTCAGAGCATTGGAAAGGCACTGTCCGATCACAAATCCCAGCCATTTCGGATCTGTAAGCACCCTTTCTTCCGTTCCTGAATAAATCAGCTTCAGTTTTTTTCCGATAAATATAGATGCATATTTATAGATCTGCTCCCGGATAATACTGTCCAGACTGCATTCTTTAAACTGCATATCAGAAGACATATCTTCTGTCCTCAGATATCCCAGAACCATTTCCACATATTCCTCCACCCGGAAAAGTTCTCCGGCCGCTGCCCGGTTCTTTTCCACATCTTCCGCAAGAATCAGGCGAAGGGCTGCAATAGGCGTTTTGATCTGATGGACCCACATGGTATAGTAATCTGTCATTTCCTGATGAGAACGTATTCTTTTTTCTTCTGCATCCATCCGCATCTGATTCAGCCTGCAAATGATCTGGTGCAGAAGCTCTTCCCTCTCGTCTTCCGGTTCAGGAAGAGTCTCCAGTTCCAGCGGAAGAAGAATCTGGATCCGCTCCAGCAGCTCCTTCTCTTTGCGGAATCTGTTCCATCCGTACAAAAACGCACCTGCTGCCGGAATCATACACAGTACCGATCCATAAAATACAGGTTCCAGGGAACAGCCGTAAAGCCAGAAAGTCAAACCCAGTATTCCACAAAAGCTCAGGAACAAAAGGAAGGTTTTCCACATTTTCCTCAAATAGCCGCTCATCTGTACTCCTTCCTACAGTACCATATAACCCAAACCTTTTTTCGTCACGATCATACCGCCAAGTCCAATCCCTTCCAGCTTTCGTCTCAGACGGTTCACATTGACAGTCAGAGTATTGTCATCCACAAAATCATCATTTTCCCAGAGCATCTGCATGATTGATTCCCGACTGACCGCCTTCCCTCCCTGAGAAAAAAGAAGATTCAGGATCCGCAGCTCATTTCTGGTCAGATCCACTGTACTTCCCTGATAATTCAGGGTACCGCTTCCCAGATTCAGGATCGCTCCGTTCCTTTCCAGAAGATCTGCCCCTGTGCCAAAGGAATAAGCTCTTCGGAGGATGGCCTGTACTTTCGCAGACAAAACCTCTAGATCAAAAGGCTTGGAAATAAAATCATCTGCCCCCCGGCTCATTGCCATGACTATATTCATATTATCTGCGGCAGAGGACAGAAACACAATAGGAACCTGGGAGATACGTCTGATCTCTTCACACCAGTGAAATCCGTTAAAACCTGGAAGTTTCAGATCCAGAAGCACAAGCTGTGCTTCTGATCTGATAAACTCTCCTGTGATATCAAGAAAATTCTCAGCTGCCGTAACCTCGTAGCCCCATGATTCCAGATGTTTTTTTACAAGCGTACAAAAGGTTTCGTCATCCTCCACCAGAAAAATCCTGTACATCAGAGCTCCTCATCCACATATCGTTGAATATTGGAGGCATTAACGTATTTTTTCAGATGTTCTCCGTCTGTAATCACCAGTGTAGGCGCCTGCATAATGCCAAACTGCCTTGCCAGCTCCGGATTCTTTTCTGCATCAATAATCTCAAGTTCTTCACCCTCCAGCATCTTTTTTGCCATACGGCAGTTTGGACAGGTACTGGTCGTAAATAAATACTTATGAGTCTCCAGAGGCTCCACCTTTACATCATCCTTTGTCATGGTCACCATACTTGTATGGACTTTTTTTAATGTAGAATGAGTAATGTCATACAGTGTCCTGTTTTTGTATTCCTGCGCTTTCCCGTCATTCCAGTTCTGTACCGGGCGGTAATATCCTGTGATACGGCTGTAAACCTCGGCTTTTTTGCCGCATTTCGGACAGGTAAAATGCTCACCGCTTAAATAGCCATGCTCGCTGCATACAGAATAGGTCGGCGAGATCGTATAGTACGGAAGCTTATAATTCTCTGCAATCTTACGAACCAGAGAAGCGGCAGCTTTCCAGTCAGGCAGCTTTTCTCCGAGAAAACCGTGAAATACTGTTCCTGATGTATAAAGAGTCTGCAGTTCGTCCTGAATATCCAGAGCATCAAAAATATCAGAGCTGAATTCAACCGGAAGATGAGAGCTGTTTGTATAATAAGGAGTATCTCCCTTACTTCCTGCTGTCTTAATATCCGGCCAGCGCTTTCTGTCATGCTTGGCAAGACGGTATGCCGTAGACTCTGCCGGAGTTGCCTCCAGATTAAAAAGTTCTCCCTCGTACTGCTCCTGATAATCAGAAAGTCGATTTCTCATATGTTCCAGAACCTCTTTCGTAAATTTCTGGGTTCTCTCATCCGTCATGTCGCAGCCCAGCCATCTGGCATTCAGCCCGGCCTCATTCATACCCACCAGACCAATGGTGGAAAAATGATTACTGAAGCTTCCCAGATATCTTTTTGTGTAAGGATACAGCCCCTCATCCAGAAGTTTGGAGATCACCTGTCTTTTAATGTGCAGGGATCTGGCTGAAATATCCATCATATGATCCAGTCTCCGGTAAAATTCCTCCGGGGTTTTGGAAAGATAAGCAATACGCGGCATATTGATGGTAACAACTCCTACGGAGCCGGTACTCTCACCGGAGCCGAAGAATCCGCCGCTCTTTTTGCGCAGCTCACGAAGATCCAGACGGAGACGGCAGCACATGCTTCGGATATCACTTGGCTTCATATCACTGTTAATATAGTTGGAAAAATACGGAGTTCCGTATTTTGCTGTCATTTCAAACAGAAGACGGTTGTTTAACGTATCAGACCAGTCAAAATCCCTGGTAATGGAGTAGGTTGGGATCGGATACTGAAATCCTCTTCCATTGGCATCACCCTCAATCATTGTCTCAATGAAAGCACGGTTTACCATATCCATTTCTTTTTTGCAGTCCTTATATTTAAAGTCCATATTTTTGCCGCCTACAATAGCCGGAAGCTCTGCCAGATCATCCGGCACAGTCCAGTCCAGAGTAATATTGGAAAACGGCGCCTGAGTTCCCCAGCGACTTGGTGTGTTTACACCGTAAATAAAGGATTCAATACATTTCTTTACCTCATGGTAGCTTAAGTTATCCACCTTAACAAAAGGTGCAAGATAGGTATCAAAGGAGGAAAATGCCTGAGCTCCTGCCCACTCATTCTGCATGATACCCAGGAAGTTTACCATCTGATTGCAGAGTACGCTTAAATGTTTAGCCGGAGCAGAAGTGATCTTGCCCTCAATTCCTCCAAGGCCTTCCTGGATCAGCTGTTTTAAAGACCATCCTGCACAGTATCCGGTAAGCATGGAAAGATCATGGATATGGATATCTGCGTTTCGGTGCGCCTCTGCGATCTCGTTGTCATAGATTTCAGACAGCCAGTAATTTGCTGTTACCGCACCGGAATTGCTGAGGATCAGTCCTCCTACGGAATAGGTAACTGTAGAATTCTCCTTCACTCTCCAGTCTTCTACTTTTACATAGCTGTTTACAATCTCCTTATAATCAAGGATTGTAGATTTCATATTGCGGATTTTTTCTCTCTGCTTACGATAAAGAATATACGCTTTGGCAACATCACTATATCCCGCCTGGATCAGTACATTTTCCACACTGTCCTGAATATCTTCTACTGTTATCAGATCCTCCAGAATCTTATCCTGAAAATCTGCAGTCACTCTTAAAGCCAGAAGATCGATCATATCCTGACTGTAATTCTTTTCTTTTGCCTCAAAGGCCTTGTTGATGGCAGATGATATTTTTGCCATCTGGAAATCAGCAATCTCTCCATCCCGTTTGACTACCTGAAACATACTGTTATTTCCTCCTTTGCCATACCTCATATGATAAATTGTAAAAACCTGATTTACATTCTATCAAACTATCCTGTTTCCGTCAACCGCCCCAAAAGCAGAAAAACCACTATATATAGTGATTTTCTATCCAAAAAACACTATATATAATGGTTGTTTTTCCTGTATTTACAGGCAGTTCCAGACTTTCCGACCGTCTGAAAACTGCTGAAAAAATAAATTTATCTTTCCGGCATTACCCGCACAAAAAATTCTGCCGGAATCTTTGCACGTACAAAAATACCGTCCTCCCGGTACTCCTCAGAAAGAAGCTGTCCATATTCACGAATAGTCTGGAGCTTGCCTGCCTCTCTGTAGGAATAAAGTTCTTCCAGATACACCTGCTCTTCTGCCAGGAATCCGGACAAAGTCTCTTTCAGCTCCGTTAAACCCTTTCCGGTTTTTGCAGAGCATTTGATGATCTGGTCAGCATTAGGATCACGAAGGTCGGATTCCGTAACAAGATCCTGTTTATTAAACAAAGTGATCACTTTTTTTCCGGAAGCCCCCAGTTCTCTCAGAGTCTTATAGACTACCTCCATCTGCATTTCCGCCTGAGGATTCGACGCGTCTACCACATGAATGATATAATCTGCATACTTCGCCTCTTCCAGGGTACTCTTAAACGCCTCTACCAGGTGATGGGGAAGCTTGCGGATAAACCCTACTGTATCTGTTAAAAGTATCTGCTGTCCGTCATCAAGCTCCAGCATTCTTGTCGTAGGATCCAACGTGGCAAAAAGTTTATCCTCCGCCAGGATCTCCGCACCGGTAAGTGTATTCAGAAGTGTTGATTTTCCGGCATTTGTATATCCTACAATAGCTGCTGTCTTAAGCATTCCCTTAGAACGGTTCCCACGGATCAGTTCCCGATGCTTTTCCACCTGAGCAAGCTCTGCCTTCAAAGCAGAAATCCTGGTGCGGATCAGACGTCTGTCTGTCTCCAGTTTCTTTTCTCCCGGACCTCTTGTTCCGATTCCTCCTCCAAGTCTGGACAGAGAATCACGAAGTCCTACAAGACGAACCGCACGGTAGCGCAGCTGTGCCAGTTCCACCTGTATCTTCCCTTCACTTGTCACTGCCCGTCCGGCAAAAATATCAAGGATCAGAAGAGTCCTGTCCATGACCTTACACTCTAATTCTCTTTCCAGATTATTCATCTGGGAAGGTGAAAGTTCATCATCACAGATAACTCCATTAGCGTCAAGAGCTGTCAACAGGTTTTTTACCTCCTGGATCTTTCCACGCCCGATATAAGTCCCCGGATGGACGGATTCTCTGTTCTGGATCACTTTAGCCGCTGTTTCTGCCCCTGCTGTCTGGGCAAGCTCCTCAAGTTCATCCAGCGAAGCCTCCACGTCCTCTCCGGCATCTGTCTGAACACCAATCAGGATCACTCGTTCCTGAATCTCCTTAAAATCATAAAACTGCATAGCTATTCTCCGGTTCTGGACTTAAGGAAAACAAGTTCTTTCTGGGCTTCCTTATCGTCCGGATACATTTTTACATACTCCTGCGCTTTGGCATAAGCCGTAGAAAAATCAAGTTTTTTTTCATAGGCGGCAATCTCATTAAAAAGAAGTTCCTGCATTTCATTTGTCTCTGCTGACTCAAGCCCGCTGGCAATATTCGCAAGAGCACTGTCCGGATCTCCATCCGCAAGATCACAAAGGGCCATCCCATTATATCCGGGCGCCTTACTGCTATCTTCAAGGTTAAGATAATCCTGATACATAGATCTTGCAGCAGCTGTATCCCCCTGGGCAAGACATACTGTTCCAAGCAGCAGCTCTGCCTGAGCGCTGCCTTTTTCAGCAGCCTTTGTCAGCTCTTTTTTGGCATTATCATAATCCTCCATACAGTAGTAAATATGGCCTCTCTCATAATAATCCCGGGCATTCTTTGGTGCGTTTTCAAGAACAGCCTCCAGATATCTGGTTCCGTCTGCCTCCATATCCCGCGCTTCATATGCCTCATAAATCTGAAGCGCCATGGCATAATCCGGTTTTTCTCCATATGCCTGCTGAAAATTAGATGCAGCCTCATCATATCCGTCCATGGCAAGAGCCACACTTCCGGTAAGGAAATAGGTATCTGCATTCATGGAATAATCCGATGCCAGTGTCTGACAGTCAGCCATGGCATCATCTTCAAGTCCTGCCTGAAGTTCCGCTGTGGCACGATAAGAAATGATATCCTGACGCAGGGATTTTCCCGCCTTATCTGTCCCAAGAGCCTTGGTAAAAGCATCCACAGCACCTTCCGGATCTCCCATACGCAATCTGGCGATCCCTGCCCCCCGGAAGGATTCTGTTGGCTTGTATCCATTAGAAATCGAAGCCTCATAGCCTTCCAGCGCTTCCTGGTAGTTTCCCTGCTCCAGATTTTCCTCTGCCTGCTTATAAATATTCTTTTTTTCGCTTCCGCAGCCTGCCAGAAGAGTTACTCCCATACCTACTGCCAGTATACATCCGATTTTTTTTGTATTCATGTATCTTCCTTATTCTGCAATAAGTCCTTCAGATTCGATTACTTTTACTACATTGTTCACATGCTCTGCACAGATATCCTCTGTCCCTGCTTCTACCATAACACGGATCAGCGGCTCTGTACCGCTTTCTCTTACAAGGATACGGCCATCTGTTCCCAAAGCTCTTGCTGCAGCCTCTACAGCCGCCTTTACCTTTGGATTCTCTCTTGCTGCCACTTTATCCGCTACACGGACGTTTCTCAGTATCTGAGGATAAACTTTCATCTCTTTTGCCAGATCACAAAGTGTGGATTTTTTCTCCACACATGCTTCCATAATCATCAGAGATGTCAGGATGCCGTCTCCTGTTGCAGCATATTTGCTGAAAATAATATGGCCGGACTGCTCGCCTCCAATGCTGTAATTATTTTCCAGCATATTTTCTGCCACATATTTATCACCTACTGCTGTCTGCTCATAGTCGATGCCTTCTTTTTCCAGCGCCTTGTACAGCCCCATATTAGACATAACTGTAGTCACTACTGTGTTTCCGTTCAGTCTGCCTTTTTCTTTCATGTATTTTCCGCATACATACATGATCTTGTCTCCGTCAATGATATTTCCTCTGTGATCCACTGCGATACAGCGATCCGCATCGCCATCATAGGCAAAACCGATATCCAGACCTTTTTCCACAACATATCTCTGAAGCACCTCAATATGGGTGGATCCGCAGTTTGTATTGATGTTCGTTCCATCAGGATCATTATTGATCACATAGGTCTTTGCGCGAAGGGCATCAAAAACGCTCTTTGCAATGGCAGAAGAACTTCCGTTGGAGCAGTCCAGACCCACACGGATGTTTTTGAAGTCGCGGCATGGAATGGAAATCAGATAACCGATGTAGCGGTTTCTTCCGGAAGCAAAGTCTACGGTTCTTCCAATATCTTCTCCTGTTGCAAGTGGAAGCTCCTCCAGCTTTCCGTCCAGATATGCCTCGATCCTTGCTTCAACCTCCGCTTCAATCTTCTGTCCATTCCCATTAAGAAGCTTAATACCATTGTCTGTAAACGGATTATGACTTGCAGAGATCATGATTCCACAGTCAAAATCTTCCGTGCGCACTACATAAGAAACACTTGGAGTAGTTGTCACATGAAGAAGATATGCATCTGCTCCGGAAGCGGTAAGTCCTGCTACCAGTGCATATTCGAACATATAGCTGCTGCGTCTGGTATCCTTGCCGATCACTATTTTTGCCTTATGATCGCGTCCGTAATACCATCCTACGTAACGTCCCACCTTAAAAGCATGATCTACTGTCAGCTGAACATTTGCCTCACCGCGAAATCCATCAGTTCCAAAATATTTTCCCATAATAATTCCTCCTTTACCTGCTTCTGCATACTGATACAGACTGCCGGTTTATTTATAAAGGTTTTCCGGATATACTCCGTCTTTCACAAGCTTTTCAAAGGCTGCTATAACAGAAGCCTTATCTTCCTGATAAGTAACACCAAACCAGGTATCCTTTGTTTCAAGAACGTCTACTTTTGCTTTTCCGGCCTTGATCAGGCGATCGACCATTTCCGGAAGAAGATATTCTTTCTTAATATCTCCCGGTTTGATCTCATTTAAAAATTCCACAAAGCCATTTTCCAGAACATCCATAAATTTCGGAGTCAGTCCCCACATATTCATGGATACAAGACTATTGACATCAAGTTCTTCTGCCTGTCCCTCTTCACTTCTGGTTTCCGCTCCGCTTTCCGTTTTATAAATATCATGAGTTTCTGTCACCCCGGTAAGTGCCCCGTCTTCAATATGACAGATGCCTCTGGTAACACTTCCATTGTCGCTTAACGTATTTCCAAGACGGAAGCCTGCCATACAGATATGCATAACACCATCCGCTTCCTGCTCCTGTACCAGATAATCATGGACTTTTACATATGCTTCTTTTCCATAGTAATCATCTGCGTTGATAACCATAAACGGCTCAGAAAGAACTTTCCTGGCTGCAAGGACAGCCTGTCCGGTTCCCCAGGGCTTTGTCCTGGCTTCCGGCTTCTCAAATCCCTCCGGAAGATCCTCCAGGGCCTGGAACGCATATTCTACTTCTGTGATCTTCTCGATCCTGTTGCCGATCACTGTACGGAACTCTTCTTCAATATCCTTTCTGATAATGAATACGACTTTATTAAAGCCAGCCTCCAGTGCATCATGGATAGAATAATCCATAATGATCTCACCATTTGGTCCTACAGGTGCAAGCTGCTTGATACCTTTGCCAAAGCGGCTTCCGATTCCTGCTGCCATGATTACAAGTGCTGTTTTTTTCATTTTTCTCCTCCATATATCATTGCCAGTATTTCTGACGCTTATATTTCTCAACTGATGACCAGTTACTGTTCATCATTTAAGTTTGCAAGTTTAGCCGCCTGGTCTGCTGCGATCAGGCTGTCAATGATCTCGCTGAGATCACCGCCCAGGATGCTGTCCAGGCGATGCAGGGTCAGCTTAATCCTGTGATCTGTCACACGTCCCTGAGGGAAATTATAGGTACGGATCTTTTCGGATCTGTCTCCAGTTCCGATCTGACTTCTTCTTGCCTCTGCCTCCGCATCATGCTGCTTGGCGATCTCCATCTCATAAAGGCGGGAACGAAGCACTTTCAAAGCCTTATCCTTATTCTTAAGCTGTGATTTCTCATCCTGACAGGAAATAACGATTCCTGTTGGAATATGCGTCAGACGAACTGCTGAGTCTGTGGTATTGACACACTGTCCTCCATTACCTGATGCACGGAACACATCAAACTTACAGTCATTCATATCCAGATGGAAATCAATCTCTTCTGCCTCCGGCATGATAGCAACTGTACAGGTAGAAGTATGGATCCTTCCTCCTGACTCCGTTTCCGGAACACGCTGTACACGATGAACACCACTTTCATATTTCAGGCGGGAATATGCCCCCTGTCCCTGAATCATAAATGTGACCTCTTTAAAACCGCCGATACCATTTTCATTCAGGCTCATCATCTCTGTTTTCCAACGGAGACTTTCTGCATATTTCACATACATACGGTAAATCTCAGCTGCAAAAAGCGCCGCCTCATCTCCGCCTGCACCTGCACGGATCTCCACAATAACGTTTTTGCTGTCATTCGGGTCTTTGGGAAGAAGCAGGATCTTGATCTCATGTTCCAGTTCTTCTACTCTCTTCTTTGCATCAGAAAGCTCCTCTTTGAGCATTTCCCGCATTTCCTCGTCCTTTTCCTCTTCCAGCATGGAAAGGCTGTCCTGGATCGTTTCTTTATTTTCTTTATATTCTTTATAAGCATCCACAATAGGCTGCAGATCACTTTGTTCTTTCATAAGCTTCTGGAAGCGTTCCTGATTATCTGTAACTCCCGGCTCTCCCAGCTCATTAAGAACCTCATCAAAGCGGATCAAAAGATCCTCCAGTTTATCAAACATTCTGTTCCTCCCGTTTCTTTTTCTGTCCCAACACCACACGATCGAGACCTGCCAGGTCTTTCTTCACATTAACATGCACAAATCCGGCCTTTTTCATAATATCAGAGACAGAAGTTCCCTGATCATAGCCAATTTCATAAAGAAGCCAGCCGCCTGGTTTCAGATATCTGCTGCACTGGGCAGTGATACTGCGGTAAAAATACAGTCCATCCTCTTTTCCGTCCAAAGCCATATAAGGATCATGAAGCCGTACCTCTTCCATAAGCTTCTGTATTTCCTCCGTAGCTATATAGGGCGGATTCGAAATAAGCATATCATACTCTGTCTGTTTTTTGCTACTGTTTTGTGTAAAATATTCTCCGGAAAACAGATCACTGTGCGTAAAAAATACCCGATCCTGCACCTGAAGCCTCTCTGCATTCTTTTCTGCCACCTTTAGAGCAGCCTCAGAAAGGTCTGCCCCTACTCCGCCGGCATCCGGGAGCTCCTTCAAAATACTCAGCAAAATACAGCCTGAACCAGTACACATATCTAAAATATAAGGCTCCTGCTGATCCTTTAAAAGCTTCAGAGCCTCCTCTACAAGAGTCTCCGTATCCTGTCTTGGAACAAGAACATTTTCATCCACATAAAAGTCATATCCCATAAAGCAGGCATTTTGCGTCAGATGCTGAAGAGGAATATGGCCGGAACGCTTTCTGCACAGTTCCTTATACTGCCCGGCTTCTTCCTCCTGTACCAATTCGTCACTATGTGCAAAGTACCAGGCTCTGTTTTTTCCTGTTACATATTCCAGAAGGAGCCAGGCATCCAGCCTGGCTTCTTCTATCCCTGCCGTTTCCAGGATCAGACACCCTTCTCTAAAAAGAGACTCAAACGTTTTCATCTGCTTCTTCTCCCGGCTCCCAGCCAAATTCTTCTTTTAAATATTTTTTCCAGTCAAATACCGCTTCCACTGCAGCAATAGCAACCTCCACCATATCCTCAGTAGGTTCTATGGTCGTCAGCTTCTGCATGGCAAGTCCCGGCTTACTCAGAAAAGAAGCTATTTTATTATCGCTTCTTCCAGCCCATTGAATCATTTCAAAAGAAATGCCGGCAACTACCGGCACCATGAGAAGACGTCCCAGCAGTCTCACCCAGTAAAACGGCACCAGTACAAAGACAAAATGAAGAAAAATACTCACCAGCATCACCAGGAACAAAAAACTGGTTCCACATCTTTTATGCTGTCTGGAACTTTTCATTACATTCTCTACAGTAAGAGGCATCCCGCTTTCCACACAGTTGATACATTTATGCTCCGCTCCGTGATACATAAAAGTTCTCTGAATATCTTTCATCCGTGAAACAAGAAGCATATATCCCATAAACAGAGCAAGCTTTACAAAAGCCTCTGCAATGGTTACGATCACTTCTGATGCACCCACTTTATTCAGAAGACTGGCAATCGCATAAGGCAGAAGCATAAAAGCTGCCACAGACAATACAATGGAAAGCGCTACTGTCCCGTAAAGAAGCCATTTAAACTGTTTATCTTCTTTTTCTTTCTTTGCCTGACGCTGCTCTTCTGTAAGATGAGCGTTCTTAGCCGCTTCCTTCTCATCCTCTTCGTCCCCTGCTATTTCCGCAGAATACATAAGACATTTTGTTCCGATCACCAGACCGTCTACAAAGCTTACTACGCCTCTGATGACAGGTTTCCGAAGAAAAGCAGACTTTCCAAAAATACATTTATAATCTTCTACCTTAAGTTCTATTCCTCCGTCAGGACGGCGGACACCAATGGAATATTTGTCTTTGTGCCGCATCATGATTCCTTCCATGACTGCCTGACCGCCGATATTTGATGATCTGTTCTGCATATAAAATCTCCGTTGTAAAGCAAAGACAGGTTGAGATTTCCCAACCTCAACCTGTACTCACATTTCTCTTAATGTTCAATTATTTGTTTAAGCCGTATTTTCTGTTGAACTTATCGATACGTCCGCGAGCCTGAGCAGCCTTCTGCTGACCAGTGTAGAACGGATGGCATTTGGAGCAGATTTCCACATGGATATCTTCTTTTGTAGATCCTGTTACAAATGTGTTTCCACAGTTGCATGTTACAGTTGCCTGATGATAGTTCGGATGGATTCCTTCGCGCATGATTTTCACCTCTCTGTATATCTTTCTATTATTTTCTATTCGTATTTGATTAGACGAATTTATTATTTTACAGCTTTCTGATTATAACATACCCCTGAAGCAAATGCAAGCCGTTTATAAAAATTTCTGTTTTTTTGCAGTCTGAACAAACTCTTCATTGGTACGGGTACGGGAAAACATATTCAGGATCTGTTCCACTGCCTCATCAGCTTTCAGGCTGTTCAAAGCCTTTCGCATACTGAATACTGTTTCCTGCTCCTCCTGAGTGAGCAGGAGATCCTCACGGCGTGTACCGGATTTCTGGATATCGATGGCCGGAAATACCCTTTTTTCCTGAAGCTTACGATCAAGAACCAGTTCCATATTTCCAGTTCCTTTAAACTCCTCATAGATCACATCATCCATTTTGCTTCCTGTATCTACAAGGGCCGTTGCAAGAATGGTCAGACTGCCGCCTTCCCGCATATTCCGGGCTGCACCAAAAAATCGTTTCGGCATATGTAAAGCAGCCGGATCCAGACCTCCGGAAAGCGTCCTTCCGCTTGGTGGAACACAGAGGTTGTAGGCTCTTGCCAGTCTGGTGATTGAATCCAGAAGAATCGTGACGTCTTTTTTGTGCTCAACAAGGCGCCGGGCGCGCTCAATGACCATCTCAGATACTCTTTTATGATGATCGGGGAGCTCATCAAATGTGGAATAGATCACTTCTACATTCGGTCCCTGGATAGCCTCTTTAATATCCGTTACCTCCTCAGGACGTTCATCTATCAGCAGTATGATCAGATGCATATCTCCGTTATTTTTGAGGATGGATTTTGCAACATCCTTCAAAAGTGTGGTCTTTCCTGCCTTCGGCGGAGATACGATCATTCCTCGCTGCCCCTTGCCGATAGGGCTGATCAGGTCCACAATACGCATGGCAACACTTCCGCCCGGACGTTCCATTTTAAGACGCTCATTAGGAAAGATCGGTGTCATATCCTCAAAATTATAACGTCTCTGTCCTTCACTGGGATGGAAACCATTGATGGATGTCACATAAAGAAGAGCGCTGAACTTTTCTCCCTGGGTTTTGATCCGGATATTTCCCTGGATGATATCCCCTGTTTTCAGGTTAAAACGGCGGATCTGGGCAGGAGAAACATAGATATCATTTTCACCTGGAAGATAATTTTCACAGCGGATAAATCCATACCCGTCCGGAAGCACTTCCAGAATACCATTAGCCTTCTCACCGCTGTCAAGCTGTGCCGTATCTACAGACATCACAGTCTCATCCTCCTGACTGTTGCTGTAAGTTCTGCGTCCATCCTCCTGGCTGCTGTTTCTGCGGCTGTCCTCCTGCCAGTTATTCCGTCTGCGGTTATTATCATAGCTGCCGCGATTTTCCTGCACATAGCTGTTCTGTCTGTACGTCCGGCCCTGATGTCTGGACTGTCCCTCCTCGCGGCGGTCTGCTGTTTTCTCTCCGTCATTATCCGTCTTCTGTTCCGCTTCCACATCGTTTTTTTTGTTTTCTGCCGTCCCGCCGACAGTTTCTTTCTCATCTTCCTGAAGCATGCGCTCTATCAATTCTGGTTTTCGCATGGCAGAGATTCCCTTGAGCCCTCTTGCCTTTGCCAACTCTTTTAATGTTGCAAGTGACAATGATTCGTATTTTTCCCTCATAAAAAATTACCTCAGTCTTTTCTTAAAAATAATGTCCACCAAATCCGGACTCACTGCATTTTCATCATAAAATTTACGGAATAATCTGTCTGAACCGACACGAACATCAGAATCCGGATTGCCGCCAAATAACCGCAGCAATTCCGGAACCGTCTTTTTCTCGGGATGCACTCCCTGTATGTATTAGATTTATTTGTACTGAATTTTATTTTATCACACTTCTCTTTGTCTGTCTACAAGTGAAACTGCGGGATAATTCCGGGTGAACAGTTACATAGTTCCAGCCTGTTCTTCCGTCCCCGGCAGAAATCAGCTCGGAAGATCAATGAATAATACTTCCCAGCAGACCGTAAGACACTACATACATGATCACTGTTGCCATGATGATTCCTCCCAAAATGGCAAGAGAAGATTTTTTGATATCAACCTCCAGAAGCGAAGCGATCAAAGAACCTGTCCAGGCTCCAGTTCCCGGAAGAGGGATTCCCACAAACAATAAAAGCCCCCAAAATTCATATTTTTTAATCTGATCGCTTTTTCCCATAGCTCTGTCCTCAAGCTTAACGATCAGCTTATGGAAAAGCTTTGTTTTTTTCATCAGTTTAAATATCTTTCTGATAAACAAAAGAATAAACGGGATCGGAATGATATTTCCTGCAATACAGATCGGAATCGCCGCAGCTGCCGGAATCTTCAGAAGAGATGCCGCCAGAAGCCCTCCTCTAAGCTCCAGGATCGGAATCATGGATATAATAAAAACAACCATCTCCGCTGAAATATACTGTGACAGATTTTCTGTAAACCATTGTACTAAAACTTCCATTAAAACCTCCTGTTGGTAAATTCTTAGAAACTTATGTCTGTTGTCCTATCTGTTTCCTGATAGCTGTCTCTGACCCAGGTATTCCTTCAGGAATGTGATCAGAGCTTCCATTTCCTGACAAGTTCCGATCGTTATCCTTAAATAGTTCGATGTACGTCCTTCAGGAAAATATCTTACATAAATATGACGGCTGCGCAAAGCCTGGAATAATTCTTCTGCCGGACAGCTTTCATGGGATGCAAAAATGAAATTTGCCATAGAATCCTCAAAACAGAATCCCAATGCCTTCAACTCTTTTTTGGTCCATTCTCTTGTTTCTATAATCTTACGACAGGTTTTCTTAAAATATTCCTGATTTTTTACAGAAGCTGTCCCTGCTGCCAAAGATGTTCTGTCCATAGTATAAGAATTAAAGGAATATTTCACATCATTCAGATAGCGGATCAGGGCGGCATCTCCAAAAGCCATTCCAATCCGCATACCTGCCATAGACCTTGATTTCGAAAAGGTCTGGACTACCAGAAGATTCTCATATTTCTCAATAAGCGGAACAACTGACTGCGCTCCAAAATCCACATAAGCCTCGTCTATGATCACTACCACATCCGGATTTTTGCTTATGATTTCTTCCACATCCTCAAAATCCATCGCTGTACCTGTCGGAGCATTAGGATTTGGAAAAATGATTCCTCCGTTTTCTTTGAAATAATCTTCCTTTCTGATATGGAAATTTTCATCCAGAAGAGGACGTTCATAAGGAATCCGAAAAAGATCTGCCCACACATCATAAAAAGAATATGTAATATCCGGAAACAGGATTGGCTTATCCCCGTTAAAAAATGTCAGAAAACTCATTGCCAGCACATCATCTGATCCGACTCCCACAAAAACCTGATCTTTTTTTACGCCATAGACTTCTGCCACAGCCGATACAAGCTCGTTCGCCGATGGATCCGGATAAAGTCTCAGCTCATCTGTGTCCAACGTCCGCAGCGCCTCTCTTACTTCCGGAGCCGGAGGATAAGGATTCTCATTAGTATTCAGTTTTATCATACCCGGCTGGTCTGGCTGTTCTCCCGGAGTATAGGGAACCACCCGACGGACGTTTTTTTTCCACTTTTTCATAATAATCTCCTCGTTTTGCCATTTCATATGATATCTGCTATTGTAACCACTCTTTTCCTGTTTGTCAAAGAATTCCTGAAGCAAAACCAAATAAGACTCTGTATTTTACCTTCTGTTTTTTTTACAGAAAAAGAGCACTGTCCCACAGATGATTTCTCCATGTTTGCAGTGCTCTTTATTTTATATTGTCGGTACTTGATCTCAGCTTATCCTATAGTGCCGGATTCTTTTCTTCAGATCCTTGCCACTCCTGTTTTTTTCGCTGCCTCAGCAACTGCTTTTGCAACAGCCGGTCCTACTCTCTTATCAAATGCCTTCGGAATGATGTAATCCTCTGAAAGCTCTTCCTCGGAGATCAGATCTGCAAGAGCCTGTGCTGCTGCAAGCTTCATCTCATCGTTGATGTCGCTGGCTCTTACGTCAAATGCACCGCGGAATACACCCGGAAATGCCAGAACATTGTTGATCTGGTTAGGGAAGTCACTTCTTCCTGTGGAAACCACCCTTGCTCCGCCTGCTTTTGCATCATCCGGGAAAATTTCCGGTGTAGGATTTGCACAGGCAAAAATAACAGCATCCTTTGCCATTGTCTTCACCATATCTGTGGTAACTGCTCCCGGTGCAGAAACTCCGATAAATACGTCTGCTCCCACCAGCATTTCTGCAAGAGATCCTGATTTCTTATCCGGATTTGTCACCTTGCTCATTTCTTCCTTAACAGGATTCATACCTTCTGTACGTCCTTCATAAATAGCACCCTTTCTGTCGCAAAGAGTGATGTTCTTAAATCCGGCTGTCAGAAGCAGTCTTGCAATAGAAATGGCTGCGGCACCGGCACCGTTCATGATAATACGAACATCCTCTTTTTTCTTTCCAACAACCTTCAGGGCATTGGTCAGTCCAGCCAGAGTAATAATGGCTGTTCCGTGCTGGTCATCGTGGAAAATCGGGATGTCACATTTTTCTTTCAGTTTCTTCTCAATCTCAAAACATCTTGGAGCAGAGATATCCTCCAGATTCACACCGCCAAAGGAACCTGAGATAAGATAAATCGTATTTACGATTTCATCCACATCCTGGCTCTTGATGCACAGCGGAAACGCATCCACATCACCAAATGCTTTAAAAAGAACACATTTACCCTCCATAACCGGCATTCCAGCTTCCGGTCCGATATCTCCCAGACCAAGAACAGCAGAACCGTCGGTCACAACAAGACACATGTTCCATCTTCTTGTCAGATCATAGGATTTATTTACATCCTTCTGAATCTCCAGACAGGGCTGTGCAACACCAGGGGTATATGCCAGTGAAAGATCATCCTTTGTCTCAACCGGAACAGTTGTTACAACCTCAATCTTTCCTTTCCATTCTTCATGCAGTCTCAGTGATTCTTTTGCGTAATCCATTTTTATTCCTCCTTAGGGATTCTTTTTATTTTTCCGGCAAAAAGCCGGAAAGTTTAATAATTTCCTGTAAAAAATCTGCTGTTTTCAGGCAGCTTATAGTCTTTGAAATATTTATGAAAATCTATTTTCAGATAGCCACACAGGTCAGCCAGTTCCACCATGGTGTTATCATTGACCGGAATTCCCTGTTCCCGTCTTTCCTTTTCGGCAAAGATTTCTTTTTCTCCATGGGTATAGATCCGGTCTTTTCCCTCTGCCTTAGGGCTCTCCCGCAAAGCTTCCAGATAATCAGAAAAATGTTTCCGGATTGCTTCCGGATCTCCGAATACAGACGGATCAATAGCAATAAATCCATGACAGATCCCTGTTTTGTCCGGGAAAGTACAGCAATGATCTGAGGTAACTCCCATGGACAGGATCGAACTGAAAATCTCACAGAGCATACCATATCCGTATCCTTTGTGGCTTCCGCTAACTTCCTCATTTCCACCCAGCGGCATAATGCCGCCGCCTTTTTTGGCAACAATATTTGCAAGTACGTCCGGTGCATCTGTGCTTGCATGACCATTTTTGTCAAGAGCCCAGCCTTCCGGAAGAGGCTTGTCCATTTTATTATACATTTCCAGCTTTCCTCTGGTCACTACTGTGGTAGAGCAGTCAAAGAAAAACGGATAAGGATCTGCCGGCATTGCCACTGCGATCGGATTTGAGCCCAGCATGGCCTTTTTGCCAAATGTAGGTACCATAATGGCTTCTGAGTTGGTACATGCCATACCGATCAGTCCCTGACTGCATGCCATTTTTGCATAATAGCCTGCAATTCCAAAATGATTGGACTCCCGGACGCTTACCATTCCGATACCTGTTTTCTTTGCCTTGTCAATTGCTTTATTCATGGCAAAAATACTGATCAGCTGTCCCATTCCATTATGTCCGTCGATCACTGCAGAAACCGGTGTTTCAAACACGATCTCCGGCTTTGACTGAGGATGGATCGTTCCCTTTTCAATACCTTTATGATAGCGGACCATTCTCTGCATTCCATGACTTTCAATCCCGTAAAGATCGGCAGTCAGAAGTACGTCTTTGATTTCCCCACTCTCCTCTTCACTAAAACCAAAAGCCTTAAATACATCTGTGCAGAATTGATTCAGTGTGTCGTATGACCATTTTACATATCCCATAAAATCATCCTCCCGTTCTGGTGTTTCCAAACTCTTTTTTGGTCAGTCCAATTATCAAGTTAATTATAACATTGGTCTTACCAAACTTCAAGAAGTTTTATTCTTCTACAGGTACGAAAATCATCTGTCTTCCAGCATTTCAGCCATGTATTCCTCTACTGTTACCATATGTTCTGACATACATTTTTCTGCTTCCTGGGGATTCCCGTTGATGATCGCCTCCACAAGTCTGCGATGCTGCTCATCCACTGCAGAAGACGACTGGTTTTTTCGCATAATGTACTCACGGGTTCCCGAAATAATGTTTTCCGTCAGATTATCAGCTGCTGAAAGTACACTGAATATCATCGGATTGTCCGCAATACGCGCTATCTTCTGATGAAGCTCCTTATCAAGCTGTCCCCGTTCTTTTTCATCCTCTGCTGCATCCAGCCTTGCAATGATCATCCACAGCTCCGCTACATCCAAAGGCGTACATTTCTTAGCTGCCAGAATGGCATTTTCTCTTTCCAGCGCGGCACGAAGCTGCTGGTTCTGACGTATACGTCCATTATTCAGCTGAAACAGCACAGACAAAGGTCCAATCAGCCAGGTTTCCAGATCCTCTGTAATATAATTCCCGCCTCCCGGTACGGATTTCAGGATTCCCAAAAGTTCCAGTGCACGCAGTGCCTCTCTGAGGGCAGCTCTGGAAACCCCCATGGTCTCCGCCATGGTTCTCTCGGCAGGCAGGACTGCTCCCGGCTTCAGTTTTCCACTCTGTATATTCTCAATAATCTGTTTTAGAATTCCGTTAAATGGTCTCTCTTCCCCTATCTCTTTAAACATATGACTCCTTTTGATCCTGATTTCTGAAATATATGCATACAGAAAAAGACCCGTCTGCATACATCAAGTATAACATTACGGGTCTCTATAAAGCAAGTATTTATGCTGGGTCAGATCCTGCTTTTCGCGTTACTGAATAGCTGCCTTCTTCACCTGTGCAAGGGCTTTTGCCACTGCAGGAATAGAAATAACAATAATGGTGATCACAGCCTCTGCCAGCAGAAAGCTGTAGTTGTAAGCAATTGGATAGACTGCGGTAAGCGCCTTAGGAAAGTTCTCCGGCATGTAGTCCATCCAGTAAAGATAACCTCCCAGAGCATGAAAAGCGCCTCTGGCAATTACGGCTGCAATGTAGCCCTTGAGCAGACCATGGCTACTTTTTGCAAAAAATCCGGCAATTCCCAGTGCTGCAAAAGCAAGAACGTAATCACAGCATACCTGGAAGAAAGAAAGAACATAAGGTTCCTGGATAAACTGCAGGATTCCATAGGCTAATCCCACCATAATTCCTGTTTTCGGTCCGTACCAGTTGGCTGTCAGCACGATAAAGAGCATACTGCATAAGGTTACGCTTCCTCCCCAGGGCATATTAAAAATCTTCAGATAAGAAGTTACAAAAGCAAGCGCCATTGCCACCGCACAAAATACCAGCTGCTTGGCAGACATTTTTTTACCTTCGGAATTTTTCCCTGCAAAAAAGATCGCAAGTCCAAACAGCACGATTCCCGCAAGGATGCAGACCGCATATCCGGCCGCAGTCAGTCCTCCTTCTGCATTGACCATAAAGTTAAACATAAAAAAACCTCCTTCATCTTCGATTGAAGACAAAGGAGAACGAAATCTCGTATTCAGCGCATACCTACGTTGGCATTATCCAAATCAGGTTACGGGTCGAAGTTTCCAACTTCCTCTCAGCCTGTATCACAAGCTCCCCTGTCGACAATCTTTATATGATTTTTTGCAGGATTTCCTGCAACGGGTTTATTATATACCTCTGTTCGTCAAAAATCAATGCATTTCTTTCATAATGAAATCTCGATCTGAAACTCTCTTTTCAGGATATCCTGGAGTTCTTTTGCAGATGTTATCTCAGATACAGCCTTTCCATTCTGCCCCCGAAAGGTAAACTGATTTCCATCAATGGAAACAGGGCCATACGGCGTGATCTTCTGAACGATCATTTTATCGTAGAACATAGAACCTTCCCGACACATAGCCTCATTCGCCGGATCAAAATCTACAGGTGCACTGGGAATTTCAGACACCATAAAGATTTTTATCGGTTCCTGCTGTCCTTCTTTTTTTGCCTGATACCAGAAATTCAGCCACCCGAAGCACTCCCGCTCAAAATAAAAGCTTCCAAACTCCGTCTCTGTAACAGCACCGATTTCCATCAGTGCAGCCCGGGTACAGGCAATCCCCCCATATCCTACATCACAGAAATATTTCTTATCATCAAGGTATACCACACTTGCTCTGTGTGTAGGCATTCGAAGTCCCGGACGTCTCAGAACCCGGCAGGCTGCCGGATAAGCCTGAAATCCAATTCCTCGAAGAAGCCCCAGAAGCAGTGCATTTAATTCAAAGCAATAGCCGCCTCTGTTTCCCGGAACAATCTTATTATAAACACTTTTCAGATCTGTCGGGATCAGCTTATGCTTTCTTACCAGATCCAGATTTTCAAAAGGAATCTTTTCCAGATGTGTCCGGATCAGATGATCCAGAAATTCCAGAGAAAGATTCTGGGGCCACGAAAGCCCCAGTCTCTTAAGATAAGCAGTACACTGCTCTTTATTCAGCCACTCAAATGATTCTTCAAGCATATATCTGCCCCTTATTGCATCACGTTCTCTTAAATACAGCCAATCATATCTTCTTCCTTATATGGTCGTCTGGCCTCTGCAGTATTAAGCAACAAGCTCTTTTGCTTTCTTTGCACAGGAAGCGGCATCTTCTGTGTAAGCGTCTGCGCCGATCTCATCAGCAAAAGCCTGAGTGATAGGAGCTCCGCCAACCATAACCTTAATGTTGGAGCGGAAAGCAGACTCATTAAGAAGTGTTACAGCCTCTCTTAAAGCCGGCATGGTTGTTGTCAGAAGCGCAGAACAGCAAACGATCTTAGTGTCAGGATTTGCCTCATATGCCTCTACAAATTTTTCCTTCGGAACATCTACGCCAAGATCGATCACCTCAAAGCCTGCAGACTCAAGCATCATGCTTACAAGGTTCTTGCCGATATCATGAAGATCACCTGCAACTGTTCCGATAATAACCTTTCCGGCAGCGCCTGCAGCACCTGTTGCCAGATGAGGTTTCAGAACCTCTACACCTTTTTTCATTGCTCTTGCAGCTACCAGCATCTCCGGTACGAAGATCTCGCCATTTTTAAATTTCTCACCAACAGCATCCATTGCCTTGATCATTCCTTCATTTAAGATCTCTGTAGGATCACATCCTGCATCAAGAGCCTCCTGAACTGCCGCTGCGATAAGTTTTGCTTTTCCTTTTTCTACTAATGCATAAACATCCTGAATACCTGCCATTATAAAAATCCTCCTTAAAATTTTAAATTTAATATGTTTTTACTTCATTATTAT
The DNA here is from genome assembly GCA_026169535.1 of Blautia sp. GTDB lineage: Bacteria > Bacillota > Clostridia > Lachnospirales > Lachnospiraceae > Blautia_A. The sequence continues at coordinate 84,866 of JAPFCU010000016.1, forward strand.
CTGTTTTATTTTTTCGGTCCAAAAATACCTTCACGATAAGCACTGATGTATTCCATACAATAATCATCCTGTCCCAGAAGAGCTTCTGTTGCATAGATCACACCCATCATATCCCTGTTTGTAGGATCTAAGATAGCGCTGTCCAGACCTGCATTCATTGCCAGAACTGTAAATCCAAGATTTACCATTTTACGAACCGGAAGGTTAAAAGAAATGTTGCTGACTGCTGCTGTAATGTGGATACTTGGATACTGTTTACGGATAGTACTGATAACTTCCACATTCATTGCAATTCCATCCTCTGATGTGCAAAGCATCTCAACAAGAGGATCAATATGCATACGGCTTGGGCTGATTCCGTATTCTTTTGCCTTTGCCATGATCTTTTCAAATACCTTCAAACGGTCTTCGGCACATTTCGGAATACCGGTATCATCAGAAAGAAGACAGATTACTTCCCATTTTGTATCTGCGATCAGAGGGAACAATACGTCAATCTTATTTCCCTCTCCGGATACTGAATTGATCAGTCCCGGACGTTTGCAGTATGGAAATACCTGTGCCAGCACTTCCGCACTTGGACTGTCAACCGAAATCGGAAGATCGCTTACTTCCTGGATACAGTCAATCATCCATTTCAGAGTTTCTACTTCTTCTTCCTCGGGAACAGATGCACAGCAGTCGATGTATGTTGCGCCAGCTTCATCCTGCATCCTTGCTCTCTCTTTAATAAATTCCGCATCGCGGCGGGCAATGGCATCTGCCACAACAGGAATCGAACCATTAATTTTTTCCCCAATAATTATCATGTGTAAATCCCTCCTGCTTTTTCACTGATTTCAGTATACCAGAGTCTCCTCTCCTCATCTATTTTCAAAAACGTCTATTTTACATTGTGTTTTCATACATTTTGTACAAATCATATGTTTGTTTTTTCTTGTATATAGGCATTATTTCCAGTATAATGGAATCGAAAGGAGAAATACCATGAAACTGAGCGCTCAACTTATTGTTTATCACCTGCGTCAGAGCTTTCCTCTTACCGCATCTTCCTGGCTTTCCTACGAGCCCCATCTGGAATATCCGGTTTTTTATCAGTCACCGGAAAGCCTTGCTGACGGAAAAATATATCTGACAGATGACCCGGACTTTCTCATACCTTCCCACCATCTGTCCAAAACACTGGTAATCCTTACCGGAGGCTCCCACTATCTGGAGGAAGAAGACTATCCCAATTTGTGCATTTTGAAAGAAATAGTTTCTCCTGCCAGGGTTCTTTCTGTCCTTCAGGAAATTTTTCAAAAATACGAAAAATGGAACCAGGAGCTTTTTCAGCTGATACTGGAGCAAAGCTCTGTCCAGAAACTGATCGATGCTACAGAAATGATCATCCCTAATCCCATGGCTGTCATTGGACTTGATTTTACACTGATCGCATCCAGAGATTACCCCGATCCTGACACAGAACTAAAGGACGGAATCTTAGGCTCTACAGAGGAAACCCAGCACATTGTCAACTCGCTGAAACATGATATTAATTATACGGAAGCCCAGTATCGTACCGGTTATTTTTATTATCCGGGCAACCATACCGCACCGCCTTCTCTCTGTGTAAATATCCGCCGTTCTGGAAAAACCGGTTATCGGCTTCTCATCCGTCCCGGAGAAATCCCTCTGGACGACACCTTTGGTTTTATTGCAGAACACCTGGCATCTCTCATATCTCACATTCTGTCCACCAAGGCTGTGCCGGAACGTGATGCATTATACCCGCTCCATCAGATTTTCCACAATCTCCTGACTAATCCCAAGGCAGATTATGTGGAAATCAGCCGACAGCTTACCGAAAATGGCTGGATGTCAGCGCATTCCTACCAGTGTATTCTGATCAAAACAGGAATCCTGGACTGGAAAAACCTGACTTTGAAATCCATATGCAGTTATATAGAAAATTTCATTCCCGCTTCCTGTGCTCTGGAGCATCGCGGAAACGTGGTTGTTTATATCAATCTGAATCTGTGTGATCTTACGCTGGATGAAATATCCCAGAAGCTTGCAGGATTTATCCGTGACAGTCTTTTAAATGCCGGATACAGCAGAGTAATGCTTGGTCACTTTAATTTTCAGAGACAGTATGTACAGGCCTCTATTTCCATTCAGGTAGGCTCCCGGAAGAATCCCACCTCCTGGATCCATCATTTTAATGATATCGCCCTGCCGTACATACTTGAACAGATCACATCAAAGCTCCCTGCCTACATGATCTGTCACGAAAAGCTGCTGAAACTGAAATATCAGGATGAAGAAACCGATTCCCAGCTTTATGAAACTTTGCGCGCCTACCTTCAGAACCAGCAAAGCGCAACAAAAACGGCTGCGGCACTTTATATTCACCGCAGCACGTTTCTTTACCGTCTTGAAAAAATAGAAAAGTTATTGAAATCAGATCTCAGCGATCCCGATGAACAGCTTTATCTGATGCTGTCTTTCTATCTGATGGATCAGGAAGAAAGATCAAAGAAATAACAGGAGGTATAGGCTATGGTATCCGGTCCGTAGTAGTATTTCATCTGGTTTTTTGTACAGATGTCACTGACCAGGATTCCATATGCCTCCATGGAAGAAATTCTTTTTTCCGGATGTCTGCATGGTACCTCCGGATAAGTGCACTCTTTACATAGTGTACAGGTTCCTGCCCCCAGAGGCAGAACCTCCGGACAGATTTCCCGGAGCTTTTCGGCAGTTTCAAGAAAACGCTTCTTATGGCGTTCTTCCGTTTCCTTAATGCCTTCCCAGTCCATACTGTCTTCCAGTTCTCCTACAGTTTGTACAAGAACTCCTTTTTGATATCGGGAAAGATTTTTTCTGCAGTCCTCAAGGCTTCCACAGCCTGGAGGACATGCCCAGTTTTTACCATACATTCCGCAATTTCCGTTCTGACACATTTCCCTCACTTCATTCATGAGTTCTACTGTTTCCATATGGATTCTTTCTGTATGAGAAAAGCCAGCTGCTTCTATGATCTCTGTTATTTTTTTTAAATCATCCATCAATCATCTTCCTCCGGAAATCCCATTTCATCTACATAAACTTCCTGAAATCCCATATCAAGCGCCAGTTCTACAAATTCTGTTTTTTTTGCCAGACTCCTGCTTCTTTCGAACTGTCTGCAGTTTAAAGCTGCTATCCTTGCTCCCTCGCCGGCAGCATTCCCAATAGAGACAATCCTGCCTTCCAGTTCCGGCGGCAGCATTCCAATAGCACAGGCGCTTGCAGGATCCAGATAGTTTCCAAACGCTCCGGCAATCAGCACTCTTCCGATATCCTTTATCTGAATGCCTCTTCTCTGACAGAGAATCTGTATCCCTGCTGCAATAGCCGCCTTGGCAAGCTGAAGCTCCCGGATGTCTCTCTGATTCAGGAATACCCGATCTGTAAGATAACAGGTTTCCTCCATTCTTCCTGTCTCATCTATCTTACCAAGTTTCAGCAGAGCTGCCACACCGTCCAGAAGTCCGGATCCACATATTCCTGATGCCTCTCCATCTCCGATCACGTGACATTTGATCTCTCCGTTTTCCAGAGACACATGATCAATCGCCCCGGTACTGCCTCTCATCCCACAGGTTATTTTAGCTCCTTCAAAAGCCGGTCCTGCCGCTGTAGAACAGGAAATAAGTCCCTCTCTATTACCAAGAACAAGTTCTCCGTTTGTACCAATATCCACAAGAAGAGTCATCTCCTCACAGGTATCCAGATCGGATGCCACAAGACATCCCACTGTATCTGCTCCTACAAACCCACCGATATTCGGAAGCCACCAAAGCTGTGCCCCAGGATAAACATGAAGGTCGTAATCAGCCGCCTTCAATTCCAGCGCCTCTGTGACTGCCGGAGTATAGGGAGCAAGCGCAAGAGTCTTTGTGGAGATTCCCAAAAACAAATGATGCATACAGGAATTTCCCACCATAACAACACGGACAATCTCTTCCGGCACTCTGCCGCATTCTCTGGCCGTTTCTCTAAAAAGTGTGTTTACCGTATTTCTGATACAGCTGCTCATGCTGTCTGAACCATTCTCCATGGCATAGCTGCATCGATTGACTACATCTGCACCAAACTGACGCTGAGGATTCAACGCACTCCGGGTACCTAGGAGTTCCCCTGTTTTTCCATCCATCAGGTAAACTACTACGGACGTGGATCCCACATCTACAGCTCCCAGAAGCGGATCCTCCAGCTTTCCAGGAAGCTCTCCCGGCTGAAATAAAAGCTTTTCTCCACTGCCGCCTGTAAGAATCTGCACCTGCTCTGTTTTCTTGTGCCCTGTATAAATGGTCATATCCCTGTCTATAACAGTCTGACAGGCCAGTACTTCTTTTCCGTCAATAACCACTTTGCATTTTCCACATTTCCCTGTTCCTCCACAGAAGGCATCTGGAGTAAGCCCTGCATCGATCTGTGCCTGAAGGACTGTCTTACCTGTCTCTACAGAAAAACTTATCTGTTCATCTACAAATGTAATCTGATATTTTCTCATTTATTTCATCACTTCTCTGTTATATTTATCAATTTCATCATCAATAATCGGATCTACATGTGAAAACAGGCAGCCCGGGCCTCCATAAGTAATACATGGAATAAAATGTCCGCCCGGAGCATATTCTTCACAGGCTCTTCTTACTTCTTTACGAATCTCCTCCTCTGTGGAATCTGCCCTGTCCACAATAGAGGCATCGATACCGCCCATAAGAGTCATTCTTCCTGCAAGCTGCTTCTGAAGCTTAGGAATGTCGTTCTGAGGCAGAACACCCTGCCATACATCAATTCCCAGTTCCACCATATCCTCTACGATCGGCTCCATAAAGGAATCGCCGTGATGCATAACGATCACACCTTTTTCCTTCATATAGCCATATGTTTTTGCATACTGTGGCTTAATAAACTCTCTCCATGTCTCCGGACTTACAAAAAGCTGATTTTTGGATCCCCAGTCATCATGAGAAAGCATTACATCCGGCTCCAGATTATCAACGATCAGCTTCATATACTGATAACGGTATTCACCAATCGTATTGCAAAGATCCATCATATCCTCCGGCTCCAGAAGGAAATTCATCAGCATATCCTCGAATCCCATAAGGAAATGAAGTCTTTCAAATACACCGGTAGGCATAAAAGCCATAAAAAGTTTTCCACTTTCCTTAATCTCCTGTGCTTTTTCTTTAAATGGAGCCCAGAGAGCCGGATCAGAGCAGTTTTCCAGAAGTTCCGGCATTTTCAGCTGTTTTTTCCATTCACAGATATCACTGATCACCTTATTCGCTTCTGTTACATGAGGCATAGCTGCAAGCTGATCTGCAGGCCAGAGTATTTCCGTCCCAAACCGGTCCTTCATAGGATCCATACCTCTGTGGCGGTTTCCTCTGATATAGGAGGACGCAGGATTCGGAGGATAAAAAGCAAGCCCTTCATACTGTTTCAAAAGTCGTTCCGGCTTTCCGTCTTTTTTTATTGTTTCCAGAAAAATTTCTTTTGCTGTCATAATCTTTCTCCTTCTTTCTTTATGAAATAGACACTCCAAAACGTTCTTCGTTGTATTTATTGATTTCGTCGATTACAATACCTTCAACATGCGGATAAATAGTTCCCGGACCTCCATAGGTGATTCCCGGCCAGTATCCTTTCAGATTTCCATATTCTTCACAGGCACGTCTTGTTTCTTTGCGGATTTCTTCTTCGGAAGCATCTTCACGGTCGATGACAGAACCAATGCCTCCCATAAGCAGCATCCTGTCTCCTACTTTTTCAGAAATTGCCTTGATGTTGTTTGTATTCAGAACTCCCTGCCAGATATCTACACCAATCTCAGCCATATCCTCTACAATCGGCTCCAGATAGGAGTCTGCATGATGCATAACGATCACTCCCTGAGAATGCAGATAGTCATACAGCTTTCTGTACGGCTCCTTAAAGAATTCTCTCCATACCTCAGGTGACATAAAGAGACTATCCTTTGCACCCCAGTCATCATGGGAAACAATACAGTCCGGATGAAGATGCTCTACTACCAGCTTCATATAAGTAAGACGATACTCACAGATCACATCGATCAGTTCATGCATAGCCTCCGGTTCCAGAAGAAAATTCATCAGTGTGTCCTCAAATGTCATCAGCATGTGAAGCTGCTCAAAAATACCGGTTCCCATGACTACCATAGTCAGATACTTGTCCTGATCGATCCTGCTTTTTGCCTCCAGCGCATCCTCCCAGCCTTCGGAGCACTTGCCCATCAGATCCGGAACCTTCACATATTTTTCCCATTCAGCCACATCCTTGACCACCTGGTTTTCTTCTGTTACATAAGGAATTGCAGCCGGAGCATCTTCCGGAAAAAGAATCAGAGTTCCCCATTGATCATAAGAGTTGGTTCCACGGATACGGTTTCCTCTGATCAGCTTAAAGCAGGGATCTCCCGGAATCCCTCGGAACATGGTAAAGGAATTACACAGACATTCCGGTTTTCCGTCTTTTTTTAAGGTTTCCAGTAAATTCTGTTTTGGTGTCAGCATATAAAATTCCTCCCTTCTATCTTTCATCCGTCCTTTCTGCCAGAAAAACAGAAAGTCTGAGATATAAATTCTGCACAGGCTCTGCCAGATGTGCCGCATCAAGACCTGTGATCTCTTTTATTTTACGCAGCCGGTAAAACAAAGTACTCCGCCCCACATAAAGCCCGGAAGATGTTGCTACCGTGTTTCTTTCGTTCAAAATATAGAGAACAAGAGTTTTATAAAGTTCTGTCCCATTGGCTGCATCATATTCTTTTAATTTTGTAAGTTCATAAGCACAAAGCTCCCGGGGTCTGAATTTCCTGCAGCACAGATCTCCTATATAGTCCATAGCAATATCGTCAAAAGTATAGGACCACATCATATCATTCTTCTTTCTGCAGTATTCCAGAGCCACCGAAGCCTGTCTGTAATAGCAGTCCAGTTCTGTCAGATCATGAAACAGATTACTGAAGCCTGCTTTATAAAGCCCATCTCTCAGAATGCAGGAAATATCCGAGGTATAATGATCATTCATATTCAGATTGATAATAATACATACCCGGTTATCTAGAGAGATCGCCTTACTGCCTGCAACTCTTGCTTCCACATAGTTGCAGAGACTTGTGGGAGAAGCCCCGGGATTTCCTTCCTCTTCCTCCACATCCAGACGGACGCATACATAGCGGTCATCTGTTTTCCATCCGCACTGTACGATCCGGCTTGCAATTTCCGAGTCCGAAAACCTTCTGCCCTGAATCATTCCTACCAGCATAACTTCCAATGCATGTTTATAAGTATTTTCCATGCGGCCTCTTCTGGAAAGAGTACGACGGATCAGATCTGCCAGATATTCTGCTGCTATAAACTGTCCTGGTTTCAGCGCGCTGTCCAGTTCACATATCACCAGCCTTGCCTCGTAGCGGTCGTACTCATCCCAGATATTCACATAGATGTCACGATGTCCCCTAAGCTCTGCAGAAAAAAGATTTGCCCCTCTGGTCGTAAGAGTATGTAGGTATTCTTTATCGGTTTTAAACTCATTGAGAACTTCCAAGGGAGTGATCAACAGTCCTGTATTTTCATCCTTCTCCCAGTTGATCATCCCTTCTCTCCATATAGGACAGGAAATCACATTCAGCCTGGCATCATGGATAAACAGAGGATTCTGGAAATAATCATAGCCGGCACGGCATAATTCCTCCACACCGCCTTCTTGGATCATAATATTTTTGAGCCTGTCCGCCCAGGAAATATGGAATTGGAAAATGTCCTGGCATAAATTCATAAGATCCATAAGATCCGTTTCTTTCGGAAGACAGATAATAGGATTTTTTCCATTGGCCCAGCCCTTTGGAAAGTCCCCGGTAAGTATCAGCGCACAGGGAATATCAGGTATCGGCTCATCTGCAAGATCTTCTCCTTTAGCAATATAAGCATGGCAGGGCACCATCCGGCATCCTTTCCTGAAAAAACATACGCTTTCCAGTATAGCTCTATCCTCTCCGTAATAAATTTCCATTTCGGAAAATCTGCCTTCCATCTTGTCTGCCACCATCTGAAGATTTAAAAGAAATCTGTAATCCTCGCCCATATGTCCTGTCCGCCCTTCTTTTTGATTTATGAACGGGAAGCGATCTCTGCCGCGTACTGATCAACTTTGTCTTTTGTCAGCTTAAAGCCAAAAATAAGCGCCGCAACTGCAACAATAAGAGCAATTGCAGGAATTACCATAAATCCAATGCTGATTGCATTTTTCAGTCCCTCAGATGCTGATGCAGGATCGATATCCGGGCTGAAATTTCCCATTGCCAGGCATGCGGAAATGATAATTCCTCTGGTCATAATGGAAACCTTCAGAGGTACATTCTGAAGTCCGCTAATCCAGCCTGCCGCGTTCTTTCCCGTTTTCCACTCACTATATACAATGGTATCACCATAAAGAGCAGGTGTACAGGCATAAGTGATTCCATATCCAAACATTGCAATACTCATCAGTACAATAACAACCATCACATTGTTATACATGAAATAAGAAACAATCAGAAGCACTGCCTGGATAGCCATAACACCAATAGTTGTGGTTCTTGTGGTAAATTTGTTGCTGAGAGTTTTACTTAAATAAGCTCCTACTACACAGAAAATATTTGTTACCAGAATATAGGCAGCAAGCATTTTCCCATTTCCGGCTATGTAAGTAAAATAATAAGTAGCAACACCCATAAGTACAAAGTTAAACATAAATTTTGCAAGATCTGCGATCAGAAGAGCGATCAGCGGAGGATTCTGCAAAAGTGCACGAATCAGATCCATTCCGCCAGTTTTGTCTTTTGCTGCTTTTTTTCCTGACGCAGCTTCCAGCTGCACTGCTTCATAACCGTCAAACATCTTAAAGTGTGCATAATAAAGAACCGCCATAATACATCCAAGAACAAATGCTGCTGCACCATACTGATTTACTTCTCCGATGATGCCGGCTGCCACTGCAGCGAGACCCGGTCCTATATAGGAGAAGATAACCTTGGACAGATTTGCCCATGCTGCTCTTGTCGCAGAAAGCTGAGACCTTTCTTCCGGCGTCTTACCAGCCACTGAGATCATGGAAACATTTGCCACATATGCAAAGTTCCAGGCTACATGACTGGCTATTGCCGCTATGATAATGATAACAGCAGAAACCATTCCGTCACCGATCTTTACAAACTGGAACGCATACAGAAACGGTACCAGCCAGGGGATTACAATCAGCCAGGAGCGATAACGTCCCCATTTCATAGGCTTAATACTATTCAGGATCGCACCATAAATCCAGGAAAGCAGCGCATCTACCGTACTTGCCGTTGTAGTAATGAAAGTTACCATAGGAAGACTGAACTTCGCCAGATTGGTAAGGAAAAAGCTAAAATAATAGCTTTCAATGTTGGACATCAGAGTAAAACCACAGTCTCCTACTCCATAAAACTTCTTAAGCGCGCCGCTTAAGCCCTTTTTTTCCTGTTTCTTTTCTGCCATAAAAACTCCCTCCTCTTTTATTTATTCTTCCGCCAGTTTTATACGGCTGTAACGATAAAGCTCATGCGCCAGATTGATTTTACGATCCGGTTTTTCATCTCTCAGACGGCAGGCAAATCGGCCTGTCACACCCAGCTCATCTACTCGTTTATGGATATCCGCAACAGCTTCCTCATCACTCATATCTGCCGGGATAATATAAAGTGTGCACTGTGCAAGATCTTTACCGTATTGATCGATGATGGCTTTTTTGTCATTAGAAGAATCCTGTCCTTCCCATGCATCAAAACCAGCCTCGATGATCAGAGGCATCAGAGATCCAATACATCCGCAGGAATGAAGACATACATACATTCCCATATCATGGGCTGCTTTTGTGATCTTCTGATACTGCGGAAGGAAAAGTTCTTTATATATCTGCGGTGAAAAAAATGTATTGATCTGTGTCCCCATATCGTCATGGAACAGTATCATATCCGCATGATAAATTTCCTTTGCGATTTTAATCAGCTCAATGTGCCACTCTGCCAGCTTGTCATAAAATTCTGTCAGTGCCTCCGGCTCTTCCAGTAGATAGCAGAACGTATCTTCAAAACTGGTCAGGTCTGCTGTTCTCTCAAAGAATCCATTTACAATAATAAAATAGGTAAGTCTGTCTTCAGAAATCTTTCCTTCGTACCTCTCCTTGTAATCCTTCTCCCAGTCAATGGCACTGAGATCCGGAAATTCCAGGCTTCTCCAGTCAGTAATATCTTCCAGTCTCCTGGTTCCCGGTTTCACCATAGCAGCCTTAGTCAGAGGCTCATATTCCCATTCAATACCAAACCAGTCTTTTCCGCCAAAGTTCCTTGCCCGGGCATCATCCATTACAAGAGGCTGAAGTGCATTGTTCTCCAATGTCTGATTGGGTACCCACAGTGTTTTTTCCCCTCTCAGCATACGAAGCATATTTTCCTTTGGAGTAATTGGATAATTATAATTCGGCGCTTCTATATCCGGTGCGCCGTAAATTCCAAACTGAGTATGTGTACCTGTTGTTTTCAGTTCCTCCTCATTAAAAACAAACCCCATTTTCCCTTCCTTTCCGCAGCAAAAGAATTTTGTTTAGACGGATTGTTCAATAAAATTCATTTATTTCATCTTACAATGTCCAATTTCTTTTGCGCATAGTCTTTTAGACAATCTGTTCATTTACACCTTTGTTTTCCGCGGATTTGTTGTATACAACTGCTATATATCATGTTTAAAATGTATCATACTCGTTTACTAAATACAATCATTAATGTGATTCTATTTTCAAAATCGACAGAATCGTCAACTGCGCGCCACTAGCCTTAATGGTATGTGAACATAATGTTCAACTACTTTTTCAGAGACAAATCTCTGATTCTTCATTTTTTCATATTCAAAAATTCATTACAAAAGACAGCTACAACAAAGCATCTAAACAACAAGTGCGGAAGCCCAATGTCATTCATGTTTGACATTGGGCTTCCGCACTTGCTTTTTCCAACTCATAAACAGTCAGTTTTTACGATATCTTTTCCGCTTCGGAAGCATTGCGCAGCTTCCACTGCCGATACCTCCGTTTCTCTATTACAGAAGCTGCCGTTTCCAAAATCAATGCTGCTATAATAATCACCACAGCGGCAATCTTTCCGGCAACGCTTGTAAAAATCTGCGCTGCACCACCTACTTTCGGTATAGACAATGTTACTTTTCCAATAAAATTGTCATAGGGTACCGGATTCATATCCTCCGTTTGGTTAGCATCTCCCTTTGTGATAAACTCACCCATAACAATACGATTTTCCACCACACGATGCGTAATGATCGCATTGGAATCCCGTGCTCCGTAAAAAGCGATCACATCATCTTTTTTCATATCTTCCGGAGCTTCTGTTTTTATATAAACCATACTGTCCACCGGAATAGCCGGTTCCATACTTCCGCTGACCACAGAATAAATGTGATATCCAAACAATCTTGGAAGAGTCAGCGGAATGCAGAACACTACCAGCCCTGTCAGCATGATCGTTCCCAGCCACGCACAAATGGAAGCAGCCAGGCTTTTTTTATACTTGTTTCTGCTCACCTTGTTATTTCCTTTCCCATACCTTTATTTACTTAAGATATATCTTCTCATATCCGACCTTTTCTGTCAATGTCTGCCAGAGTTCGCTTTTATGCAGTCCGTCCTTGTTCCCTCCATCAGTACGGCAAAAACCGGAGCCGATCGTTTTTCCACGATATCAGCTCCGGCCAACAGTCCAAAACTATTCTGCTTCTCCAGATCAGTTTCAGACTTTTTTATGCCTTTTTATGTTTTCTCAGGAACCAGACAAGTACTCCAAGCCCTGCCGCTGCAGCAACAGCAATTCCTGCGCCAACTGCTACAGGCATGCCTTTTTTCACTTCTTCTTTGTCAATTTCCATATTTGCAAGAGGTGTTTCCTCTTCATCCAGATCCACTACATCCGGATTTGCCTGAGGAACATCATCTTCCTGAATATCTGTTGTTTCACCGCCGATGCTGGCAGGTGCTGCTGTGTCAGCTCCAGCCGGTTCTGCTGTATCTCCTCCGGTTGTTTCTGCTGTTGTATCCGGAGCAGCGGTGGTTTCTGTCGTTCCGGTCTCACCTTCTGTTCCTGCAGTACCCTCTGTATCGGTCGTACCGGTGGTACCAGTCGTACCGGTTGTGCCGGTTCCGGGCTCTGTTACGTTTTCTGTAACAGTTTCGGTAACCGTCTGTCCCGGCCGCGTGATCACCTGGGCTTCCCGTTCAGAATAAACAAAGGTAAATACATTTTCTGCCTCATTGGAAGAAAGCGTACGAGTCAGAGCCAAAGCCTGCGGCTCATAATTCTCAATATAAATATGTGCCACCACCGGTTTATCTCCTACATTGCCATAATATCTGCGGCTTTCTGCAAGAGCTCTTCCATTTTCATCCTGATAGTTTACTGTGTATCCTACCATGTTTCCCTTCACTCCATAGGCAACCACATAATCTGCGTCACCAGTCACCCGAAAGGAAGAGGAAGCAACTGAATTATTGTCTCTACCGCTCTGGCGGACACCTTTTACATAATATTTACTGTCATCTGCCAGGTCTACTGCTCCTGCCTGAGGATTAAAAGTCACAATATCCTGGATTTTCAGTCCACTGACTACGATTTTCCCGGAATCTATCCCAATATGATAGGAAGAACCTGTGGCTGAATTATTTACTGACAATCCTGTCGTACCAGACATGGATGCCTGATTGCCTGCATCAAAAGTAACCGTATATGTATATTCCCCAGCTGAAACAGCTGCCGGAGAAAGGCTGAGGAGCATTCCTGCTGTACATATGGCTGCCAAAAATTTATTCATCTTCCCCATGATTACCGATCTCCTTTCCTGCGGTTTTTCTTGTACATCCGGATACCCAGAAACAGAAACACAAGTCCGCTGACAAGAGCGATTCCACAGAATGCAAGAATGTTTGTTGTATCACCGGTTCTCGGACTGGTCCTTACCACATTCCTCTGTCTTCTTGTAATCGTGGTATTTTCACCGGTTGTATAGCGTACCGGAGTGGTTACTTTCTCCACTGCAAAGTTCATCTGCAGCTTTGCCAGGGTATCCTGATATTCATTACCCTGGGTTTCACCATCAAGTTCAACTGTCAGATGTACGGAACCGGACTGCCCTTTTGCCAGTCTGTCCAGATAAAAATAATCCTCCAGGGAATCTGTAGCCTGATGGAGACCTTCCCCGGCTGCAGTGGAGCCCTCGCCGCCTACTGTATCACTGCTGTAAAGAACTGTTGTTTTATTTTCATGATCCACATAAGTCAGGTTGTAAATATAGGAACCACCTTCTGCAACACTCTGGCTTTCCTCAAGACTCTGAAGAATCTCATTAGTCATATACCAGTCTGTATCTCCGGAGCCTGAATTTTTCACGCCTACCTCAAGTTCAATGCTGTCTCCCGGAAGAAGACTATATACTTCAGAATTCATTTCGGACGCATCAAAATTACTATTCATGCTGTCCCCGTCAAATTCTACTACCCAGCCTTTATTTCCCTGGATATGCTCTGCAAATACATTCACTGCCGTGCCTGCGGTCATAACTGCTGCCATGACAAGGCACAAAATCTTCTTTTTCATTATTCTGTACCTCCTATCGTAAGCTCAGCGTTCCATTGTCTGACACATTCACATCCACACCCCACGCACTTTTGATGGCATCCTGTGCATTATGAGTCTGGACTGCATCTACTTCCGCTTCCAGATTAAATTTGTACCCATCATATTCATATACTGTTGTAATAATTTTATTTCCCGCCTCGTCTGCTGTAATCTTTTCGGTTACTTTGTCTGCAACAGAAGTATCGATCCTGAGAGTATCTGTAATGGCCGGTGTGCTTCCTCCCGCCGGAACAATTCCCGTGTAATAAAGAACTGTTCTTTCTGTTGTGGAAGCCTTCTCATCAATCACCCATCCGTTTCCTTCCAGTATATTCAGGTCGATCAGCTTTGGCGAAAGGGTGGTATCTTTATTTCCTGCCGGATCCATCCAGCTTTTATAAAGGATCACTCTTACATAATTATCAATAGTGCCTGTGTTGCTGACTGTAAGAACCTCTTTATATTTTTTTCCCGGTTTCAGCTTCTCACCGTTCAGGCTATTCTCAAAAAGAGGCTCCTGTACTGTGTTCCACTGATCATTCTTATGATTATAATCTCTTTTAGCTACAACGCTACCGTTTTCCAGAAGGCTGACACCGATACTTGGTACTTCAACCTCCGCAGAATAATTTTCACTGTAATAGGTCAGAGCCGCTCTGGTACTTCCAATGGTACTTCCGGCAAGAAGAACGGCAGATGCCGCAAGAAGAATAAACGGTTTTCTGGAAAAAAAGTTGTTCTTTTTCATTATTCACCGCCCCCTTCTCCCTGATAGCTTTCTTCACTGGAATCCGCAATCCTTGTCCAGTCTGCATATGGATTGCCCTTCTCGTCATACAAAACTGCTGTACATTCCTGGATCACAATAACATTAAAATCATCTTCGCTGTCCATGGTATCAATCTTTACACGGAAGGTTTCCGAAACGCCTCCCGGCGGAATGATCTCACTGCAGTAATAATATCCGTCATCTCCCTGGCTCCAGGTTCCGGCTTCGTCCGGTGTAAACACCAGTCCCGGAGAATATTTATCTCCTGCAAAAACCTTAACTCTGACAAAACATTCATAATCTCCTGTATTTTTTACAGAGATTCTTTTTTCCATCCCTACCACTTCCTCCTGGGGAATCACGGTAGTTGAACCAAGACTGATGGCAGCGCCTCCCGAGGTAGTTGCATAAGTGGTAAAATACGCCATTGCACTTCCCACAGACACGCCTGCTGTCAGGGTAAGGGCTGCCGCGGCCAGACAAAGCTTTTTATTAAAACTCTTTTTCATTGCGTTTACCCTCCCTTAGTTCTGATCGGCTGAGCTGTCATCCTGCGGCTGCCAGTCCCAGACTCCTTCGTCATTTGTAAAACGGTTGACAACACTTGCGCCGCCGTTTAACTGTCCGTTATATGCATTTCCAAAAGATACATGAACCGGGCTTCCCTCTGCCCCCTCTGTCAGGATCGTTACGGTCTGTGACGGTTCTGTGGTAAGCTGATAGCTGGCACCGCTGTAGACCTCAGTCACTGTTACCTGCGCTCCTGCCGGAAGCTGGTCAATGGTCAGGCTTCTGGTACCTGCACCGTCAAATACAAGAGAAACCACATTGCTGTAAAGGACCTCATGATCCTTTTCTGCTTCCACCTTAAATATAAAAGTTGCAGGTCCTAATGTTGAATTATAAGAGGACAGCGTCTTGTTTATCACCAGGCTTCCCAGCAGAGATTCCTTTCCCGGCTTCAGTCCGGCTGTCACATCATATACCCACTCATCATTTCCATCTGTGGAATAATAGTTGTTCGGAAGAGAAAGAAGATAAGGTGTAAACTTATATTCATATTCCTGAGAACGGATGGCATCTGCTTCTACCAGATACATTCCCACAGCAAGCCCTTCCATTTTTCCGGCTCCGTTTTCCAGAATTTCCTCTGAAACTGGTTCTGCCTGAAGCGTCTTTACTGTCTCTGATGCTTTTTTTGCCATAGACTCCCAGTCGGCAGCTGTAGTTTCACTGTTCACTTTTTCCAAGCCCAGCTCCTGATATCCCTCCAAAGCTGTATAATCCCCAGAAGAATCCACTTCTGCCACTTTGTACAGTTTCACAGAAACCGGCAGACTTTTCAGCTCAGCAAACTCTTCTTCTATATCACCGTCCAGCACAAATGAAACCGAACACACTCTGTCCATTTCAATTCCCGAAGCTGCCTGTACTGTCGAACAGATCATCCTGGACAATATAAACGTCAGAGCCAGAAGCCATGCATGTCCTTTTTTTATTTTTCCTGCAATCTTCACGTCTTACCCTCCTCCGAAACTTTATTTCACCTGTTTAAATCACTTTTTGTTTCTGTCTTTTCTTTTAAAGAAAAATCTCATCATCAAAATAATAAGTAATGTAACGGATAATCCAAGTATCAAATACAGCATATAATAATTCTGGACTGATTTCAACATGGAATCTACAGCTGTTGTCTCTGCTTCTTCCTCTCCATTATACGGAACTCTGGTTCCTCTGACCAGAAGTCTGTGACTGTTGACGCCATAAGGCGTACAGGTAAAAAGCGTCACCTGATCCCTGCCCTCCTCAATCTGAAGAGCCTGATCCAGAGTTTCTCGGTCATCCTTATCTACCATATCCAGAATTTCATCCACCTGATATGCCAGAATCTCATCCAGCACATGAAGATAAAACATATCTCCCTTTTTCATCTGGTCGATATCCGTAAAAAGCCGTGCACTTGGAAGTCCTCTGTGAGCTGCCAGAACACAATGCGTACTTTCGCCGCCTATAGGAAGCTTGGTTCCGTTCAGGTGCCCAACTCCGGTCTGAAGCACATCGTCTGCAGTTCCATGATAAACTGCCAGCTTAATATTGATCTTCGGAATAGAAAGATAACCCATTACACCATCTCCGGCTACATTGAGCACCTTCCAGTATTCTGTAGTCCGGATATCTTTTTCATCCTCCCCAAAAGCATCTCCATAAAGATTATTGTGCGTTAAAGTGGAGTTAAAAGCTTCTGCTTTTTTCCACTGGTCTGTAAAGTTTTCCTCCGTCAGATCTGAAACCTGATTTTCATAGCTTGAAATCAGCTGATTCTGTCTGTATGTATTCCACTGATCGGAAACTGTAGGATAAATCAGGATTCCAAATCCTATAAGAAACAGAATACCGAACAGGATATTTGCAATCTTACGCTTCATGTCCACTCCTTTTCACTGCTCTCTCTTATGTTTCTTCTGATTTCTTCTTTTTTTCTCATGAAGATAAAGAAGGAATATAAACAATGCGGTCACTGACAGACCTACCACTACCCACAAAAGATAGCTTGTATGAAGACTGGTTCCGGTGATCAGCGATTTCGGTGTATCCTCCATAACTTCCTCTTCATATGGTACTCTGTGCCCTCTTACCAAAAGCCTGTGACTGTTGACGCCATAAGGAGTGCAGGTAAGAAGCGTTACCAGATCTTTTCCTTCTTCCACTTCCAGATCCTTTGTATCATCCGGCTCTACGACCGAAATTTTGTCTACTTCATAGCAGAGAATATCATCTAATATGTACAGGAGGAAATGATCTCCCTCTTTCAGTTTATCAAGATCTGTAAATAACGCCGCACTTGGAAGTCCTCTGTGGGCAGAAATAACAGAATGTGTGCTTTCGCCGCCTGCAGGAAGGGAGCTTCCCTCCAGATGCCCGGCTGCTTTTTCCAGAACCTCATCCTTTACCGTATGGTAAACAGGAATCTTAATGTCAATTTTAGGAATTGCCACATATCCCATCATTCCGTCTCCATTCAGGTTCAGACAGGACATATATTTCTCATCCGGCTCCTCTGATGCTGCTGCAATGGCAAAGGAATCCGGCAGGATACTTGGAAGAAGTTCTTCATTATATGCCCTCGCTGCATCCCACTGAGCTGTATAGTCAATTTCTCCTGCTTCTGCTTTCTCAGCAACCTGAGAGTCATAGCTGCTGATCAGCTGCTCCTGACGGTAGGTATTCCACTCATTGGAAACTAATGGATACAGCAGCAAGGACAATCCGGCTAAAAACATTATGCAAATCATTATTTTAGATATTATTTTTTTCATCCGGACTCTCCTTATTGCTGTATTTTTATTTTGTATAAAATGCCAGGGCGGGCGGGCCGCCCCGGCATTTCTATGTTTGCTTAAACTTTAATTTTTATGTTCTTGTACATATAAATCAGTTTTCCTCTTTTTTGCGTGTGGAGAAGTACAGACCAGCTGCAGCAACCATGATCACACAACCGCCGATTGTGAAGATTGTTGTACCGATACCACCTGTGGATGGTAAGGAGGAAAGTTTGGTATCAAATACCTTTCCATATGCAACTGTATTTTTATCGTCTTTGACAACTTCTACAGTCTCACCGTCTTCATTTACAGTATAACCATCCGGAGCCACAGTCTCTTTAAAATGATATTTGCCATCTCCCAAACCTTCAATTTTTACGGTTCCGCCCTCTACAGTTTCAATTTCTGTTACTTTATTTTTATCTTCTTCAAGCGCCGGTGTATAAATACCATCTTCCTTCATTACAAATTCAAGCGGATTCTCTCCTACAGTTTCGCTTCCATCTTCACCAACTGTAACCGGATATACTTCGAATTTAGCACCTGCTAATTTAGCATTGTCCTCTAAAGTATTATTATTATCATCTGAAGCATATTTTGTAAGGATAATATCACCTGTGTGACCCTGCACAGTACTGTCAGCAGTACTTCCTGAAGAATTCGCTGTATTGGAATATCCATCTTCAGAAGTAACAATTGCCTTATACTTTACTACAACCTTTTTACCTGCATTTTTATTATTCTCTTGAATCTGATCTGTTAAATTGATTGTATATGTCCCATCACTTTCGGTAAAGCTCTTACCTTCAACAGAAACTCCACCAATTGTTACGGATTCTACAGAAGTAATCTTCATTCCTGTAGGTGTATCATAAATCTCAAATGATTTATCTGCCGCCTTCTCATCAAAGTATGGGAATGTTGTCTCAATCTCAAATGTTACAGTCTCACCTTTTCCTACAAAGTTGTCTCCCTCTATTTCTTTTTTGTTAAGATCTACTGTAGCTGATTTTGCTGTAACTGCTGCATCTTTTACAGCAATATAAGTCTGTGTATTGTCATATGTATTCGCAACCATAGGGTTGTAAGTTGTATTCGCTGCTGCAGCACGGATTACATAAACACCGATTGGCATATCATTAAATTCTACAGATGTTTTACCATTAGACCTCACTGTATGAGTTGTTGCCTGAGCTTCTGCTGCTTCTGTTAATCCTGCTGCATTAATTATTTCATAATTATCATTAATAAACCCTTGTGCCCAGTCAGCTACTACCCAGTTGTTTCTCTCTTTATCAATGCTGACTGCCTGGTACAACCACAGCTCTGTATCCACGCCTTCTCCAAGACCCTGAACAGTAATTGTACTTGTCAGATTTTCCTGATTTACTTCTGCGTATGTGCTTACTGCTGTTGCTGCTGTTGTTCCTGAAAGAACTGCTGCTGTCATTAAAACTGCTAATAATTTTTTCGCTTTCATAAATTTTTCTCCTTTTCTTTTTCAGGGTGCGTACCCAGTTTCTTTGCATATCCTGCATGATTTTGATTTTACTGCTCCACCATTCCTGCGGTAGGGGCCACAAAAATAGTATTTTTACAGCTTAACTGTTTCGCACCCCCTTGCATTTCATTTTATATAAGATAAACATCGCTGCCATCATAAGGGCAACTCCGCCAATCATATATACATAGATTCCATTTCCGCCGGTAGAAGGAAGATCGTAAAGTGGGGTATTTGTGAAATAGAAAGTTATTATTCCATCTCTCTGTTCAGAATCCAACCGGACATTATCGTAAGTGATTTTTGGTAATTCACCAGTCAAATCTACAATCCAGTTCTTTTCACTTATCAGATATCCTGACGGTGCCTTACTTTCTGTTACAGTATATATTTTACCGCCTGGAAGATTTTCCATTTCCTGATCTGAACCGTCTTTCCATTTCACAATTCCGTTGCTGTCGGAAGTTCCTGTATAGATAATCCCGTCGTCAGTAGATGCTGTAAATATTGCTCCCTGCAGACTCAGTCTATCTCCACCTACTGCATTGCTTTCACTGATTTTAATTATTTGCCATGGAGCAGTATTTGTAATTGTCCAGTGCCTGCTGCTGTCCTGTTCTTCTTCATATTCAACAACATATTTTGTATCACCAAACATCACCGCTGCGTGTTCATCTATACCAGTATATCCGCTTCCATCAATGGTAAAATCTCCTGATCCATCTGTTTTCTGCAGTTCTCTTACAACATACTGTTCAGAGGTTCCACTCATACCTGTAAAAGTGTGTTTCCATTCATTCTCAGCACTCAGAAGAATATACTTGTCTTTTACTGGTATAAGACGCTCTTGCTCTAACTGGTATAATCCAACATATACCCCATTAATCCCAGAGGGCACTGATGGTTTCCAGATCTTCTCAACAGAAACCGTTGCTTTGTAACTATTGGTAATAATTACTTTTGCATGCTTCTTTAACTGAATTTCACCTTCATTTCCATCTTTATAAGAATCCGGATTATCTTTATCCTCTGATACCTGGTATATTGGCTGCTCATATTTATCGATATCCAATTCTATTTCCTTCACTCTAAATTGTGTTTCTGACAGGATATTATAAATATTCGCTACCTCATTTTGCTTCAGCTTAATACGTCCATCTGTTGTTTCTTTACGTGTACCAGTTAAGTTGTCACCTGCAAAGACTGTATATGGTCCGCTGTAGGGGTGTAATTCCCCATCTTCTTTTTCAAGTTCTACTAAAATCTCAAACTCTTCTTCCGATGTCTGCCCGGCTGACATCTTCTTTTCAACTTGAAGTGTTCTCAGATTTTTGGCATTACATGAATTGGTAAATTCTACTGAAGGTCTGTTTTCAACAGTATCTTTGGTGGATTGTGCACTATAATATGTCCTATCCTCTTTGTCTCCATACTTATCAGTGACTAAGGTGCCATTAACCTCTACATAATCAAATTTGTCTGAGTCTACCTCAACCTCTTTTACATAATATTTCAGGTTGGCAGGTATCTTATTAAAGACCGCTGTCTCTTTCGGTTTCAAATAAAATATTCCCTGATCATTCATAGTCAGATCATCTGTTGAACCGTCTGTCTTTTTCAGCTTTGCCTCGTATTTCTGCAAATCATCTGATGTTACCTTTTCATAACGCCCTGTACCTTGCCCGTTTGTATTTGCCGTTTCTACATACAGCTCAAACCCAAATCGTACATCTCCATATAATACTGGATCTGTTTCCTGTTCAAGCTGCTTTGTAACCTGAATCTGACCATCTGGAATTGTCTGAAGATTAAACTTTACGTGGAGATTAGATGCACCTGCTCCTCGTTCCATATAAAACATTTTAAAATTATGTTTTGTGTAATCTTTAAACGTATTTCCCTCAAAATCCCTTGTTGACTTTTCAGCATCACTGAATCTCTTTTTAATAGTTGTTTTGTGAAGTTGTGCTGTATTTCCTGTCGTACAGTCATACCATCCAATTTCTCCGGTACTGAAATCAATGTATCCAGAATGTGCATCATGGATACCTCCAATATCCAGAACCAGTACATCATCAATAAATACCCAAAGGTCATCATCACCATTAAATTCATATCGCATAGGAGATTCGCTACCCTTGTGCAGTGCCATACCGTCTTTCGGCTGAAGAAAATTCGCTGCCAAATACATACCAAAGTAAAAATCGTCATTACCCTGTGTCTTATACAGCCGATCGTTATATCCTGATGCCCCAGAATTTAATTTCTGACCATATTCATCATAAAGATTCTTGTTGGTAGAAAATTTTCCCGCCTGTATACGATTGTACGGCATAAAATTTCCTCTTTGGAAGTAATATCTTGTTTCATTCGATGGTGTACCTTTTGCATCATATACAGTAAAACTGTTCTTGTCTCCCAAATACGCATAATTATCAAAACTACTGTATTCATAATATCCTGTGCGATCATATACATCTTTCAGGAAAAGATGATTGACTGTTCTTCCTTCTGAAAAGAGACTGGACAGGGACATCCCACCTTTAGTAACAGGATAGCCGTTCCATAAAGTTTTTTTCAGAAGATCATATTTAATACTACCGTCTCCATAACCGCCGCCTATATCAATACCATTAGCCGCAGAGTTATAATTAATCATCCTCATGGTAATACCTGTTTCAATACCATTGTTGATGCTATGATCAACTGTAGCAACAGTAGGTAATGCGTCTTTTCCATATACCATATAAACTTCAACTTTTTCTTGCGACTTCTCTACGTCCTTACAGTTATCCCATCTTCCATTTATATAAAACAGCCACGGATTATCCCATTTTTTATTGTAGCTTATATTCGTTGCTATTGTGCCCTTGTAGCTACCTATATGCGCATCCATAAAACAAAGGTCATCTTTATTATACTTTTCTCCAATAGCCTGGAGGCTTTTCAAGCTTCCATCTGCATTAGCAAGGTTTCCATTCTCAGTATTTATATTAATAGATTGGTTCTTAACGCCTAAAGATTTTGAAATATCCTTCCCATTCTCATCAACAAAATTCAATTTTACTTTAGGCCTATTGTACCAGTTTCCATTTTGTGTCCAGATAATGGTGTAAACAGAAAAACTGGTAGTATTAAACTCTGCACTCTGGATCTCTGCGTTTTCTGTTGTCTGTACAGCCGCAGCCGCGCTTTCCTCTGCCGTCATGTCTACTACATTCTGTACTGCACCGGTCTCATCCTCTTCCAGATGAAGTACAGATACCTCTGTGGTCTCGGCTTTTTCTTCTGTAACTGTTTCCGGAATCGCTGCCTGCTTGTAGTTCATAGAAACCTTCACTTCGCCATTTGGTTCCACCTTGTTTCCTTCCGCATCAAGGAATGAAATATCATATGCCAGAAATCCGACAACCTTTTTTTCCTCTTCAGCTACCTTCTGCTCTACATGCTGTGCAACCTCTTCATACTGTTCTTGAGTTTCTGCATTCTCAGCAGTGATCGGTTTCACACTTAGGGATGCTCCGTCAGGAATGATTCCTTCTTCTGAAGCACTTACAGATACGGTGATCTTTTCATCTTCATAAGTAAGCTCATTGACCATCCCCGGCTCTTCTGTCAGATCCACAGTCTCATCATCCGTCGCCTCAAGAGAATCATCCACAACCTTTGCAAAATCACTTCTCACATAAAGTTCTGCAGTCTCTCCTGTTTCCGGATATGTATACTGGATTTTATACCACAGAACTTCTTCCATCTGCACATTTTCCAGAAACGGGAATCGTTCACCCATAAAAGCAGTTGCTATTACATTCTCTGCTTCCTCATCTGGTTCTGTACGAAGGTTCACCTCGTCTGAGATAATTTCAATCTCTGATACTGTTTCCAGAGCAGGTTCCTCTGTTTCCGGTTCTTCTGGTACCGGCTCTTCCGGGATTGGAGTGATTTCTTCCGGAACCGGTGCCGGTTCTGCCGGAATCTCCTCTTCCGGTTTCACTTCTTCTGTATAGCATCCGTAGATGGTAGATTTTCTTCCTTCAAAGATAATCTTATCTGTAATGCCGTCCTCTCTGAATGTAATTTCAGAAAGGTCATAATCTTCAATATTCTCTGTGCTCTGTCCTGATGCCTGAAGGCTTTCCAGAACTTCTGCCCTCTGAGGAATTTCTTTCAGTTCATCTTTGTCCCCTTCCACAGAAGGATCTGCCGGATCAAAGTAAAATACATTTGCTTTCTTAGTATCTGTAACCGTCAGTCCGCTGCCCTCGATTGTGATTTCAACAGGCTTCAGAGATTCTGCTTTTTCTCCGTTCACTTTGAACTGCACATTAAAAAAAACATATGAGCCAAGCTGCATCCCTTCCAGAATATTTTCATTCATCATGGATTTCAGATATTTTTCTGAATCTGCATCCAGATAGGAAACTTCCATTGTAATGGAAGAAGTCTCTGCTGCAAAGGCACCTGCCGGAAGCTTCGCGGTAACTCTCTGTACCACATTGCCGGCCTCATCCACAAATTCCTGTTTCAGTTCCGTCTCTTCTGAAAGAATCTGTGCATCAGCCACTGAATCTGACATTCCGTCTCCAAAATCAGCGAAATTTTCCTCTTCTGCAGGAATCTCATCTGCAGGTGCTTCCGGTACAGCTTCTTCTGAAGGAGTTTCTTCCGGTACCTCCGGAGCAGGTTCTGCAGGTGTTTCCGGATCCACAGGAGCTTCTGTTTCTGTAAATGCCTCCCCTGCAGACTCTGTTTCTGTGACCACCATCGGCTCCGAACTGAATTCCTCGGAAGCTTCCGGGATATCTACAAAAATCTCTTCGCCTGCCAAAGCTGAGATACTGCTGCTCAATACCATTACCATGCAAAGTACAGCCGCTATTATTCTTTTCTTTCTATTACTTTTCATGGTCTTCTCTCCTCCATTCATATCTTTATTGTTCATATTGTCTCACCGGACAATCATTTCTTGACTTTATATCCCTAGTATAAAGTACATAAGTCACACACCGGTCACAAACGTATATATTTTATGAATTTTTTCTGAATAATTTAAAAAATATAAGACCGGATCTCAAAAATGAAATCCAGTCTTATTCTGTCATTTAATATCCAGTACCATCATCGGTATTTTTTATAATTTTAACAATACGGCTTGTTCCCAGACGATCAGCCCCCAGACGGATAAATTCTTCCGCATCCTCCAGAGAAGAAATACCGCCGGCTGCTTTTACCTTCACTTCCGGTCCCACATGTTTCCTCATCAGTTCTACGTCCGCAAAGGTTGCTCCGGATTTTGAAAATCCTGTAGAAGTTTTGATAAACTCTGCTCCTGCCTTTGTAACAATCTCGCACATTTTTATCTTTTCTTCATCTGTAAGCAGGCAGGTCTCAATAATTACTTTAAGGATCTTTCCGTCACAGGCTTCGTGAATGCTGCGGATCTCATCTTCAAGCTCCTGATATTTTTTGTCTTTCAATAAGCCGATGTTGATCACCATGTCTATCTCTGAAGCTCCGTTGGCAATAGCATCCCTGGTCTCAAAAACTTTTGTGGCCGTAGTACTGTATCCGTTTGGAAAACCGATCACTGTACAAATAGGAAGCTTTCCTTCTACATAATCAGCACTTCGCTTTACATAGGAAGCCGGAATACACGCAGATGCAGCTCCATATTTTATAGAATCATCCAGAATCTGACGGATTTCCTCCCATGTTGCAGTCTGTGTCAATAAGGTATGGTCTACTTTGCCTAAAATTTCTTTTTTATCCATAACTGTCCTTTCTGATAACTTATTTCAATTTATCCAAGATTGAATGTCCAATGGTTCCTTCCGGCATTTTCACACCGAAATTATCTGCAATAGTTGCCCCGATCACTGCAAAGGTATCTGTATCCTCCAGTTTTCCATTTCCTTCCATAGAAGGGGAATAAGCTACAAAAGGCACATGTTCTCTTGTGTGATCTGTACCTGTATGAGTTGGATCATTTCCGTGGTCTGCCGTAATGATCAAAAGATCGTCCTCACGAAGTACCTGAAGAAGTTCGCCCAGCTTTTGGTCAAATTTTTCCAGTTCCTGCGCATAGCCTTCTACATTGCGGCGATGGCCCCACAAAGCGTCGAAGTCTACCAGATTGGTAAAACACAATCCTTCAAAATCTTTTCCTGCAATCTCAATAGTCTGTTCCATTCCATGAACAGAACTTTTGGATTTATTGGATTCCGTCAGGCCTTCTCCATCAAAAATATCAAAAATCTTTCCAACAGAGATCACATCATATCCTGCCTCCTTTAAGGCATCCAGCGCTGTCTTCCCATAAGGTTTCAGTGCATAATCATGACGGTTGGCAGTACGTTTGAATTCCCCCTTCTTTTTTCCTACATAAGGTCTTGCAATGACTCTTCCAACCTTCCATTCATCCTTCATGGTCAGCTCTCTGGCAATCTCACAGCAGCGATAAAGCTCCTGAAGACCAAAGGTTTCTTCATTTCCACAAATCTGAAGAACAGAATCTGCAGACGTATACACGATCATATGCCCTGTTGCAATTTCTTCTTCTGCCAGTTCATCCAGGATTTCCGTTCCGCTGGCACTTTTGTTTCCAATGATCACACGCCCCGTCCTTGCTGACAGTTCATCCAGAAGCTCTTTGGGAAATCCCGTTTCCGTAAAGGTTTTAAACGGTGTGGTAATATGAAGTCCCATCATTTCCCAATGACCGGTCATAGTATCCTTTCCCACACTGGCTTCTGCCATTTCCATATAATACCCAAGAGGCTTTTCTGCAGCCGGAACGCTTTTCAGCGGATGGAGATTGGCAATTCCCAGCTTTTGAAAATTAGGAATATGAAAGTTTTCTGTTCTTTCCGCAATGTGCCCCAGCGTATCCGTTCCTGCATCTCCATATTCTGCAGCATCCGGCAGAGCACCAATTCCCATAGAATCTACAACAATAGTAAAAATACGTTTAAATTTACTCAATGAAATGCATTCCTTCCTATTATAATATATAAGAATCGTGATAACTTATTTTTCTCTGTCTGCCCGGATCAGTTTGCGGATAGCTTCTACGGCAACCTTAATTGCAGACTCTGTATCATGAACAATAGGATTGTCCAGTCCTGCTGCATTTCTCTCCTGATTTCCCACTACAAGAAAATCGGATCCGCAGCGTACTCTCAAATGACTTGCTGCTACAAACAATGCAGCTGATTCCATTTCAGATGCTTTGCAGCCCAGACGTTTCCATGCTTCCCATTTATTCAGAAGTTCATAGCTGACTGGCATTCTCTCCGGCTCATGCTGTCCATAAAAAGCATCCTTACACTGAACAACGCCTGCATGATAAGTATAACCCAGTTCTTTTGCCGCTGATACCAGAGCATTTGTAACATCCAGATCTGCAACTGCCGGAAATTCAATAGGAGCATATTCTCTGCTGGTTCCCTCCATGCGGATCGCACCGGTTGCCACAACAATATCTCCGCCTTTTACATCCATTTCAATACCGCCGCAGGTTCCCACGCGGATAAAAGTATCCGCTCCGCAAAGCACAAGCTCTTCCATAGCGATTGAAGCAGAAGGTCCTCCAATTCCGGTTGAGGTCACACTGACTTTTTCGCCGTCCAGATAACCGGTATAAGTCACATACTCTCGGCTGTCTGCCACCAGCTTCGCATCATCAAAAAATCTGGCGATCTTTTCACAGCGTTTCGGATCTCCCGGAAGAATCACATAACGACCTACATCACCTTTTCGAATCTGTAAATGATACTGCAATCCCACTTCACCTGAATAATTCTGCATTTTATCTTCCTCCTTTTAGCGGGCCAGATTTTCCGGTCCGAATCCCAGCGGCAGCAATTCTGCCAGACTGTAGTTCAAAATTCCACCTTTTCCATCCTCCAGAAGGATCCGGAATTCTTCTGGAGCACAAAATTCACGCATGACCTGACGGCATACTCCACAGGGAGAACAGGTTTCTTTTCCCTCTGTTCCTTCCGGTCCGCCTACAACTGCTATGGCTGCAAATTCTCTCTCTCCTTCTGATACCGCCTTAAAAAAAGCCGTTCTCTCTGCACAGTTGCTGGGAGTATAGGATGCATTTTCTATATTGCATCCCGGATATACTTTTCCCTGCTTTGTAACGAGAGCTGCTCCTACCTGAAAGTGAGAATATGGAGTATAAGCCTGTTTTCTGGCCTTATGTGCCAGTTCAATCAGTTTTTTTTCATTTAATTTTCCACTGTCCAGAACTTTTTCATCCATTCTTTTTTTCTCCGATCAGTCGTATGGTCTCTGTCACCAGTTTCTTGAAGTCTGCCGCTGCACGGTCTGCTGTCTCCTGTACCTCTTTATGATCCAAAGGCTGTGCGGACATTCCTGATGCCATATTTGTGATACAGGATATTCCACATACATTCATTCCCATGTGATTAGCAGCCATCGCTTCGCAGGCTGTACTCATTCCCGCTGCATCTCCGCCCATAGCTCTGCACATGCGGATTTCTGCCGGCGTCTCATAATTCGGTCCTGTAAACTGCATGTATACACCCTGCTGGATACTTACCTGCATGTTTCTGGCAGCCTCTTTGATGATATCTCTGAGCTCTTTTTTATAAACTTCACTCATATCCGGAAATCTTGGTCCAAGTTCTTCAAGATTTGGTCCGATCAAAGGACTTGGAACAGCCGTGGTGATATGGTCTGTGATCATCATCAGATCTCCCGGACAGAAATTATAATTAACACCTCCGGCTGCATTTGTCAGGATAATCGTTTTTGCTCCCAGCAGCCCCATTAATCTGGTTGGCAGTACCACATCTGACATTTCATATCCTTCATAATAATGAACGCGTCCCTGCATGGCTACAATCGGAACGCCCTGCACATAGCCAAACAAAAATCTTCCCTGATGCCCTGTTACTGTAGATACCGGAAAACCCTCAATATCAGAATATTCCAGAGTTTCCACAACATCCATTTCTTTGGCATAATCTCCCAATCCGGAACCCAGGATCAATGCCACCTCCGGTTTAAATGAAATACGACTTTTCACTGCATTGGTGCATGTGATCAGTTTTTCATAAATTCTATTTCCCATATCATCACCTCTCTATTAATGCTGATACCATTTCATTCATCTTCATGTACTGCTCTTTATTGATACTGAATTTATTTCCTTCTTTTGTGATCCATCCGTTTTCATGGAACTTTTTTACCGCGCGGTTGACTGTCCGGACACAAAGCCCTGTCATCTCAGAAAGCTCCGCTCTGGAGAAATTCACAAAGAACATCCCGTTTTTTTCATTTTTCTTATAGGTGTCCACCAGGTAAAGAGCAAGCCTGTCTGCACCCTGCAAAAATAAATAAGCTCTGCTTTTTCTATCTGTTTCCAATAAATAACGTCCTACGGTTTTTGCTTCCCGCTTCAATGCATTGATGTCTGTATTTAGCCATTTTTCATAGCTGTGTTTTGGAATCTTGATTGCAATACAGGGGGTCACTGTTTCTATGGTTGCTGTGTATGCAGGAAGATCCAGGACTAATTCCATACCACCCATGGCTTCCAGTGTATTTACTCTCATAAAATCATACACAATCCCATAAATTCTGTAATCTGCTGCCCGTACGATTCCCTCGATGATCAAATAAATATATTTGACCGGTTCGTTTTCTCTGATAAATGTATAATCCTTTTCCATCTTAATGATCTGGAAAGAATCAATGAGCCACATAGGCGCGCCGGCAAAATACGCCTTTAACTCTTCATATTTTTCATGTTCTATTTCTCCAAGAACAGATATTGAATTATACAAATAGTCACTCATGATTTTCCACCTCATTTAGGAAAACAGGCTGCCCCACTTACTTGTGCGACAGCCTTTTTTGTTATTAGATCAATAGGTTCTCCATTCTACGGAATTCCATTACTGGATCAGTTCCACTTTCACGTTCTCTGCTGGAACATCTGTTGCACTTGCTGCAACTGTATCACTTTCTACTTTGATGCTTCCGTCAACCAGACCCTGGAAAAGTTTGTCATAAGTAGCCTGGTCAAATTTTTCAAATTTGGATGTTTCCATCGGCAGTAAGATACCGTTGTCGGCTGCTGTAAGAGTTACAGATTTTCCGCCTTCAAAGGTTCCGTCAT
The DNA here is from genome assembly GCA_026169535.1 of Blautia sp. Lineage (GTDB taxonomy): Bacteria > Bacillota > Clostridia > Lachnospirales > Lachnospiraceae > Blautia_A. The sequence continues at coordinate 114,353 of JAPFCU010000016.1, forward strand.
AATAAGATTTTACAGTATTGTATACAGACTCGCCAAGGTTCTTCATAGCAGATGTGATGACTGTATCAGACTCAGAAGACTGGTCAACGTCTACACCGATCACCTTTCCGCCGGAGGTCTCTGCTGCTTTCATAACGGAGTTTCCAACTGCACCGCCGCATGCAAAGATCACTTCTGTTCCTTCGTTATACCATGCAGCTGCTTTTGCATTGTTTTCCGGAGTTGCGTCAAAGTTTCCTACATAAGTATATTTCATGGATACTTCTTCTACGCCAAGCTCTTTTGCAGCTGCGTCAGCACCCTGAATAAATCCATAACCGTAACGAATTACTGCAGGAACTGCAATACCGCCCATGAATCCAAGCTTTGTATAGCCTTCTGCTACTGCTGCATAGCCAGCCAGATAGCCAGCCTGCTCCTCTGCATAGAAGATAGACTCTACATTTTTCTCAATTCTCTGGCCCTCATTAGGATCTGTAGGAGCTGCATCAATAATAATAAATTTTACGTCCGGATATTTATCCTGTGCCTCCAGAACAGGATACTCAAACAGGAATCCCGGAGTTACGATAACCTTAGCACCGCCTTTTACAGCAAGGTCAATGGATGTGAGGCATGCAGCATCTGATTTTTCAGCTGGTTTGTAATACTTGCAGGTAAGATCATTGTCTTTTGCATATGCCTCCAGTCCTTCCCAGGAGCCCTGGTTAAAGGATTTGTCATCAATAGTTCCTACGTCTGTGATCAGAGCAAGTTCATATCCCTCATCTGCATGAACAGTTGCAGCTCCTCCCAGAACCATCACGCCTGCCAGTAATAAACTTAATAATTTTTTCATCATGTTTTTGTCCTCCTTTGGGTTTTTTATGTAAATTAATAAGTTTTCAGGTAAAAATAAACGTTTATCTGCTTCCCTTATCATATGGAATTCCCTCTGCCCGCGGAGCCTGAGAATTCTTTGAAGAAAAGATCAGAACGATCAGTGTTGCAACATAAGGGATCGTCTTATAAATCTCATTTGGGATCGGCAGAGATTTCAGTATCGGAATGGCTGAATATGCACTTGCCAGTGTCTTCATGATACCGAAGAAAAATGCTGCCATAAGGATTTTCCCGCTTCTCCACTGTCCGAAGATCAATACAGCAATGGCAAGGAATCCATATCCGGCTACAGTTGCATTAAAGTTTGTAGATGTCGGAACTACGAATACCAGACCGCCGATTCCGGCAAGTACGCCGGAAATGATAACACCTGCATAACGGATTCCGGCTACATTTACTCCAACAGAATCTGCTGCACCCGGATGTTCACCGCAGGCACGAAGACGAAGACCGAATCTTGTCTTTTTGATTGCAAAGGCTGCCACAAGGAAAATACCAATGCCGATAAATGTAGTAATATAACAATTCTGGAAAAACATTGGTCCGATCACCGGAATGCTTCCAAGCACCGGAACCTTTGCAATATAAAAGGTATCGGTAAAGGGAATCTGCTGGGATCCCTGAATCATACGAGCCACATAAATTGCAAATGCCGGAGCAAACATGTTAAGAGCTGTACCACTGATCGTCTGATCTGCTTTCATGTTTACAGAAGCAAATGCATGAAGCAGAGAAAATATCCCGCCTACTGCACCTGCGATCAGAACTGCCAGAATCAACAGAAGCTGTCCGCTGATGCTGTCCTGAAAGATGTTGATAAAGAAAATTCCTACAAAGGCTCCCATAACCATAATACCTTCCAGAGCAATGTTGATAACACCGCTTCGTTCCGAATACATAGCACCGATGGCCACGATCAGAAGAGGGATCGCAAAATACATGGTCTGCTGAATGATAAAATATAATACGCTCATGCCTATGCCTCCTTTCCTTTATCTGTGCCAACTGCTTTTGCTTCTGCTTTTTTTGCCCGTTTCATCTGGATCTTATGGATCATTGTCTTAAACAGAAGAGACAGAGCACCGCAGTAAACGATTGCTGCAATAATAATGTCGATTGCTTCTGATACAAAATCAAAAAGCTGCATATTGTAGCCGCCTACAGTAATATGTCCGATAAAAAGTCCTGAGAACAGGATACCGATCGGATTTGAAAGTCCGAGGAGGGCTACTGAAATTCCTGAAAATCCTTCCGGTGCAATGATATCAAGTACCTGAAGATATTTTCCGGATCCTGCCAGATACAGCAGCGCACCGCCAAGACCTGCAAGGGCACCGGAGATCACCATGGAAAGAACAATATTTCTCTTTTCATTGATTCCGGCATATTTGCTTGCGTGAGGATTCAGACCACAGGCCTTTAATTCATACCCGAAAGTTGTCTTGTTCAGGATCACATAGATCAGGATCACACAAAGTACTGCAATAAAAATTCCAATATTCAGGCTTGCACCTACAAAAATCTTGTCCAGTCCGGCTTTGGGCAGTATTGCGCTTTTGGCTACTGCCACAGACTGATTCTTCAGCGGGTCATAAATATAGTTGCGTACCAGAAGGTTCACTATATACATGCCGATGTAATTCATCATAATTGCTGAAATAACTTCATTTACATTGAAGAAGGCTTTCAGGATTCCCGGAATGCTTCCCACCAGAGCACCTACCAGTATTGCTGCCAGAAGGGCTACCAGCCAGTGAATAGAAGCCGGAAGGAACGTCCATTTGATTCCTACATATACAGCAGCAAAAGCTCCTGCTGTAAACTGTCCGGAAGCTCCGATATTAAAAAGTCCTGTCTTAAAAGCAAATCCTACAGAAAGACCTGTCATAATGATCGGAGTCGCATAGTAAAGAACATCGCCTACTCCTTTCATGCCGTCTGTAAAACCGCCTTTTATGATCATCATAAATCCATTCACAGCCTGGCTGGGATTACTTGCAAGAAGGATGATGAATCCAAACAGCAGACCACAGATGATCGCCAGGATAGAAGAACTGAAATTAACAAATCCTTCTCCTTTAAATATAGATTTACGTTTACTGTTCATTCTTCACACTCCTTTTTGCTCCTGCCATGTAAAGACCAAGTTCCTCAGTTGTGATCTCTTTCGGATTCAGATCTGCTACAATCTCTCCCTCATACATAACCACAATACGATCGCTTAAGTTCATTACCTCATCCAGTTCCAGAGATACCAGAAGAACTGCTTTTCCTGCATCTCTCTGCGCTACAAGCTGCTTATGGATATATTCAATAGCGCCTACGTCAAGCCCTCGTACCGGCTGCACTGCAATTACGATCTCCGGATTTCTGTCAAGCTCTCTGGCAATAATGGCTTTCTGCTGATTTCCGCCGGACATGCCTCTGGCACTGCTGGTTTCCCCGTGACTGGAACGGATGTCAAATTTTTTGATCAGTTCTTTTGCATATTCACGGATTGCATCAAACTTCAGAAATCCATGTTTCTGAAAGCGGTCTGTATAGTAAGTCTGAAGTACAAGATTCTCCTGAAGCGTATAGTCAAGGACCAGTCCGTCTTTATGGCGGTCTTCAGGGATATGAGCCATACCATCGATACATTTCTGACGAATGCTTTCCTTTGTAATATCTTTTCCGTTTAAGATCACCTGTCCGCTGTCCAGAGGCATCAGGCCTGTAATTCCATATACCAGTTCTGATTGTCCATTCCCATCAATACCTGCCACACAAAGGATTTCACCTTTACGAACCTTAAAAGAAACATTTTTCACAGCTTCTTTTCCTGAAGCTTTGCTTTTGATGGTCAGATTTTTCACTTCCAGAACTGCATCTCCGGGATTCATTTCTGTTTTTTCCACGTTCAGGTTTACTTTTCTTCCTACCATCATTTCAGACATCTGTTCTTTGGTGGTATCTGCCACATTGATGGTACCGATATATTTGCCTTTACGCAAAACACTGCAGCGATCTGCTACTTCCTTGATCTCATTCAGCTTATGAGTAATAAAAATAATGGATTTTCCTTCTGCCACAAGCTGCTTCATCACTTTCATAAGCTCATGGATTTCCTGAGGGGTCAGTACTGCAGTAGGCTCGTCGAAGATTAAAATATCATTGTCGCAATACAACATTTTAAGGATTTCAACTCTTTGCTGCATTCCTACGGTAATATCAGAGATGTAGGCGTCCGGATCAATTTTAAATTTGTACTTTTCACTGAGTTCCATTACTTTTTTTCTGGCGTCTTCCATTTTCAGAACGCCCATTTTTACGGTTTCCCTGCCAAGCACAATACTTTCCAGAACTGTAAAATTATGAACCAGCTTAAAATGCTGATGGACCATCCCGATACCCAGATCATTGGCATCGTTTGGATTGTTGATCTTTACAGTTTTACCATTAATCTTTATTTCGCCCTCCTCCGGCTGATAAAGACCAAACAAAACACTCATCAAGGTAGACTTACCCGCTCCGTTTTCCCCAAGAAGAGCATGGACTTCTCCTTTTTTTACCTGGAGAGTAATGTCATCGTTTGCTTTAAAATCCCCAAATTGTTTTGTAATATGGTTCATTTCGATTACATATTCCACTCTTGTACCTCCTTTGCCCATTCCCGTTTATGCAAAATGTCTTTACGTTTATACTATTATATATCTTTTTTGTGCAACAAAAAAGGACTCATGTCCTTTTTTGTTATTATTAAATATAATTTTGTAAATAATCAACTATTTTTTTGTATATTTTTATGCATGTTTTCATTTCTTTTATGTTATATAAAAATACACTCTATACCAGAAGATCAGAATCTGGCTTTTTCTGCGTTTTCTTTTAAAATATTAATCTCTTCTTCTGTTAGACCCAGCTGATTTCCGGCAATCTCGTATTCCTTTTTCAGAGTGGTTCCGGAAACCGTCGTATTATCTGTATTAAGGGTTACACACAAGCCTTTTTCCAGCATTTTCTTTAATGGATATTCCCCTTTTACAGCTTTTGTCTGAAAGTTACTGGTAGGGCATACTTCAAGAGGGATCTGATTTTCTCTGAGATAAGTCACTAATTCTTCATCTTCCAGACACCGCACCCCATGACCGATTCGATGCGCTCCGAATTTCAATGCCGTCCATATACTTTCCGGACCGGCTGCCTCTCCTGCATGGATTGTAAATGGTATCCCCTCCATTTTTGCCTCTTTAAATATTTTTTCAAAAGAGGATGTTGGAAAAAGTGCCTCAGCACCTGCCAGGTCTGCTGCCACAACGCCCTTTCCAAGATATTTTGCCGCAATATGTATCGTTTCCAGATTCTCCTGTTCATTATTGTCATTTCTCATACAGCACAAAATAATTCTTGCCTGGAAATTGTTGTCACAGAGCAGTCCTTTCAGTACCGCTTTCACCACCTGCTCCTGCGTCAGACCTTTTTTTGTATGAAGCTGGGGAGCAAAACGGATCTCCACATATTTCAGCCCCTGCTCTTTCATTTGACTGCATACATCCCGGGCAGCATCTGTCAGTCCATCCTCTGTCTGCATTACAGAACAGGGCAGATCAAACTTTTCCAGATATTCGTTTAAATCCTGACAGTCAGCCGGCGCCGTCATATATTTCACCAGTTCACTTTCTTCCCAGGCCGGAAGCTCTATCCCCTGCTTTTTCGCCTGCCTTATCACATAAGCAGGAGTAAGGGATCCATCCAGATGAAGATGAAGATCAATTCCGTTTTTCATAATCAAACCTCCTGATTTTTATATATTATTTGTTCAAAAAACCGGATGATCTTCCTGACGGAAACCATCCGGCCATGTATTTGCCTGTATATATTTAATTCTGCTTTCCAAAAATCAGTCCACGTCAAGCTCATCAATACTATACTGCAGAAGCAGTTTGTTTGTTTTTCCCGATCTGTAAAAAGAATCTTTCAGACGGTTCACTACCATTTTGGCATCCTCATACTGACATGCCGGAAGCATAACAAGGAACTGATTTACGCTATACCTGCACACAATGTCACTGGATCTCAGTCTTTTCATCAGAGTTTCCTCCAGAACACTCATTCCTTCTCCAATCAAGTCAGTATAATCCTGTCCTTCCTTTTGGATCTGGAAATCAAGGTACAGACTTACCAGCGCCAGATGGACTGAAATCCCCAGACGGCGGCTGCTTCTGGATTCCAATGCATAAATCTTACGAAAAACACCATATTCACAGAAAAAAGCTCCGGAAGCTTTTTCTTCTCTCAGATCTTCCTAGATAATATCAATATTACTTTCATGATCGTGCTGTATTTTCTGGAGTTCCTCATATATATTCTCCATTTCTCCAGAAGGTCTTACCCCAAGAGAATCATAAAGCAGCTTCACAGTTTCTTTATAATGGCTTGCCGCCAGCTGCTGTTTATTATCGGCGATCATAGCCCTCAGAAGAAAACAGTGGATTTCCTCATCCAATGGTTCGATCTGAATTGCTTTTCCACAAATTTCTTCTACATCAGTAAATTTCTTTTCTTTTTCTAACAGAGCTGCCAATCTTTTAACCATAGTTAGATAGATGGAGTGATAATAAGTAGCTATGGAAACAACCCAATATTCTGATGACAGCTCTGACAGAAACATACCCTGATACAGTTCAACAGCTCTTTTGCCGTTTTCCTGCTGCACCGCCGGATCTTCGGAATTAAATACCTGCCGGCAGCACTCCTCGAATTCCTCTATATCAACATGAAAAACAAATTCCGGGTTTAACTGATATGCGCCCCGGCCGGTAACAATATATTTCCCGCTTTCTCCCCAGGTATTATTCATAAGCTTCCTGAGACGATACATAAGATTCTTCAGCGCTCCTGACGGATTATCACTCTGGTCCTCAGGCCAAAGTACGTCAATCAGCTCCTGCGCCGTCATATCTTTTTCTCTGTGGCTTATCATGTAAGCCAGAAGACGGGTCAGCATCTCCGACCGCATATTTTCTTTATTCAGTATCCCCTTCTCGTTTTCAGTCTGAAATTTGCCAAACATTCTGACGGTTAATTCAGAACAATTTTTCTTTTCCATTTACCTCCCTCCTAAATTTTAGGTGGTGGCATGACTTTCAAAGTTTTCATACAACCACATATATTCTATCTCTTTTCTTTTAATTTCTCAAGAGTTTTTTAACTTTTCTTTTTAGTTGATAAAAAAAGCATTGATGGCGTTTTCCTGTTTACTGCCTCAATGCCTTTTTATTTTACCACTGAAGAAGATCTCCTTCGATTTCCTCCGACGTATCCATCGCAGAATCTATTAATTTAATCAGTTCCAGCGCACTGCGGAAGGGAATCTCCTTTTGAGTCTCCACCCATCTGACGGTTCCCTGCCATGTATGGTTCTGATTATTTTTGATATTAACAATAAAGGTATCTCCTCTGGATGTACTCTTTGTATGCGGCATTCCCATCCTCCCTTCCGTCTCCTTTCACAATTATAAGCTCACCTGGTCACACCGCGGTCATACAAAAGATTAATAAACTCAAGATCACTGTCAAATTTTCCGGTAGTCTGTCCAGGAACATCCTTCATAATACCCTGCCAGGAACTTCTTAAACGTGATACAAAAAAAACATCCCTGGTCAGAATTTTTCCTTCATTCTTCCGTACTTCCTCAATACTGTGATAAATCTTCGGTTCTCCGCAATAGGAAGTGATTTCTTTTTCAGAAGTTTCTCTGAAGCTTCTGGACTTTCTGGTAGGCTGCGGTCTGCCTATCTCATCAAGTATACGATCGATCAGAAGCAATAGCTGTGAACTGTCTAAAAACTGTTTCTCATCTTTTACCGCTATACCGCTGATCCTGCCGCTGATCTCTGCTCCGTCATTGTGAATCTCATCTATACATATTCTAAGGGTAGACGCTGTATGGTCTAATCTTATGCTCATTTCCTTTCTCCTTTTCCCATATCCGAAAAAGTTTTACAATCAAAACATTTATACTTATTATGATTTTATACTATAAGTATAAATTTTACAATCCTTTTTATGATTCTTTCGACTTTTCTTACAAAATTCCTTGTACCGTTTTTTTTCCAGTGATATACTTAAAATATATTTTATCGAACACAAGGAGCTTTACCATGAAGCGCAGATATTCACTTTTCTGTCTATGGGGGATTCTTCTCCTTCTGTGTACCTCGTTTTTTTCTGTTCAGACTGTCAACGCGGGAAAAAAAGACAAGGAAACACGATCCAGCACACCACAGGTACTGATTCCCCAGGCATCCGGTGATTCCACTCTGGGTGCAGACCCTCTTACCATAGACATCTCTCATATAGATCAGGGGTATATCATGGCAAGATATACCGGTACCGCCGCCAAAGCCAATATCCAGATCACCGGACCAGATCAGATCAACTACAAGTATTTTATCCAGCCTTCCGAATCCTACACCACTTTGCCGCTTACCAGCGGAGACGGTGATTACCAGATAGATGTTTATGAAAATATTGTAGATACCAAATATATTGCCCTTTTTAAGGAAACAATCTCGGTTACTCTTGCCGATCAGCTGCTTCCTTTTCTGTATCCCAACCAGTATGTATACTTTACAGAAGACATGAATGCAGTAAAAACCGCAGCCAAGGTAGTGAGCAAATCAAAAAATGATCTGGATGCTGTAGCAGATATCTATCATTATGTAATAGATAATATTACCTATGACGATGTAAAAGCAGCCTCCATTCAAAAGGGCTATCTGCCGGATATTGATTCTACACTGGAAACCGGTACAGGGATCTGTTTTGACTACGCATCCCTTACAGCCGCCATGCTGCGCTCTCAGGCTATCCCGGCCCGTCTGGAAATCGGATATTCCGGAGAGGTTTATCATGCCTGGATCAGTGTCTATACAGAAGAAACCGGATGGATCGACAAGATTATCGAATTTTCCGAAAATTCATGGACGCGTATGGATCCAACTTTCGCTTCTGGAAATGGAAACTCAAAAAAAATATTGAAATATATCGGGGACGGAGCTAATTATACCCCTCAATATATCCGCTGAGCAGAAAGACTAACTATTAAAAGTCAAGTCTAAAATGAAAGTTTTTTGAATGAATTGCAGAAATGCATTTCAGATATATTTGAACCTTGAAAACTGCATGATAAACAGAGTGTCATTGCTGGCACTCTAAAAGGAGATATTTA
>JAPFCU010000077.1 GCA_026169535.1 Blautia sp.
CCTCCTCGCCAACCACTTTAAAACGTACAATAGCAGAACGCTCTTTTACAGTCTTGTAGCCCTGGGAAACCTCCTGTGCAGAAAGAGGAGTTCCGCAGCGCGGGCAGTAAGGCACGATCTTAAATCCTTTGTAAAGAAGATCTTTGTTCCAGATCTCTTTCAGAGCCCACCACTCAGACTCAATGTAATTATCATCATAGGTTACATACGGATGATCCATATCTGCCCAGAAACCAACTGTAGAAGAAAAATCCTCCCACATTCCCTTGTATTTCCAGACACTTTCCTTACACTGCTGGATAAACGGCTCCATACCGTAAGCCTCGATCTGCTCCTTGCCGTCAAGACCAAGCTTTTTCTCTACTTCAAGCTCTACCGGAAGTCCATGAGTATCCCAGCCCGCTTTACGTGGAACCATGTTTCCTTTCATAGTACGGTATCTTGGGATCATATCCTTGATAACACGGGTCAGCACATGACCGATATGAGGCTTGCCGTTGGCTGTTGGCGGTCCGTCATAAAAGGTATAAGTTTCTCCCTCCTTACGGCTGTCCATACTTTTTTCAAAAATATGGTTTTCTTTCCAAAACTGCTCGACCTTTTTTTCACGGTCAACAAAATTCAGGTTCGTATCTACTTTCTGATACACAATAAGTTCCTCCTGTCTTATTACTTTACTAAATAAATAAAAAAACTCCCGTCCTGTAAAAGGACGAGAGTATACTTTACTTCGCACCACCTCATACACTGTACGGACAGAATTCTGCCGATACATGCCCCCTCTAACGGCGGGAAACCGTCCGGCCTTATTCCCTGTCAGTTTCAGGCTGGAAACTCCGGAGTGATGTTCGGCCGTTTCTACTTGCACCGGGTTTCCACCTGTCCCCGGCTCTCTAAAGCGTTCGATCCCTTTTCAGTCAGTCTAAAATGCCTGCGGCTTACTGTCTCCATCACAGTTTTTGCGTGATCGTATATACAGACTATATTATAAAGTCTACAAATTCCATCTGTCAAGCCCTTTCCCTGATTATTCCAAAAATCCAAAATCTTTTCGATCAAATATAAATATATTTTTTATGCGAACTGTCTGAAAGGAGTAAGCATGACATCTGAACTGATCCTGGACAGCCGGGAAGGATAAATATCATTTCTGCTTATGAATCACTTCTTGAAAAGCCGTTTTTCATCAGGCTGCTTGAGGTAAACAGTACCTTATCCAGAACCTCTGTTGTTTTTTCCTCTGTAAAATCAGAGATTTCCTGATTTGCAGCCTCAAAAAACGCTTTTTCATCTTCTGGCTTTTTGTCCAGAAATTCCCGGTCAAATTTATTGACCAGTGCATAAACTTTCCGGTCTACTGCCGCCTGATATCTTTCGATATTGGACTGATTCTCATAATAGTGGGCATCTGCCAGAGCTCCAATAATTCTGTTTACCCAGTAAAAACTCTCTGTTGTAGGCTTTACATATGCTTTTGACAGATATTCCGGTATTTTGTCCACATGAGGATATACAGGAATCATAGCATTAAACACATTGGACCCTACTGCAAGCCACTGGATTGCTTTTAAGGACTCCGGCATATAAGGTCTGATCTGCACCAGTCCCAGAGCGTTATTTCGGTTTACTCCAATTGCCCGGTACATGCCAGCCTCTTTATTTCTTTTTCCGTATACATCATAAGGCGTTCCCTGATAATGATTAGAAAGAACCCACTTGACCTCTTCTACAGTAATCTTTTTTTCCGGCACAAGAGACCATGGCAGATCATCGTCCTCCGGTCTGTATTCTGCATCCGGTCCATCCCAGGAAAAGGTACGGGGATTAAAGTAACGGAGCATTGCCCAGGCACGGGGGGTATTATATACATGATCAGAGTCGTCATGGGATCCAAAAGCATCCCTGGGATTGAACTCCTCCTCCGGATCCATGCGCAGATCCAGGTGATATTCTTCAATCAGAGTTCTTAAAGTTCTGGAACACATATGATTTTTTTCTTCTCCATAAGCGTCTTCCAGATCAAAACAGTTAATTCCCAACTGATTGGGCATCACCACATATTCATTATCCGGTACTCTTTTTGCGATCCAGTTATGTCCTCCGATTGTTTCCAGCCACCAGATTTCCTGCTCATCCTGAAAAGCAATTCCATTCATTTCATATGTTCCATAGGTTTCCAGAAGACGTCCCAATCTCCTTACTCCCTCTCTTGCGGAAGTAATATACGGAAGAACAATAGTCACCAGATCTTCCTCACCGATTCCTCCTTTTACCTCAGGCTGATCACCCTGGGCTTTTTTATAAACCACAAGGGGATCTGCCCCTGCAACTCTTGCATTGGTCGTCAAAGTCTCTGTTGCTGTCATGGATACATTTCTTTCATTGACTCCATAAGCTCCCCAGATTCCCTCCACAGTATCACTGTTTGGAAGGTATGTATACTGCATAGGCTCCTCCGGAAGAGGAATCTCTACATGAGAAAGTACAGATTTATAAAGTCTCGGCTGATCTTCCGGCTTCATAACCTCCAGTCTCTTGGCACAGAATTCTCCGGAAGGAGAATCTTCATTTCTTGCAACAATAGTTGAGCCGTCATAAGTGGCTTTTTTTCCGATTAAAATTGTTGTGCATGGCATAGTCATTTCCTCCTGTGTATAAATAACTTTTCTTTATTATACTTCATTGCAATGTTTTTCAAAAGGTTATATATGTCTTTTTAGTGCTTACATAAGGTTTACTTTTCCAAGATATGGCTACAATATAAAAAGTAAATATGCTATAATGATTTATCAACTGTTATATTTATAAAAATAAGAAAGGTTGTTTTCATGAAAAATAAAATTATAAAATGCCTGAAAAAATCCGTATGTGGTATTTTATGTGCAGCAATGGCTTTTATGCCGGCATCTTCCGTCTTCGCCACAGGCTATGACGAAACAGGAGCGCCTATCGTAACGGCCACTCCTACTCCTGATCCTCATACAGCATTTTATAACCAGGCTCCTTCTACCGATAATATTCCCGGATGGCCTCAGGGACCTAAGATTGAAGGAGAATCTGCCATTCTTGTGGACATGATCACCGGAACTGTCCTGTATTCAAAAAATGCTGACAAGGTTCAGTACCCTGCCAGCATCACAAAGATCATGACTGCGCTTCTTGCCGCGGAACATCTGGATATGAAAGGCAAACTTGTAATGTCAGAATCTGCCGCCCATGGCATTACTATCAGCGACAGCTCCAGCATCTACGCCGACACCGGAGAGGAACTGACCATGGAGCAGGCCATGATGGCTGTAATGCTTCAGTCTGCCAATGAAATGACTCTTGCACTTGCTGAAGAAACTTCAGGATCCGTAAAAAAATTTGTAGAGCTGATGAACCTGAAGGCAAGACTTCTGGGCTGTACCGGAACTCATTTTAATAATCCCAACGGACTTCCCGATGAGCTGCATTACACAACAGCCAGCGATATGGCAAAAATAGCACGTGCCGCGTGGTTCAATCCAACTTTCCGTAAATTTGCTACCACTGCCTATTATGAGATCCCACCTACAAACAAATTTGCAGAAACCCGCTATCTTCTTAATCATCACAAAATGATGAAAGGAAATACCCGGGCCTACGACGGAGTCCTTGGAGGCAAAACCGGTTATACGGATGCTGCCGGAAATACACTGGTAACCTATGCACGAAGAGGTAATCTGTATCTTGTTTCTGTTGTAATGAAATCTGTAAATGGAGCCTATTCCGATACAGCAGCACTTCTGGATTATGGTTTTAACAATTTTACCAGATCTGCAGTAAAAACAGAACCGACAGAGATCTCCATATCCTGTCTTCCTTCCGAAAAATATATTCTGAAGGATTATAAAGATTCTGTTTTGTTTTACCGGATCCAGATGCCTTCTGTCACTCTTCCAAATAGTGCAGATATCAATACCCTGAAGAAAAGCCGTAAATTCCAAAAAAATCCTGCAGGTCTTCCCCTGCTGGAGATTACCTACAGTTTTAACGGCCAGCAGACCGGATTTGCAAGATATTATCAAAAAACCCTGCTATCCGATCTGCTTATCTGAATTATATTTCATTTTACGTTTTCTGCGGAGAGAATCCCGCTTCTGGCGGATTTCCTCCGCTTTTTGTTCGTTTACAGGTTTCAAAGTCTTTACTGCATAAAACATGTCTTCGTCTGTTTTGCGGATCCTGACTTTTCCTTTAATATATCCATGCTCCTGACACTGAGAAATACTTTCATATATTCTGGAATTATTCATAAACCATCTCAACCGTCTTTTAGCCGGCAGATGACAGACCGGACAGCGAGTACTTGCCACTTCCCGATCTTTTATCACTTTTTCCCGATCATGAAACTGTCTTGATATATATTTATCATATGTAGGATATGAAATATAAATTTCTTTTTTCCGGTTATTCGGCGGCTGATAGGTATCTATGGAATAATAAGGGAGTATCTCTGCCATATCCAGCTTTGCAAAAACCCTGGCTGTATATTCCGCATCTTCCAATGCTCTGTGAAAATCCTTTTCTTTTTCAATATCCAGACAGTCAATAGCATATTCCAGGCTTCTTCTCAGCTTAATATTTTCATGAAACCAGCTGAACAGCTTCTGGATATCATAATAGATCACCGGACCGGGAAGAAGATCCAGAAGACTGTAATATCTCATATTTCTCTGAAGTTCCATCAGATCCTGCATCCCCCAGGTACAGAACACAAAATCTTTCCCGCACCAGTCCAGAAACTCCTGGACAGCCTGCGGAAACGGTTCTCCATTCATAAGTTCTTTATAATCCACATGGATCACATTATGGATACTGTCGTGGATCCAGTTATAAACCTGCGGTTTTACAAGCCTGTGAAATTCACTGATCTTTTCTCTTCTTTCATTCAGCTTTACCCCGCCAATCTCTATAATTTCAAAGGGCAGATCCGGATCCGAACCATTTTTTCCATCAGGACACTGATTCCACTCCAGATCAAAAACTATATAATCCATATAAGGCTCTTCCTTTACTTTTCACTGTGCCAGCTCATATAAAGATGTGATCAGATACTCCTGAAATTTATCTTTATCTACATCTGTAAGCACATAAACATTTGTGTCCTCTGCTTCATTTTTCCACCAGCGGAATCCACCCAGTACCGCTCCTCTGGCCGCACCTTCTGAACAGTCCACATCCAGGATCTTATGTCCTCCTTCAAATATTTCCGGATGAAGCAGATACATCACTGGAACTGCATCATGAACACTTACTTCCCCTCTGTATTTTTCAGAAGAATTTTCCAGACAGTATCCCAGCATATCTCCGCAAAGTCTTGCCGCAGGACTTCCCCACTGGCACATTTTCAGAATCTGTTTCCGAGTCAGTGTACACTTTTCTGTAACATCAAGTCCGCACATTACCAGAGGAACACCTGATTGTAAAACCATTCTGGCCGCTTCCGGATCCTCATAAAAATTAAATTCCGCAGCATCTGTAACATTACCTCCGGAAAGTGATCCTCCCATAAAAACAATCTCCCGGATCTTATCTGCTGTTTCCGGAAATATACGAAGCAAAAGTGCAACATTCGTCAGGGGACCTGTGGCAATAATCGTGGCCTTTTCCTCTTTCTCCAGCTCTTTCAATATTCTTTTCATAAAGAGGATTCCGTTTTCTCTGCTCTCTGTTTTTTGTGTTTCTGGAAGAACACATCCGCCTATTCCGTCTTCTCCATGGGTTTCCGGTGCATACTGAGGTTCCCGTACCACAGGTCTGGCCATTCCTCTGGCTACCGGAGCTTCAATACCAAAAAAATCAGACAGGCTCAGCGCATTTCTGCTTACTTTATCTATATCCTGATTTCCGCATACAGTTGTTATACCTGATATCTCCAGCTGATCCTGATGAGCTGAAGTCAGAGCCAGCATGACCGCATCATCTACTCCCGGATCACAGTCAATGATCACTTTTCTTCTTTTCATATTTTCTCACCGTTTTCCACATATATTCTCCCGATAAAAAATGTTTTCCACATTATCCCCGGAACTTCTGTGTTTAAGTATAACAGACCTTTTCTCTTGTTTCAACCAGACTGTGAACAGCCATACAAAACAAAAAACTACTGCAGATCCATGTTCTGTCCTCTATAGATTCCATAACACAGTCTGCAGCAGTTTTTCTGCTTATATTTTTATCCTTTTACAGAAATGCCTGTTTTACCAGATATCACCAAAAAACTCCTCGTATGTGGCATCATCTTCAGATCCATTTCCAAACTCTTCCAGAATACTCTGCTCACCCTGTTCTTCTGATGGCTGAGCACTCTCTTTTGTCTCAGATGCATCTGCTGCCTTATTGGTGTTTTTATCCAGCTTAACCGTTACTTTCTTTTCTTCATATCCACCATTTCCGAGAACCTGAAGAGTTACTTCGACTTCTTCTCCCGGCTCATAATACTGAAGCATGTCTATCAGGGCGTCAATGCTGCGTACCCTCTTTCCGTCAAACTCTGTGATGATATTTTTGGCCTGAATACCTGCCTTATCCGCTGCTCCTCCTTTTACTGCTTCCGCAACCAGGACACCTTCCGGAATGTCATAAACACTGGCTGCCTCTTCACTTACAGAGGTTCCTGTAATAGACAGAACTCCATGATCTTCAATCCTGTCTCTTGGAGTCTCATTCATCAGGTTTTCAAGGATATCGGATACATCTGTGATCGCAATGGCATATCCCATTCCTTCCACTTCAGTGGATGCTAACTTGGCTGAATTGATTCCCACCAGTTCGCCGTTCATATTAAGAAGAGCACCGCCGCTGTTTCCAGGGTTGATAGCTGCATCTGTCTGGATCAGATTTACGCCGTCAGAATTTTCATCGGCCTGACCGGAATCATCCAGCTTACGGTTCTTAGCGCTGACAATACCTGTAGTAACAGACTGTCCGTAACCAAGGGCATTACCAATGGCAATAACCTGTTCTCCAACCCTCAGATCATCAGAACTTCCAATGGAAGCCACCTGGATCTGTTCCATGGTATCATCAGAAATATCCGAAACAGCTACGGAAACAACTGCCAGATCCTTATCTGCATCATACCCCTTTACAGTTGCTTCATAAACTTCGCCGTCAATACAGGTTACCGATACGGTATTAGCCCCCTCGATCACATGATAATTTGTTGCGATCAGAAGCTCTTCATCATTCTGTCCAATGATAATACCGGAGCCGCTTCCCTCTACCTCCTGCTGCTGTGTAGTAAATCCACCGAATCCAAAATCTCCCAGATACGTCTGAACCTCCTGAACAGATTTAGTTGTAATGGCAACAACTGATTTCATTGCCTCTGCCGCAATATCTGACACGTCCAGACTGCCCTTGACTTTTGTTTCAGAAGGCTCTTCAGCCGGTTTCTGTGCAGTATCTGCAGTTTCTTCTTTTTTATCTTCTGTTTTCTTTTTTGTTTTTAAAAGTTCTGTTCTGTTTTCTTCTGTATTAGATGCTTTTACTGTATTGCTGAAATTCCATCCAGAAACAGAACTGATTCCTTCAAATGCAAGACCGCCTGCCAGAACAGCGCACAGAGCAATCCCTGTACCTTTCAGAATACGATTCTTCTTTTTGTTCTTTTTCTCCTTATTATCATCATCATTATTTATATTAAAATCCTGGTTCATATTTTCCATTATGATTTCCCTCCTTGAATATCTCTGTTTTTCATTTGATGGTTTGAGTATAAAAAAAATTTGTGTTGACTTTGTGGGAAAAATGTGAGGAAACTGTTAATTCTCTCTGGACTCTTTCTCAGGTACTCACTCCATTTATATCTGTACTTTTTCTTATCATACTCTATTTTTATCAGTAAGACCAGTAGTATCCCTGAAAAATCCCTGACTTTGTGAAAAAAAGCACAAAATAAATTGTCGGCATCACATAAAAATGCTATAATGAAGCCAGCTGAACACAGCAGATAATGAGATTGAAAAAGAACAAAAGCGGAGGTATGGTAATGAAAAAACTGGCAGTGAAAAAAGGCTCTACCTGTATGGCATGTCTGGCATGTGTGGAGGCATGTTCCAATGCCTACTACAAAGAATCCAATGTACTTGCATCCTGCATCCAGATTGTAGAGCGCAAAGGCGAGCCAAGACCTGTGGCATGTCCTCAGTGCGGCAAATGTGCAGAAGTATGTGAGGCAGGCGCTATTACTCAGAACGCAAAAGGCGTTTACATGGTAAACAAAAAACTCTGTACAGGCTGCGGTAAATGTGTGGAGGCATGTCCTTTCGGCCTCATGGTCAAAGTAGATGCAAAACCTGTGGCATCCAAATGTATCGCATGCGGCATCTGTGTCAAAGCCTGTCCAATGGACGTACTTGAAATCGTAGAAAAATAAAACCTGATTACTGCAAAAGCGCTGCAGCCCGGAATCATCAACAGATTCTGAACTGCAGCGTTTTTATTATGCTACTCCATGTGCCTCCAGCCAGTCATAAAGAACTGCCTTTCCATTTTTTCTGGCATTTGCCATATGATGAAACTGAAGGATTGTCAGTATGGTAAACAGAAGTGCCAGTACAGCAAGTACCACAACTGATTTTCCTATACTTTCACCTCCTGCAATGGTGCTTCGAAATGCATTTACTGTATAGGTAAAAGGCAGATAATTATGTATCTTTGCCACAAAGGAAGGAGATATCTCTACAGGATAAGTGCCTGCTGAGCCGGCAAGCTGAACCACCATAAAGATCAGCATCAGGAAGCTTCCCACCTTACCGAAAGTAATATTAAAGAAATACATAATAGAAGTAAATGCCACCGATGCCAGACAGGAGAAGAGAACTGTCTTCATCATTTCTGCCGGGGTAAACCCGTCTATCAGGTGAAGCAGGACGATCAGAAGAATTCCCTGAAGAATTGCCACCGGATAAAGAACCGATGCCTTACCTGCCCACCATGCAAAACCTGATTTCAGTTTTCCCTTATATTCTGTCAGAGGATACATCAGACAGAAAGCAAGGCAGCCTACCCAGAGACCTACAGACATCATATAAGGAGCCATCGCATGTCCATTATTCTCCACCGTTGTCATCTGTGTTTCTTCCTCTCTGACCGGTGCGGCAAACATGCTTATCATATCGTCATTCGCCTTTGTTTCTTTTACCTGCTCTGCACCGTCGCTGAGACTTGTCTGCAGGGTATCTGAACCGTCACTTAATTTTTTAATTCCCTCTCCCAGCTCTTTTGATCCGTCATAAAGCTTCGACGATCCATCCTGGATCTGTCCTGCACCATCTGCAAGCTGAGCAGCTCCTCTGTTCAGGGTACTGTTGTTTTCAACAAGCTTACTTGTTCCCGCTTTCAGAGTTTTTGTTCCATCTGAAAGCTGCGCTGCTCCTGATGCAAGAGCAGACGCTCCTGATGCAAGTTTCTGTGTTCCTGAGGTAAGAGCTTCATTATTTCCTGCCAGTGTTCCGACTCCGGTTGTATAGGTTTTGATTCCCTCACTTAATACACCTACTCCATCTGCAAGTTTTTTTCCTCCGGCTGTCAGTTGACTGATACCTCCTGTTACAGTGCTGCCTGCGGCTTTCAGAGTTTCCGCTCCCGCTGTCAGTGCCTTATCATTGGCTGTCAGCTGAGCAAATCCCTCATTCAGAGCTTTTATTCCTGAAGCTGCTTTTGGAAAATCCTTTGTTCCTTCTTCCAATGTGTCAAGGGCTGCGGCTGCAGCTCCCACCCCCTGATTTACTTTCTGGGATCCTGCATAAAGCTGTCCTACCGCAGTTGTCACTTGATTGATGGGATCCGTTGGAATTGAAGGAACATTTTCTGCTCCGGCTGCCATTTTCTCAGCTCCGGTTTTCATCTGATCTGCTCCGGCTTTCATTTCTCCTGATTTTGTTCCAAGAGTCGCTGCACCCTTTTTCAATCCTTCTGCAGCTTCATTCAGCTGTCCTGCTGTTCCATTTAAGGTTTCCTGTACACCTGCCAGCTGCTGTGAGGCTGCGTCTGCAATCTGCTGAGCCTGTGCTGTATAAGCAGACGCATCCATATTTTCCACATTATTCTGTACTGTATCTACTCCAGACACACCGGAAGCTGAATTGCCAAGCATTCCGATCACAGCATTCAGACTTGCCGCAGAAACCATTCCGTTTTCATCTGCCGAACCCTGAATTCCCTGAATTGCCGCCTGGGCATTTGCCATAGATGCCTGCATGCCGGATATCTGCTGATTTGCCGCATCGATCTGCCCGTTTGCAGAAGCAATCTGCGCGTTTGCCGCATCCAGCTGGGTTCTTGCTTCGTCCAGCCTGCCATTTGCATCCTGAGCACACTGATTTACAATGCCTGTCACTCCATTTACCGCATCTGCCACAGGTTTGGATGCACTCTGAACCTGAGCTGCCACTGCAGATATCCCCTGCCCTGCCTGCGTAATCACGCCTGCAGCATTTGTCATTCCTTCTGCAGCCTGCGTCATTCCGGAAGAAGCAGCAGTCATTCCTTTTTCAGCACTTTCCATTCCACTTTTTGCTTCAGATAAACCGGATGTCAGTTTTTTGATATTTTCTGCTGTCAGACTGCCTCCAAGCTCTTTCAGCTGTCCGTACAGTTCCCCTAAGCCGGCTTCAATCTGCTGAGTTCCCGCTTTCAGAGATCCATCTCCCCTGGAGACAGAACTGTTCAGCTGAGAAATACCGGAAGATACCTGACCGATTTCCTCCAGCGGTGAAAGCTGTTCTGCTCCCGCTGCCAGCCGATCCGTTCCGGCAACATACTGGATTACTCCATTTGCCAGAGTATTTGCTCCGCTTACATACTGAGTTATTCCATCTTTCAGGGTATCAAGACCTTTTTTCAGTGTCTCTGCCCCATCCTGAAGATCTCCCGTTCCGGCTGTCAATTGTGCAGAATTTGCATCGAGCTTTGCAACGCCATCTGTATATTCTTTAACTCCCTGATTTAATGTATTTACACCTGCTGTCAACTCCGGGATCTTTGCTGTCAGAGTAGTGACTCCGTCATTCAGCTGTGCAGCTCCATCATCAACCCGGGCTACGCCGTCTGTATATTCTTTCAGCCCCTCTGTGAGAGTATTGGCTCCGTCCTTAAAAGTAAGAGTGCTGTCCGCCAGCTTTTTCAGATTATCTGTAATGGTTTTATTTCCATCTGACGCATCTCCCAGTCCGGCATTCAGCTTTCCGGAGCCATCAGCTGCCTCCTGCATACCGTCTCCGATCTCTGTGATCTGGTCAAAAACTGTCTGTGTATAAGTTTCTGTTACCTGAGATGCTATCTCATCACGAATTTTAACAACAGCACTCTCACTCATTTTTGAAGCAATATAATTGGTTCCCGGATTTGTCTCATACTTCAGTTCCATTTTCTTTGGCTTCTCATCCATAAGGGTAGAAGCATTCTGAGAAAAATCTTCCGGGATGGTAATTACCATATAATAAGTTCCATTTCTCAGTCCCTGCTCCGCATCTTTACTGTCTACAAAATGGAAATCAAGGGAATCATTGTCCCTCAGGGCATCTTCCATATCACAGCCCACACTCAGGGTTTTTCCCTCATATTCTACGGCCTTATCCTTGTTGACTACCGCCACAGGAAGCTGATCCAGATTTCCATAGGGATCCCACATGGATTTCAGAAATAATCCTGCATAAATAACGGGAATTACGATAATAGCAATAACAACTACTACCAGCATTTTATTCTTCAGCAGGTTCTTCCACTCATTTTTGATCATAGTCATTCCCTTTCTTTCTATAATTGATTCTGTTAATCATATTTTATTACATTAATAAATTTTAGTTCTATTAATAAACAACATGTTGCTTTTCTTTACAAGGCGTATTATACTAAAACTGAAGGAAAATACAAGCGACAAAAAAAGAGCTGAATATTTACTAATCGACATATTTTTTGTATTTTGTCTACTAAACATAAAATTCAATATTTCTACCAAATCAATGCCTTTTTTTGCAAAAAGATTGGAGGTTTTTTCATGGCTGAAAAAGTTGACCGAAGAGTCAGAAAAACAAAAGCTCAGTTGAGACAGGGTCTTGCCCGCCTGATGCAGAAAAAAAGTATAAAAGAAATTACCGTAAAGGAACTTGTCGATGAAGTGGATATTAACCGTTCCACTTTTTATCTTCATTACACCGATATCTATCAGATGCTGGAAAAAATTGAAGAAGAAGCCATGCTGGAAATTCGGGAAGCACTGGAAGGCTGTCCTGTTCACTGCACTGAACGAAAAAAGATCATTCCCTTCCTGGCTCGTTTTTTCTCCATCATGGACAGCAACCGTGATCTTGCTCTGGCCCTTCTGGGACCAAATGGCGACATGGATTTTGTCGCAAGAATCGAGACACTGATTGCCAGTAAATTTCTCGATCAAAACAGCTTTTCCCTGTCAGATAACGAGGTTTCATATGCCTACTCTTTTTGTCTCAGCGGCTGTGTCGGTATGATCAAAACATGGCTGTCCAGAGCCGAGCATGAATCTCCGGACTCTATGGCTCGTCTTACCTTTCACCTGATCGACAATATCACTCAGAAATATCTTAAGGATTATGTACGGTGATCCGGTCATTATTTATATTCCTGTACACAAAAAACCTTCGGCGCAGACTCCGAAGGTTTTTTGTTATTATTTACTCTCTATTTTACAGGTGGTAATCGACTGGGGAAGAATCACCTGTGCCATGCCAGACGTTTAACGTCTGCATGAACCTCTCCTGTCATCCAGTCCACATCATTGGTGATCCAGTCCATGATCTCCAGCTGACGTGTCTCCCAGGCAATGGTCTCCTTTCTGGCTTCGGCAGTCTCCTGAACTTCCATAGTCGTGTCAATCTCATTGTAGCCAAAAATATAGCCGCCTGCACTCCAGATACTGAAATTACTGTCCGGCCCCGGATTTACAGTATCTCCCCTTTTTGCAATCAGTCCGTCATGGCGGATTTTATACTCTTCTTCACAGCCGTCTTTCAGTTTTGTCATAAATACTCTGTGCCGGATCAGTTCCTTGCATTCTCTTACAATTCCAAAGTCATGATACATCAGGCGCATATCCTGGCCTGGCACGGAAATCCACTGAAAAGTATCCTGCATTTTTTCTATAAGTGCAGATCTGACCGCTTCCTCCTTCTGGTCCAGCTTCATTCCATCTTCGTTTTCGTAATATCCAAAGATCAGCTCCTCTGCATTCCAGATGCTGAAATTTCTGATTCCGTTTCTGTCCAGAAAATCTGTCAGTTCTTTCCAGATTTCTCCCAGTTTTTTTCTGTAGGTATTCATCCGGCCTTCTTTTATTTTCATTGCAAATGCATGTCTTTCCATGTTTCTCCTCCTTCTTCTGTAACACAATAGCTGCTGTGAATGAAGTAAACAATAATAATTTAATTTTATCACACGCAATATTTATTTTCCAGATATTTGACAGATTTCTTCCTGTTTTATATACTAAAATGTAGTATATAAAAAGGAGTGATCTGTCATGGACTTATCGACACATTTTCCCATTTGGGATAAGCTTACGCCTGCCCAGCAAAAGATAATTTCCCAGTCTTCTCAATCCCGTTCTGTTCCCAGGGGAACAGTTCTCCATAATGGCTCTGTTGACTGTCTGGGTCTTCTGCTGATCCTTTCCGGACAGCTCCGGGCCTATATCATCTCTGATGAGGGAAGAGAAATCACTCTCTATCGTCTCTTTGAACGAGATGTCTGCATTTTTTCTGCCTCCTGCGTTATGAGCAACATTCAGTTTGAAGTTATCATAGAAGCAGAAAAAGACAGTGATGTCATTGTCCTGCCTCCTCATATTTATAAAAAGCTTATGGAAGAATCTGCTGTAGTGGCTAATTTTTCCAACCAGATTATGGGAAGCCGTTTTACCGAGATCATGTGGCTCATCGAACAGATCATGTGGAAAAGCTTTGACAAACGCCTTGCTGCATTTTTGGTGGAAGAAAGCATTCTTGACAATACAGATGCCCTGAAGATCACCCATGAAAAGATCGCCAACCACCTTGGCACAGCCAGGGAGGTAGTGACCCGAATGCTCCGCTATTTCCAGAGCGAAGGGCTTGTGCAACTTTCCAGAGGGATCATCGAACTTACCGACAAAAAAAGGCTGGAAGAAATTTCAGAATAAATATTTACACAAAACAGGGAACCCCGTTTTCCGACACCTGTCGTTTAACGGAATTCCCTGTTTTTCTTTCTGTAACCTGTTTCTCTTACTGGAGCATTTCCAGAATTTTTTCCTTTGGTTTTACTCCCATGGAACGGCTCTGCATTTCTCCGTTTTTAAAAACCATCAGGGTAGGGATGGTCATAATTTTAAACTCCGAAGCCAGATCCTGCTGCTCGTCCACATTAATCTTGCAGACCTTGATATCGTCATTCTCCTCTGCAATCTCATCTACTACCGGAGAAAGCATCCTGCATGGTCCGCACCATCCTGCCCAGAAATCCAAAAGCACAGGTTTATCACTGTTCATAACCTCTTCCTGAAAATTGTTTTTTGTAATATTTAAAGCTGACATATTTTCCTCCTGTCTGCCCCTGCCTGTATCCTTCTGTTATTCCGGGGCTGTGTGTATTTTTATAAGAAACTCTTTTTGCCGCCTCCGACAACTGTCTGTTCTTAGTGATAGACTTCCCTTTTTCCTCGGGATTTATTTTATGGTCTTATCATACACAAAAAAAATATGTCCGTCTGTGACAAAATCACCTTATCTTCCCACTCTTCTGTATTTGCTGATCACCAGCGTCAGGCTTACCAGCGCAATACAGAATACCAGTTGTATTCCAACTGCCTGAAAGATCTGTATCCTTGCATTTTCCGTAAGTACAGTAAAACTGCCCAGAATATCATTCGCCCTTTCATACCAGTATACCGGAAGGAACTGGCTGACAGTTTTTACGCCTTTGGAAATATATTCTAACGGAACAAACACACCGCACAGAAAGCACATTCCAAGAGAAAGAATGTTCACAATCCCGGTAAGGGCATCCTTATTCGGAGCAAGTGTTCCTGCCAGATAGGCCACGGACATGGATACAAGAGATACTGCCAGTGTATTCAAAAGATAATATCCAAAATTTTCATTTCCATAAAGATCTTTCCCATAATAGATTACCGCTGCAAGAAGCGTAAATACCATTACACATACTCCAAAAAGCACCATACTCAGAAGTCCCTCCAGACTCTGGCGTCTGGCAGATACCGGAGACGCCAGCATTCTGTTTTTTACTTCTTTTTTGCTGAAAACAATCAGGATATTTCCTGCTACAAATCCAAACAGAGCCAGAAACAGATATGGCAGATACCGGAAATAATACATATATCCCGGATTGTCTGTACTTCCGGTCTTTCCGGTCAGCGCTACCTTTACCGGGATCTTCTCTGTCAGCGCTCTGGCGGTTTCCTCTTCTGTCAGGCCGGCTGCCAGACAGGCTTTCGCATTATTAAAAAAACTGTTAATCTGCTGATCCACATAAATTCCGGAATATGTGTCTGGAATAGTGGTAACTGATATTTTTTCCCCATTAAGGATGCATTTTTCAACAAATTTATCCGGAATTCGTACAATGTACTCCACCTCACGGTAAAAAAGCTTTTCCTGCATAGCTGAGATATCATTTTCCATAGGAATGATCTCATGGAAGTTTCCCAGATATGTTTCCAGGGCTTTTGCCAGGATTCCTCTGTCCCCGTCTGCCACAGCTACTTTCAACGACTCTGCCTGATAGCTTTTTTCTGTTTTTCCTGCCATGGACTGCATCAGGATCGTACATGCAAAAAAGATTGCCACATATAAAAGTATCAGCCCCCTGTTCTGACGGATTACCTTCATATAACCTTTAAATACTGTCATAACGTTCCCTCCTGACTACAAAAAATGAAGCCGCTGTCAGCACTGCCGCCATGACTGTCAGCGTAAGAATATTATTCCGCATACGAACCGGATCCTCATAGACATTTATGCAGTAAAAAGCATCTGATATCAAAGCCGCCGGGTTCAGTTTATTAATCCAGGGAACCTTCTGATCCACAACGTATTTAATCTCTGCATTCATCAGACCGGCCAGAGTACTGGCAGTCATGGAAATCGCCAGCATGATACCAACTTTCATTTTTTCGCTGAGCCGTGAGGCACTGGATACAAAAATACCCATGCTTACTCCTACGATACACCCTGCCATGGACACCAGAAGCATTTCTGACGTACTTCCCTGAAATTCCATCCGCAGCACATATTTCAGATAAAAAATCAGAATCACTACATTCAAAAAATGCAGGCCGAATGATGTCAGCACTTCTGTAAGGATCATGGTAAGTCTGTGTACAGGGGAAGCACACTGTCTTGCAGCCAGATAAGTTACATTTGCCTGAAGCCAGCAGGCAGCCCCCATCCCCACAAAGCATCCATACAGACAGGCCATTCCAATCAGAGCATAGAAAAAGCCCGCATTGCCGTTGGTTGTTCTTCCTCCAAGAGAAACATTTTGTACCAGTTCCTGATAATCTGAAAGAGCATCTGCCGCCTGCTGCAGATTCTCCGGATGTGTCCTTGCCACAGTTTCCATAATGTGTTTTCCGTTAAGATAGCTTTCCAGCAGACTTTGCATGATGCTCTGAGCCATTCCGCTTCCTGACACCTGTAAATAAGGCGTTTCTCCTCCAACAAAAATCCCCTGTATCTCCCGGGCAGTCAGCTTTTCTGAAGCTTCATCCTGTGTCATTTTTTCGATTTGTATCACCGAGCCGTTCTGATTCAGTTCTTCCAGAAACATAGAAAAAACCGAATCTCCATTTTCTTCCACATAAGCCGCCTGTACCGTCTCAAAATCCGCTTCCGACATATTTCCAAAGGCAAAATAAAATAACGTTCCCAGAATCAGCGGAAAAAGACAGGGCCAGAATAAAATATTAAAATTTTTTATTTTTCTGACGATACTGTATCTGATCAGATCTCTCATAATATCCTCCTAATCCCGAAGCTGTTTTCCCGTGATCTCAAGAAATACATCATTAAGTGTAGGCAGTTCAGAATATACTCTTCCAAAAACTGTCCCCTGCTCCTCCAGATAATGCAATATTTTTACCAGATTATTTTTCGCCTCTGTGCAGTGAACCGTAAGAATATCATCTTTATAATCCACCTGAAACACATGAGGAATCTGTCTGATCTGTGCAAGATGTTCTGAAGTCAGCATCACTGCCTCAATGGTCACCTTTTCTCCTGTTTTGATCATTCCTGTAAGCTGTTCCTTGGTTCCCACTGCAATGCTTCTTCCATGGTCCATTATGGCGATCCTGCTGCAAAGCTGCTCTACTTCTTCCATGTAATGAGAAGTATATATAATTGTAGAACCCTGACGATTCAGTTCTCTGATCCCCTCCAGAATCCGGTTCCTGCTCTGAGGATCCACTGCTACCGTCGGTTCGTCCAGTATAATAAGTTTCGGTTTATGAGCAATGCCGCAGGCAATGTTCAGTCTTCTTAAAAGACCGCCCGAAAGCTTTTTAGGACGCATTTTCCGATAATCTTCAAGACCGGTAAATACAAGCGCCTCCTCTACAAGCTGCTTTTTTCTTTTGCGGTCCTTCACATATAGCCCACAAAAATAATCAATATTTTCATATACTGTCAGTTCCTCAAAAATCGCTACATTCTGAAGCACAATGCCGATCTGGCTTTTTACCTCGTAGCTGTCCGGAGACATCTCCTCACCCATGATCCGGATACTTCCCTTGTCATATTTCAAAAGCGCCAGCATACAGCTGATGGCAGTTGTTTTTCCGGAACCGTTTGGTCCCAGAAGCCCAAAGATCTCCCCCTCCATAATATCCAAGTTCAGATGATCCAGCGCCACCAGAGATCCATATCTTTTTACCAGATTTTCTATATGTACGATTCCTTCTTTTTCCCATTCTGTTCTGCCCATAATCTCCTCCTTTTTCCACATGCCTGTGATTGGCTGATCCTACTGGTATTATAACAGTCCTGTTCCTTCTACGATAGTGAGCACCGTCATCTTCTCATATGACAAATGTCATAATCTTCCATAAAAAATCTTTTTTCTTTGCCACAAAAGCGGTTTTATATTATACTGAAAGCATCACCAGCATTTACTCCGGAGCAGTTTTGGGGACAGCTCCGCCACCAGGAGGAACAATTATGAACCGCATTCAGGATATGGGATTTTTAATACTGTTCAGCTTCTTTTCTCTTTTATATCGGAAGCCGGACTATGAATTTGTGCTGGCATTTCTTCTCTGTCTTTGCTTTTGCTCCATAGGATATGTAACAGAAAATTTCCGTAGGCATCTGATTGTTGGTTTTATTCTGATCAGCTCTTCTCTTTTGCTTCCCCGGCTCTGTCTTTTCTTTCCTGCGATTTTCTATATATTTTTTATGGATCATCTGTATATCCCAGTTTCTGCAGGAGGCATTCTCTGCTGTTACCATATTGTCTCTGCAGATAAAAACCGGATACTTCTCTTTCTGTGGATTTTGCTGCTTACGGTTCTTTCCTTTTGCCTGCAGCGCCGCACTGAAATCTCTGAGAAGCTGGAACAAAAGCTTATGAAGCTCCGGGATGACAGTACAGAAAAAAATCTCCTTCTTTCAGAAAAAAACCGGATGCTTGTGGAAAAACAGAATTCTGAAATTTATGCGGCCACTCTGAAAGAGAGAAACCGCATTGCCCGGGAAATCCATGACAATGTAGGCCATCTTCTTTCCCGTTCCATCCTTCTTACCGGTGCGGCAAAGGCGGTCAATAAAGAATTTGCTCTGGACTCTGTGCTGGAAAATCTGGATCTGTCTTTAAATCAAGCCATGACAAGTATACGGACAAGTGTCCATGATCTTCATGATGATTCCATAAATCTAAAGGAGGCCGTCATCGGACTGACTTCGGAATTTCAGTTCTGTCCGGTAACACTGAATTACGATATGGGATATGAGGTTCCAAAAGAGATCAAATACTGTTTTATCAGCATTATAAAAGAAAGTCTTTCCAATATCTCCAGACACAGCAGCGCCACTGAAGCGTATATTACACTGAGAGAGCATCCGTCTCTTTATCAGCTCTGTATCAAAGACAATGGAAAAACCTCCGGTTCATCAGATAAAATGGAAGGTCACGTTTCCTCTGACAGTCACTCCCGCGGCATCGGGCTTTCCAACATGAAGGATCGGGTGGAATCACTGAAAGGAACTCTTCAGATCACTACAGACAATGGGTTCCGGCTTTTTATCACCATTCCCAAAGAACAGGAGTAAAAAATGAATGTTTTGATTGTAGACGACGATATTTTTGTATCAGGAGCATTAAAGACCATTCTGGAATCCAGCGGCGATATCACAGTTCCGGCCGCTGGATCTGATGGAAAAGAAGCGGTTGAATTATTCCGCAGATATCATCCGGACGTACTTCTTATGGATATCCGAATGAAAGAAGTAAGCGGCCTGGATGCAGCCGCCGAGATACTGAAAGAGTTTCCGGATGCCAGGATTCTCCTTCTTACCACTTTTTCCGATGATGAGTATATCATCCGCGCGCTGAAGCTGGGCGCCAAGGGATACCTTCTGAAACAGGATTATGGCAGCATCCTTCCTGCTCTCCGGGCTGTTTATTCCGGTCAGACTGTTTTCGGTCATGAGATTGTATCCAAGATCCCTGAACTGATCCAGTCCGGTCCTTCCTTCAACTACCAGGCGTATGATATCAGCGAACGGGAACAGGAAATCATCCGCCTGATTGCAGACGGACTCAGCAACAAGGAAATTGCCGCCCGTCTGTTTCTCAGTGAAGGAACGGTACGAAATTATCTCAGCGCTGTCCTGGATAAGCTGCATCTGCGGGACCGGACTCAGGTGGCGGTATTTTATTACCGGAACCGTTAAAGCTCCCTGACCATTTCATGCCACTCTTCACCGCCCCACACGGAGTCGGAAAGTCCCAGATCCTGAAATCCAAATTTATGGTACATTTCCACCTTTTCTTCCAGGCAGGTAAGAATCAGACGCTTACGGCCTTTCTGCCTTTCCCTTTGGGCATAACGCTCCACCAGCTCTCTTGCAAGGCCCTGTCCCCGGTAATCCGGAAGCACGGCAAGACCTGTCAGCATAATATTTTTTCCTTTAGAATCATGAAGGGAAGCATCTGTAAAAACTTCATCTCTAAGATGCTTTTCTTCTGTGGCGATCCCATTAAGAAATCCTGCGATTTTTCCGTTTTTTCTGTCTGTCGCCACCAGAAAAATCTCTGATGCAGCCTGAATCCTTTCTTTCATAAATTGAGGAGCACAGGCCTCATTTGGCGGAAAACATTTCTGTTCCAGAGCTGCCGCCTCCTCTGTTTCTTCTGTCCGCACACTGCGGAATTCAAACTGCTCTTCTATGTTTTTATCTTTCATATGTTATCATCTGCCTTTCTGAAAGCCTTTATGCTTTCTCTGTATCCTTTTCCTGTTTTTCACAAACCTTTACGGTTGCACTTTCAATCTGATGATCCTTAACACTGCTGATATGTATCTGAAGATTCTGAATCTGAACATCAATATCCTGTTTTCCATCCTCCGGTATCCATCCCAGTTTCTGAAATACCAGTCCTGTCACCGTATCAAATTCCGAGGATGAAATTTCCACAGCCAGGGCATCCTCAAATTCTTCTATTTCCACATTCCCGATGACTCTCCAGGTATCTTCGTTCAGTTTTTCCATATAAGGATCTTCATTCTCGTCTGCTGTCGGTTCATCCTCCAGATCTCCCACCAGTTCTTCTATCAGATCATATAAAGTAACAATTCCGGTCATACCTCCATATTCATCAATGATGATTGCCATGGATTTTTTCTCTGTTTTCATATTTTTAAACAGAACGTCTGCCTTTGTGGTTTCCAGTACAAAATAAGCAGGATATACTGCCTTTTGAAGAACATTTTCCCGGCTTTTATCTTTAATACGGAAGTAATCTTTGGCATTTAAGACACCGATCACATTATCCGGTGATCCGTCACATACCGGATAGCGAGTATGGCGGCTGTTATGAATAGTTTCCGCCCAGGAATCCATATCATCCTCCAGCCACAGGATTGTAACATCTGTACGGTGAGTAGCTATGCTTTCCACCATAATATCATTAAATTCAAATACATTCTGGATAAACTCTTTTTCCTGATGAGCAATAGTTCCTTTCTCACTTCCCGCATCAACCATCATTCGAATTTCTTCTTCACTTACCTGTTCTTCTTCCTCATTGGGGTCAATTCCGCACAGGCGCAGAACAAAATTTGTGGATATAGACAGAAAAGAAACAATTGGCTTAAATACAATGGAAATTCCGCTTACCAGACCGGAAATTCCCATGGCAAGCTGTTCCGGTTTTTTCATAGCGATTCTTTTCGGAACAAGCTCTCCAAAAATCAGTGTAAAATACGAAAGTACCAAAGTGATCACAATCACTGCTCCGGCATCCAGGGTTGCTCTCGGAATCTTCACACCCAGAGAAAGGATCCAGTCTACCAATGGTTCAGAGAAATTATCCGCCGCAAACGCACTTCCCAGAAAACCAGAAAGCGTGATAGCAACCTGAATGGTGGCAAGGAATCTTGCCGGCTCCCGTGTCAGCCGAAACAGTCTTTTTGCCCGGTTATTCCCCTGTTCCGCCATTCGTTCCAGCTTCGTTTCATTAATAGACAATACTGCTATTTCCGCACTTGCAAAAACAGCATTCAGTGCAATCAGTACAACCTGAAATAATAATAAAAAAATCAAAGAACTATTCATATCTGCCAACCTCTTTCAAAAATTTTTAATAATCGTTTGTATACAACACAAGACATGACCTGTGCACACAAATACACAGACCATGTCTTGAAATATATGTCATTCATTCAGATTATTCTTTTGATTCGGGTCAGCGCAACTGTCGCTATCTTCCATTATAAAAATCCAACCTCCTGTAAATTATCTAATGGCACATATTATAGCCATTCCTGCACTCACAGTCAATATTACAGATGTTAAATTTCATAAAGATTTTATAAAATATTCTGCCCGTCAGTAAATATCACTTTTCCATATACTGAAATGAAAATCTCAGCTTTTATATTCATTAATTTTTATCAAGATATAATGAAGCGGCTTAAACAATATCAGGCACAAGAATACATTTCCGATACAATGTGTGATATCGCTGGGTATTCCTGCAATCCAGTAAGCAAAAGCCCCGGAAGGACCACTGATAAAGAAATACGGAAGACTGCACAGCGCCCCAAAAGCAAGTCCAAAAAATCCGGATATGATACTCCAGCAAACAAAAGATGTCTGCTTTCTGAATACGAGGGTTATAAAACAAAGGACTGTCCATACATAAAGATAATTGATCCACCATAATCCAAACCCATAGGTAATGCCTTCCAGAAAGACAAAGGCATACACAACTCCAAAAACTTTCCTGCCTATTACAAGCGTGTACAAAATAAACAAAAGTGTCACAAGCTCTATATTCGGAAGAAAGCTTAACGCCACCTGGCTGATAAAGACAATCGCTGCCATGACTCCCATGACAGCCAGATCCTTTGTCTTAAGAGAGGTCTTCATCAATATCCCTCTGTTAAAGTAAGTTCATACTGATCGCCATCCTGGATCGGTGTCTGATCTGCAGAGGTGTTTACCTGTTCCCCGCCTTTGGTGATACACCACCACTGCTGTTTTGAATCATCTGCTTTCACATGATTAACTGTAGTGATAAACATACCATATTGCCCGTCTTCACCTTCGATCAGTTTATTATCTGTCAGGACTTCCCCAAGATACTCTGCATCTGTCTGATAGGTA
Source organism: Blautia sp. (assembly GCA_026169535.1). Taxonomy (GTDB): domain Bacteria; phylum Bacillota; class Clostridia; order Lachnospirales; family Lachnospiraceae; genus Blautia_A. Next base: position 22,890 of record JAPFCU010000077.1, read on the forward strand.
AATGTCTCTTCGCCCTGATCAAGAGCTGATACCTTTACGGTGATTTCCTTGCTTCCTTCTGTTGTACCGGGTTTAAATTTCAAGTAGCACAATCCAGCTGCTGCTATGACCACAACAAGAGCGATCACCGCAATCAGAGTTGATTTTTGTTTTTTGTTTTTCATTTTTTCTCCTTTCGTAAAACAAGCATAAAAAACAGACATCCGTTTTTATCCATCGAATGATCTTTTTTCATGCAGATAAAAAGTATTCTGACTTAAGCCAAATCTTTTCCTACTAGAGCCCCTTCCCGAAATTCTTCAGTGGCACGGCCTGTTCGTTGCTTTTACAGCAGGGATAAAACTGTTCCGGATTCCCACCGGATTCACATTTTATCCGCATGTTTCAGATATCTTATTTTTTATAAATTTCTTAAAATATATAAATATTTCAAGTAATTTTATCGTATCATAAGGTATTTTTATTGTCAATAAAAATGCCTGTTTTGAAGCTGTGAAAAAGATTTGCAGATATTTTCTTCCGTACTGCATTCTATTGTACAGGAAACTTCTGTCCTGTCACGAAACATGTTCAGAACCTGCCCATAAGGAACTGTTCCGTCTCCCAGTGCCTGATGCCTGTCCCTGTCTCCCGGGTTGTCATGAATATGAAGGTGGCGGATATAAGGAAAAAGTGTTTCCGCCCATTCTGTACAGTCTGTCCGGGAAAAGCAGTTTGCATGACCGATATCCAGGCAGATTCCAAAAGAAGGATGGGAAACCTTCTCCATAACCTCTCTCAATGGTTCCGGAAGAGGATCCATTACATTTTCCATAAGGATCTCTACAGAATCATCTTTATCGTCCAGAAACCTCTTATAAAAATCTGCCATTCGATCTGCCCAGCCTGTAAGAAAATAAACAGAGGGAATAAATCCACTGTGCAGGATCAGTTTTTTTGCGCCCAGCTCCCCAGCTGCCTGATATGCCTGTTCATATCGTGTTCGTGTAGCCTGTACCACCAGCGTATCATAAGCCATGGGATTCAGATCAAGAAACGGACCATGGAGGATAAGCTCTCTGCATTCCATAAATTCCAGGCGTTTCTGATAGGTCCTCAGCGACCGGTCAAGATTATCCAGATTTTCCGCTACTGAGAATTCGATGCTTTCTATCCCCATGCCTGTCCGGGCGATTATTTCTTTCATTTCTTCATCTTTTACCAGATGACTGATATAAATCATAACTTCTCCCTTTACCTATACCAGATCATAGGATTTTAACTGTTTTCTGCGCCGTCTGTAGTCCGGACAGTATTTTTCCACCTCAGACCAGAACTCTCTGTAGTGATCCATATGGCTCCGATGAGCCAGCTCATGGATCACTACATAGTCCAGCAGTTCTTCCGGAAGATAATAAAGCTGATAATTAAAATTTACATTCCCCTTGGCACTGCAGCTTCCCCACCTGGTCTTCTGATTACGAATAGTGATCCTCCCTACTGTAACTCCCATGACCTGACTGTAATACTTAACCCTGTCTCCTATTTTTTCTTTTATTTTTTCTATTTCTTCCAGGGGTAATTTTTCTGCTGGCACCGCGCCTGTGGAATTACATGTATTTTTTCTGCTTTGCATCAACTCTGTTTTCTCAAGAATCCATTTTCTGTGTTTTTCAACAAATTTTTCCACTTCACTGTCCTGTAGCCGGTTAGGAATCCGAACCAGAACATCTTTCCCGCTCCGCACCTCCAGCCCGATACTTTTTCTGGACGAACGGATCACCGTCAGAAGAATCTCCCTGTCATCATTCTGTATCTTCAACTGCTGTAACAAGGCTGATCTCCTTTCAAAATACTGAAAGCCCTTTTCTTGTTTATTTCTCTTCCAGAGCTTCCTCTACTGCTTCTCCTGCATCTTCCAGCGCATCCAGAGCTTCTGTAAGGATATCCGCTTTCTCCTGATCTCTGTCTTCATATTCTTCCAGTACATCCACCAGCTGATCCTTCAGATTCTCCAGCTGCTTCCTGATCGCCGCCAGCTTATTATTTTTTTCTGCTTCTGCTGTAAATTCTCTTACCTTTGCCATAATTTATTCTCCTTATCTTTCATCAATGGTTTCTATTTCTACCTTTCGATTTTTTCCTTCCTGTTTCCAGACCATCAGATGGATCTTATATTCCACCGAATCCTTTGCATAAATAAAAGGTTCCTCCGTCAGCACTTCCACCTGTTTCCCTGACATCTCCAGCTGTTTTTTTCTCTGTTCTGCTTTTTCCTGTATCCGCAGGATTTTTTCTGCCGTTTCTCTGTGCGGCTGATAATCCCTAATTTCCCGTTTCTTTTTCAGACAGTCTGTGCCAAAATCCCGGCGCTCATATACGGATGCCGCCCGCGCCAGTTTTTCGCTGACCAGATCCACCACTTCTGCATGTTTTACTTTATGCAGCATACGTGCAATCTGCTTTGCAACACATTTTACAGGAAACCGACGATACAGACAAATCCAGTTTTTCAGACTTCGGTCTCCAGCCTCCTCTGCAAGCTGCGTCATTACCTGCAGCGCCTCCTCTGAAACCAGCCACCAGGAACAGGAGGGTACCAGATATTTTTCTGAAACAGCCGGATAACAGCAAAAATTCAATGGTGGAAATTCTGCCAGACTGGAAATCCATCTTTCCTCCTGAGAACAAAATTCTTCTCCCAGATACTCTCTTTTGTCCCGTAGAATGGCGATCCGATATTCCAGCTGCCGGAGATATTCGTAGCCTTTTACCCAGAAGTGTCCGGTTCTCCCATAATCAAATAGATGGACTTCCAGTTTCAGATCCTGAAAAAACAAAGTACAGACAGTATCTTCCTGATGCACCACCAGCACATACTGATCTCCATCCTGATTCAGATCTGCCCACAGTTCTCCCTGAAAATCCGGCAGATAGGTTCCGGTCAGTTTTGCCCTGCAAAAAACAAGAAAGCTTTCCACCGCATCATTCATCAGATATACCAGACGGATATTCTCTGTTTCCTTTTCTTCCGGAAGCAGTTCAAACTGTCCCTGAGACAAAAGTAATTCCAGTTTCTCATATTCATTTTTAAAGGGAAGTTTTTCCTTCATAAACCCTCGTCCTTTTTCTTAATAACCATAAGTATAACATATCTGTCCCGGCTTCTGCATCCATCCATTTATATTCTTTCTTTTCTGCTCTCAGCTTTTATCATTTCACACTTTTTGTAAGAATTGACCAATTTTTTTGTGGACAAAATATTTTTTATGCTAAAATATAATTAGTTGTATTGCAATCATAATCATTTTTATGGCGGAACAAAAAAAGTGTATAAAAAATTTAAAAAAGGAGGATCCCACTTATGAAGAACGCCAAAAACGCAGATATTGCAAACATTTATCGTCTTGACGGACAAGTTCCTGTTATGAAGGCTATTCCATTTGGTCTTCAGCACATTCTGGCAATGTTTGTTGCCAATCTGACACCCATTACCATTATTGCCGGTGCCGGAGGACTGAAGCAGGCAGAAATTGCCATACTTCTCCAGAATGCCATGTTTGTTGCCGGAATTGCAACTCTCATACAGCTTTATCCTCTCTGGAAAATAGGCTCCCGGCTTCCCATTGTAATGGGTGTCAGCTTTACCTTTGTAACAGTTCTCAGTACAGTGGCTGCCAATTACGGATATCCGGCAGTTGTGGGCGCAGTTCTGGTCGGAGGTATCATGGAAGGAACTCTGGGGCTTCTGGCAAAATACTGGAAAAAGATCATCTCTCCAATCGTTGCTGCATCTGTTGTAACTGCTATTGGATTTTCTCTTTTTACCGTCGGTACCAGATCCTTTGGCGGAGGCTACTCAGAAGATTTTGGCTCTGCCCAGAATCTGATCCTCGGTACGATAACATTACTGGTATGTCTGGTCTGGAACATTTTGGCAAAAGGCTACTGGAAGCAGCTTTCTGTATTAGCCGGTCTGATCGTTGGCTATATCGTAGCCATTTTTATGGGAAAAGTAGACCTCTCTGTGATCTTTTCCGGAGGCATCATCTCTTTCCCGAAATTCCTGCCTTATGTACCGGAATTTCACCCTGGAGCCATAGTTTCTGTTGCAATTATCTTTCTTGTATCTGCTGCTGAAACAATCGGAGATACCACAGCCATGGTTTCCGGGGGACTGGAACGTGACATAACAACAGAAGAAATTTCCGGCTCTCTTGCCTGCGACGGATATGCCTCCGCTTTTTCTTCTCTGTTAGGATGTCCGCCTGTTACCTCGTTCTCTCAGAATGTAGGTCTCATTGCTATGACAAAGGTAGTAAACCGTTTCACAATTATGACAGGAGCCGTGTGCATGATCCTGGCAGGGCTTCTTCCTCCTGTAGGAAACTTTTTCGCCTCCCTTCCAGATTCTGTCCTGGGCGGATGTACCATTATGATGTTTGGAACCATCCTGACATCCGGAATTGAAATGATTGCAAAGGCAGGCTTCACTCAAAGGAACATTACCATTGCCGCACTGTCCCTTTCCATCGGTATTGGTTTTACCGCTGCCAGCGAAATTGACATCTGGCATATTTTCCCACAGCTTCTCCAGTCTGTATTCTCTGCAAATGTAGTAGCTGTCGTGTTTGTAATGGCCATTATATTAAACCTGGTTCTTCCAAAAGATATGGAGATCAAACGTGTTCAGTAAAAGAGAACTATAAGATATCCATTTCCTGTACATAAAGAACCCTCTATAAAGGAAAAACCCGGAAACAGATCTGTGGCTTTCAACAGATCCTTTCCGGGTTTTTCTTTGTTTTATAATTACAATGTTCCCCCAAGCTCATAGGCTTTTTTCATAATTTCCTTATGCAAAATATATTCTTGCAGCTTTTAATATCCTTTAAGCCTTTATTGTATAACACATCATTTCATAATGAAGCTCAGTTCCTTCCATGATCTCTGCCGGAAGGAGCGCCCTTGCTACACATTTTAATTCTTCCTCCGGCTTATCCATTCTCTTTAACATGGCATAATCACCGTCAATTTTTTCTACAATGTAATCACAAACTAACATCTTCCATCCTCCTTAAATACAACCTATTTTTCCATCCCGTTTGTTTTCTCAATGGATTCTATTTTCATTTTCAGTTTAATAATATTTTCTTCAATCCCTGCAATAATCCGCCGAAACTCTTCGTCACTTTTTCCCGTCGGATCTTCCAGTTCCCAATTATCATCAAATGATCCTCCAATAAACGGACAGCCAACATTACATCCCATTGAAACAGCAATATCCGGAGCCGGAATCTCATCTATTAATTTAGAATACTGGGTTTTCTCCATATCAATGTCATAAAGTTCTTTCATAATTCGGACTGCATCCTGATTGATCCTGGGTTTTGTTTCCGTACCGGCTGAATAACTTTCAAATATATCCGATGCAAGATGTTTCCCAAGCGCTTCTGCAATCTGGCTTCTGCATGAATTATGTACACAGATAAATGCTACTTTTAATTTCCTCATCCTGTTTTCCTCCATGAAATGGACATGCTTTGCGGAGACATTGATTATTTTTCATTCTGTTCATCCATGCACACCATATTTCCACATTTTATAATAACATTAATCTGCTTATCCACACAAGAATTACTTTAACCACATATCAATTAACATTGCAGAATCCACGACAATCAGACTGCTATGCTTTTGGTAAAACCAACGCAGCAATTCCTACTATAATCAATATCGGAAATGCTATGTATATCAATCCGCCGACAACCAGCCCGATCAATATCAAAGGCAGCAGTACAATCGTGACCAAAAACTTTGAAATTCCCCATGCCGCTTTGATCCCAAAAAATAACATTTTACCAAATACCCATATCATACAAATAGTAAATAAGAATGATAACATTTTTCTGCCTCCATTATGCTAATATGCTTACATTTTTTGCTGTATCCATCCTGAAACCTCATTTCTCCCGACTTATCCTTGCCGTTTTTCTATGTTTTCAGTATAATTATTTTATATACAGAAATACACGATGTATGAGAAGATTTAGACTTATGTATTTCTCTATTTTAGAGAGATAGGGGGAAAATAATGGGCAAACAATCAACAAGAGAAAATAAAAATATATACCAGCTCTGCCGGGAAGCGCAGGGACTCACACGCGAAAAGGCAAGTGAAAATATGGTCGGCGTATCTGCCTCAAGAATTGAAAAGATCGAATATGAACTTCAGGAGCCAACGGCTTACGATATCATCCAGATGGCAGATTGTTATAAAAAACCAGAGCTTTGCAATTACTATTGTTCTCACAAATGTACCATTGGGAGCCGTTATGTTCCGGAAATTGAGATATCTGAATTATCCAATATTATCCTGGAAACAATTGCCAGCCTGAATGAGATCAATCCATTGACCAGCCGACTGATTCAGATTTCACGAGATGGAATAATTTCAGATGATGAAATCAAAGACTTTGCTTTTATCAGTAAAAAACTGGATGAAGTATCCCTGGCTATCGATTCACTGAATCTATGGGTCGATAAAACCGCCAGTGAAAACAACATTAATATTGAACTGTTAAATGCTGAAAAAGAAAAACTAAAATAAAAAAGAGGGCAGCAATTTACGGAAATTTCATAAATCGCTGTCTCTGCTGATTCTCTGTCAAAAAACAGACTCTTTTTATAGCTGTCTCAGGATTCCTTCAACTCTGCAGATTGCATCCGCAACCTGTCCGGAAGCCTGATGGATCCGCTCCTGTACCATCCAATCCACCAGCAAACTATCAAAAAACCAGTCTGCAAAGGAAATAAAATCACCTGTCTCAATATCGAGATGACAGGCTATATTAACATCATTCAATTCTCTGCTGAAATTTCTGAGATCATATTTCGCCTGTTCCATACTTTGTTTTGCCCGATCCATTTTGGATTGTTTTACCATGGTAGAAATAAAGCCTCCTCCAAACATATCCCAGAGCCCCCAGTTTTTTGCACTGTTCAACTGCTCCTCAGCTTCTCTGAGGCTTCTCAAAGCCCGTTTACCAGCCTCAACTGCTTCTCTCTTTTCTTTTTCTAAATCATATGCCATAATTATCCCTCTCTATATAATTTCATATAATAAAAAATAATCTGTTTCCTGAGAGAATTATATCTTTTACGTTAAAATAAATATACTATACCTATGTAGAAATAGGATTCTGTATTTCACTATTTTTGATGAAAATGAAATCTGAAGTTTCTATATTTCACGCATCAGCGGATCTTCAATATTTTCAACACGAACCCCACATACTACACCTGTTATCTTTTCCCGGTTCGGATTCATTTCCGGGGCCTGTTGAAAGAAATCACCATATGTGATCTCACTGTCTATAAGCGCCTCAACTGCTGTCGGTCCCGGATACAAACCAATATGTTTCTTCGCAGCTGCAAAATGAAGAATGTTATGCCTCTTCCAAAACGTCGGCATGCTCCATGAAATACGCTCTTCCGCATACAGGACATTTCCACATATATTTTTCCTCGCTTTCCTAGGCTCCTTCTTTGGATTTACAGCATAAAGATCACAATTTTATTTCACAACGTTCTGTACAGGAATCAAACTCACAGTTATATAATCTTTCCTGATAAATGATCTATTTCATGCTGACAGATCTGCGCCGTCCAACCGGACAGTTTCTGTCGTTGTTTTTTCCAGTTAAAATCATAATACTCCACTTCTATTTCCTGGTATCTGATTGTCTTACGAACACCATCTAAAGACAAACATCCCTCTTCTGTTTCATACATGCCGCTTTTAGAAATAATCACTGGATTAAACATTACAACATCTATAAATCCCATATTCACAATAATGATGTTCTTCTTTACACCAATCATATTTGCCGCCATGCCCACGCACCGTTCCCGGTTAGCCTGCAGTGTATCCTGCAAGTCCTTGCCCACTTGAATATCTGCTTCTGTAGCTGGCTGGGATGGTTGTCCCAAGAAGAAAATATCCCTCACGATTTCCTTTATCATTATAATTCTCCTATCTCTTTATGTAATTAATTACTTCCCCGCACTTCATATTCTGTCTGCACACTTTTTAGTAATGATATCCTATCATAAACCAAATTGAACAAAAAAACTGGAATTTTCAAATAAGCTGTATAATCCAGTTATCCATCAAATTAAGATTTTCTTTTACCAATGATCAAATCATAACTCTCTGCAATCATTCTTTTCACTTCAGCATCAGGTATGCTGTCATCAAGTTTAATTGAGTTCCAATGTATTTTGTTTTGATGATATCCCGGAATAACTGCATCGTATGTATTTCTCCACAGATCACGCCACTCCGGATCCACCTTTACATTCACCCACATAAAACCATCTTTTTCATAGGTCCATGCAAATGCTTTTTTATTTCCTCTGTATCTGAGCAGTACCCAATTATCATCATGAAAAGGGGTGTCAATATAAGCATCTGGAAATGTAATGCCATAATCCAATACTTCTTGTCTTTTGTTCAAGATTGCCCACCTTCTTTCCCAAAACTCATTTTAGCATGCTTATTTTTCTGATGTTTCCACTTCTCCCGGCCAGTCATTGATTCCACCAAACTCAATAATGTTTGTATAACCAAGTGCTGCCAGCTTCTCCGCCGCCTGTTTGCTCCGGTTTCCACTTCTGCAATACACAAGAATCATCTGGGCTTTATCCGGAAGTTTCGGTATGTCTTTCGTTCCGATAGTCTCGTTTGGCACCAGAATTGCACCTGGAATATGTTTCTCGTCGTATTCATCCTGTCTGCGAACATCCAGGATGATATAGTTCTCTTCTGTTTTCATCAGTTCCATCGCTTCTTCCATGGATACCTGCTGATAGGCAGCCTTCTCCATCGTCGCACCTTCTTTCCTCCCCGTATCTGTTGCGCTGCATCCGGCAAACAACAAGCAGGATAATGTTGCAGCAATTAAGATCTTTGTTACTTTCATCTGTCCTCCTATTCTATATCCAATATATTACTGAATTTCATAAGTACATCATCATAAGCTTTCCGTGCCCTATCATCAAAAAGCACAAAGCGAACATAATCAAATGCCTCCTGATGTTCCGTATAAAAATCTTTTACAGTTTTTACTGCAATTTCTGTAGCTTCTTCCAGCGGGTAACTGTAGGCCCCCGTAGAAATTGATGGAAATGCCATGGTACGGATTCCATGCTCCAATGCTACCTGCATGGAATTACGATAGGCATTGGCAAGCAGCTTGGCTTCGCCATGATTTCCGCCGCAATAAATCGGCCCTACCGTATGGATGACATATTTGCATGGCAGGTTATAAGCATCGGTAATTTTAGCCTCACCGGTATTACATCCATGTAGATTTCTACATTCCTTCAGTAATTCCGATCCGGCTGCCCGGTGGATCGCTCCATCCACACCGCCGCCACCAAGAAGACTGGTATTTGCCGCATTTACAATTGCTTCTACATCCGTTTGTTTCGTAATATCGCCCTGTACGATTTGTATTTTCATATCGTCACTGCTCCTTTGCCCAAAATCATTGCAGCAACACCATAGTCCTGAGTTACACAGATATCACCTTTTTTAATCAGGGACAAAACAATGTACATGGTATTCCATACTTTTTCACCACCTGCTCCACAATCTTTACAACCGAACAGACATCTGCATCTACAAATATCTTCAATTTATCACTTCCAATTCTTCCAGATGTCAGGCTGATACCCTGCCGTTGCCTGTTTTCCATTGCGAACAATCGGCGTAAGCAGTATCTGCTGATTCTCCAGCAGTTTCTCAAACTTATCTTCATCTGCAATATATGTGATTAGCACCAGCGTATCCTTATCCTTTGCCTTTGGATTAATCAGCTCGTCCACGCCTCCAACAGCCTGCATAACAGCTGTCAATTCACCCTTGCTCATGGATTTTTCCTTCAGGTTGATGAACTGCACCTTAATATTTCTTTCCTTAAAATAGCGCTGGGCTTTCTTTGTGTCAAAGCACTTTGTCGTACCAAAAATCTGTATGTTCATATCTCTTATTCTCCAATGTGTCAGTATCGAACTTCTGTACAATCCTCTTGGCAAACTTCGATCCCACACTCTTGATTGGGTCGAAACCAAGATATTTCTCAATACCAAAAACAGTTGCCGGCATCGTCTCTTTCCAGCTCTCTGCCAGAAACTGTCTGCCATACTCCGCATCTACCTTCCAGTTGCTATCAATCAGAAGAGCAGATCCAACAGTGGCATCCAAAAGATTACCAACAACTGTCACCAGTTCATTATAGTTTTTTATGGCGCACTTTAAGACAGAGTCGATGTCTCGCAACGTCCATCTGTGTTCCGACATCCAGAGAATCAGGCTGCTTCATATACCGTCACTCTTTCCCCCCATCTTCATCCTTAATTCTAGTATAAATAACTTCTCCTGATTTAGCAATAATTAGTTATTATGATTTCTGTAGCCCACATATATACCTTAGATAAGTATAGAATATTAGCTGGTTATTTGCTGCAGCTAATACTTGGTGGGCACCTTGTTGTCACTTCATTTTGAAGAACATGGCTACCATCCTCCAAATATTCGAGAATGATAAACTATATAAAATTGAACTGATTTAATTGCCTATATAATACCGTATTTGAGACTGGTTATCTACGGTGTTTTGACTACTGATAATATAAATTTATTATGCATAGGACATGCTGCGATAGCCTCCGCACCAGTAAATTTACCTATTTTTTCAGTTACATAAGTTTTAACAACATACATACCGTACTTCTATTTTTTTCTGACATCAATCCAACCCGCTCTTCAAATTCTTTGTAACAAGAGAGAATTACCTGAAGCATATATTTAATAAAAGGAGTTGATTTATAGTAGTTACCAAAGTCAGCAGTTTCCACTTTCCTCCGATAAGAGCGTTATGGTGGATGGGAAAATAGTGCTGACTTTTGACAGATTTATGGGAAGAATCGAACTGGAGGATCAGTGTAAAGTCAATCTCCGCTTCATGTATCTCATGGATCATCAAACACCTTCTTATCGTACCTTCGGTTATTTCGCGAATAAATATTCCTGGATATGGAAAAAATCAACAGAAAAATCCAGTTACCGTCTCTTCGATAGGATCACCACACTCTTTGAGGAAATCAATAAAGAACTATCATGTACAGGGATAAAGCTTTGTATCCTCCATTTCCATTCTTACAAGATCGTTTCTTTTTTGTAACCGGATAAATATTTTTGAACCACCCGGACTGCACTTGACCGCATTATCCAGAACGTTGATCACAGCTTATAAAATAGCTGACGTTAATTTCCATTGCTTGTACCGGAAACTTGCTTGATGTATCGGTTAGTCAAAGTGTCTATATCAGAACCTTTTATCGTTCCTTGATATAGACACTCTTCTTTTTTAACAGTCATTCTGTCAACTAATTAATATTTTCACCGTTGGTTGAAATAACTTCTTTATACCACTCGAAAGAATCTTTCTTTCGTCTGGACAAGTCTCCTGTTCCATCATTATGTTTATCCACATAAATGAATCCATATCGCTTATCCATCTCACCGCTTCCTGCACTGACAAGGTCGATGCATCCCCATGGTGTATAACCTATCAAATCTACACCATCTTCCTCTACTGCCTTTTTCATTTCTGAAATGTGGTGCTGCAGATATTCCATACGGTATGAATCGTGAATACTTCCATCCGCTTCTAACGTATCATATGCTCCAAATCCATTTTCTACAATAAATAGTGGTACTTTGTATCGATCTGTAAACCAATTCAATGAATAGCGCAGTCCGATCGGATCAATCTGCCATCCCCATTCACTTGTCTTTACATACTGGTTCTTTATACGATCCTTTTCTCCACGGTAATCATATTCCGGATTGTCTGGTTCTGCTTTTGTACAGAAAGACATATAATAACTGAAACCGATATAATCGACACAGCCCTGTTTTAACACTGCAAGATCTTCTTCTGTTACGTCAATCTTAAGGTCTTTTCTTTCCCAGTATTTCAAAATATTTACAGGGTATTCTCCTTTTACATGCACATCTGTATAATAATATCTTTTCTGCATGGCTTTTTCAGCCTGCAGTATATCTTCCGGACGGCAGGTGGCCGGATAGATCGGGCACATTGCGATCATGCAGCCAATCTGAAATTCCGGATTGATCTCATGTCCTGCTTTTATCGCTTCGGCACTGGCAACCAGTTCATAGTGAGATGCCTGATACATCAATTCTTCCGCATTTTCTTCTGGTTTAACTACAATCCCGGAATTAGCATAAAGCATAAATCCATCACCGATATCTGCCTGGTTATTAATCTCATTAAATGTCATCCAGTATTTTACTTTGTCTTTGTATCGTTCAAAGCAAGTTACTGCAAATTTCACGAAGAAATCAATCAGTTTTCTGTTTCTCCATCCACCGTACTCTTGTACAAGATACAGAGGCATCTCAAAATGACTCAGTGTAATTACTGGTTCGATCCCATATTTCAGACATTCATCAAACATGTCATCATAGAATTGTAATCCGGCTTCATTCGGCTGTTCTTCATCACCATTTGGGAAGATACGTGTCCATGCAATACTTGTACGGAAACACTTGAATCCCATTTCCGCAAATAAGCGGATATCTTCTTTATAGTAATCATAAAAATCGATTGCTTCATGATTCGGATAATTCTCGCCTTTTAGTATTTCACCTGTTATTCTTCTTCTTGTATTTACATCTCCGCTGGTTACAACGTCCATAATGCTCAAGCCTTTTCCATCTCGATCATAGGCACCTTCCAGCTGATGGGCAGCAACTGCGCCGCCCCAGAGAAAATCTTTTCGAAATCCCATTGTTATTTCCTTCCTGTTGTCTTAATTGCTTTGTATAATAGTGTTGGGGGCTTTTGCCCCCAACTTTTCTGTTTCTATATTCAATTACATCTTGATGATTATTTCTCATCAATTCTCTTATACAGTGCAATGAATTCATCTGCAAGAATGCGGAATCCTTCTGCACTCATAAGCTGATCTTCTGCATGCATCAGAAGCATGTATCCATTGGAAATTTCACCATTTGCATCCATTGTCAGAAGGTCTGCATGAGCGTTGTGTCCAAGTGAAAAGGCCTCATCTCCTTGTTTGATCAGCTCTGCTGCCTCATCATATTTTCCTTCTTTCGCACACTGGATCGCATTGATAAAATGTGTTCTTGCTGTACCTACATATGTAATAATCTGAAAACATGCCAATTCAAATTTTTCGTCCATTTTTGTCTCCTGTCCTGCTTTTATTATTTTTAAATTCTGATCTTACCAGTCTTCATCCTCATCTTCTACCGGCTGATTCTTCTCCTGAACCAGATTCATCTTGTCAATCTTCTTAATGAATGGCAGATAAACAAAGAATGAAACACAAAGGATCACTAACTGAAGCAAAGCACTTTTCCATCCTCCTAAAAGGAATCCTGAGATAATCGGTGGACAAGTCCATGGGATCTGTGTTGCTCCATATAATGGGCAGATTCCTGTATACAGTGCAAAATACTGGATTAAACATGCGATCACAGGCATTCCAATAAACGGAACTGCAAGCATTGGATTCATAACGATCGGAACACCAAACAGGACTGGCTCATTGATTCCAAATAATGCCGGAATAATTCCCACTTTACCAAGTGCCTTCAACTGTTTTGATTTTGCAAAGAAGAACATATACATTATAAGTCCAATTGTGATACCTGCACCTGTTATATTGATAAACTGATCATAAAACTGCTGTGTTACAATATGGCCTCCGTTTGCTATTGTAAGTTCTACACCACTGTCAATAATAGCCTGATTTGCAAGGCTGTTTGCCTGTAATAGTCCTGTCATGATTCCACCAACTACTGTTGAACCATGCACTCCGAAGAACCACAGGAATGGTCCTGTAAAGCACATCAGAACTGCTCCACCAAGGGAGTCTGTCATTTTCTGAAGTGGTGTCTGAACGGCTTTATAAATAATTTCCATTCCTGTTGTGTGGAATCCAATAGAACAGATACCATGAATTACTGCAACCCCTGTCAGGATTACAAATGCTGGGATTAATGCTGAGAATGCATTTGTTACACCTTCCGGAACTCCGGCCGGCATCTTAATACGTATATTTTTCTTCAAGAACCAGCAGTAAACAAGTGGTACGATTAATCCAACAATGATTGCTCCGATCATTCCCTGTCCTGCTGTCCATGTCTTATTAATGATTCCAGTAACAACTTCTCCACTTTCTGTTGTTATGGATGAAGGCATCAAGATCAAGAATGATGCCAGTGAAATAATCGCACAGTTGAGTGGTTCCTGATTTTCCAGTTTCGCATAGCTATAGCTGATACCGATAACTGCGATCATCGCACTGATGGAGAATGTTGCACCACATGCCTGATCTAATACTGCTTTAATTCCTGTAGACTCTAATACATCGACAACTGCCTTTATCGGAAAGTTTGACAGGATCAAAAAGATTGATCCGATGATCAGCGGAGACATGGAAGTCACCATACCATTTTTTATTGACTGTATTCCCTTTGTATTAATAAACTTAAGGATTACAGGGATTACTTTTTCGTTAAATTTTTCTTTCATTTGCTACTACCCTTTGCTCTGTTTTATTTTTCTTTAAATTGTGTATCTTTATTTTCTCTTATTTATTTTTTGCAAGCTTATATGCAAATTTCAAAACATTCATTCCATTGCACATTCCATAATCCTGCATTGGAATCACGTCTACCGGAACCCCTTTTGGATTACAGATTTCTTTTGCTCTGCCAAGCTGATATCCTACCTGTGGTCCGAGCAGTGCTACATCCACACCTTCAATCATGCGTTCCATATCTGTAAATGGATATGCTGCGATATCCGCATCTTTTCCTTTTTCCTTTGCTGCCTCTTTCATCTTCTTTACGAGAAGACTGGTTGACATTCCTGCTGCACAAAATAATCGAATTACCATGATTGTTTCCTCCCTATTTCTTTCTCATTTGCTTTGATGGTGCTAGTATAACAAGCATTTTCCGTTTTGTCAGTACTTTTTCCTGTTTCTGGTTTCTGTTACATCTAGACGGAATTTGTTACATAAAAAAAACAGGACATTCTACTTTATTGTGTAAAATGCACTGTTTTTCTTTTCTTTTTTGTGTATTATGATGCTTTTTCGTATATTCTGTTTTTTTTGTTACTAATCTGGTTACTATTCGTACCATTACACCCTATGACCTTAATGAAATAAATCTTCCATATCATTTTGAAACAGATCATCTGTATCGTTATTGACGCCCTTCAATTCTCTTCCGATTAATTCCAAAATAAAAACGACTGCCATCTGTGATGTCAAATCATAATTTTCGTCTTTCTTATACTCTGAAACATAATAATTTATATTGCAGTCACTCATCTTCGCTAAAGAACAGTTTGCCTTATTTGTAATAGATATCAGGCTGCTCCCTCTTCTTTTCAACTTTTCTGCCAACATCAGGGTCTGCTCCGTCTCTCCTGATACAGACAATGCGATTGTAGCTGTTCTCTCACCTTTTCCACGAAATACTGGCGTGAACGGATCATCAATAGCAAAAGAAAACCAGCCTACATTATTAAAATATCTTGCTCCATACTTTCCTATAATAGAAGAATTTCCCACACCTACAAATATAATTGACGATGCCTTTATAAGCAACTTCACAGCTTCCTGGATATTCTCAGCAAATGCCTGTGTCTGCACCCTCTCAAAGAAATCTTTAACCGCAGTAAGATCCATATTGATTTTCTTCTGTTCCTTGCTGTTGACTTCCTGTTTTAATTTCAAACGGAATTCAGAATATCCCTCGCATCCTACCTTTTTACAAAAGCGAAGGATCGTTGTTGTCGAAACATGAACCTCCTCTGCCAGTTCACGTACTTTCATATATATTACTTTCTCTTCATTGCTGATAATGTAATTATATACATCCATCTCCAACTGATTAAAAAACTTTATCATCTCATGCGTAAACATATGAATTCAGTTCCCTTCTATTTTTTCTCTCTATTCCATTCTTCTGATTATTCACTCAACAGCTGACTTGCTTCCTTCCAGCACTGCCGTCCTGCTGCCAGAATGAAACACGGCTGATCCAACGTGATCATTCCACCTTCTGCTGTTGAGATAAATCCTCCGGCTTCCATCACGATCAAAGAGGCTGCCGCATAATCCCATGGATACAGCATTAGTTCAAAATAGACTCCGTTTGTAGTCCTTTCGTTATGTCGTTTAATTGCAATATCACAGATTCTGTACTTCTATGCTGCTGTTTCTATATCAGTCTATACTTTCTTCCTACAGAAATGCTGTAGCCTCCCTCTAATCTGTTCTGTCCGTTTCATGTGCTTCTATCTTATCATGATTTTCCTCATTAATCTATAGATATCCGGGGCAAAAGCTTAAAGTCATTGGAATAGATTTTTGTAACTTGTAGCGTATTTCTATTCCATAATCATATTATGTTCTTTAGAAGCAGTGTATATCCCGCATTTTAATCGTGTTTTTCATTGCTTCATCGTCTTCGCCAGTGAATTAAGCAATGCCCGCATCTTTGGATTAGCCAATACTTTTGCCAGAAGTTCCGGATCGACTTCATTAGCAACGATTATAAATAGTAGGTCTGCTGACTCCTAAGATTTCCTGTGACTCTTGAACTGTATAACATCTTTTTTCTGACATTTCTTTATCCTCTTTTCTTTGAAATATGAAAGAAAAATTATTCCTTCATATAACGAAACGCTCAGAGCATGTTTTACAGTGGTCAAAAGCAAATTTTTTTACTTTTTTTCTTACGAGTTTTCTTGCGTGTTTTTTTATGCAACTCGTAAGAAACTCGTAACATTAGATTTTTACATTTTTCATGAAATTAAGTAAAGAATCGGGTTGTCTTTACATAGTCTCCACTTTCAAAAAATAAAAAATTTTGTATTTTTGAAAGCGACATCTTGCATATACTATTAGCAGACAGTATATGGATTATGGCAGAGTATATGAAAACATCGTTTGCATCGAGCTTCTTCGCCGTGGATATGATGTTTATGTCGCTGAATGTTAGCGTCCACCATGGCCACAATGGCATCATCATTCGATAATTCTCTTACGATTGCCGGAATTGTCGTAAGTCCTGCCAGCTGTGCTGCATGCATTCTTCTGTGACCGGACACCATTTCATATTCTTCATTTTCATCCATGCGAAGCAGTACCGGTGTCAGCACACCATTGATTTTTACACTTTCTACCAGATCCTGCATCTTTTCATCATCCAGCACCTTGAACGGATGATTTTTAAACGGATGGATCTTACTGATCTCTATCTACATTGCAGATTCTTCATTTACCACACCAAGCAGTTCATCAATACTTGTCAGTTTGATCTTTTCGCCACTTCTATTTTTCATTCTTCAAAATCTCCTGTGTTAAGTTCTTATATGCCTCTGCAACCTTTCCTTTCGGGCAGTGCATGTAGATGCTTTTTCCCTCTGCACTTGTCTCAGCAGCTTTTACGGACATCGGGATCACATTTTCAAATAGAAAATGCTCTGGGTGAAGATTTAAAAAACAAAAAATGACAGAGATTGTAGCGACTTTAGTTTATAGTGATGGAAATGAAAACAATAACATCAATTATCATATCCTAAAAACAACTTACTATGAAGCTGATCCAAATGAAGTTACCGGTTTAAATGTAGATGCACTCAAAATACTTTTTTCTCCTGATACCGCAATTAGTTGTGAAAATATGAAAATACAGGAGTGGGATGCTGCACTATACAAAACCACGGAACAATGCTATCTTTGCTGGACATATTCTCCAGAAGTTAGTTATATTTTGGAATATAATCCAGCTGCTGTTTCTGATGAAGAAGTGATCAGAATGGCACAAAGTGCAAAGTCTGTTGAGAATTAAAAGTAGCCACCGTTTGCTCTAAATTTGAAGCAAGAACTTAAAATACATCTTTCTTCCCAGTCAGCTGGCTGAATATCTATCTTGTAGCTTTGTTCATAACGATTGATTCAATAAAAAGCCCCACCTGAAATTAAGATAATCAGGTGGGGCTTTTGAGTTAATTGTCATGTTTAGCTTTATATTGTGTTAGGTGATTGAAGTCATCTTCATTTAAGGATACTGTCTCTTTATTTTCACATAAGGACAATACATAATTAATAAATTGCATTCTATTTTCTGTTCGTTCACTGTAATATTTTCTAACCGTCGGATCATTAAAAAACTGCACCTTTGGCTCTATGACTGATAAGCCATGCTCAATACAAACCATATCGCTTAATCGCTGAACCGCAAGCCCGGAAAGAAAAAAGTTCTTGAATTTACGGGTACCGTCCAGAGAGGTCGAGTTATAAATGATATGGTTATGGATATGGGCACGATCAATATGTGTTGCCACGATAAAAGCGTGTTTTCCTTTTGTCCAGCGCATCGCTGTTTCATATCCGACTTTGCAGATTGGAATCCACCATCAAAATTGTGGCGGCATCATCGTCCATATCTCGCACAATCACTGTGCTCGCCCATAAGGGCATCCGTCACAATCACTTTTAAATTTAGGTGGCGGTGAAATCCGATAGTAACAGTTTGCTTTGCCCAGACTGCATCCTTTCCTTGTGTTTTTCCAGTAGTAGCAGTATCGACAGTCGCTTCAGAAGCAGTCTGGAAACAAAAAAAGAGTGTCTATTCACTCCCTAAAAGGGAGAAATAAACACTCTATGTAAACGAAAAAGTATTAGATTGTATTTGGCATAACGGCTTAGGACACGCAACATCCACCTTTTTAATTAGCATGTTTTTTTGCAGCAATTTGGCTCCAATTAGCAGGAATGCCTTTTTGATTAGCAAAAACAGACTTTTTCTTGCTAATGATTAGCTGGAAATTTTGTTTTTTCACCAGAGTTCGATGTCTGTTTGTGGTGCTACAAAAAATTTTTTAAAGTAATTATGGCTCTAAGATCAGATGCAGTGGTCATCTACGACTGAAAACAAATAAAGCCGAAAACCCTTGAAAACAAAGGCTTTCGGCGTTATGAGCTGGCGTCCATAAGAGGATTTGAACCTCCGACCCCTCGCTTAGGAGGCGAGTGCTCTATCCAGCTGAGCTATATGGACGTGTCTAATATATGATTATAGCCCGACCAGAGTCGAACTGCAATCCCGTACTGAGTTTTTCTGAGTTGTATGTTGTAACGCCACCTTAGGAGGCGCTTGTTTTATCCGTTAAACTAACAGGACTGACTTTCTATTTTCGACTAAAAACAGAATGTTTCTATTGATTGAATTTTTCACCTGATGATGATTCTATTCAATCTGCAAATTAAATTGTACTATATCCTTATCAAAATTACAAGGGAATAATTATATTTCTAAAATATATTTGTATTTTTTACAATGTCTTTAGATATTCATTTTTCTGAAATATATATTTTCACCTGCTCCAGCACTTTTTCTGTTTCTGTTATGATCTCTTTCTGTTTTTCTTTTATGGAATCCATCCCCGCCTCCTCTGCTGTCAGAGAGGCATACAAATGAACCAGATTTCCAGATTTCCATATCATATCGCAAAGAGCCTTTGTTTCAGATGTTTTTGACTGTACTGCCAGATTTCGATTCTGTGATTCTTTTAACTGATCTCTGAGCAGTTTTATCTGGCCATCCTTTTTCTTCAAAAAAATGATAAGTACTGCAATGAGTAAAACAAATATTCCTGAAATCAGATATTTCATAATTGATCCGCCCCCCTTTACTGCAGATATTGTCTGATAGCCTTTCGCAGTTCTTCCGGTTTTACAGGTAATGTAAGAACTGTCAGCTTATCCTGTTCAGATTGAATATATTTTTGTGGATTTCCGGTTAGAAGGATCATCGGTCGTTTTCTGCTCTTTTTCCATTCCTGTTCATTTTCTTTTATCACTTCATCCATTACAATCCAGACAACAGGCTTTCGTCTTCCTAATTTTTTCTGAGCTTCTTCTATTGATGAAAAAATCAAACCCTGAGCAGAAACAGATTTTACAGCTATTGACAGTCCTCTTGCATACCTTGTATCCTCACACAAAATCGCGAGCAAAGGATTTGTTCTTGTTCCCTGTCCTGCCTGGATAAAGTCCAGTACCGGCGTATTATAAAGGCTGAAATTCTTTTCCTTGTGTGCAGCTTCATAGTAGCTTCTGGCCGCCCTGCACATTCGGATACAAAACTGTTCAATATCAATCCGTACATCTCCATTCTGGATTTCCTGCTGATCCAGCTGACATACTGACGTACCACAATTAATTCCCAGATGAAAATGGATATGGCTGCTGTTTTCATCATTAAAGAATCCTTTATTTTGATGAAGATATTCGCAGCGAAGCTGCCAGCATCTTTCTCCGCAAATATAAGGTGCCTTATCCTCTGATGAAATCTTAAAAAAATCACCTGCAAATTCATCAAACCATCTAATATACTGTGCTCCTACGTCACGAGTAGGATTTTTCTGTCGATCCAGTATAATGCGTCCATCTCGATATCTCTTTACAATATCCGGAAAAGCAATTCCCCCGCAGATATCAGGAAGTGTCAGCGCCAGTGCCAGTGCAGACTGCCATCTTCCGTCCCGTACATTTAATTCCACTTCTGTTACACGATCCAGAAATGTAAAACTGACATTTGCCCGATTCATTCCGTACCTCCTTTAGCAAAAATCGCCTGCCGGAGTATCCGGCAGACGACATAATCTCTGGGTATCTTCTGCAAATTGTTTCCATCTGTTTTATTTCAAACAGAATTTCTAAAAATGCAGGTGTCCCTGAAGCCAGATATTTGCTCTTAATCTTCTTCCCACTTCAGGCTCTCCAAGGAGATCTTTTTTGTTAATACAGACGTCAAACTGCAGATTATTACATTCTACGGTCATCTGCAAAATTTCTTCTCCTGTTAAAATATTTTTGAAAGAATGAAAATCCATAATTTCTCCAAGAATACTGTACTGATCGCACTGTATTCCATAAGGCATAAAATAGGAATCAACAATAGAAAATACATCTTCTTTCCCAATTCTCTGTGCGATCATGGAATATGTATCCATATCTTCCATGGTCAGGTTTTCCATTGCTTCCTGATCGCCATCCCGTGCTGCAGCCATAAGATGATTCCGGTTTCTGGTGATCTCCTGTTCTACCTTCACTGCCTCCTTGTCCTTCAGGGCAGGAAGAAGAATTCTTCCTTCCTTTGCCAGACCAGATAAAGTCAGCGGCTGTCCGCCGAAATTTCCTTTTGCCTTTTCTCTCAGATATTCTGCCGCATCCTGAAGATAAAAAATCAGTGTAATCCCGATTCTCAGATCATCACAGGCCCCTGCAAAAGACTCTTTATCCAGATGTCTTTCCACAGTTACCTGCTCCTGTGTGGTGATTCCTGTTCCCCGGAAAAAGGGAAAATAATAATCTACATGGAAGCGATTATATTCATCATACTGTCCACACACAGTAATGCCGCAGTCACATCCATAGTTTTTGGAAAACTCCACAAAAACTCCATCCTTATGATTTTCTACCGCCACTTTCTCATCGTAGTTTCTTACTGTATCTCCGATGATCTCTTTAATCCCTTCCCTGCTTTTTATATCAGAAAAACCAACTGCTCTCAGATAACTGTGCACAAAAACACCTCCATACCCGTTTTATGCACGGGTTTTCTTTTCAATCTTCTTCATACCGCCCATGTATGGCTGAAGTGCTTCCGGAATATTTACAGAGCCATCTGCATTCAGGTTGTTTTCCAGGAAAGCAATCAGCATTCTTGGCGGTGCAACAACTGTGTTATTTAATGTATGAGCCAGATATTTCTTACCATCCTCACCGTTTACGCGGATTTTCAGACGACGTGCCTGAGCATCGCCCAGATTAGAACAGCTTCCTACCTCAAAGTATTTCTTCTGTCTTGGAGACCATGCCTCTACGTCAACAGATTTCACTTTAAGATCTGCAAGATCACCGGAGCAGCATTCCAGTGTACGAACCGGAATATCAAGAGAACGGAACAGATCTACAGTATTCTGCCATAATTTATCAAACCACATTTTACTTTCTTCCGGCTTGCAGACAACGATCATTTCCTGCTTTTCAAACTGATGAATACGATAAACGCCTCTTTCCTCCAGACCGTGAGCGCCTTTTTCTTTACGGAAGCATGGAGAATAGCTGGTCAGTGTTTTTGGCAGTTCCTGCTCCGGAATAATCTGATCGATAAATTTACCGATCATAGAATGCTCACTTGTACCGATCAGATAAAGATCTTCTCCCTCGATCTTGTACATCATAGCATCCATTTCAGCAAAGCTCATAACACCTGTTACTACGTTGCTTCTGATCATAAAAGGCGGAACACAGTAAGTAAAGCCTCTGTTGATCATAAAATCACGGGCATAGGAAATGACTGCAGAATGAAGTCTTGCAATATCTCCCATCAGATAATAAAATCCATTTCCTGCAACTCGTCTTGCGCTGTCCAAATCGATTCCGTCAAAAGCTTCCATAATTTCTGTATGATACGGAACTTCAAAATCCGGAACAACCGGCTCACCATATTTTTCTACCTCTACATTTTCACTGTCATCTTTTCCAATCGGAACAGACGGATCGATAATGTTCGGAATAACCATCATATCTTTCAGAAGTTCTTCCTCTACTTCTTTTTCTCTTGCAGAAAGTTCATCGATACGTGCACCGGAAGCTGCCACCTGTTTCTTTACTTCTTCTGCCTCTTCGCGTTTACCCTGTCCCATCAGAGCACCGATCTGTTTGGAAATTTTATTTCTCTCTGCTCTGAGAGCCTCTACTTCTCCTTTGATGGCTCTGTTCTCTTTGTCCAGTTCCAGAACCTTATCTACTAATTCCAGCTTACTGTCCTGAAATTTATTCCTGATATTCTGTTTTACTACCTCTGGGTTCTCTCTGACAAATTTAATGTCTAACATGATAATTCCTCCTCAAAAATATTCTTTTATTTTAAATTTTCTTCATCACTTTCGTCCAGTTCTCCAAAGCCAAAATTTACAGCTTTTCTTAACGCTTCTACCTCTTCCTGGCTAAGCATTACATAGGACTCTCCCTTTACGATTTCTTTCAGATAAAGGAAACAGTTATCACGACTGTGGACTGCATTCAGAATCAGTCCTGTATTTTCCTTATCCAAAAGTGCCAGGGCAAAACTCAGTTTTCCACCAACATCATCAAAAGCATCGTATTTTTCCACACCATATTTGCTGAAGATCAGACGGAAATTTTTGATGATCGAATTGATAGACTGCTCATGATCCTCCTTTGCCTCATAAAGGCGGTCGATCTGTGCAAATTTCCTGACAAAAGTTTTTTCCAGCGACTGGGCATCGCTTCCCTTCATAAACATCTTATACTTTCGCTCCAGACGTTTCAATCTCATACTGTAGCTAATCATACAGCCAATGAGAATAATCACGATCAAAAGCAATAAAATGATAATGATTCCGGGATCAATACCTATATTATCAAAAATAACACTCATGGCATACCCCTTTTATCCAATAGATTCAAACAGATCAATAATACGTTCCAGATCCTCTCTGGAATAATATTCAATTTCTATTTTACCTTTATTATTCTTCTTTCTGTGGATAAATACTCGTGTTCCTGTGATCCCTTTCATTTTTTCTTCCAGACTTTCATAAATTGCATCCTCTGCAGGGTTTGAAACTTTTTCTTTTTTATTTGAAGGTTTCAAAATCTTTCGTACAAGATCTTCAGTCTCTCGAACACTCAGTTTATTATCGAAAACTTTCAAAGCCACCATTTCCTGAGTCTCTGCATCAGAAATACTTAAAATTGCCCGTGCATGTCCTGCGGAAATCATTTCATCAACAACCATTTCCTGTACTTTTGGAGCCAGTTTCAAAAGACGCATGGAATTGGTCACTGCTGTTCTGCTCTTTGAGACACGTTCTGCAATTTCATCTTGTTTCAAATGAAATTCTTCAATTAATCTTTTGTAAGCCAAAGCTTCTTCAATTGGATTCAGATCTTCCCGTTGAATATTCTCGATCAGGGATATTTCTACCACTTCCTGAGCCGAAAACTCCTTGATTACAACCGGTATCTCTTTAAGTCCTGCCATCTTAGCAGCTCTCCAGCGTCTCTCTCCTGCTATGATCTCGTAATATCCTTTTTTATCAGATACAAGAAGCGGATGAAGAACGCCATACTGTTTGATGGATTCTGATAACTCCAGCAATGCATCTTCGTCAAATTTCTTTCTAGGCTGCTGACGATCAGGCTCCACACTTGATATTTTTACCATCATCGGTCCGCCTGATATCTTTTCCTGCTCTGAATCTGTTTTTTTCTTCTGGTGAACTGTAGTTTTTTCCTTTACTTCCTTTGTCCCGGACTTTGCTGTGACAGTTTTATCTGGAAAAAGAGCATCCAGTCCTCTGCCAAGCCCAGTTTTCTTTGCTGCCATTATTCACCCTCCCTGTTGATTACTTCTTCTGCTAAAAGACGATAGCTTTCTGCTCCTGCAGAACGCGGATCATATATTGTGATCGGTTGTCCGTAGCTGGGGGCTTCTGCCAGTCTTACATTTCTGGGAATAATCGTCTTATAAATATTTTGCTGAAGATTATCTTTTACATTTTCTACAACCTGCAAGGACAGATTTGTTCTGGCATCATACATAGTAAATACAACACCTTCCATAACCAGGCGTTTATTCAGACGTTCCTTTACCAGATCTATGGTATGTATCAACTGTGACAGACCTTCCAACGCATAATATTCACACTGAATCGGCACCAGTACAGAAGTTGCTGCTGTAAGAGCATTGATCGTCAGCATATTTAAAGACGGCGGACAATCCATGATAATATAATCATACTTTCTGCGGATTTTCTCTGTAATCCTTTTCAAAATATATTCCTTATCATCTACACCAATCAACTCTATTTCTGCTCCGGATAAATTAATGTTGGAAGGAATCAGGTCAACATTCTCCACAACATCCTTAATAATAGTATCTTTTGGCTGGGACTGTCCTAACAAAAGCTCGTACAAAGTATTTTCCACATTATTTTTATCAACGCCTAATCCACTGGTAGTATTTCCCTGAGGATCAATGTCAATTGCCAGTACTTTTTTCCCTTTTTCTGCAAGACAGGCTGATAAATTAATGGCTGTAGTAGATTTACCAACTCCACCTTTCTGATTTGCTACTGCTATTATTCTTCCCAATTTCTTACCTCCTTCTGAGGGTTTAATATCAGAGTTGAATTTATTATAGCACTTTTAAATATATTGTTCCACATAATGTTTCACGTGAAACATTAAATTTTAGGAAATTAATCTAAGATTTATTAGTGAAATTTTATAAATGTGAGTTAAAAATGAATGAATACACTTTTTTTCTCACATCATAATTTTAAAGTATCGTAAAAATCATTCTCTATTCTTTAATGAAATCCAAATAAAACCTATAAAATATGAAACATATAAACAAATCATATCAAACTATAGATAGTACCAATCCAAAAATACTGGTCGCCAAAGTTCTGCTATTTGATATATTTATGTTCAAAACACAATTAATTTTCGTATGAAACTTGCCATATAAATAAGAATGTATCAATATTACACAATAATCACATCAAAGTAATCTAAAAACAAACTGCACAAATAACGATAAAGCTTTTTATAAAACATCAATGAATATTCTAATTCTTAGATAAAAAATTTACTCCTTTATCTATCTTCCATTTCAAAAAATGTTTCACGTGAAACATTTTATTATTCTATAGCGTTCACCTTTATGTTGTTTAACTGCAAACGTTGAGATCTCATTCCCCTATCTGGCAAAAACAACTATATTTCAATATTTCCAATTAAACAAGGTCTCATAATTCGTTCTTTTCCATAACATAATTTTTAAGAAAAATTTCTTTACGTACAACTTGCTGTTCTTTCAAAACCTTATATCCTCTTTTTTCAAAAAAGGGCTTAGCCGTAACAGAAGCATGTGTTACTATCTTCCCCTGGACTTTTGATTCTAATTGATCACAAATAGCCGTAGCAATCCCTTTTCTTTGATTATTTTTGTGTATATATAATCTGTCAAAATATCCAGTTGTATCTATATCACCAAATCCCACAATAATGCCGTTTTCAACTGCAACAACAGTAAAATGCTCTTGAAAAGATTGATCCCACTTTTCTAAATCCACCTGTCCCGATGCCCATGCATCTAACTGTTCTTTCGTATAATCCTTTGCATTTATGGTATGAACTGTATTATAAAACAATTCTGCCAATTCTTTGCAATCTGTCGATTCATATTCTCTGATAAACACTGTAAACTCCTTCTTTTATTATGGTCATTTTAATTCTATATTTATTTCATATTTTTATCAATAATTACGAGCCGGAATACTAAAAATTCAGATACCAAAGTAAGAGCACAATCTTTTAAATTCTTAAAATAAATTTTCAATGATACTTAAACAAGTATCATAACAAAACAGCTTGTAAAATAATGATATGCAGCCATAAATATTCTTTTGTAAAAATATGATTCACCTTATTAACAAAAACTGTAGACTATGATACTCTTAAATTAAATAGATACTTGATATAATTAAATTAATGATATCAACATTATCATAAAAAAAGTTTTAAAGTTATGGAGGTGTTTAACAAATGTATATTAAAGTAAATTTGAATAAATTAAATCTTTTACTTTTATTATTGGGGATATTCTTATACTATAAGATTTATTGGAGATGTTATTCGTTTGTTATATTTAAGTTATTAGATTTAAAACTAGAATTAATTAATGTTCTGGATATGATTTTTATCGTCTTTTTCGTTCTTTCAGTTGTACCTTGCTCTTTCGCCATCAGATATTTAACAAGAACATTCTTATCAAAATAATTATCTATATTTTCTTTAAAGTAATGTCAAACTCAGTACCTCATTCATTATATAACATTTAAAGTTTATATCCACTATAAATTCTATTTTTCTTATATGTAACATTACTGCTTAATCGTTTAATGTTCTATTAATATGTATTTGAAAATATAATTATCAAGTCAAACTCTATGATTAAAAATGTTTCACGTGAAACATTTTTAATCATATTTATTTTCAGAATCTCAGGATCAACTTAAATATAATTTAAGACATACAAAAAATAATAAACCCAAAAGATATTTTACAGCATTCAATATATCAACAATTATCATCGTCGCTTAAAACATTCCTGTTCATTTTTAATGGTGTTGTAACTAAATATCTTAATAACTATTTGATTTAAAATGACCTGTTCATCCACTCAAAAATACAGATTCCAAAAAAATATTTCTAACATTTCCATTAGCTACACCAAAAGCAATACTATTTAAAATGTTTCAAAGTGTCCAGCATTATCTCTTATTTACTGGATAAAGCTTATATTGACAATCGTTATTCTTTTAGATATTATTATAGTTAGTGTAAACTAACAACAAACCGTAAATTGAGATGAAATCTAAGGAGGCAGTAACTATGAAAAGAGTTTTACAAGGTGGTTTTTTAACGTTAAGCGGTGTTTTAGGTATTGTTGGAATGATAATTGCAGCAATGCAAAATCCATCAACAGAATGGGTAACACCACCAGGCAGAATGATAATAAGCATTTTAGAAAATGGACTATTAGTTCCCTCCATTTTAGCTCTCATTCTTTTAGTTTATGGTTTGTACATTCTCCTAAAAGAAGATAAATAATGTTGAAATTTCCTGTTTTAAAGAGGGTTATCCCCATCATTTTATCAATATTTAAAGATTAACTATATTTCCGTACATAGGCTTACAGAATATAATACTTTTATAAAAAGTGAAAATGTTTCACGTGAAACATTTTCACTTTTCCTGTTTCAAAATCACTTTAATCTCCGGAATGGTTATTCCCTTTTCTCTCAAATTTTTAATAAAACAAATTCGCTCCAGACTTTCCTCCCGTTTATATCTTCGAGTCAGATTATGCTCTGGCTGAATATAGGGAATCATTCCTTCCTCTGTATAGAATTTCAAGGTACTGTATCTCATTTCTGTAAGTCTTACCAATTCTCCAATAGTCACATATTCTGCCTGTTAAATCACTTCTAAACTTCTCTGTCTCGACACTCTCTTACTCCTTAATTTGTATACATTACTGTCAGTGCCGTCATCATTGCAATGATATTATCGATATAATCAATCATATATTTTACTAATTTTCCTGCTTCAGAATTTACAATTTGTTTTAGCTTATGACGAATTTCTTTTTGCTCAAAAGCCGAAAAATATGTTTTAATGATCCTGCTTCTTTCCAAAAGAACAACCAGACATGCAATATCCTCAGTAATCTCCTGATCTTCCATTAATTCTGCCCGTATCATATCAATTACATAGTGAATCGCATCTCCAGATGGAACATAAGATTTCTTTCTTCCAAAAATCCCATTCGACTCTGTAATAGAAACAAGTCCTATATCAGCAAGGGAATCACCTACTGCTCCCATAAAATCTTTAAGTTTCTTATCAGAAAAGGAGTAATTATACTCCTCTATGATCTTTTCCACTTTTACCGGTCTTCCCTGATTAATAAAATCATATAAAGGATGCAAATAGGCTTTATTTTCCGGCAATGAATTTGTTACCATTACTTTCTTCTTTTCAAGCTGAATGCAGTCTGCCATCTGTAATTCCAGAAGGCCTGACGCTACCATACAGACAAGTTTATTTGTATCAAAACCAGATATTTTTCCTTTTTCATTCATTGCACAAAGCATATATTCCTGGGTAATCGATAAATCCTTCATATGTTTTCCTTCCTATCTAAAATATAGGCAACTTTTTTAATTTGTTCTTTGAACTAATATAGTCGGTGTACAAGGAATAGCGACCGTATTCCCGTACACTGACGCTGCCAAATGTCAAATAACTGCTATTCCAACTTCTTCTTCCATTTCCATTGCCTATTACTTGCTACTTACGATTTAAAATATCATATATTCCTAAAAAATTCAATTTAAAACCCTGTATTTATTAGAACAAACAGATGTACCTATTTCTCGCGGAAAGTTTTAAAAAAATTCTTACTCAATGTACCACTTTTATAGTGAATAAAAACACCCCTGAATGGACCAACATGTATCCATTCAAGGGCATTCTCATTTTGTTATCTGGTATCTTTTATATCCTCTCCATCCACCTGCTGCCAACAGAAATGCCATTCGAAATTGCTCCGGGATGTTAGGTGTCAGCGAAAGCAGCAAAATCCCTGTCATAACCGCCATCGTTCCCATGCCTGACTTCATTTTTTCTGCACAGAACATGGCAAAAGCTGATTCCAAAACAGAGGCAAAAATAAGCAGTTCTGATTTCTAATTACCTGACCAATGGTAAGATGATAACTGATTTCTTTGCCTATGTCCTTATAAGTATTATTTTCCAGAAAACGGAGAAAGGTTTCCTGTGTCACATCTTCTGCTGCCTGCCTATGTTTCAGCTTCATATAGCAGTACCGGTATATTTTGTCATATTGTTCATCCATATCTGCACGCATCAGAAATCCTCCTCTCATAATATGTAACGAACAGGTGTTGATAAATGTGCGGAAATTTTTTTATAAAATAGAAAAATACCATATTTTATGATACACTATTCTGTAACATTCGGTATTTACCACAAAAAGAAAAGAGGAATTTATCTATGTTATATTTTGAAAATGACTACTCTGAAGGCGCGCATCCAAAGCTCCTCCAGCGCCTTATGGACACTAATATGGAGCATTTATCCGGTTATGGATCTGACACCTACACACTTTCCGCAAAAGAAAAGATCCGGGAGCTCTGCGGCTGTCCGGAAGCCGATGTTTATTTTCTTGCTGGCGGTACACAGACAAACCAGACAGTCATCGATTCTGTTCTGAAAAGCTATGAAGGAGTAATCGCAGCTTCCACAGGTCATGTCAGCGCTCATGAAGCCGGCGCCATTGAATTCACCGGTCACAAGGTCCTGACCCTTCCTCAGAAAGACGGCAAGATTACTGCTGAAGATCTGAAAGATCTGATCAATACATTCTATGGAGATGAAAGTCACGAGCACATGGTTTTCCCGGGTATGGTATATATCTCCCATCCTACCGAATATGGGACCCTTTATACAAAAAAAGAACTGGAAGCCATTGCACAAGTCTGCAAAAGCAGCAATCTTCCACTCTATATGGACGGCGCACGTCTGATCACAGCCCTTGCCTGTCCGGAAAATGAACTGACTCTTACGGATATTGCAAGGCTTTGTGATATCTTTTATATAGGAGGCACAAAAGCCGGAGCGCTGTGCGGAGAAGCAGTTGTTTTTACCCATAAAAATGCACCGGCACATTTCCTCACCCTGATCAAGCAGCATGGTGCGCTTCTTGCCAAAGGCCGTCTTTGCGGCGTACAGTTCGATACCCTGTTTACCGGAGATCTTTATAAAGAAACCGGGAAAAATGCCATAGAAACTGCTTCCATTCTCAGAGAAGGGCTGAAGACAAAAGGATATACCTTTTATAATGATTCTCCTACCAATCAGCTTTTTCTGATTATGGAAAATACACTGCTTGAGAAACTGAAAGAAAAAGTTGTATTCAGCTTCTGGGAAAAGGCCGACGATACCCATACCGTGATCCGTTTTGCCACAAGCTGGGCTACTTCCAGGCAGGAAGTCGAGACACTTCTTTCTCTTTTATAACATTGTAAATTCATGGTTTTTGACGTATAATAAGGACAGTCAGAACATGTAAAAAGGAGGTCAGACATGAAAAAAAACAAGAATCGTTTTGCCACTTTTGCGGTGCTGTTCGCCTCTGCGACAGCCATCATCCATATTGGAAACAAGATCATTGCCGCATCTGCATCTCTGAAGGAAATGCTGGATTCCAACAGACGAAATTACTATAAATGGCGTTTTGGAGAGATTTTTTATACAAAAAAAGGCAATGGAAGCCCTGTTCTTCTTATCCACGACATGCTTCCGGGAGGCTCCGGTTATGAATGGACCAATATTGAAGAAGAACTTGCAATGGAACACACCGTATATACCATCGATCTCCTTGGCTGCGGCCGTTCCGAAAAACCGGGGATGACCTATACGAACTTTGTTTATGTTCAGGTAATCTGTGATTTTATCAAAAATGTGATCGGAGAAAAAACAGATGTGATCGCAAGCGGATTTTCCGGCTCTTTTGCTGTTATGGCATGCCGTAATGAAGGCAGCCTGTTTAACCGGATCATGCTGATCAACCCGCCGGCTCCTGGCAATCTGACCCAGATGCCGGGCAAAAAAGACAAGCTTCTGAAATATTTCCTTGAAGTCCCGGTATTTGGAACTCTGGTCTATCACATGATCGTATCAAGAGAAAATATCAACAATCTTTTTATAGAAAATATGTTTTTCGATCCTTTCCACCCGGATCAGAATATGCTTGACGCATACTATGAAGCAGCTCATAAAGGCGGCGCCCAGGCCAAGGCAGCTTATGCCAGCAAGGCATCCCGCTTTATGAACATCAACATCCTTCCGGCGCTGAAAAATATTGATAACAGTATTTTTATTATCGAAGGAGAAGCGGAAAACAACGGAGATGAGGTAATAGCGGCATATCAGGAAGCAAATCCTTCCATTGAAGCTGTTATGATCCCTCATACAAAACATCTTCCTCATGTGGAGGACCCGGAAAAATTTCTGGAACAGACCGGAATCTTTCTTTAAAGGTATAAAAATACGGAAAGCTGGAATAATTTCAGCTTTCCGTATTTTTTACTGTCCGCTTTCAGAAACGGAGGTTCTTTATCAATATCCGAAAATTACTCTGTCTCTTCTGCAGCTGTCGGATCTTCACTGGCATTTTCTTCTGCACTGTTTTTTCCGGAACTCTGATTTTCCTCTTTTAACAGAGCTTCACAGGCTTCTGCCAGATCCTTCACATTCATTTTGTTTACCATATACACCTTATCTCCTGCAACAGCTGCATAAAAGCTGGAATCATATTCGTAGTAGCTTACAGTAGTTTTTTTGCCTTCCGTATCGGTAAAGCCAAAGGTAAAAACTGCCTCTCCTTCCGGTGTATATGTCTCAGTCAGACGCTTCTCTCCTGCCATATTGATCAGCTTGTTATAAAAAGTGGTAAAGAGACTCTCGTCCGCATCTTTTCCATCCAGGGTATATGTTACTGTCGCCTCTTCTGAAACAGCTTCCTTCTCTGGAGAATCTGAACTTTCATCCTCGTCAGCGTCTTCCTTCGTTTCCTCAGAATTCTTTTCTTCTGTCCTTACCACCTTCACCCTGTGGTTTTCTTTCCCTTGACGGATTTCCAGACTGTCCAGATTGTTTACCGTCAGATAATTTACAGTAAGGCTGTAAAAATCAGAAGGAGCTTTATCCAGGATCTCTGTAAGGGATTCTTCCGGAATCGTATAAACCTCATTGCTGTCATTAACCTTCACATAACGGCTTCCGTTGATCTCATCTCCCACACAGATCACCAGCTTCTTTTCTGTCTGTGTATCTTCCTTTTCGGATGTATCTGCGGTTTCTTCTGCTTCTTTCTGTTCCTCCCCACTGCTTCCGTCCTGCTCAGATGCCTCTGAGACGTCCGTATCTGCCTCTGTATCCTCTTGTACCATATAAGTGGCATAAATTATGGCATAAGGAGTATCGAAGCCGTATTTGGCCGGATCTGTGCAGTTATAATCCACAAAGTCTCCATAGGTCAGAGAGCCAATCGAGGACGTCACCGCTCCGGCTTTGGAAGTATCTGCCTGTTCAGAAGTTTTTCCGTCAGACACATACCAGTACAGACTGTCTTTATCCTGAGAAAGTGTATATCCATTTTCCTTATCAACCTGAACTTCTTTTATGGAAGCTGCAGTTACTGTCGGGAAGGCCTCTGCTTCTGCAAATGAATAAGCATTTCCCATAAAAGGAGTCAATACGGTTTCTGATACCAGATACACATTGTTCTTATCCGGCTTTTTTACATAATACTGGCCGGAAACCTCGTTTTTCATTCCCACCAGAAGAACTGTTTCGCTGCCGTCCTGTGTCGTAAGAACAATTTTATTCTGTGGTTTATCCAGATCATATTCGCTGAGATCTTCCGGTCCTGTCAGTTCCTGGTCTGCCTCCAGGGCAGCCAGACTGTTTACTGCTCCGTCTATGGTATCCTGACTGACCGGGAAATCCTCTTCTCCTTTTTTGCTCCAGGTATCTTCTTCTTTCTCAAAATCCGCCTGTTCTCCATCTTCGGAAAGAAAGGATACGGACGTAATATTTTCCGGCTCTATATCCACCAGACTGACGCTTGTATTTTGTGTCTCTGCTTCCTTTTTCTCCTGGGAATCCACATAAGAAACAACTCCCAGGTAAGCGCAGAAAAGTACTGCAAGAACTGCCACACCGGAAACCAGCTTTACTGTTTTACTTTTCATTATGCTTTTCTCCTTTTCAGCCAGATACAGAACCCTGCGATCAGGAAAAATCCGGGAATCAGTCCCATGACACAGATTTTCCAGAAGCTGACATCATAAGCGGTCAGTGTCAATCGGGAAATCTCAAGGCTCTTTGACGGAATGGAAATGGTCTCTTTTCCTTCCGAGCTGCACATCCAGTTCAGTGATTCCATGATCATCTGCTCATTTCCTCCTGCAACTGCCTGATTGATCTGGCTGTCCATAAGGTTTGCCGTGGAATAATAAATGATCTGGGTCTCTTTGTCATCATCCAGTGTTTCTGTAATACTGACACCGATATCAAACGGTCCTTCGATATCTTCATCTGCTTTTTCCAGACTTTCACCTTTTACATTTACTTTTGAGTAAGCGCTGTCTGAGGTAGTCAGGAGGCTTTCAATGGTTACCGTATCCCGTACACTGTCAGTTTTTTTGATTCCCTGTGCATAAGGAGCAAGAACAAAGTATCCGCTTGAGAAAAAGGATGTCACCGGCTCTGCATTGTTTACAGTCGGAATCAGATAATACGGAGTCTGCATTGCATAATGCTGTGCATCTTCTTCTATTACGATTCCTTCTGCACGTTCTACCCCGTAATTTTCCAGAACAGCATCAAAATTATCCATCGATTCCTCTGTATAATCAGAGAAGATCATTGCCTTTCCGCCATTTTCCAGATAAGAAAGAATCGCATCCTTTTCCTCTATGGAAATATCGCTGGCAGGAGAGTTGATCATCAGACATGCCGCATCCTCCGGAACACTTTCCTCGGTGAGAAGATTCAGAGTTTTGATTTCCATATTTGCTTTTTCTATATCCTCACGGATCACAGAATCCAGTTCTTTTTCTCCGTGTCCGTCCAGCGTATAAAGAATCGGAAGATCCTCTGAAGTTACATAAGAAATTGCTCCTGTGATCTGTCCTTCTCCATCAAATCCTGTAGTATTATAGCTGTAAGTATTGTAATCTACAGAGGTCTCATAGATATCATTATAATTGACAATTTTACTTCTTTCTCCGCATTCTACAATAAGACTGTTTGCAGTCAGCTGCTCATCTGTATACTCAGAAGTGAACTTCGGATTTACTACCGGATCCTTCTGTTCTACCGTGATATGGTCAGAGGCATCCTCGTATTTCTGCAAAAGTTTTTTGATGGTTTCATCCTCAGATCCACTGGCTGCCACCTGATAAATAGTCACATCTTTATCCAGTTTTTTCAGGAATTTTTCTGTCTGATCTCCAATACTGAACATCTTCTGATCACTGACATCAATCTCTGAATATTTGGACGGAACAGCGCCTACAATCATATTTATGACTACGATCACTGCGATAAAAACAGCACTTATCACCATACTGTATGAACCATTTTTTATATATTTTTTGTTAAAACTTCCTTTTATTTTTTCTCTGAATTTCACCTTTTCACCTCCCTAATTCCAACGTCTTTTTACAATTGACTGCACCGTTAAAAATACGCAGACAGCAATCACAGAAAGATAATATACTATGCCGTTTATGTCAAAAATCCCATTAGCAAAATTATCAAAATGTCCACTTAAATTGAATATCTGAAGTACTTTCTGTATACCTCCTGCAAAGAAGCTGCTGTTGATCATATACACTGCTGCAAGGATAACTTCTCCGATCACACAGACCAGCGCTGAGATTACAAAGTTCTTTATCATGCTGTAAATAATAATAGATACAGCCAGAATCAGAAGCCCGAAAGTAATGCAGGTTGACAGAGATCCTTCTGAGAAAAATGAAGAAATGCCATTCATCATAAAGAAAGCAAACAAAAGAACAAATGTCAGTACCGCCGCAATAACCTGGCTTTCTGTCAAGGAGGAAATAAACACACCTATGGCAAGATTTGCACAGCCAAGAAGGAAAAATCCCAATACTGCCGTATAGGCCGTTCCAAAGGAAATATCACCAAATTTCGACATAACAAGAGGGTAGAAACAGATAATAGCCATGGGAACAGCAAATACGGTTACCAGTGCAAGATATTTACCCATAATGATCTTTCCTACAGATACTGGAGATGTTAAAAGCAGCTGATCTGTCTTCTGTTTTCGCTCTTCTGCAAGGGTTCGCATTGTCAGGATAGGTACGCAGATGAGAAAAACAAAGGTCATTGCGCTTAAAGTATATTCAAACTTCGGATAGGCGATATCCAGCTGATATGCAGAAAAATAAATTCCTGTCAGCAGCAGGATAAAAAAGATAAACAAATAACCTGTCATAGATGTAAGATAGCTTCTCAGCTCTCTTTTATAAACTGCTGTCATAATTCTCCTCCTCTGTCAGCTCCAGGAATATCTCTTCCAGAGAAACTTTTCGTGACTGCATCTCAAGGATCGGGCAGTGATTTTCTGCCATTTTATAAAAAACATCTTCCCGGATATCTATATTTTCTTCTGTAGAAACTGTAATATTCCATCCTTCTGTGCCTGCTTTTTTATCTATTGTAATATCTTTTACTCCAGGTATTCCCAACAAATGCTGACGGATAATATCCTTTTCTCCTTTAACAAGAAGATTAATATTATTCGCACCTGCTGCCAGTCTGCTCAGATTATCCGGAGTATCACTGGCAACCAGTTTTCCATGAGAAATAATCAGTACATAATCACAAACTGCACTGACTTCTGACAAAATGTGTGAGCTTAAAATTACCGTGTGTTTTTGCTTCAGACTTTTGATCAGATCACGTATTTCGATAATCTGTTTCGGATCCAGTCCAACGGTAGGCTCATCCAGAATGATCACTTCCGGATATCCTAAAATAGCCTGAGCAAGACCAACTCTCTGGCGATAGCCTTTAGAAAGATTCTTGATCAGACGATTCTTCATATCTGTTATTTTTACCATATCCATGACTTCTTCTATCATGGATTTCTTTTTATCTTTTGGGATTTTTTTCAGATCCGCTGCGAATTTCATATATTCCAGAACGGTCATATCGAAATAGAGAGGCGGCTGCTCCGGAAGATATCCGATGCATTTTTTTGCCTTTTCCGGCTCTTCCAGAATGTCGTGTCCATCTATGGATACGGTGCCTTCTGTAGAGGCAATATAGCCGGTAATCATATTCATTGTGGTAGATTTCCCTGCCCCATTCGGCCCCAGAAATCCATAAATTTTCCCTTTCTCTATTTGAAAAGAAAGGTGGTCAACCGCTGTATGATCGCCATACTTTTTGACCAGATTTTTGACTTCAATCACTGAATTTCTCCTCCTTTTATCACCGATAATAGAAGATGTTTCCAGACGAAACAGAGATAGGGGGGAGTCCGGAAACATCTTCTTATAAAGCAGGTCATCATCTGTCTGCTTCATAAATATTTTATGAAAAAAATGTGATAAAAGTAGGGGTATTATGTGAGGATTTTGTGAAACTACACCAGAGGTTCTTTCAGTGGTGTACCTGCTTTTCTTGGATATTTTCCGGGGGTAGTTTTTACTTTTTCAATCACTACAAGTGATCTCTGAATCTCAGAATCCGGAAGCCGGAAATAAACTACCTCTCTTATTTTTCCACCAAGAATCTTCACTGCCTTTTCCGCCTGCTCCACTTCCTCCTGTACTGTACCGGATTTATAGGAAATAAAGCTTCCGCCCGGCTTCACATAAGGAAGACAATATTCGGAAAGTGTAGCCAGATTAGAGACAGCTCTTGATACACACAGATCAAAGCTTTCTCTGTAAGCCTTATTTTTAGCAAATTCCTCTGCTCGTCCGTGGATAGCTGTAATATCTGTCAGTTTCAGAAGTGTAAAGGTCTCCTCCAGGAAATTCACTCTTTTTTTCAAAGAATCCAGAAGGCAGGATTCCAGATGCGGGAAGGCTATCTTCAGGGGAACTCCGGGGAATCCTGCTCCTGTACCTATGTCCATAACACGCTTTACGTTCTTCATATCTACCGCCTTGACACAGGCAAGGCTGTCCAGAAAATGCTTTACAAGAACCTCCTGAAATTCCGTAATCCCGGTAAGGTTCATGACTTTATTTTTTTCTACCAGATATTCATAAAAATCTATAAACTGCTGCCTCTGCTCCTCATTTAATGAGATGCCCATTTCCTGGCAGCCCTGATCCAAAATTGTCAGATCGTATGCCATATTCTTTTCCTCAACCCTTTCTTCTGTACTGTTCCAGATATATAAGAAGTACAGAAATATCTGCCGGAGAAACTCCTGATATCCTGGATGCCTGTCCGATAGAGATCGGTCTGTATGCCTCCAGCTTTTGTCTGGCTTCGATTCTCAGACTTCCCACCTTCTCATAATCCAGATCTTCCGGTATCTTCTTTGCCTCCAGCTTTTTAAACTGCTCTACCTGTTTCATCTGGCGCTTAATATATCCTTCATATTTCAGATTGATCTCCACCTGCTGCTTCACATCCCATGGCAGTTCCGGACGTTTTTTATCAATAGGAGCAACATCTTCATAGGTAAGCTCCGGTCTTCTGATCAGCTCGGCAACTGTAGTCCCTGATTTCAGAAGCGTGCTTTTCTTTTCTTCCAGAAGCGCCTGAACCTCCGGGGTTCCTCCTATGGTAGTATGCTCGGTACGTTTTATTTCCTCCTGGATCGACTTTTCTTTTTCCAGAGTTTTCTGATAAGTTTCCTCATCAATCAGACCTGCTTCATATCCCTTTTTCCTCAGACGGAGATCTGCATTATCCTGACGTAGAAGAAGACGATATTCCGCACGGCTTGTCATCATGCGGTAAGGCTCACGGTTTTCTTTTGTTACCAGATCATCGATCAGAACGCCGATATATGCCTCTGAACGGTCCAGCACAAGCATTTCTCTGCCTTTCAGTTCCATGGACGCATTAATACCGGCAATAAGGCCCTGTGCAGCTGCCTCCTCATATCCTGAGCTGCCGTTAAACTGTCCGGCGCTGAACAGACCTTTGATATTTTTAAATTCCAGAGTCGGATAAAGCTGTCTGGGGTTAATACAGTCATACTCAATCGCATAAGCATTTTTTACGATTCTTGCATGTTCCAGACCGGGAACTGAGTGATACATGGCGTCCTGCACATCCTCCGGAAGAGAACTGGACATTCCTCCAATATACATTTCATTGGTATAAAGTCCCTCCGGCTCAATAAATACCTGATGACGGTTTTTATCTGCAAATCTGACCACCTTATCCTCAATGGACGGGCAGTATCTGGGGCCGGTTCCCTCTATCGTACCGGAATAAAGGGGAGAACGATCCAGATTGTTACGAATGATTTCATGGGTCTTTTCATTTGTATAAGTCAGCCAGCAGGATTTCTGAGGAATCTGCACGGTTTCCGGGTCTGTAGAAAAAGAAAACGGAACTACTCTCTCATCGCCAAACTGTTCTTCCATCT
Organism: Blautia sp.; assembly: GCA_026169535.1. Lineage (GTDB taxonomy): Bacteria > Bacillota > Clostridia > Lachnospirales > Lachnospiraceae > Blautia_A. The sequence continues at coordinate 61,870 of JAPFCU010000077.1, forward strand.
TGGAATAATCAATACTGTTTCCTGCAATACGGGCCGGTGTTCCTGTTTTGAACCGGAAAATCTCGATTCCCAGTTCCTTCAGCGAATCTGTCAGATAATTAGCCGCCTGCAGACCATTGGGACCTGTATAATCGCTGACATCACCGTATATACATCGCGCCTTCAGATACGTTCCAGTACACAGGATTACTGCCCTGCAGTGGTAAACAGCTCCTGAATAAAGCTGTACGCCCGTAATCCTTCCTTCTTCTACCAGAAGCTTAGTTACCTCTCCCTGACGGATGGTAAGATTTTCCTGATTTTCTAACGTTTTTCGCATTTCATTGCTGTAAGCCTGCTTGTCCGCCTGTGCTCTCAGAGAGTGGACTGCCGGTCCTTTTGACTTATTCAGCATTTTGGACTGGATAAAAGTTTTATCTACATTTTTTCCCATTTCGCCGCCCAAAGCATCAATTTCTCTTACCAGGTGCCCTTTGGAGCTCCCTCCGATATTAGGATTACAGGGCATCAGGGCAATGCTGTCTACACTGACAGTAAACATCACGGTATCAAATCCAAGACGCGCACCTGCAAGTGCAGCCTCGCAGCCTGCATGCCCTGCGCCTACCACTACAATATCACAATATTTTTCCAGCCTTTTTTCACTCATCTGTCACGTCCTCCTTACTTGCCTACGCAGAACTTGGAAAAAATCTCATTTACCAGATCTTCTCCAAGACTTTCTCCAAGAATCTTTCCCAGAGCCTCGTAAGCTCCCATAAGATCAATGGAAAAAAAGTCCTCAGGCATTCCTGCTTCAATGCTCTCTGTAACCATTTCCAGACTCTTTTCGGCCTCCTCCAGAGCTGTCTTATGCCTTGCATTTGTAATGTAGACCTCATCATCAAAGGAGATTTCTCCCTGGAAAAACATTTCCCTGATAGATTTTTCCAGATCTTCTATCCCCGTTTCCTCCACTACAGAAACCGGAATTACCTGGCTTCCGGTTTTTTCCCTGAGACTTCCCATATCCACTGCCGAAGCCAGGTCTGTTTTATTATAGATCACAATACTTTTTCTTCCTCTCAGAAGCTCCATTATCTCCTGATCATTTTCATCCAAAGGCTGAGACGAATCCACCACATACAGGATCAGATCTGCCTTTTCTGCCATCTGGCGTGCTTTTTCCACACCGATTTTTTCAACTACATCCTCTGTTTCACGGATCCCCGCGGTATCAATAATTCTGAGGCTGATCCCATGAAGGGAAATATATTCCTCCAGCGTATCTCTTGTTGTTCCTGCGATCTCTGTAACAATGGCCCTATCTTCTCCTACCAGAAAGTTCAAAAGAGAGGATTTTCCGGCATTGGGTTTTCCAAGGATAACGGTACGGATACCCTCCTGGATCATCTTTCCGTCATCTGCGGATTTTAACAGCTTCTGAACCTTTTTCTTCTGAGCTTCTGCCACTTCCAGAAGCTCCTGAGGATATCCATCCAGATCAAAGTGCTCCGGATCATCCAGTGCAGTTTCTATATAAGCAATATGATGGAGAAGCTTTCCACGTATTTCTTTTACTGCACGGAGCACAGACCCCTTCAGCTGCTCAACAGAGCTTTTCAGAGCCACCTCACTTTTTGCCTGGATCACATCCATAACTGCCTCTGCCTGTGAAAGATCCAGCCTTCCGTTCAGGAATGCCCGCTTGGTAAACTCTCCCGGCTCTGCTACCTGAGCTCCATTTTTTAACACGGTCTCCAGAACTCTTTTCATGGCATAAACACCGCCGTGACAGTCGATTTCCACTGTATCTTCACCGGTATATGTTTTCGGCCCCCGCATGACCATTACAAGAACCTCATCCACTGTTTCATCTCCGTCATAAATATATCCATAGTGGATGGTATGGGTCTTTACCTCTTTTATATTCTTTCTGCCGTTTTTGGAACGGTAGATCTTTGCGATCACATTCATGGCATCTTCACCACTGATCCGTACAATTCCGATACCGGAAGCACTCATAGCAGTGGAGATTGCTGCTATCGTAGTCTCCATAATTGTTTTTCCTCCTAAAAAAAATGTTATCCCGGGAAAAAGCCTACGTCAAGTCCGTATTATTCACGCTTTCACCTAGAATAACATTTTTTATAAGATGTATCTACATCTTAATATCTTTTTAATTTTACAACTACATGACGATAAGGTTCTTCGCCCTCACTTACCGTCTCCACAAATTTATTTCCCTGAAGAGCAGAATGGATAATTCTTCTCTCATATGGATTCATTGGCTCAAGAACTACCGGTTTTCTGGTTTTCTTTACCTTGTAGGCAATTCCTCTTGCCAGATTTTCCAGTGTCTCTTTTCTTCTTCTGCGGTAATCTTCTGTATCCAGTTTTACACGAATGTAAGTGGATTTTCCTTTATTTACCACAAGACTGGTCAGATACTGCAGGGAATCAAGAGTCTGTCCTCTTTTTCCAATAAGGATACCCATATCCTGACCTTCAAAATCAACCTCAAGACAACCGTCTTTTGTATTATATTTGGATGTGATCTGAACCTCTCCCAGATCCATGGAAGTAAATACTTCTTTCAGGAATACCAGAGCTCTTTCTTCGATCTCCTTAATTTCTTCCGGATCAGAAATTATCTCGATCTCTCTTGCCGGTTTTTCTTTTTGAATTTTTTCTTTTGTTTCCTTTACCGGTTTTTCACGGAAAGTTTTTTCCTTTGCAGGCTTCGGCAGTTTTTCTTTAGGCTCTTCTGATTTCTCTTTATCCTCTTTTACCGGTTCTTCTTTCCTTTCCGGTTTATAAGAAGGTTTTGCATTCTGTCTGGATACCTGCTTCGGCGCTTTTTTCTCTTCTTTAAAAGAATCAAGCTTTACTGAATCTACCATTTTTTCAATTTCAGTATCCTCTGCAGTTTCCTGAAGTCTGCGTACCTTAATGATAGCAGGCTTGCTTCCGAATCCAAAGAACCCGGAGCTTCCTTCAGAAACTACCTGAATCTCTAACTGATCACTGGATACGCCCAGCTCAATACACGCTTTTGTGATTGCTTCATTTTTCGTTTTTGCCGAAAACTGAACATACTCTTCCATCGTTAACTCCTCCGTTCCTTCTTATTATTTTTTCTTGTTTCTCTCATCAAAGCTTCTTACAAGATTTGCTTTTGCTGTGATACTGTCCGGTTTGGCATTTGCTGCCTTCTTATAGGACTCTTCCACTTTTCTTGCACGCTCTGCTTCCGGAGAACCGCTGTTTCCTTTATCAATCTTATTGATATTTTTTACATTCTGATGAGCCTGATTGGTGATCTTCTGAGGAGGAAGGCCTGCTTTTGCTCTCTTCTCTTCAATCTTCTTCATATTCTCATTGATCAGAACTTCAATATCCATCTTATTCAAATGACGGTTGATCAGAACCTGCTGAACACTTCGTACAATTGCACTGAATATCCAGTAAATACCAAGACCTACAGGGAATGTAAAACAGAAAAATGCAGACATCAGAGGCATTACCATATTCATAGTCTTCATAGAATTTGCCATCGGATTGCTGTCATCATTATTCTGTGCTGCCTGAGGCATAAGTTTCAGGTTCAGTACCTGTGTTCCCCATGAAAACAGCGGAATCAGAAGAGCTACCACTGCAAGCAGAATAGATCCACCTACAAATGCAGCTTTAATATAGTTCCAGGGCATTTCTGCAATGTTCAGACCCAGGAAATTCTGCATATGAGAAATTTCTGCCGCTGTGCTGTCAATTGCCTGAGAAAATCCAGCAAACTGCTTCATATCTCCCAGTTTTTCCCACTGTGCAGGAGAAAGTGCATACAAAAAGTCAATAACAGAGTTTGAGGTTGCTGTACTTCCATCAAGAATCAGACGAACACGGGTCATCTTGTTGTCTGTAATAAAATCCTGAAGGATATTTGTGTATCCGCTAATACCGATGATCTGGGATGCCACACCATCAAGTACGCTTTTTACACTGCCTACATAAGCAGGAATATTCTGGATAACATGCCACAGAGACCACAGGATCGGCAGCTGGACCAAAAGCTGTACACAACTTCCGGTAGGTGATACTCCATATTTCTGATATACGGCTGAGGTTTCTTCCTGCATTTTCTGCATAGAAACCTGATCTTTTTTATTCTGATATTTTTTCTGGATCTTCATAAGCTCCGGCTGCATAACAGAACTCAGCTTGGAGAATTTCTGCTGCTTGATCTGCAGAGGAGTCATAAAAAGATAGATCAAAATACTGAAAATGACAATACAAAGACCAAGATTCTGGATTCCGAATAATCCGTCAAGGAATTTGTAAATACCGTTCATTATCCATCCCATGACTACTGAGATCTGACCGATGATCGGCGTCGAGTTCTTTGTAGCTAAAATCATCAATTCCAATTTTCAAATCCTCCTGATCATGGCACAGGGTCATAACCTCCATGAGAAAAAGGATTGCACCTTAGTATTCTCCATAAGGCAAGCAACCCTCCCTTGACTGCGCCATATTTTTCAATTGCTTCTAAACCATATTGAGAACATGTGGGAATATAAGGACATTTTGTTCTCTTCATCGGTGACAGATATTTCTGATAAAGTCGTATCAATTTAATTAGAAATTTCTTCATTTTTATTCTCACCTGCTATCTGATGCTTTTTTGCAAGGTGCAGCAATGCGCTCTCAATCTCCTGATAGCTTTTTTCCTTTGCTGACGGTCTGGCTATTACTACAATATCCAGACTTTTCTTAAATAACAGTTCATTTAAACGATAACTTTCCCTTATCAGCCTGGTGACTCTGTGGCGTACCACACTATTCCCTACTTTTTTACTTACTGATATTCCCAGACGATTCTTCATGTACTGATTTTCCAGTACGTACATCACCAGATACCGATTTGCATAAGATGTTCCATGTCTGTAAACCTGTTGAAAATCACTGTTTTTTTTCAAGGACTCTGAATATTTCATCGAATCCTCCTTTGATTACGAAATTAATAGTACAGGATTATTCCTGAATAGAAGAAAAGACCACAAAACTGCGGTCTTATATCCTAGCTTACGCTGATAACTGCTTTCTTCCTTTTAATCTTCTTGCAGCTAATACTTTACGGCCGCCCTTTGTGCTCATGCGGGCTCTGAATCCGTGAACTTTAGCTCTTGATCTCTTTTTCGGCTGAAATGTCATTTTCATAGGTAAAGCACCTCCTTTATCTATTATCCAATTTTAAATTTTTTCATAGAACATCATTTCAATTATATTCATAAACCCCCTTTTCGTCAAGCAGAAATTACGTTTTTTCCGTAAAACAAAGCGGATAAACCTGTTTCGAACTTCATAATCCCTCAACATTGAAAGTCTTTTCAAAAACTCCTTGTTTGAAAGTTTTATAATCAACACCCTGATGTGGAAATCTATAGTTAACGTAAAGTTATGCACATTTTGTGGATAACTTGTGGATAACTTTTATTTTACCTTGATAAATATCCACATTTTTCGACTTTTTTATACACATTATGTTTAAAAAAACCTTTATTTTACAGCATTTTTTTCGTGGAAAAAGTTTTACACAATCCCCATAGGTATTTATCCACCTTGTTCAATCTTATGTAAACCTATTGCCGTTTTTCCACAAACCATCACTTATCCACATGTGGAAAAATGTGTATAACTATAAAACTTGAAATAAGCATTGCGAAAAACTATTATTTATTATAATATATAAAAGGATATTTATGTCTTTCAGACTTAATATAAATAATATTTCCAGCAAATCAGCACCCAGGAGAGTAAAAATGGATAAAGTGATAGAAAAATGGGATGAAATTCTACAAATTTTGAAAGTAGAATATGATGTGGCTAATGTTGCCTTTAACACATGGCTGAAGCCTTTGAAAGTTTATGATGTAAAAGACAATGTGGTTACAATTCTTGTTCCTTCCGAACAAAGTGTTCTGCTTGATATTGTCAACAAAAAATACAGGCTGCCTCTTCAGGTTACCATCTGTGAGGTTACAGGTATGGATAGCTGTGAAATCAACTTTATCCTTCCTGAAAATGTACCGAAAAAAGAAAATCCTTCCTATAATATGTCTGAATCCAAATCCCTTCGTGATCAGCGCTGCGAAGAAGCTCATTTGAATCCAAAATATACTTTTGACAGTTTTATTGTAGGAAGTAATAACAAATTTGCCCAGGCTGCAGCTCTTGCAGTTGCCGAATCTCCGGGAGATACCTACAATCCTCTCTTTATTTACGGAGGTGCAGGTCTGGGAAAAACGCATCTTATGCATTCCATTGCTCATTACATTATTGATAATAATGAAAACAGCAAGGTTCTTTATGTTACAAGTGAAGAATTTACCAACGAGTTGATTGAAACCATCCGTAATGGAAATAATTCCGCAATGTCCAAATTCCGTGAAAAATACAGGAATATTGACGTACTTCTCGTAGATGATATTCAGTTTATTATAGGAAAAGAGTCTACACAGGAGGAATTTTTCCATACTTTTAACAGTCTTCACAGTGCTAAGAAACAGATCATCATTTCTTCAGATAAACCGCCAAAGGATATGGAAATTCTGGAAGAACGTTTCCGTTCCAGATTCGAATGGGGTCTGATCGCAGATATCACTCTGCCGGATTATGAAACAAGAATGGCAATTCTTCATAAAAAAGAAGAACTGGATGGCTATAATATCAGCGAAGAAGTTATAAAGTACATAGCAACAAACATCAAATCCAATATTCGTGAGCTGGAAGGAGCTTTCAACAAAGTAATGGCAAGTTCTAAGCTTGAAAAAAAGGAAGTTACACTTGAACTGGCTGAAAAAGCGCTGAAAGATATCATTTCCCCGGATCAGCAAAAGGTGATCACACCGGAATATATCATTTCTGTAGTAGCAGAACACTTTCATTTAACTGTTGCTGACCTTTGCGGAAATAAAAGAAGCTCAAAAATTGTCATGCCACGACAAATTGCTATGTATTTATGCAGGGATATCATAGATACTTCATTAAAAACTATTGGCAAAAATCTTGGAAACCGGGATCATACTACAGTTATGCACGGAATTGAAAAGATTGAAAAGGAAATTCTGACAAACGATAACATCAAGAATTCCATTGATACTTTGAAAAAGAAGATAAATCCACAGGGTTAAGTACTTTATCCACATAGCTTACCCAGGGTTTTACACTAAGTTATACAGTTTGAAAGTCTTGAGTTTTAAGGCTTTTTCATAGTTTTTCACACAATTCACAGCCCCTAAGACGGCTATTGCGGATTTCTTATATTATTTTTTTTAAAGGCCACTTTCTACCAGAAAAGGAGTTATACACAACATGAAGATCATCTGTTCCAAATCAAATTTATTAAAAAGCGTAAATATTTCTTTGAAAGCTGTTCCTTCTAAAACAACAATGCCTATTCTGGAATGTATTTTGATCGATGCATCTACAAACCAGATTAAATTTACCACAAATGATATGGAACTTGGTATTGAAACCATTGTTGACGGAACTATTTCTGAAAAAGGTATGATAGCATTAGATGCTAAAATTTTTTATGAGATCATCAGACGTCTTCCAGATAATGATGTTACGATTCATACTGACAATAATTATGTTGCTACTATTACCTGCGAAAAAGCAAAATTTACAATTCCGGGAAGATCCGGAGAAGATTTTGCTTATCTCCCTGTAATTGAAAGAGATGAATCACTGACACTTTCTCAGTTTACGTTGAAAGAAATGATTCGTCAGACACTTTTTTCAATTGCAGTTAATGAAAACAACAGACTAATGACTGGAGAACTCTTCGAAATAAAGGACAATTGTCTGAAAATTGTATCTCTGGACGGCCATCGTATATCCATTAGAAAGATGCCGCTTAAGAGAGAATATTCTGACAAAAAGATTGTCGTTCCAGGAAAGACACTTAGTGAAATCAGCAAGATTCTTTCCGGTGAAGTAGATGACCAGGTAAGTATTTACTTCACAAAAAATCACATTCTGTTTGAGTTTGATCAGACTATGGTAGTTTCCAGACTGATAGAAGGAGAATATTTCCGTATCGATCAGATGCTTTCCAGTGATTATGACACAAAACTGACTGTCAATAAAAAAGAATTTCTTGATTGTATTGACCGGGCAACACTTCTTGTCAGAGAGGGAGACAAGAAACCAATTGTTATAGACATCAGAGACAACAAAATGGAATTAAAGATTGATTCCTCCATGGGTTCCATGAATGAGGAGATCGATATTATGAAAGAGGGAAAGGATATCCTCATTGGATTTAATCCGAAATTCTTAATTGATGCTTTGAAAGTTATAGATGATGAAAATATTAACATGTATCTTATGAACCCAAAAGCTCCATGCTTTATCAGAGATGATGATGAGAGCTATACTTATCTGATCCTGCCTGTAAATATCAGCCAGAATCAGTCCAGATAGGAGGAATAAATTTTGGAGATCAGGATAAGAGACGAATTTATCAAGCTTGGTCAGGCTTTGAAACTTGCAGGAGTCGTTGAGGATGGGGTAGAAGCAAAATTTGTTATTCAGGATGGCCTTGTCAAAGTAAATGGTGAAACTGAGGAACGTCGTGGAAGAAAGATTTATGAAGGTGACGTGATTTCTTTTGACGGCAATGAGATCAAAGTAACCAGGTAAACTATGTATATAGAGTCTATACAATTAAAAAATTTCAGAAATTATGAAAGCCTTCAGCTGAATCTGGATAAAGGAACAAATATTTTCTTTGGTGATAATGCTCAGGGAAAAACCAATATTCTGGAGGCTGCATATCTTTGCGGAACCACAAAATCCCATAAGGGGAGCAAAGACAGAGAAGTCATAAGGTTTGGCGAAGAGGAGGCTCATATCCGGATGATGGTAAAAAAAGACGGACTTTCCTATAAGCTGGATATGCATCTCAGAAAAAACAGATCAAAGGGAGCTGCGATCAACGGACTTCCGGTAAAAAAGGCAAGAGAACTGTTTGGAATTGTAAATCTTGTCTTTTTTTCACCGGAAGATCTTAATATCATTAAAAACGGTCCCGGGGAGAGACGAAGATTTATGGATCTGGAGCTGTGCCAGCTGGATCAGATCTATCTGTCAGATCTGGCAGGTTATAACCATATCGTAAATCAGAGAAACAGACTTTTGAAAGATATTTATACAAATCCGGCGCTGAATGATACTATGGACATCTGGGATATGCAGATGGTTCACTATGGACGCAAGATCATAGAAAAGAGAAAAAGTTTTGTAGAAGAACTGAATGAGATCATTCATGAGATTCATAAAAACCTTACAGGAGGAGAGGAGTTTCTGGAGGTTATTTATGATCCAAGTACGGAAGCAGATGACTTTGAAAGTATTCTGCAGAAAAACAGAACCAGAGATGTACGGATGAAAATGACATCTGCCGGTCCTCACAGAGATGATCTTTGTTTCAAAGTAAATGGGATAGATATTCGAAAGTACGGGTCTCAGGGACAGCAGAGAACAGCTGCGTTGTCTTTGAAACTTTCAGAGATCTATCTGGTAAAGAAAAAGATCAAGGATACGCCGGTTCTTCTTCTGGATGACGTACTTTCAGAGTTGGACAGCAGCAGGCAGACCTGCCTTTTGGACAGTATTCATGATATACAGACAATGATCACCTGTACAGGTCTGGATGATTTTGTAAGTAATCAGTTCCACATCAACAAAGTGTTCCGGGTGATAAAAGGACAGGTTTTTGACCCGGTAAATTCTGATATCAGTTACCTTTGACAAGGATAAATGCATATGTTAAACTGTTTTTAATTATGGAAAGTTGGTGAGTATATCTTGGATAAAGAAGAATATCGAATAAAGTTAAATCAGATGAATCACTATGTAGACCAGAAAAAATACAAGGAAGCAATGGATGTTGTGGACAGTATTGACTGGAGAAGAGTGAAGAATGTCCATACATTATGTGTTGTTGGTGAAATTTACGCTGCAAATAGGAGATATGAGGAAAGCCGGGAAATATTCCTTCTGGCATATCATCGGGCTCCGATCGGAAAAAATATTCTGTACAGGCTAATTGAAGTTTCACTGAAAATGAAGGATATTCAGGAAGCAGAAGAGTTTTTTGAGGAATTTCAGGAAGTTGCGCCAAATGACAGTAATCAGTACATCCTGAGATATAAGATCAGCAAGGCAGAAAATGCATCTCTGGAAGAACAGATCAGGATACTTGAAAATTATAAAGAAAAAGAATTTACAGAGCGTTGGTCTTATGAACTTGCAAAACTGTATTATCAGAATGGTGAAACAAAAAAATGTCTGGAGCTCTGTAATGATATTATCCTTTGGTTTAATGAAGGACGTTATGTTCTGAAAGCAATGGATCTTAAGAATCGTATGGGGCAGCTTACAGGAGCAGAAAAAGAAAAGTATGAGCAGCAGTTTGTTCCAAATCTTACCAAGGTGGGAGAAATGGAGCAGAATGCAGAGGTCCAGTCAGTGCAGGAAGATGTTGCTGACGAAGAGGCTCCGGTGATCGAAAGTGTCCGGATCGATGAGCGTGATGTTAATAATGCAGAAAGTCTTCAGGAAAAGATTTCTAAAAGCATTCGTGACATTTTTAACGGCAGCAAAAAAGAATCAGAGGAAGAGTTTGCTGAAGAAGATCAGGATATCCAGGAAGAAGAGCATCAGGATGAAATGATTAAGGACAAGTCTTCAGAAGCGGAAGAGCAGAATGTTCCTGAGCTTGAGCCAGAGGATGTTTCTGCAGATACAGACGTTTCTGACAGCGAGCCGGCAGAAGAGGAAGAGATTGCCGAGGAGCTGCCGGAAGAAAAGTCAGAAGAAATACCGGATGTGTCCAGGCTGGAAAACGAAGAAGAGCTTTCAGATAGCATTAAAGAACTTAAGAAATTTGAGATTCCGGATTCTATGAAAGACGTTGATCTTGCAGAAAATGTTTATGCAGATATTCCAAAAGCTCCGGATATTATTCTTCCTGATATGGATACAGATGAAGAAAAAGCGGAATTCAATGAATTTAATCTTGAAGATATGATCCTTTCTGCTGCAACAGCTCAGGGAATTGAAATTCCAAAGGATACAGTTTCTGAACAGCCAAAGATTCAGGAAGATGATGTGTTGGATGAAGATTATATGACAGAAGAAGATCTTCAGAGTGCAGAAGATGAGTTTTTAAACGGTCCGGCAGGAAGAAAGCCAGAGCCGGAATTTGAAGAAGAGGAAATCCGGGGAGAAGACTCCTATGAGGATGATGAGCTGAACGACGACGATTTTTACGAATACAGTGACGATGAAGACGACGACTTCTATGGAGATGAAGCTGAAGACGACGAAGACAGCTTTTATGAAGATGATGAAGAAGAATTCTATGAAGATGAGGATGATGAGCTTGATGAGGAAGAAGAATTTGAGGAGCTTCCTGTTGTAAGCCGTAAGCCTCTTACGGAAAAGAAAGATGCAAAAATAAAAAGACCGGATCCCAATAGAAAAACTGTATTCAGAGAAGAAGAGGAACTGGAACGTTTTGTTGATTCAATCCGTCCACAGGAAGCGATGGATATCATTCCAAGGGAAAAGCAGCTGACAGACAGTGAGAAAAAGCTGTTTACATATTTTGCCAAAGTACCTGGGCTGAGAGAACAGTTGGTAGAGACATTATGTGATGTACAGGACGCTGCATCAGATAAGACTTCCAGAACAGGCAATATTATTGTTATGGGAGGTCGGGAGACAGGAAAAACAAGATTGATTTCAGGTCTGATTCCGGCAATCTGTAAGGAACTGAATCTGGAGGCTGCCAAGGTAGCTTATGTATTTGCAGATCAGATCAATGGAAAAAATATAGCGGCTATTGTTAAGAAAATGGCAGGCGGTTTTCTTGTAATCGAAAATGCAAATCAGCTGAAAAAAGAAACCGTAAATCAGCTGAGTAAGGCAATGGAATTCCGTACAGACGGAATGATAGTGATCATGGAAGATGAAAAGATTGGAATGCGTAAGCTTATGGCCAGATTTCCGAAGTTTGCGTCCAAGTTTACATCAATGATCAATATTCCTGTATTTACAAATGATGAACTTGTAAATTTTGCTATGATCTATACAAGAGAAAGAGGCTATGCCATCGATCAGAAAGCTATGGTTGCTCTTTACAATCTGATCAGTACTAATCAGAAGGATGATGAGCCAATGAATGTTGGAGCTGTAAAAGACATTATCGATAATGCGATTGCCAGATCCACAGGCGGAATCCGTAAGCTGAGCCGAAATATCTCAAAAAAGAGAACAGATGTAGATGGATATGTAGTTCTGTACGAGAAGGATTTTAACTAAAAATAAATAGAGAAAAAGGAAGTAAAGATTATGACCAGACCTTATCTTGGAAATCCCAAATATACCATTGAAGTTCTTCAGAAGTATGGATTCGTTTTTCAGAAAAGGTTTGGTCAAAATTTTTTGATCGATACCCATGTTCTGGAAAAAATCATAAGAGAATCAGAAATTACAAAAGATGATTTTGTACTGGAAATCGGACCAGGTATTGGAACTATGACACAATATCTGGCGGACTCTGCCAGAGAAGTGACTGCAGTAGAGATTGATGATGCTTTGATTCCAATACTTCAGGATACCTTAAAAGAGTGGGACAATGTAACAGTGATTCATGGTGATATCCTGAAAACAGACATACGTAAGATCGCAGAAGAAAAAAACAATGGAAAAGCAATAAAGGTAGTTGCCAATCTCCCGTATTATATTACAACTCCCATCATTATGGGGCTTTTTGAAAGCCATGTTCCGGTGGAATCTATTACGGTTATGGTTCAGAAAGAGGTTGCAGACAGAATGCAGACCGGGCCTGGATCCAAAGATTATGGTGCGTTGTCTCTGGCCGTGCAGTACTATGCTGAGCGGGAGATTGTTGCAAATGTCCCGCCGAATTGTTTTATGCCCAGACCAAAGGTGGGAAGTGCGGTGATACGTCTTAGAAGACATCAGATACCGCCGGTACAGGTTCAGGATGAAAAGCTGATGTTTCGTCTGATACGTGCTTCTTTTAATCAGAGAAGAAAAACTATGGCAAATGGGCTTAAAAATTCTCAGGAATTAAATTATACAAAAGAACAGATTGAAAAGGCAATCTCAAATTGTGGGCTTCCTCTGAACATCAGAGGAGAAGCGCTTACTCTTGCACAGTTTGCTGAACTTTCCAATGCCTTTTCGGAAATTGAAAAATAAAAGAAATAGTAAAAAGCATCCGGTGGCTGGTCGGATGCTTTTTACTTCTAAAAATTTATTAAATTTAAAAGGAAGGAGAGTTGATCACCACTTGGGCGATCAACATATGAAAAAGAAAATTATAAAAATAATGTTGGCTGTATTATTTTTATGGTCATAGTATATCCGAAAAATGTGAGAGTTTCATGTTTAAGTTATGAAAAAATAATGAACGAATATAAAAAGATTTATGAATGAATATTTTAAAGACATGGATAAAAGATCCTGAAAACATGTTCACATAATTTTTACAGAAAAAGATTTTTCATGTGCTATAATGTGATCTGTGAATCAGGAAACCTGTTTATCAGATGAAAATGGAGGTAGTTTAAATGAAAATAAAGAAATTAAGTGCACTGATCCTTGCCGGAGTTCTTACCTGTACAGCACCTGCTGCTGTTTCAGCAGATGCTCAGACAGATGCAGCAGTAGATCAGGCTGTAGAATTACTGGAGCAGAGCGGCATCAGCGAATTTATGTCAGATCCGGATAATGTAGTAGATGTCATCATAGCCGCAAAGGATACCATTGGTCAGGCTGACGTATCAGATGCGGATATAGCAGAGGCTCTTGATACAGCTGCTGCAGCGGCAGGATTTTCTCTGTCAGATTCAGATAAGGATACTTTAGTAGGAATCTATAATAAATTTAAAAATATAGATATTGATGAAGAAAACCTCAGAACTCAGGTAAATAAGATATATGACAAGCTGGAAAGTCTCGGGATTACGAAAGAAGACGTAAAAGGCATTCTGGGAAAATTGATAGATCTTGTAAAAAGCATTATAAACTAAGCGCAGATTTTTGAACCCAGGAGAAATTTATAAAAAATACATAGCTTTAAACTGATAAAGAGAAGAAGTATATGTGATATTTTTATAAAAAATATGATGATTTCAGAAAAAGTATTGTGCAAATACACGAAAGATTCATTGTTTATTCATTGTTTGTTCATAATTAATTGTTATCATAATAATAGTTCGAAAGAACAAAGTTATGACGTTGTAATGTTCTTCATTACACATAAATTTTTTCATAATAATTGCCCCGGTAAACCACTGCCGGGGCACTCCTCGTTTATAAAGCCCTTTTTCAGGGCTTTTTTTCTTTTTATAAATACACAAAGGTTGTAGGCGGGAAAAGGATTATGATATAATAACAGACAGATTAAGCTGGATATCACATATAAAAAAGGAGTTGTATAGTATGGCAGAAACAATGAAAGATTATGAGCAGGAACTGAATGCATCCATGAAAAAAATAGAAGAAGGAGATATTCTTAAAGGAACAGTAGTCAGTGTTGATAAAAAGGAAGTGATCCTGGATCTGGGGTATTATGCAGAAGGAGTGATCCCGGCAGACGCTTACAGCAGAGAACCGGGTTTTAGTCTGAAAGAGACCGTACATCCGGGAGACGAAGTTTCTGCCACGGTGGTACGTACGGATGACGGAAATGGAAATATTCTTCTTTCCAGAGTAGAAGCATCAGATATTCTTGCCTGGGAAAAAATTAGAGAATATAAGGAGTCTGGAGAAGTTTTAGAAGTTGTGGTAAAAGGGATCACCAATGCCGGTGTGATCGCCTATGTAGAAGATATTAGAGGATTTATCCCTGCTTCCAAGCTGGCACTGGGATATGTGGAGGACACGGAGTCATATCTGAATCAGCATATTCAGGTTCAGGTTATTGATTTTGAGAAGGAAAGTAAAAAGCTGATCCTCTCAGCAAAAGAGCTTTTAAGGGAAAAGGCAGAGGAAGAAAGAAAAAATAAAATATCCAATGTTCAGGTGGGCCTTGTAACAGAGGGAGTAGTAGAAAGCCTTCAGCCTTACGGTGCATTTGTGGATCTTGGAAACGGACTTTCCGGTCTGGTGCATATTTCACAGATCTGTGAAAAACGGATCTGGAAGCCTTCTGAGGTTCTGACTGTAGGAGACAGGGTAAAAGTAAAGGTAACTGCAGTGAAAGATGGAAAATTAAGTCTCAGTATCAAAGAGGCGGAAGATATGATGGCAAAGGAGATCGAAGAGGAGGTTTATGAGGCTCCGGATGCAGGAGAAGAAGCAACCACTTCTCTGGGAGCTCTTTTTGCAGGAATTAAACTGAACTGACTACTGGTTTGAATTTTAGAAAGAGGAAATTATGAAGAAGCAGGATAAAATCTTTGTGATCGGACATAAGAATCCGGATACGGATTCTATCTGTTCTGCTATTGCGTATTGCGATATTAAGAACAGAACATTCCAGAACAGGCGGTATATACCAAAACGTGCAGGTCAGATCAATGAGGAAACAGAATTTGTTCTGAACCGTTTTGGAATTCAGCCGCCGGGATATTTAAGTAATATTGGAACGCAGGTAAAGGATATGGATATCCGTATGAGTCCTGAGGCAGATAAAAGTATGTCTTTGAAGAATGCATGGGATCTGATGCAGGAAAACAGTATCGTATCTCTGCCCATCAGGGATAAGGAAGGTGGTCTGGAAGGACTGATCACCATTGGTGATATTGCAAAAACATATATGGATACCACGGACAGCTACCTTCTTTCCAGAGCACGGACACAGTACCTGAGAATTGCGGAAACCATTAATGGAAAAGTGGTAGAAGGAAACGGCCATGGCTATTTTACTGAAGGAAAGGTCATGGTAGGAACGGCGGATCCCGATAAGATCAAAGAATATGTAGGAGAAAATGACATGGTGATCCTTGGAAACAGAGAAGAGGATCATCTTAAGGCAATCGAACTGAATGTAAGCTGTATTATTGTGGGGATGGATATTCAGGTAACAGAAAAGGTTCTGAAGCTGGCTCATGAAAGAGATATCGTAGTGATTTCCTCACCCTATGATACCTTTACCATATCGAGGCTGATCAATCAGAGTATTCCGGTACGTTATATCATGAAGACAGATAATCTGGTTACCTTCCATACGGAAGATTTTACAGACGATATCCAGGATGTAATGATCAAGCACAGGCATCGTGCATTCCCTGTGATCGATAAAAAGGGAAAATGTGTGGGAACCATTTCCCGCCGTAATTTCCTGGATATGCATAGAAAAAAGGTGGTCCTGGTGGATCACAATGAAAAAGATCAGGCAGTGGATAATATTGAAAAGGCAGATATCCTGGAAATTATCGATCATCACAAGCTGGGCACACTTCAGACCATGCAGCCTATTAATTTCCGAAATCAGCCGGTAGGATGTACAGGAACTATTATGTATCAGATATACGGAGAACAGAAGCTGGAAATCCCGCCTAAGATCGCAGGACTGCTCTGTGCTGCGATTATTTCAGATACGCTGATGTTCCGCTCTCCCACCTGTACTCTTCAGGATAAGATGGCAGCAGGAGCTCTTGCGCTGATCGCAGATATTTCCATTGAGGAGTTTGCAAAAGAAATGTTCAAGGCAGGAAGCAATCTGAAGGACAAAGCTCCCGAAGAAATCTTTTATCAGGACTATAAGAAGTTCATTGCTGAAGGCGATATTATGTTTGGAGTGGGTCAGATCAGTTCCATGGATGAAGAAGAACTGAAGGAAATCAAGAAGAAACTGGAGCCGTTTATGGTAAGTGAATGCGGACGTCATGGAGTTACCAGAGTATACTTTATGCTCACCAGTATTATGAACCGTTCTACAGAATTGCTCTTCTACGGTGAAGGAAGCCGGGAAATGGCGGAAAGTGCTTTTGGAATGGAGGCAGAGGATGGCACTCTTTACCTGGAGGGTGTCGTGTCCAGAAAAAAACAGCTGATACCTGCACTGATGGAAGCAGCTCAGATGCTGAACGAGTATGCATAAAGTCAAGGAGGATATAATGGCAAAGCAAAGCTGGAAGCCGGGAAACATGCTATACCCTCTTCCTGTGGTTATGGTAAGCACTGCAGATAAAGACGGAAGAGACGATATCATTACAGTGGCATGGGCGGGAACGGTATGTACCAATCCGCCTATGCTGTCCATTTCTGTTCGTCCGGAGCGTTTTTCTTATCATATGATTCGGGAAACCGGAGAATTTGTGGTCAATCTTACTACAGAGGAGCTGGTTTTTGCCACAGATTACTGTGGTGTCAGATCCGGCAGAGATGTGGATAAATTTAAAGAAACAGGTCTTACCAGACAAAAGGCAGATCTGGTAAAGGCTCCTATGATCGCCGAATCGCCGGTGAATATTGAATGCCGTGTACGGGAAATAAAAGAACTGGGTTCTCATCATATGTTTATTGCAGAAGTCGTGGCAGTTCATGCTGATGAAAAATACATGGATGAGAAAAAAAGATTTGATCTGAACAGGGCAAAGCCCATTGTGTATTCCCACGGGGAATACCTGGCAACAGGAAGAAAACTGGGAACTTTTGGATATAGCGTAAAAAAAGTGAAAAATAAAAGAAAAAAACGATGAAAATCCAGTAAAAAACCGCCAATGCCTCTAAGCGTTGCAGAATAAGGCTTTTTATGGTAAAATAAAATCTGGTAAATTGCAAATACTTTATCTGGAAGGCAGTAAAATGTATGAATAATATCATATTGATCGGAATGCCAGGTGCGGGAAAAAGTACTATTGGAGTTGTTCTTGCAAAAATCCTGGGATATCAGTTCCTTGATTCGGATCTTCTGATCCAGAAACAGGAAAAAAGAAAACTTCACCAGATCATATCCCAGGAGGGAAATGACGGCTTCAAAAAAATAGAAAACAGGGTAAATGCGTCGATTGAAGCAGAGGAAACAGTGATTGCCACAGGTGGAAGTGTGGTTTACTGTCATGAGGCAATGGAACATCTGAAATCAATTGGAACAGTTGTTTATCTGAAATTATCTTTAAAGCCTCTTTCAAAACGGCTAGGAAACCTGCAGGGAAGAGGAGTTCTCCTGAAAGAAGGACAGACTTTGAAGGATCTTTATCAGGAAAGAACGCCTCTGTATGAGAAGTATGCAGACATTGTGGTAGACGAAGAAGGAAAAGATCTGGAAGCATGCATTCAGGCAGTTCTGGACAAGTTTTCTGCAGAAAAAAGGTGACTGTTGTGCATGAAGCACAGTAGGAGCAGACAGAAACAGTGAAATTTTTATTTACAAATGTTAAAAATGTGTTATAATACGTTATTGAACATTTTAAGATAATGTTTTTTTTATTGGAATCAGTTATTTCTGGCGTTTGCTTCGACTTACGGAGTAAAAATAATTATAGAGGTGTTTTATGGAACAGTATGTAATTAAAGGTGGCAATCCGTTAGTAGGGGAAGTTGAGATTGGCGGAGCCAAAAATGCGGCCCTTGCAATACTTTCGGCTGCTATTATGACGGATGATACCATATTAATTGAGAACCTGCCTGACGTAAGAGACATCAATGTTTTACTGGAAGCAATCGCGGGGATCGGAGCGCAGGTAGAGCGCATTAACAGATCCACTGTGAAGATCAACGGATCTACCATTGCTGATATCAGTGTTGATTATGAATATATCAAAAAAATCCGTGCGTCCTATTATCTTCTGGGTGCACTGCTTGGCAAATACAAACATGCAGAAGTACCTCTTCCGGGAGGCTGCAATATCGGAAGCAGACCGATCGATCAGCATCTGAAAGGTTTCCGTGCTCTTGGAGCAGATGTAAAGATCATTCATGGCGCTATTGTTGCCAGAGCAGAGAACCTTCATGGAAGCCATATTTTCCTTGATGTGGTTTCAGTAGGAGCAACCATTAATATCATGATGGCTGCATCTATGGCTCCTGGGCGTACTATTATCGAGAATGCGGCAAGAGAGCCTCATGTTGTAGACGTTGCCAATTTCCTGAACAGTATGGGAGCTAATATCAAGGGTGCAGGAACAGATGTGATCCGCATCAAAGGTGTTGAAAAGCTTCACCGTACTGAATATTCTATCATTCCGGATCAGATCGAGGCAGGAACGTTTATGTTTGCTGCAGCGGCTACAGGCGGTGATGTTACTGTAAAAAATGTAATTCCCAAGCATCTGGAGGCAACGACAGCCAAGCTTGAAGAGATTGGCTGTGAGGTGGAAGAATTTGATGATGCAGTTCGTGTCCGTGCAGCAAAAAGACTTCACAGAACACATGTAAAAACACTTCCATATCCGGGATATCCAACAGATATGCAGCCGCAGATCGCTGTTACCCTTACACTTGCAGAGGGAACCAGTATTGTTACAGAAAGTATTTTTGAAAATCGTTTTAAATATGCAGATGAGCTCTCCAGAATGGGAGCAAATATCAAGGTAGAGGGAAATTCTGCTATTATTGACGGTGTGCGTAAACTTACAGGCGCAAGAGTCAGTGCTCCTGACCTTCGTGCAGGTGCTGCTCTGGTGATTGCCGGTCTGGCAGCAGACGGTGTGACAGTAGTGGATGATATTGTTTATATCCAGCGAGGTTATGAGAATTTCGAGGAGAAACTGAGAAGTCTGGGAGCTGAGATAGAAAAGGTTTCCAGTGAAAAAGAGATTCAGAAATTCCGTCTTCGTGTGGGATGATCGTTGCTGTGAACGAAGTGAACAGTAAACGGTTGATTCTATTCATAAAATGTTCATAGATTTATTCTTGACAAAAGGAATAAATGAGTATATCGTATGATTTGTTACAAAATAAATAAAAAACGGCCTTTTATTCAGAGTGGTGGAGATACAAAGGATCTGCGAAGCCACGGCAACCCCTCCTCGGAGGAAGGTGCCAACCTGAGCGAGTGATCGAACAATAAGAGGATTGAAAGATAAATTCAGACAGTCCGATTATTCGGGCTGTTTTTTTGTCAGAAAAGAAAGGAAAATACAATGGAGAAAATTTTATTTACTTCTGAATCAGTAACCGAAGGCCATCCGGATAAAATGTGCGATGCTATTTCCGATGCGATTCTTGATGCACTTATTGAGCAGGATCCAATGAGCCGTGTGGCCTGTGAGACAGCAACTACTACAGGTCTTGTTCTTGTTATGGGTGAGATCACTACAAATGCTTATGTAGATATCCAGAAAATTGTAAGGGATACAGTCAGAGAAATCGGTTATACCCGCGGTAAATACGGATTTGATGCAGAGACCTGCGCGGTGATCACAGCCATCGATGAGCAGTCTGCAGACATCGCTCTTGGTGTAGATAAAGCTCTGGAAGCAAAAATGGGCGAAGATGAGATCGACGCTATCGGTGCAGGAGATCAGGGAATCCAGTTCGGCTATGCTTCCAACGAAACTGAGGAATATATGCCTTATGCTATTAATATGGCACACAAGCTTGCACGTCAGCTTACCAAGATCCGCAAAGATGGAACACTCAGCTACTTAAGACCGGATGGAAAAACACAGGTAACTGTAGAGTATGATGAGGCAGGTACTCCGATTCGTATCGATGCTGTTGTATGCTCTACTCAGCATGATCCGGAAGTGACTCAGGAGCAGATCCACGAGGATATTAAGAAATATGTATTTGATGCGATCATTCCGGCAGACATGGTAGATGAGAACACGAAGTATTTCATTAATCCTACCGGACGTTTTGTCATTGGAGGACCTCATGGAGACAGTGGTCTTACCGGACGTAAGATCATTGTTGATACCTATGGCGGAACAGGACGTCACGGCGGCGGTGCTTTTTCCGGAAAAGACTGTACCAAGGTTGACCGTTCTGCAGCATATGCAGCTCGTTATGTTGCAAAAAATATTGTTGCGGCAGGTCTTGCGGACAAATGTGAGATTCAGCTCTCTTATGCGATTGGTGTGGCTCAGCCGACATCCATTAATGTGGAGACATTTGGAACAGGAAAGCTGTCAGCTACAAAGCTGGTAGAGATCATCCGTGAGAATTTTGACCTTCGTCCAGCTGGAATCATCCGTATGCTTGACTTAAGAAGACCAATCTACAAACAGACAGCAGCTTATGGTCATTTTGGACGTACAGATGTAGATCTTCCGTGGGAAAAACTGGATAAAGTTGAAGATCTGAAGAAATATCTGTAAGATGATTTTATAGAAAATTTAGACATAGAAATCTGACGATGTGATATAATGAACGCACAGGCAGTAAATAATCTGATTTTGCTGCCATGCGTTCTTTTTTGTTCACTAGAAAAGAGGGATAAGTTATGAAATTACGAACAAGGATCATAGTAGGATTTCTGATGATCATTCTGGTTCCTCTTCTTTTGTCTGCAGCTACACTTCATGGATTCAGAGAATCTCAGAACCGTAATATGGAAAAGGCCAGGGAATCTCAGGAAGCCGCTTCTGATTATGATTATGATTATGGGATTACCATTGCTGATTCTGAATCTGATGATTATGGGATCCAGATTATGACAAAGGATCTTTTTGTTTCTGCTCTGGTGATCCTTGTATTTACCGGTCTGTCTGTAGGATTATGGATATACAGGAGCGTTGCAACTCCTCTTGTGAAGCTTCGCAAAGCAACACAGAATATAAAAGAGGGGAATCTGGATTTTGTTCTGGATGTAGAGGGAACGGATGAATTTTCCGAGCTCTGTCGGGATTTTGAGGAAATGCGGCGAAGACTGAAGGAATCTGCAGAAGAAAAGATCATTCTTGATAAAGAAAATAAGGAACTGATAAGTAATATTTCCCATGATCTGAAAACACCGATTACAGCAGTAAAAGGGTATGTGGAGGGAATTATGGACGGAGTTGCAGATACTCCGGAAAAAATGGACCGTTACGTAAGGACAATCTATAATAAAACAAATGAAATGGATCATCTGATCAATGAGCTTACATTTTATTCCAAGATCGATACCAACAGAATTCCATATACTTTCAGTAAACTGAATGTGGAAGATTATTTTTCTGATTGTGCAGAGGAAATCGGGCTGGAACTGGAAACAAGAGGCATACAGCTTTATTATGCAAATTATGTAGACCGGAATGTTCAGGTGATTGCAGACGGAGAACAGATTCGCCGTGTGATCCATAATATCATAGGCAATGCCATTAAGTATATGGATAAACAGAAAGGTGTGATCCAGATTCGGGTTAAGGATGTAGGCGATTTTGTACAGGTGGAGATCGAGGATAATGGAAAAGGAATCGCGTCCAAGGACCTGGCTTTTATTTTTGACCGTTTTTACCGGACTGATGTTTCAAGAAATTCTTCTAAGGGAGGAAGCGGAATCGGTCTTTCTATCGTACGCAAGATCATGGAGGATCACGGCGGTAAAGTATGGGCCACCAGCCGGGAAGGAATCGGAACCATTATGTATTTTGTTTTGAGAAAATATCAGGAGGTACCAATGAAATGAGCAAGATACTGATCATTGAAGATGAAGAAGCGATTGCGGATCTTGAAAAAGATTATCTGGAGCTTTCCGGATTTGAAGTGGAAATCGCAAACAGAGGAGATACAGGACTGGAAAAGGCTATGAAGGAAGAATACGATCTGATCATTCTGGATCTGATGCTTCCGGAAGTGGACGGATTCGATATCTGCAAGCAGGTTCGTCAGGAAAAAAATACACCAATCATCATGGTTTCAGCCAAAAAAGATGATATTGACAAAATTCGGGGACTTGGACTGGGCGCAGACGATTATATGACGAAACCGTTCAGTCCAAGTGAACTGGTTGCTCGTGTAAAAGCGCATATGGAGAGATATAACCGTTTGGTAGGATCCAGTGCTGTAAAGAATGATATTATAGAAATTCGAGGCATCAAGATTGATAAGACGGCAAGACGTGTGTGGGTAAATGGCGAAGAAACAACCTTTACTACGAAGGAATTTGATCTGCTTACATTTCTGGCTGAAAATCCAAATCGTGTATTTACCAAAGATGAGCTGTTCAGGGAGATATGGGCAATGGAATCTGTAGGAGATATTGCGACAGTAACTGTTCATATCAAAAAAATAAGAGAAAAGATTGAATTCAATACAGCCAAACCTCAGTATATTGAGACTATATGGGGAGTGGGGTATCGGTTTAAGGTGTGAGGATTCTGGATCGGAGAGATTATCTCCGGTCCATTTTTCGTTATATTCATCTGACTCTTATTACAAAAGAAGGTAATTTGATTTGTATTGTTTTGGCGCGTTTCCACTTATTTACCAAATAAAAACAGGATAAAACAATAAAAATCAATAAAAAATGATAAAAAATCATTGACAAATATGTAGAATATTGTTATACTGAGTACATCAAGTTAAGAGAAGCATTTTTATGAGTATGCAAAGGGGCATGTTTGATCCGGATTATAATAAGAACATTGCAAAAACGCAAAAAATAAGAGATGCTTTTTTTGTACCCGTATTTCATTATGAACTTGTAACTTATTAACAAATAAACAAAGAAAAAGGAGAAGGATTTATGAAGAATCGTAAAAAAGTTCTCGCAGCTCTTATGGCAGGTGTTATGACTCTGTCTATGAACACAGCAGTATTCGCAGCAGAAGACGGATACGCAGTAAAAGCAACAAACACAGATGCGAAATCAAAGGACAATGACCTGGTGATCGCAATCGAAGGAAGTGTAAGTTCCATGGACCCGGCAAACATTCCGGATACGAATGCTATTTCTGCAACCCGTGGATGTTATGAGATGCTGATCACTTTCAATGAGAATCAGGAACTGGAAGGACAGCTGGCAGAATCCTGGGAGGTTTCTGAGGATTCCCTTACTTATACATTCCATCTTCGCGAAGGCGTTAAATTCTCCGATGGAACAGATTTTAATGCAGCAGCTGTAGTGGCAAACTATGAAAGGATCATTGATCCGGAAAACAAACTTCGTCAGAGAAGAACTTATGTTGTAGCTCAGCCGGACGGAACAGAAAAATTCCGTGTTGAGAGCATTGAGACTCCGGATGACTATACAGTAGTGTTCAAGCTTACAGAAGCATGGTCTCCGTTTATCAACCGTATGACACAGTTCTGTATGATCAGCCCGGCTGCTCTTGAGGAATACGGCAATGATATTATGAACCATCCGGTAGGAACAGGTCCGTTTATCTGTACAGAGTGGGAGGAAGGCGATCATACTTCTTTCGAGCGTAATGAAGATTACTGGGGAGAAAAAGCTTCCGTAGATACTGTTACTATTAAAGAGGTACCAGAGGCTGGTTCCCGTACAGCAATGCTCCAGACTGGCGAGGCAGATCTTGTTTATCCGATGCCTGCAGACCAGATGGCAGCAATCCAGGGAAGCGATGATGTAAATGTACTTGCAGCAGACTCTAATATCATGAGATATGTAACTCTGAATATGAATCTTCCGGAGCTTCAGGATGTTAAAGTACGTCAGGCTATGAACTATGCTATCGATAAAGATGCATATATCCAGCTTATGTATGCAGGAAACGGAAAACCGGCAACATCTGTTGTTCCTTCTATTATCAGCGGATATAAAGAGCAGACTCCATATACATACGATGTGGAGAAAGCAAAAGAGCTTATGAAAGAAGCCGGATACGAAGATGGATTCAAGCTTACTCTGTGGGGAGACAACATCACTCAGGATGTAAAGGGTATGACATTTGTAAAACAGATGCTTTCTCAGATCAACATTGATGTAGAAGTACTTCCGATGGAATCAGCTACTATCAGTGATAAGATTTATGTAGAAAAAGATGAGGCTGAAGTAAACATGTGGTATGTAAACTGGTCTGCATCTGACTTTACTATGGATGGTTCTGTACGTTCTCTTCTGTACAGTGACATGTGTCCTCCAACCAGTGCGAATACAGCATACTTCAGCGATGAAGAATTTGATAAACTGTTAGACGAAGGTCTGGCTACTGCTGACCCGGAAAAACAGGCTGAGATTTATGGAAAAGCTCAGACAATCGCATGGGAAGCAGCACCATGGCTGTTCCTTGGTAATGACCAGCTTCTGTATGCAGCAAAATCTTATCTCTCCGGCGCATATGTATCTCCGGACGGATCATTTAACTTTGCACATGCAGAACTTGCACAGTAAGAGTCACGAAAATAAAACAGAATAGGCAACTGGGGCGACAGGCGCCGCAGTGAAATATGACAGAGCAAAAAAGTTCTGAGTAGGAAACTGCCGTACAGCGGTCTGTGACCATTCACAGATGTGCATACGGTAGTTTCTTTTACTGTACAGATGAGAATCGTACAGCATATAAATTTTTAAAATATCAGACTGGAGGTAATAAAATGGGCAAATATTTTTGCAAGCGTGTAGCAAGCGCAATTCCACTTCTGCTTGTAATTTCATTTGTGGTATTTATGTTCATCCATATGATCCCGGGAGATCCGGCCAGAATGATCGCAGGACAGGATGCAACAAAGGAAGATGTAGAGGTAGTAAGAGAGCAGCTGGGTCTGAATGAGCCTCTGCTTGTTCAGTATGGCCATTACATGAAAGGTCTTTTTACCGGAGATCTTGGCGATTCTGTAAAAAATGGAAAAACAGTTGTTGAAACAATTGCACCAAGACTGAAACCAACAATCATGCTGACAGTATCAGCTATGATCTGGGCAACTATCATAGGTATTGCTCTGGGTATCATTTCTGCAGTATTCCATGGAAGAGCACTTGACTATATTGGAATGATCATTGCGATTTCTGGTATATCTGTTCCAAGCTTCTGGTTGGGACTGGAACTGATCCAGGGATTTTCGGTTGCATTGAACTGGCTGCCTACAGGAGGACTGGATTCCTGGCAGAGTTATATTCTTCCATCT
Source organism: Blautia sp. (assembly GCA_026169535.1). Taxonomy (GTDB): domain Bacteria; phylum Bacillota; class Clostridia; order Lachnospirales; family Lachnospiraceae; genus Blautia_A. The sequence continues at coordinate 87,856 of JAPFCU010000077.1, forward strand.
ATCACCATGGGTGCAGGAATCATGGCTGTATTAGGAAGATTCACCAGATCCACCATGCTGGAGACCATGCGTGAGGATTATGTCCGTACAGCACGTGCCAAAGGTTTAAAAGAAACTCTGGTTGTTATGCGTCATGCATTTAAAAATTCTCTTATTGAGATTGTTACTGTTGCAGGCCTTCAGATCGGCGGTCTTCTTTCCGGTTCTGTTATGGCGGAAACAGTATTTTCCATCCCGGGTCTTGGACGTCTGCTGGTAGACTCTATTAATTTCCGTGATTACAAAGTAGTACAGGCGCTGCTTCTGTTCTTTGCAGCGGAATACATTTTCATTAACCTGATCGTGGATGTCCTTTACGGAGTGATCAACCCGAAAATTCGCTATAACTAGGAGGAAAAAACATGGCACAGACAAATACAAATTTAGACCAGAACAAGTTTGTTGCTGCTGAAGAGCTTCCTAAAGCGCAGAGTAAGGTAAAAGAATTTACCAAGAAGTTTATGAAGCGTAAAACAGCAGTTGTTTCTCTTGTTTTTATACTGTTTATTATTTTAATGGCGGTTATTGCGCCGTTTGTAGTTCCTTATGCACCGGATCAGCCGGATTATACAGCCCTTCTTCAGGGACCAAGCGCAGCTCATATCTGGGGTACAGATGAATTTGGCCAGGACGTATTCAGCCGTCTGATGGTAGGTTCCAGATTATCTCTTTCCTGTGCACTGATCGCTACTGTGATTGGAACAGCCGGAGGAGTTGTTTTAGGTCTGATCGCAGGTTTCTACGGCGGATTTGTAGACTCCCTGATCATGAGATGCTGTGATGTTCTTTTTGCATTTCCGGATATCCTTCTTGCAATCGCAGTTGTTGCAATTATCGGACCTGGTATGGTAAACGTTATGATTGCTGTTGCAGTGTTTACGGTGCCATCCTTTGCCCGTATCATACGAAGCGCAACTATTTCTGTTAAGCAGTCCCTTTATGTGGAGGTTGCCCGTTCTCTGGGATGTAAAAACAGCCGGATTCTGTTTGTACATGTGTTCCCGGGAACTATCCAGTCCATGATCGTAAACTTTACCATGCGTATTGGTACAGCAATCCTGGCGGCATCTTCTCTTAGCTTCCTGGGATTTGGAGCTAATGTTACAGAACCTGACTGGGGTGCAATGCTTTCACTTGGACGTAACTATCTGAATACAGCTCCTCATATGGTACTGTTTCCAGGTATTCTGATCTTCCTTACCGTTCTGGCATTTAACCTGCTGGGCGATGGTCTCAGAGATACTCTGGATCCGAAGATGAACTAGGAGGGAGAAACCATGGCAGAAAAATTATTAGAAGTAAAAAATCTCCGCACAGAATTCAAGCGGGACAAAACATGGGTGACAGCAGTCAATAACGTATCCTTTTCCATTGACAGAGGAGAAATCCTTGGTCTGGTAGGAGAGTCCGGATGCGGCAAGTCTGTTACCTCCCTGTCCGTTATGCGTCTTCTGGCAAGAAACAGTAAAATATCCAATGGAGAAGTAATCCTGAATGGAACAGACCTTCTCAAAGAAGATAAAAAGGGAATGAGAAATATCCGCGGAAGAGAAGTTGCAATGATCTTCCAGGAACCGATGAACTCTCTGAACCCATGTATGAAAATTGAGAAACAGCTTACAGAGGCAATTCTTCTTCATAATGATTTCAGCAAGGAGCAGGCTCATCAGAGAGCGTTTGATGTACTGAAATCTGTTGGTATCCCGGAGCCGGAAATGACTCTTAAGAGTTATCCTCATCAGCTGTCCGGTGGTATGTGTCAGCGAGTTATGATCGCTATGGCAATGTCATGCGAGCCAGAACTTCTGATTGCAGATGAGCCTACTACAGCTCTTGACGTTACTATTCAGGCACAGATTTTGGAACTGATGGAAGAAATCCGTGAAAAGAAAAATACAGGTATCCTGATGATCACACATGACCTTGGTGTGGTTGCAGAAATGTGCAGCCGTGTGGTTGTTATGTATGCAGGCCGTATCGTAGAGGAGGCTCCGGTAAAAGAGCTGTTTGCAGCTCCGAAGCATCCATATACACAGGGACTGATCGCTTCTGTACCGAAGCTTGGCAGCGGAGTGGAATCTCTTCCGTCTATCCCGGGAAGTGTGCCGGATCTTTCCGTTATGCCAAAGGGATGTAAATTTGCACCAAGATGCAAGTATGCAACAGATATCTGCAGAGAGAAGGAGCCGGAGCTTGAGGTTGTAGACGGAGTCCATAAATGCAGGTGCCATCATTTTAAAGAACTTGGAAAGGAGGCGTGATCGGTCATGAGTGAAGCATTAGTATCTGTAAAAAACATATCAAAAACATTTTCTGCAAATAAGGGGATGTTCGGCAAGAAAAAATTCGTTCATGCCGTAAACGACGTTTCCTTTGACATTATGCCGGGAGAAACTTTTTCTTTGGTAGGAGAGTCCGGCTGTGGTAAATCCACAACAGGTAAACTGATCGATCATCTGATCACACCGGACCAGGGTGAAATCTGGTTCCAGGGCAAGGATATTTCAAAAATCTCTGATAATGAGATGCGTCCCTTAAGATCCGAGATCCAGATGGTATTCCAGGATCCTTATGGATCTTTGAACCCAAGAATGAAGGTGCAGGACCTGATCGGAGAACCTCTTCTGATCCACACTAATATGACAGCAGGCGAAAGATTGAAAAAAGTTCATGAGCTGCTTGGCGTCGTAGGTTTAAGTCCTTCTCATGGAGAACGTTATCCTCATGAGTTTTCAGGCGGACAGCGTCAGCGTATTGGTATTGCCAGAGCACTTACTGTACAGCCAAAGCTTATCATTGCCGATGAGCCGGTATCTGCACTGGACGTTTCTATCCAGGCACAGGTACTGAATCTTCTGCAGCAGCTGCAGAAGGATTATAATCTGACTTATCTGTTTATCTCTCATGACCTCAGTGTTGTGGAGATGATCTCAGACAGAATCGGTGTTATGTATCTTGGAACTATCGTAGAGACAGCTCCGAAAAAAGAACTTTATGCAAATCCAAGGCATCCGTATACAAGAGCACTTCTCTCTGCAGTTCCGATTCCGGATCCGGAGAAGAAGTCCAGCCGTATCATCCTTCAGGGTGATCTTCCGAGCCCAAGTAATCCGCCGAGCGGATGTCTGTTCCACACAAGATGTCCTCACTGCACAGAAAAATGTAAATGTGAGCGTCCGCAGCCGGTAGAGATCGCACCGGGACATATTGTAAAATGCCACTATCCGGATATTCAGGAGACAGCAAAATAAATTTCCTACAGGAGGAAGGCCATGTACACATTTAACAGAGAAGAGTACAACAAAAGAATGGAATGGTACCTTGACGCAAGATTTGGAATGTTCATCCATTGGGGACTGTATTCCATTCCTGCCAGAGGTGAGTGGGTAAGAAGTGAAGAAGAGATCACAAAAGAAGAGTATATGAAATACTTTGATGAATTTGATCCCGTTGATTATGATCCGAGAGCCTGGGCCCGTGCGGCAAAAGAAGCCGGAATGAAATATGTTGTTCTGACAGCCAAGCATCATGACGGATTCTGTCTTTTTGACAGTCAGTATACAGATTTTAAATCCACAAATACCAAATGCAGACGTGACCTTGTAAAAGAATATGTAGAGGCAGTGCGTGCAGAGGGGCTGAAGGTTGGTATTTATTTTACCATTATTGACTGGTATCATGACGATTATCCTCATTATGGAGACCGACAGCATCCCATGAGAAATAATCCTGCATATAAAAATGATAATCGGAATTTTGATAATTATCTTACTTATATGCATAATCAGATTCGAGAAATCTGTACCAATTATGGTAAGATCGATATTCTCTGGTTTGATTTCTCCTATGATGATCTCAGAGGAGAAGCATGGAAAGCAACAGAGCTTATGAACATGGTGCGCAGTCTCCAGCCGGATGTGATCATTGACAATCGTCTGGAAGTAAGCGGAGAAGGATACGGTTCTCTGGCAGAATGTAAGCCGACACCGTATCACGGAGATTTTGTAAGTCCGGAGCAGATGATACCGCCTAATGGTATTCAGGATGCAGAAGGCAACGATATTGCATGGGAAGCATGTTTTACCATGAACAATCACTGGGGCTACTGCGCAACAGATCATTTCTATAAACCGGCTCCTATGCTTATTAAAAAGCTGGTCGAATGTGTTTCCAAGGGTGGAAATCTGATCCTGAACGTAGGACCGGATGCAAAAGGCAATATTCCTGAGGAATCCATGAAGATCCTTCGCGAGATTGGTAAATGGATGAAGAAAAATGGAGAGAGTATTTATGGATGTGGTAAATCCAAGCTGGAGAAACCGGATTACGGACGTATTACATCCAAAGGGAATCATCTGTATTTCCATCTTTTTGAGAATACTATTGGTCCGGTACCTCTTCTTGGGGTTCCGAAAGATCGTTTAAAGGCAATCCGTTATCTGGCATCCGGAGCAGAAGTTCCGGTATCTAACAGCTGGGTACATAGTGATTATCCGGATATTGTATTTGCAGATCTTGGGCTGGATCCTGTTCTTCCGGATCAGACAGATACAGTACTTGATGTAATTCTTACAGAAGAATAAAGACAAAAACTCCTCTTAAATGAAAGGAGGTACTTCATGTTTACAGAAGAAAGACAAAGTGCTATCATCATGTGCCTTCAGGACAAGGGGAAGGTTAAGGTAAAAGAACTCAGTGAAAAATTTCAGGTGTCTGAGGACTGTATCCGTAAGGATCTGAAGACTCTGGAGAATGCCGGAAAACTGAAACGAACCTATGGAGGGGCAATTATGTCTCAGGACTATCCCCTCCAGCGGGATGTGATCGACAGACGAAATTATCATCTGGATAAAAAGAAGATTATTGCAGAAAAAGCTATGGGGCTGATCAAGAGTAATGAAACTATTTTTCTTGACATTTCTACTACAAATATTGAGCTGGCAAAACTTCTGGCAGCATCCAGGATGAGGATTGTTGTTGTTACCAATATGATCGATATCATGCAGATACTGGTACAGAATCCGATGATCACTGTGATCGGCACAGGCGGGACCATGTATCAGGGAGTCAATGGATTTATGGGAGCAGCTACCATCGAGGTATTGAAACAGTACAGTTTTGACAGAGCCTTCCTCGGAAGCTGCGGTGTAGATATGGTGGATCTTACTGTTACTACTCTTGGAGTTGAGGATGGACTGACAAAAAAAGCAGTGATCCACAGCAGCAGGCATAAGTACGTTGTTATGGAAAAAGAAAAATTCTATTTTAATGATTCTTATAAATTTGCACATTTTGATGACATTAACGGGATCGTAACGGACGAGTATCCGGATGATACGATTGTAAATACTCTTGAAGCATCCGGTGTAAGACTGATCTGAAATAAGAGGTGTGCAGATAGAAATACAGAAAGGGGGAAGACAGAGACATTATGACTGATTTTATTTTAGAAGCCTGTGTAGATTCTGTGGAGTCTGCGCTGGCAGCAGCAAGAGGCGGCGCCAGTCGTCTGGAGTTGTGCGGCAGTCTTGTGATAGGAGGGACCACACCAAATCCGTGGCTGTTTCAGGAAATCAGGAAGCATACGGATATCAGGATCCATGTACTGATCCGCCCCAGATTCGGAGATTTCTGTTATACAAACGAGGAGTTTGTTCTGATTCGTGAAGCAGTAAAGGAGTTCAGAAAACTTGGTGCGGAAGGCGTTGTGATTGGATGTCTGAAACCGGACGGCACCATGAATATGGAACAGATGAAGATTCTGATGGAGGAAGCAGAGGGTATGTCTGTGACACTTCATCGTGCCTTTGATGTTTGTGCAGATCCTTACGAGACAATGGAACAGGCAATTTCTCTTGGGATTGATACGATCCTGACTTCCGGACAGAAAAATGTCTGCACTCTGGGAGCAGATCTTCTGAGGGATCTGGTGGAAAAAAGTGCAGGAAGAATAAAAATCCAGGTGGGAAGCGGAGTAAATGCGGCAGTAATCCGTGAGATATATCCGAAGACCGGGGCAACTGCATTCCATATGTCCGGAAAAAAGACTCTGGACAGCGAAATGAAATATCGGAAAGAGGGAGTAAATATGGGACTTCCTTCTCTCAGTGAATTTGAGGTCTGGAGAACGGATGAGACAGCAATCCGTGAGGCAAGACAGGTTCTTGATCAGTTTGAGGGAAAATGATTTTATATCCTCTTTGCCTGTAAATCCAGGCAGGAAAGGAAATATATGAGCGAATTTCTGAAAGAAAGCCGGGAGCGTATCCTTAAAGGATATGAAGAAATAAAAGCACAGTTTCCCGGTATATTTGAGGAGACAGACAAAAAGATCAAAGAGCAGGAGCCAGAAACGGCTCTTGCTTTAAAATATCTTTATATGACTATGCCATGCAGTGACATGGGAAATTATTCATTTGAAATATTTCTTGATTATGCAAAGAACAGTGTACGGATATGGCATGAATCAGAAGGCGTAAAATTGCTTCCGGAAGATATTTACCTGAATTATGTACTTTATCACAGAGTAAATGAGGAAGAGATCGCTCCGTGCAGAACTTTATTTGCAGAAGAGATCAGTAAATTCATGGAAGAGAATGGAAATGAAACTCTTCTTTCTGGATTCAACAGAAAAAAAACTGCCATTGAGGTAAATTACTGGTGCGCACAGGAGGCAACTTATCACTGTACAGACGACAGAACACTTTCGGCACTGACTGTTTACCGTAGGGGAAACGGGCGATGCGGAGAGGAATCTGTGTTTACGGTAAATGCAATGCGAAGCATAGGAATTCCTTCCCGTCAGGTTTATGCACCGAAATGGTCTCACTGTGATGATAATCATGCATGGGTGGAAATCTGGAATGATGGAGAATGGTATTTCCTTGGTGCATGTGAGCCTCTTCCTATCCTGAATAAAGGATGGTTTACCAATGCTTCTTCCAGAGCTATGATGGTACATTCCCGGTGGTTTGATCAGGCAGAATCAGGTGAAGAAAAAATCGGAACAGATGGAATGGTGACCATGCTGAATGAGCTTTCTCGTTATGCGGCGGTTACAGAGTTTTCTGTAAAGGTTGAAGACGAGGAGGGAAGACCGGTTTCTGGAGCAGAGGTTTCTTTCCAGGTGCTGAATTATGCGGAATTTTCTCCTGTGGCAGAGGGTGTTACCGGAGAAGATGGAACCTGCAGCTTTACCACGGGACTTGGAAGTCTTGCAGTGCAGATATCCAGGGATGGGCAGTGTGAATGTGTTTTTGCAGATACCAGAGAGCAGAAGCAGATAAGAGTGATCTTTGGAAAAAATGCCGGACAGAAAGATGTCTGGGAAGCTGTTGATATGATCGCGCCGGTAGACACTCCTGTAAATACAGACATGCCTACAGCGGAGCAGACAGCAGAAGGCAATATCCGCCTGGAAAAGGCTGCGGCAAGAAGAACAGCTAAGACAGAGGCATGGGTAAATCCTGAATGTGAAAAGTTTCTTCAGGGATGCTTTACAGAAGAGAACACAGAGGATGAAGAGGAAGGGCTTCTGAGAGAGGAGCTTCTGAATGTACTGACAGAAAAAGACAGGACAGACTGCAGAGCAGAAGTACTGGAAGAACACCTTCGTTTTGCTATGCCTTATGAGGAAGAACTGGAACATTCTGTTTTTGTAAATTATGTATTGAATCCTCGTATAGACGACGAGGTTTTGATGAAATACAGGGAAGTTATAGAAAATACTTTTTCTGAGGAAGAAAAGCTCTGTTTCCGGGAGAATCCTGCATCTATCTGGACAGAAGTAGATAAAAGGATTAACTCTATTCCTGAAAGAGAAAGAGCAAGTGTGATCACTACACCTGCAGGCTGCCTGAAAACAGAGGTGGGCAGCATTTTATCAAAGAAAATTCTTTTTGTGGCCATTGCAAGGACACTTGGGATACCGGCCAGACTGAATCCGGAAGACCGTTCCATGGAGTACAGAAAGGATGGAAGATTTATTCCGGTACTTCCGGAAGCAGAAAAGAACTGTCATATTGTTCTGAAAGCGGGAGACGGAACACAGTGGAAGTATTTCCAGAACTGGTCTATGGCAAAGCTTGAAAATGGAACGTATACCTCTCTTCGTCTTGGCGGTCTTTTATGGAAGGGTGATTTACTGGAGGTGCATCTGGAGGCAGGAACATACAGGATTACTACATCAAATCGTCTGCCAAATGGAAATATGTTTGCTTACGTATATTATTTTTCTGTGGATGCAGGCGATAAAAAGGAAATCTCTATGATTCTGCGCCAGGCAGATCTGGAAGATATGCTCGAAAATATTGAACTTCCGGAATTTCAGCTTCGCAAGGATGAGGATGGAAATGAAGTGGTACAGGCATCTGAGCTTACTGCAGAGGGAAAACATATTCTGATGTTTCTGGAAGAAAGCAGAGAACCTACCGAGCATATCCTGAATGAGATGATGGAACAGCCGGAGGAATTCAGAAAAATTTGTTCCAGAATCCTTTTTGTGGTACAGAGCCAGACCGCACTTAAGGATCCTACAATCAGCAAAGCTCTTTCCATGTTCCCGGAAATTCAGGTATATTATGATTGTTTTGCTGATCATATTGAGCTTTTGGGAAGAAGAATGTATGTGGATCATGAAAAACTTCCGCTTATTATTGTAACATCTGAAAAATTAAATGGAATTTATGCCACAAGCGGTTATAATGTAGGTACAGGGGAGATGCTTCTCCGACTGATGTAGGAAGCAGTTCTGAAAATAAAAACATATATTAAAGGAGGACTTTGCAATGAAATTTTATTGTGGAGAAGATTACAAGGCAATGAGCCGCATCGCAGCGAACATTATTTCCGCTCAGATCATTATGAAGCCAGACTGTGTTCTGGGACTGGCTACCGGCTCCTCACCGGAAGGAACCTACGCACAGCTTGTAGAATGGTACAAAAAAGGTGATCTTGATTTTTCACAGGTGACAAGTGTAAACCTTGACGAATACAAAGGTCTTTCCGGAGACAATGACCAGAGCTATCGTTATTTCATGAATACACATCTGTTTGACCATGTAAATATTGATAAGAGCAGAACTTTCGTTCCGAACGGTCTGGAACCGGACAGCGAAAAAGCATGCCGTGAGTATGATGAAGTTGTTGCAGCTACAGGCGGAGTTGATCTCCAGCTTCTTGGAATCGGACATAATGGACATATCGGATTTAATGAGCCTGCAAGCGAATTCTGCAAAAACACACAGTGTGTAGATCTTACAGAAAGCACAATTGAGGCGAATAAGAGATTCTTTGAAAAAGAAGAGGATGTTCCGCGTCAGGCATATACAATGGGAATCGGAACAATCATGAGAGCAAAGAAAATCCTTCTGGTAGCATCTGGTGAAGGTAAGGCTGATATTATTGCAAAAGCATTTACCGGCCCGATCACTCCTGAAGTACCGGCTTCTATTCTTCAGCTTCATAATGATGTTACTGTTGTATGCGATAAAGCTGCAATGAGCAAGATCAAATTATAAATATTTTGTAAAAAATGTTAAGAAAAAACTGGCGTGATGACATCTGCCCCGGATTAATGGTATAATATCCTCATTTAATAAACGAGAGGAGATCTATGGACAGATTATATAAAAAACTGGAAGAGTATGGAAAATCAGATTTCTATCCTTTTCACATGCCGGGACATAAGAGAAATCCCCTGTCTGTGGCAGGGGATTTTCCTGTTCAAAAAGATATTACGGAAATTGCAGGTTTTGATAATCTTCATCATCCTGTAGATGTTTTGAAAACAGCCCAGGAAGAAGCGGCCCGTCTTTATGTAGTGAAAGACAGTTTTTACTGTATTAATGGAAGTACAGGAGCAATTTTGGCCGCTGTTTCGGCCGCTGTAAAAAGAAATGGTCATATTCTGATTGCCAGAAACTGCCATAAAGCTGTTTATCATGCAGCTTATCTCAGAGAGCTAAAAGTCACCTGTATTTATCCACATGAGGATTCAGAACTGGGGATAAACGGGGGAATTTCCCCTTTACGTGTGGAAAGATGCCTTTCTGACAATCCGGAGATAGAGGCAGTGCTTATAACTTCTCCTACTTATGATGGAATTGTATCAGACATAAAGCGAATTGCAGAAATTGCTCACGAACATAAAATACCTCTGATCGTAGATGAAGCACATGGTGCACATTTTTGTTTTTCAGAATATTTTCCTGTATCGGCAGCAGAATTAGGGGCAGATATTGTAATACACAGTCTTCACAAAACCCTTCCCTCTATGACTCAGACATCTTTGCTCCATTTATGCAGCGACAGGGTATCAAGAGAGCTGCTCACCAGATTTCTGGGAATTTACCAGACAAGCAGTCCTTCGTATGTTCTTATGGCATCTATGGATGCATGTCTGTATAAACTGAGAGAAGATGGAGAGAAAATGTTTTCAGAATATACCGGCAATCTGGAACAGGCAAGGGAACGTCTGGCAAAGTGCAGGTATATCCGGCTGGAAAATACAAAGACGGATCCGTCACTGGGAATTTTTGATGTAGACAGATCGAAGCTGGTCCTTTCAACAGTACACAGTACATTGAATGGAAGACAGCTTACAGAAATATTAAGATCAGAATTTCATCTGGAAATGGAAATGGAGGCAGAAAACTATACGCTGGCGCTGACTTCTGTAGGAGATACACAAGAAGGATTTGAACGGCTCTGCTGTGCTGTTGAAGAAATTGACAGACGGGAATCGTTAAAATATACAGAGGATCTGGAAGTTCAGGAAAAATCCAGATATCAGGAATTAAAGCAGATTATGAAAATATCTCAGGCAATGGATGCTCTTACAGAAAGAATTCCGATGGAGGAGAGTATTGGAAGAGTATCAGCTGAGTTTGCATATCTTTATCCGCCGGGAATCCCGCTGCTTGTTCCGGGAGAACAGATCACTGGACTTTTGATAAAGAATATGAGAAGATACATGGAACAGGGATTTGATCTTCAGGGACTTAGTGATGTATCAAATACTTCTGTTCTGGTGGTTACCAATGAAATGAGAGAGGCTTCTCTGAAAAAAACAGAGAGAACGGTTTAAAGCAATCTAGAATGGGAAAAATATTTTATATTATGGGAAAGAGTGCTTCCGGAAAGGACAGAATATATTCATTTCTTTTAAGCAGGGAAGAACTGAATCTGAAAAGACTGGTCCTTTATACAACACGACCTATACGTGCAGGAGAAGATAACGGAAGAGAATACTATTTTACAGATGAAGAACAATTGGAAAAATTCAGGATCAGCGGAAAACTGATCGAATCCCGGTCTTATGATACGGTACATGGAATATGGACATATTTTACTGCGGATGACGGCCAGATCAGACCAGATGGAGCAGATTACTTAGGAATCGGGACGCTGGAATCTTATCAGAAAATGAGAGAATATTATGGAGCAGACAGAGTATGCCCGATTTATATCCAGGTTGAGGATGGAGAACGGCTTCAAAGGGCGCTTCTTCGAGAAAAGCAGCAGGAGAATCCGAAATACGCAGAAATGTGCAGGAGATTTCTGGCAGATCAGGAGGATTTTTCTGAAGAAAAAATCTGTGAGTCCGGGATTACTATACGATTTGAAAACGATGATCTGGATAAATGTGTCGAAAAAATTATAAAATATATAAAATCTATGACATAAGCAAAAATAGTTTTTATTAACAAAAAAAGTATGGTATAATAAAATCCATATAAAGAAAACAAGGAAAGACCTGTTTAATAATAAAGTGAGGTGATTCTGAATGGTTGGTTTTAACAACATTATTGGACACGAGGAGATTATCAGACATTTAAAAAATGCCATTAAGACGGGGAAGGTTTCTCATTCTTATATTTTTACAGGAAGACCCGGATCTGGAAAAAAACTTCTTGCAACCACATATGCAATGACTCTTCAGTGTGAAAAAGGTGGGACAGAGCCCTGCCAGAAATGCGATTCCTGTAAAAAGGCCATAGGAAAGAATCACCCGGATATCATTATGGTCAATCATGAAAAGCCCGGAACCATCAGTATTGATGAGATCCGCGAGCAGGTGATTTATGATGTGGCGGTGAAGCCATACTGCAGCCAGCACAAGATATATATTATTCCAGATGCACAGATGATGACAGTACAGGCTCAGAATGCATTGCTTAAGACAATAGAGGAACCGCCGGAATATGCGGTGATCATGCTCCTTACAAGTAATGTAGATGGACTGCTGCCTACGATCCAGTCCAGATGTGTACGGCTGGATCTGAAGGTTGTAGATGACAGCCTTGTAAAGCAGTATCTGATGGAACGTCTGCATGTTCCGGATTATCAGGCTGAGATCGATGCATCCTTTGCACAGGGAAGTATAGGAATCGCTAAAGAGGCCGCTACTTCAGAAGAGTTTTCCAATATTACGCAGAATGCTCTTAAAATCCTGAAGAATGCGGATTCTATGGAGGTTTATGAGCTTGCGGATGAGATCAAACTTCTGTCAGCAGAAAAACAGAATATCGGAGATTATCTGGATATTTTCCAGTTCTGGTTCAGAGATGTACTGATGTTCAAGGCTACCAGAGAAATCGATAATCTGGTGTTTAAACAGGAAATTAATTATATTAAGGAACAGGCAAGTCAGCGCTCCTATGAAAATCTGGAAAAGATCTTGGAAGCGCTGGAAAAAACCAAAGTACGTCTTCGTGCAAACGTAAACTTTGAACTGGCACTGGAGCTGCTGTTCCTGACGATCAGGGAGAGATAGAATGACAAAAGTAGTAGGTATCAGATTTCGAAATGTCGGAAAAATATATTATTTTAACCCAAAAGGATACAAGATGAAGGTTGGCGATCATGTGATCGTTGAGACAGCGCGGGGTGTTGAATTCGGACGTGTGGTCCTGGGACCGAAGGATGTAGAGGAAGATGAGGTTATTCATCCTCTGAAGGAAGTGCTTCGTGTTGCAACTCCTGCAGATGAGGAAAGAGAGAGACAGAACAGAGAAAAAGAAAAGGAAGCCTTTAAGATCTGTCAGAAAAAAATCCGTGATCATGGGCTGGATATGAAGCTGATCGATGCGGAGTATACTTTTGATAATAATAAAGTGTTGTTTTATTTTACAGCAGATGGAAGGATTGATTTCCGTCAGCTTGTAAAGGATCTGGCAGCGATCTTTAAGACCAGGATAGAACTTCGTCAGATCGGAGTCAGGGATGAGACAAAGATTCTTGGAGGAATCGGAATCTGCGGCAGATGTCTCTGCTGTCATACCTATCTTTCAGAATTTGCACCGGTATCTATCAAAATGGCGAAAGAACAGAATCTTTCCCTGAATCAGACAAAGATATCCGGTGTCTGCGGAAGACTGATGTGCTGTCTGAAGAATGAGCAGGAAATTTATGAGGAACTGAACAAGAAACTTCCGGGAACAGGAGATACAGTTACTCTTCCGGATGGACTTCAGGGAACTGTACACAGTGTAAATGTGCTGAGACAGCTGGTAAAAGTTATTGTTGAGGTTAATGATGAGAAGGAGATCCAGGAATATCCGGTAGGAGAACTGAAATTCCGTCCCAGAAAGAAAAAGATCAAAATTTCCGAAAAGGAAATGAAGGAACTAGAGAAACTTCAGGATAAAGAGGGAGATTCCGTATCTCATGGAAAATAAACTGCGAGACAGTCTTGTAAAGCCGGGAGAGAGAGCAGATGATCTCCAGAATGGCTATTATGTGATCCAGAGTCCTGAGAAATTCTGCTTTGGAATGGATGCTGTTCTTTTATCCGGCTTTGCAAAAATAAAAAAAGGACAGCGTGTTCTGGATATGGGAACAGGAACCGGGATAATCCCCATTCTTCTCAGGTCAAAAACTCCGGGAGAACATTTTACCGGGCTGGAGATTCAGAAGGAATGTGCGGAAATGGCGCGGAGAAGTGTGGCTTATAATGATCTGGAAAAGGACATAGACATTGTCTGCGGTGATATCAAAGAGGCTGCTGAGATTTTTGGAGCAGCTTCTTTTCATGCAGTCACATGTAATCCGCCTTATATGATTGGTCAGCATGGTCTGCAGAATCCGCATATGCCAAAAGCCATAGCCAGACATGAAATCCTCTGTACACTGGAGGATGTGGTGAGCCAGACATCCCGGGTATTAAAAGACCGGGGACATTTTTACATGGTACATCGTCCCTTCCGGCTGGCGGAGATTTTTCAGGTATTGTCAAAGTATAAACTGGAACCAAAGAGGATGCAGCTGGTATATCCTTTTATTGACAGAGAACCGAACATGGTTCTGATCGAAGCCCTGAAAGGCGGAAATTCCAGAATTACCGTAGAGCGTCCGTTGATTGTTTATGAAAAGCCGGGGGTTTATACGGAGGACATATTGAAGATATACGGCCCGTCAGGCGCGTAAATACCAGAAGAAAAAATCTGATATTTCAGGTACGGACTGCTGTGTGAAAGGAGAAATTATGAGCGGAAAATTATATTTATGTGCAACGCCTATCGGAAATCTGGAGGATATTACGCTCAGAGTTCTCCGGACACTGAAAGAGGTGGATCTCATTGCTGCGGAGGATACCAGAAACAGCATTAAGCTTTTGAATCATTTTGACATAAAAACACCTATGACCAGCTACCATGAGTACAACAAAATAGAAAAAGCATATACCCTTATCGAAAAAATGCATAGTGGGATGGATATTGCTCTGATTACAGATGCAGGGACACCGGGAATCTCAGATCCCGGAGAGGAACTGGCTGCCATGTGTTATGAGGCTGGGATTGAGGTTACATCCCTTCCCGGTCCGGCGGCATGCATTACTGCTCTGACCTTATCCGGACTTCCCACCAGAAGATTTGCCTTTGAGGCTTTTCTTCCCATGGATAAAAAAGAACGCAGGGAAATCCTGCAGGAGCTTGTGGACGAAACCAGGACCATTATTATTTACGAGGCGCCCCATAAGCTGGTAAAAACTCTGAAGGATCTCAGGGAGACTCTTGGAAACCGCAGGATGACTCTTTGCAGGGAACTTACCAAAAAGCATGAGACGGCATTCCGCACGACCATAGACGAGCTGATCGCACACTATGAGAAAGAGAAGCCTCTTGGAGAGTGCGTTATGGTCATAGAGGGAAAGAGCCGCCAGGAACTGAAAGAAGAGGCAGCAGCTTCCTGGGAGGAGATCACAATAGAAGAGCATATGGAAATTTATGAGAGTAAGGGACTTTCCCGGAAGGAAGCCATGAAACAGGTGGCAAAGGACCGGGGGGTAAGCAAGAGAGATGTGTATCAGTATCTGGTGAATATAGAAAAATAGTTGCATAAGTGTATAAAGATCAAAAGCCCGCTGGAATATCCAGCGGGCTTTTGATCTTTATAGGATGAGTTTTATAGTAGCTGGGAAAAATAAAGAATTAAGAATTAACATTGGAATTATTAAGAGAAGAAGGGCTGTGGTTTAAAACCCAGTCTTTTAATATCAGATTAATATATTGGCTGAATGAACGATCATCATTTTCTGCCATTTCTTTTAGATTTATAACTAAGTCGTTATCAAGTGTGATGCTTACTTTTGTTTTTAATGGTCTCATAATTAATCTCCTTTTTATATTGAAGATATCATTTTGTCGCATACTATATTGACAAGTAGCATAAAGTAGGATAAAGTAAGATTTACGGAAGGGTGTAAAAGAATATTAAAAGTAAATTATGGATTTGGAATGACTGTTACATCTTTTGCAGGAAAGAGTAATGGTCATTTATTGTTTAGGAGAAAAAAGAAAAATATTGGTTGGGGGGAATACATAGTGTTGGCTTATGAGATTAAAGCAATTCCAGATCTGACTTTAAGTAAGTATCAGGTTTTTGAGGATTCAGGAATAGAAGGAATGATTGATGCCCAAACGCAGTTTATACGACAGCTTTATCGTGCGGCGATATTGGGAGATGTAAATATACATTTTTTATTTGAGTATGATCCGGATCGTCCTGAAGGCAATAAGATTAATATCCGATTGTTATTTACTAGTTCTAAGGAAAATGAAGATTATTTTACTAAAATGAGAAAATTAGTAAAAGCATCAGGAATTTCAAACTATTTTAATTTTACGGAGATTCAGGAACAAAAAATAACCTCTGCAATTTATACTCATCAGTGTTTTATGAGAAAAAAGGAGCGAATATTAGAAACTTCTGTTAATAATGAAAAAACTTATTTTTATGTGGTTCCTAATTGGAAGATAAGAGATCATTGTCGATTATATAATATTTTTAAATTAATGGAGTCATTTAATGAACCATGTTGTTACAGAGTGGATTTATTTGCACAAAAAGAATTGGAAGAGAAAATACATAAATCTTTTGAAAATCCTCTGACTTATTTAAGAAACAGCTATACTTCAAAGACCGGAATTAGTGAGTATTCCAGAATTCATAATGAGAAAAAAGATCCGAATGTTAATGAGGTTTTAAAACAGTATGAGGACTGGCTAAAGGCAATAGATACTTCTCCGAGTTTTTTGGGCAGAATATGTTCGTTTAGTAATGATGAGCAATATAGTAAGTTGTTAATAGATTCTGCTATTTCTGAATGCCTGGAAACAGGGAATGGTAATCTTTTAGAAAAAACAGGAAATTTTTCCGGAATGGAAGATTTGAATGATACTCCTCCAAGAGAAGAGTCCTGCAGTAAGGAAACACCTGGATCTATGAAAGAATGGCCGATTACATTTACCTTAGAAGAAGCATCAGCTTTTACCAGATTACCGGTTTTATATGATGGTGAGAATATTGAACTGTCAAAAGAAACAACGGCTATTCACATTGATTCGGGATTTTCACTGGGAAAAGATGCCAATGAATATAGTGTAAAGATTCCATTTGATATGCTTCCAAAACATATGTTTGTATGTGGTGTACCAGGCGCCGGAAAAACAAATACCATGCTGCATATAGCAAATAATTTATGGAATCATAAGCTTGTCAGGGAAGATGGAACAGAAGAAAAGACACATATTCCATTCTTAGTATTAGAACCTGCGAAGCGTGAATACAGAGAACTGGCATTATTTGATATTCCTGAGTTGATTATTTTTTCACCATCTGCTAATACAAATTTTCCGCTGCGGATAAATCCGTTTGAATTCCCGAAAGGATTAACCTTGTCGGAACATATTGGAAAATTATGCCAGGTTTTTGAAGGGGCATTTCCTATTCCGGCTCCAGCTCCATTTATTTTGGACAGAGCAATCCAGGCAGTTTATGAAAAACATGGGTGGAACGAAAGAGATATAAATATCGGAGATAAAGAATACCCTACAATGTCAGAATTATATAGACAGTTTGAACAGGAATTGGAAAATACAAATTATGATGGAGAGATGAAAGGAAATATCAGATCTGTACTGGAGGTCAGAATTGGAAGTCTGCTTCGACGGGAAATGAAAGAGATGTTTGATACCTCAAAATCTATGTTGACGCCGGAAGAATGGTTGAAGCGTCCTGTTATCATAGAACTAGAATCATTAGGTGAAGGACCTGCCAATTTTGTGACATTATTGCTTTGTACATTAATCCGGGAAACTCTAAAAGCCAATCCTTTGGGAGATAAGAAAAAACCAGTTCGCCATGTTATTTTTATAGAGGAAGCTCATAATTTAATTTCTTCTGAATCCAGTGCAGATAAACCAGAAGATTCTAACCCGAAAATTGCAGCTACTGCATTTATTGTAAAAATGTTAGCAGAGGTGCGTGCTTTAAAAGAAGGCATTATTATTGCAGATCAGCTACCAACAGCTATGGCGCCGGAAGTAATAAAAAACACGAATATTAAGCTTGTACACAGACTGACTTCTCAGGATGACAGGGAACTGGTGGGTAGCACTATGTCAGCAAGCGCATTGCAGTTAGAAAATATGGCTACATATACAAAGGGTCATGCATTGTACACATACGAAGATTTACTCAGACCTTTTGATATGCAGGTCGAACGTGTTCCGGAACATGGAGAAGATACCCCCACAGATCTGCGATTGTATGAATTAATGATGGATGAAAAGAAACATCCGGAGTATGTAGAGCTGAGAAAACAAGAAGAAATGGAAAGATGGGAAAAAATAAAAAAATCTATTCAGAAGTTTACTGGAAAATGTGAACAGCTTACAAAGCAGTTAGAGAAAGTATCTTTTGAAAATATTTCAAATAACACCATGAGTAAATATATTGAAACTGTAAATAACAACTGTACTGTTTTAGTGCGTGAAAAAAATAATTTATCTACACAGGTTCAGAGTCTATCGGACAGGTTTATTTCCCATGAAAAGAAGGAGAATGCTTTAAGTATTATTGCAGAAGCGGGAAAATCATACGGCAAAATGTTTACTGCTAAGATTCATATATGGGTACAGGAGTAAGGAAGGAGAATATTTATGGCAGGATTTTCAATTGAAAAATCAAAACAGAAAATTACAGAGGTGAAAAGAGGCGTAGAAGAGAAGAAGGGAAGACTGGAAGATCTTGAATCTGCAAAGCAGGAAGCATTGTCTGTAATGACAGAATTATCAGGCGCTAATATATCTGAGGAAGCAAAGGAAAAAAGTATAACGGTTTTAAAGGAAGAGCTTGGAGAAATTTCTGAGCAGGGACAGGAAATAAGTGATCAGTTAGGGGAAGATTTAAAAGAATATGAAACAGAAATTCAGGAGATACAGGAAGTACGTGACAGTAATGAAAAAGAACTGAAAAATGTAGAAGATAAAAAGGCCATATTGTCAGAGATAAAAATGGGTGGATTAATGGATTCTGCCATTCAGGAGCTGCAAAATGAAGAGCGGCAACTAAGTGAATTAAATCAAGCAGCAATAGAAGCGCGTAAAGAATCAGAAGATCTGGCTAAAAGGGCAGCTAATTTGTGAAGAGAAACAACAAAAGAATCAGTAATAGAATTAACTTCAAATGTTTCTGAAAATAAAATATCAGAAGAAAAACAATCTACAATAATGGAGCGCCTAATGAAAGGCGGAATGATAGCTACTACAGCGTTTGAATTAATCAGTGGAGGATTTGAATTTTACAGTGGAACCGACGATATACAGAATGCAGTAGAAAAAGAATGGAATCTGTCGGAGAGTAGTTATGTTCAGTATACAGAAAGAGTTTCTTCTGATATTACAGCCGCCTTAAAAAAATTTGATGTTATGATTCCGGATGAAGGAGATCTTCAGGATGTAATGAATAGCCAATACGAGAAGATCAAGGAGACAGCAGAGCTATTGGAGGAAGAAAAAAGAAGAAAACCCGGGATGCACAATATCCCCCGGAATAAAAACAACAGGTAAAGGTGAATAAATGTATCCATATATTTTTTTAGATGGTTCAAAAATATCAACCTATAGCATTCTTTCCAGTATAGGCGCAGTATTCTCTGTGTTTTTATGGAATCATCTGTTACTAAAAAAGAATCTGGTCCGTAAATATACATTTAACATTGTCATGGTTTTGCCGGGAATACTTATTGGAGGAAAGGTATTTGGAGCATTAAGCACAGGCCTTGGCAATTTGGTGGCAAACAGGCAGTTTGATCTGTATGGAAGTATAAAGCAGTCAGGAATTGTATATTATGGTGGTTTGTTTGGGGTTTTGTTAATGGAATATCTTATATGCAGAATCAGAAGACAGAATTTTGCAGAGCTGTCTGATATTTTGACAATAGGGATTCCTCTTTTCCACTGCTTTGGAAGAGTTGGCTGTTTCTTTGCGGGGTGTTGCTATGGTGTTGAAAGTAATTCATGGATAGCGTTTCCTTATAGGGTCTATAGTAGCCAGGAAATTGTTAAGAGAATACCCGTTCAGTTGATGGAAGCAGCTTTTGAATTAATATTGTTTTGTATTTTGCTTAGCCTATATTGCTATAGTGAAAAAAACAAAATAGTAATACCAAAGCTATTAGATATATATTTATGGTCGTATTCAATATTTCGGTTTGTAATTGAGATGTGGAGAGGTGATGAGATAAGAGGAAAATTTGGTGTGATTTCATTTTCTCAGATAATTAGTTTAGCGGTTATAGGTTATATGATATTAAAAATAGTAATCAGAAGGAGAGGAAGAAGAGAATGAGAATTTTATATTTTATAATTGGATGTATAGTAGGGGCAATTGGTGGTGCAGGAGTAGCATTGGCTTTTGATTTGTTTTCCTGTGTATGTTATATTGTAACCTGTGGTAGCTCAGATTCTGGCATAGAGAATTCTGCTATACTGTTTTTCGTTATTATGGGTGCTTTGATTGGAGGATCTATAGGAATATATAATGCAATGGAGAAAGAAAAACAAGAAAAATTAGAGAAACAAATGAGGCAGTCAGAAGCAATAAAAGAAGTGATAGATGCAGATTATAATGCATGGAGTAATAAGCTTAATAGTTATTATAATGCTATTGGAAGAAAAATTTATTGTAATTGTAGCAAAGAGTCTCTTTCACAGTTGTATAACTCTATCTGGGAGTTAGAAAAAGAAAAAAAGGAATCGAAAGAAAGGCCGTATGAGCAAACTTTTTTAAAAGTATGGACAGAACATGTGAATCAATTAAGAAATAATATTATAATAAATATAGATAAACCAGGATATTATGCTTTATCTATGATACTTAGATCAATGACATGTCTTCGCAGTGCATATAAAGAAGAGCCAAGATTTAATTCAGCAGTTAATATCTTGGAAGAACTGTTAAATAAAGCACAAAATAAAATTTATTATATTAAATTTCTTCAGTACGGAGATTGTGTTATTAAAATAGATAATATACATTATGAAATTAATATTGAAAACAGAATAGAAGAATTACATAGTAAGATAAAAATAATATTAAATAACACAGGAAATGGTGATTTTGGAGAATACTTTGAGAAAATTAATCCTGAGTTGTCTCATATTATTGATTATGCAGCACAACTAATGTGGTGTGTTGCCTGTAAAAAACCGTTTGATCAGAATATGTTTAATATGGCATCCTCTATTTTTGATGCCTATACTGCCAGATGTAAAATCGATAATAGCTGTACTACATGGAAGTATGAACAAAAGATATATAATCAAACAAAAAATAATAATAATCAGGATGAAAGCCCGAAATGCCTGTTAAATATTCATGTAGAACATTTGCTTGCCTTGATCTATGCAAAAAACTCTGTTGGTGGAGCTAGCTTAGTAAGTAAGGAAAAAAAACGTATTGCTGAATGGATTAACGAAATTATTGATATTGGCTGTGAAGAGGAAGGTTTTTTACTGGCATCTGGGTTGGCATGGATGGGACTTTACGATTTGGAGAGAGAAGTATTGAGACATCTTTTTGACAGAAAGGTGAAGTTTGAAATCGAATATCAGGATCGGCTTAGTTTTCTTGAGGGTGGAGGAAATACGAATATCAAAATTCATGATGTGGAAGGCATGGAAGGGTTTCTATTTGACAGTTCTGTTGAGGGATGGAATAAAGATGCTTATGATATGTTTTTTAGAAAATTGGAAATGACACATAAATCATTGGAATATTCATTAATGATATCTAAATGGACAAAAACATTGCCATTAGCCAGTGGTCAGGAAATATCACAAGGTCAGATGGAAGAGGCTTTTGAAGATTTAGTTAAAGATTTTGATAATGAGATTATTCTTAGCAGAGAACCGGCAAAGGCCGTAAACCTTGCCAATGTTGAATATAAATCTCCTTTTATATTCCGGTTTACAAGCGAGAGAAACAGATGTGTAACCATGCTGTTTTCAAGCGATAAATTTGGGCGAAACTTAAATATATCAATTTTGACAATGTTTACGCCTGAGAAAGAACTGGATAATGAAGAGATGAAGAAATACGCATTGGCAATTAAGGACAATATTTATGTGGAGAGCTTCCGGGAGTCTATTTGTCAGGTGGTCGATCAGCTGATAAAAGAAAAAGTAACAATATATGATGAGGAGGAAGTACCGAGAAAAATTTTTAGTTAATTTTAATCAGATTTGAATTATACAGATTTATTTTTATTAATATGCCGGTATAAGAAAATTTGGTAAGGAGATGTGAAAGAGAATGATCGGTTATTATATTATTGGTGGATGTATTTTAGGAGCCATAGGGGGAGCAGGAGCAGCTTTGGCTTTAGATTTGTTTTCCTGTGTGTGTTATATTGTAAGTTGTGGTAATTCAGATGCTGGAATGAGCGGTACAGCTATACTGATTTTTGCTATCATAGGAGCAATAATTGGAGGATTTATAGGATATTATAGGTATGAAGATTATCGGAGAGAAATAGAAGAAGAGAAAAGAAGAAATGAGGCAGAAGCATTAAATAATATACTGGATGCCGATTATAATAATTGGCATAATAGACTTAATAACTGTTATGAACATATAAAACAAAAAGTATATTGTAAGTGCGGTACGGATGATATCCGAAATTTGTATAATGCTATTTGGGAATTAGAAAAAGAAAAAGAGAATAAGCAAACATTGGCAAGACCGTATAATCGCATTTTTTTGGAAAAAAGAACAGAACATATTAATTATATGAGGAATATTATTGATAATAATATAAATAATCCAGGTTATTATGCAATTTTTATGATACTTAGGGCAATGAAATGCCTTTATAGTATAAATAAAGAAAATCCTAGATTTGACTACGCTATTCATATTCTGGAAGAATTATTAAAAAATGCCCAAAAGAAAACGCACTATATTAAATTTATGCAGTACGGAGATTGTATAGTTGAAGCAGATGATCCTGCATATAGTATTTGTCTTGAAGAGAAAATTCAAGAACTGACAGATAAAATTGAAAAAATAAGAACAAATATTAAGAAGCGTCAGGGAGAATTTTATGAAAAGCTTGATTCAGATTTTCCTAACATTATTGATTATTCAGCTGAACTAATGTGGTGTATTGCATGTAAAAAACCATTTAATCAGACTTCATTTAATAATGCTGCATATGTTTTTGATATTTATACTGCCAGATGTGCGGTTGATAATTGTTGTACAACATGGAGATATGAGAGTGAGGTATACGCTGCTAATCAAAAGAATGTTGGTAGTGGAGAAAAAAGACAATGTTTGTTGAATGAAAATGTTGAACATCTACTTGCTTTGATTTATGCAAAAAATAAGGTTGGAGGAACAAATACTGTAGATAAGGAAAAAACAAGAGTTATAGAATGGATAGATAATGTAATAAAATTTGGAGATGCAGAGGAAGGATTTTTACTTGCTTCAGGTCTTGCATGGATGGGGCTGTATGATTTGGAAAGAATTGTTTTAAGGCAGCTTTTTGATAAAAAAGTAACATTTGAAATGGAATATCAGGATCGTCTTAGTTTTCTTGAGAGTGGAGGAAATACAAATATCAAAATTTTTGATGTGGGAGATAAGAAAGGCTTTCTATTTGACAGCTCTGCTGAGGGTTGGAATAAAGATGCTTATGATATGTTTTTTAGAAAATTGGAAATGACACACAAATCTCTGGAATATTCATTAATGATATCCAAATGGACAAAAACGTTGCCATTAGCAAGTGGACAGGAAATATCACAAAGTCAGATGGAAAAGGCTTTTGAAGATTTAGTTAAAGATTTTGGTACAGAGATTATTCTTAGCAGAGAACCGGCAAAGGCAGTAAATCTTGCCAATGTTGAATATAAAATGCCCTTTATATTCCAGTTTACAAGCGAGAGAAACAGATGTGTAACCATGCTGTTTTCAAGCGATAAATTTGGGCGAAACTTAAATATATCAATTTTGACAATGTTTACGCCTGAGAAAGACCTGGATAATGAAGAGATGAAGAAATATGCATTGGCAATCAAGGACAATATTTATGTGGAGAGCTTCCGAGAGTCTATTTGTCAGGTGGTCGATCAGCTGATAAAAGAAAAAGTAACAATATATGATGAGGAGGAAGTATCAAGAAAAATCTTTAGTTAATATAAAAAGAACTATGTCTTATGGAATTGAAACCAAATATATTAGGATTATTTCCCTATGTATTTGTAAAGAGATTCATTGTAAGGCATAGTTTTTTATTTACTTACAAAAAACTAAAAAGTGTAAATTACAGACAGCTTGCTATATAAGTAAACGCAAAATAGCGAGTACCTTTTCAAAATCATCCGATGTGAGATAATAGACTCATCATTATAAAGTCTAAAAAGTTTGGTATTCAACTTTTTAGACTTAACTACAGGAGGTGAGTCATGAAATCTTACACAAGTTTA
>JAPFCU010000034.1 GCA_026169535.1 Blautia sp.
AGCTTGGTCACACGATTCCAAATGTCAACATGTATGTAGTTTTGAATATATGATCCTTAAGACACTGCAGTGTGAAAACACTGTAGTTTTTTTATGTACAAATATAAAAAAGACTATTTTAGTATAAAAAAGATATTGACAAATATAGGTTTAGAATTTATAATGAACATCGTTCATAAAAGAAACGAAAGGACGAAAAACAAATGAAAAAATTATGGAATACGGCATTTGGATATTTTCTGGCTACTATGGCTGCAGGAGTCTTTTACAGAGAATTCACTAAATTTAATGGCTTTACAGGGAGAACAACACTGGCATTTACACACGTACATCTGATGGTACTTGGTACCATGGTATTTCTGTTTCTGGGTCTTGCCGCTAAGGTAACTAATCTTATGAAACAAAAAAGTTTCTATAGATTTTATATGATTTACAATGTGGCACTTCCTCTTATGGTGGCAGTAATGATCGTCCGTGGTATTTTTCAGACCCTGGGAACAGAATTATCCCGTGGATTGGATGCATCAATATCCGGAATTGCAGGGCTGACTCATATTGCCATTGCGGGAACTTTGATTTACTTATTTATAATTTTGCGGAAAACGGAATAAAATTGATTAACAGCCAAAATGATCAGAAAGATCATATAATGACACGGAATTTTATAATGATATTTTTGCTTAAAAAGCACGCATAATATTGCGTGCTTTTTTTTCATGTGCTATCATAAAGAAAATGCAAAATCGTATATAATTAGAATGTGATATAAAAACAGGGGGTATTTTATGGCAGTAACAATACAGCAGATTGCAGATCGTGCAGGAGTTTCGAGGGGAACTGTAGATCGCGCACTAAATAACAGAGGGCGTATTAATAAAGAGGTTGCAGAGAAAATACGGGAAATAGCCAGTGATATGGGATATGTGCCAAGAGCGCGAAAAAAAACAGAAAAAATAAAAAAACATAAAATAGGCATTATAACACAGCTTGCAAAAGCTTCTTTTATGATTGAAATCAACAGAGGGATCCTTCAGGCTAAAAGAGAGCTTGAGAACTGGGGTGTTGAACTTCTGATACGGGAAAGTATATCCGTTAACGAAGAAGAACAGCTGGCGGCTATTGATGAACTGGCAGAAGAAGGGATAGAAGGGCTTGCAATTATGCCGGTAGACTGCAATCCTATACGCGATAAGCTGAATTGGCTGACAGAAGAGAAGGGAATTCCTGTAGTTACCTTTAATTCAGATATAGTAGGAACGCGGCGGGTATGTTTTGTGGGAATGGATAACCGCAAAAGCGGAAGAACGGCGGCAGGACTTTTGGGAATGCTCACAGGCAGAAGAGGTAAGGTTTTAATCATAACAGGATTTTTTGGAAACCAGGTAAATAATATCCGAGTAGAAGGTTTTGTAGAAGAAATCAAGAAAAGCTATCCGGAGATTTCCATAGCCGGTGTCCATGGAAGTTTTGATGAAACCGAGGAAGTAAAAAAAATTATTGAAACAGCAATGATGAATATTTCCGGGATCAATGGAATCCTCGTAGTATCAGGAGGACAGGCTGGTGTGGGAATGGCATTCGAAAGCCTGAAGCTGGAAAAAAGACCCTATGTGGTGATATACGATCAGACGCCAAAAAATGAAAAAGCTCTTAGAGATGATACGGTGGATTTTCTGATCGATCAGAATGGATATGTACAGGGATACCGGCCACCGTTTATCCTGGCAGATATACTCAGCAAAGGTCAGATGCCGGAAATGGAATATCTTTTTACAGACATTAATATCAAGACAAAGTACAATATTTAGTGGGGGAAATTTTTATACAGATTATGTCGGGATAAATCCTGCAACTGTATTGTAAGAGCAATGGGTCTGGCTCCTTTAAAAGCAGGTGTGTTCGGTATGATCGGAAATGTAGTGGAATATGGACAGTGGAAAACACATCTTCGTCAGGAGAACAGGTACAGAATAATAAAAAAAGGCACGCGAAAGCACGCGTGCCTTTTTACGTGATGAAATCGTAAGAAAAAGTTTGACAAATATTTCGATTATAGGCAAAAATCGAAAGAGATTATGGATTTTATACAAATAAAGAAAGCTTTATTTGTATAAAATATAGAAAAACAAAGGAAGTACGAAAAACATATTGCACGCAATATATAAGCGTGCTAATATAAAATTACGAAAAGATAAATGCAAAAGCACGCAATGAACGCAAATAAAAAGTGGAGGTAGGAAATGGAATATATCAAATTCGATGAAAGCAGAAAATACGATCTCATATTACTGGGCAGAGTAGCGATCGACTTCAATCCTGCATACAACGATCAGGTAAAAGAAGAGTTTAAACCGCTGAAAAAGGTACATACCTTTGAAAAATTTGTAGGCGGCTCCCCTGCCAACATTGCTGTAGGTGTGACACATCATGGAATGAAAGCCGGATTTATCGGCAAAGTATCCGACGATCAGTTTGGCGATTTTGTGACAGAATATTTCCAGGAACAGGGCATTGACACTTCTCATATCACCAGATGCACAAACGGAGAAAAGCTGGGCCTTACATTTACAGAAATGCTTTCTCCGAAGGAGAGCAGCATCCTGATGTACAGAAATAAGATTGCGGATCTTCAGCTTCATGTAGATGATATTGATGAAGATTACATCAGAGAGGCAAAAGCAATTCTGATCTCCGGCACGGCACTTGCAGAAAGTCCTTCCCGTGAAGCGGCGCTGAAGGCAGTGATGCTTGCAAAGAAAAATGACACCAGAATTATTTTTGATATTGATTACCGGGAATACAACTGGAAAAACACAGATGAGATCGCAATTTATTATTCAATGGTAGCAAAGGAAGCTGACATCATCATGGGTTCCAGAGAAGAATTTGACCTGACAGAAAAACTGATCAGACCAGGTATGACGGATGAAGAAAGCGCGGCTTACTGGCAGTCTTGCAGAGCAAAGATTGTTGTGATCAAGCATGGTATGAAAGGCTCAACTGCCTATACCTGCGACGGACAGAGCTTCAGCATTAAGCCATTCCCTGTAGAAGCCCGCAAAGGCTTTGGCGGAGGCGATGGTTATGGCTCAGGATTTTTATATGGACTCTATCAGGGCTGGGAGATCATTGACTGCCTGGAATTCGGATCCGCAGAGGCATCTATGATGGTAAGGAGCAACAATTGTTCCGATTCCCTTCCGGGACCGGAAGAAGTACATGCATTTATAAAAGAAGAAAAAGAGAAATTCGGCGAAATGATCGCCAGAGTATAGGAGGAACATATTATGACAAATACCATCCGAATGACAGTAGCTCAGGCAATTGTAAAATTTCTTGATAATCAGTATGTAAAAATGGACGGGGAAGAAACGAAATTTGTAGAAGGATTCTTCACCATTTTTGGACACGGGATTGCAGTAGGTCTTGGAGAGGCGCTGGATTCTGATCCGGGACAGCTGAGAGTACTGCAGGGAAGAAACGAGCAGGGAATGTGCCATACAGCAATTGCTTTTGCAAAACAGAGCAATCGTAAAAAAATCATTGCCTGTGCATCTTCTGTAGGTCCGGGAGCAGCCAATATGGTAACTGCCTGTGCAACAGCCACAGTAAATAATATCCCTCTTCTTGTATTTCCGGCAGATACCTTTGCTTCCCGCCAGCCGGATCCTGTTCTTCAGCAGCTGGAACAGAGCAGCAGCCTGGCAGTCACAACAAATGATGCATTTAAGCCTGTATGTAAATATTGGGATCGTATCACAAGACCGGAGATGATCATGACAGCTCTTATCAATGCCATGAGGGTTCTGACAGATCCGGCGGAAACAGGAGCCTGCTGCATTGCTCTTTGTCAGGATGTAGAAGGTGAATCTTATGATTTCCCGGAATATTTCTTTAAGAAACGTGTACACAGGATTACAAGACCGGCAGCTGTTCAGGAAGAACTGGAAGATATTGCAGAGGTTATTGCAGAGACGAAAAAACCACTTGTGATCGTAGGCGGCGGAGTAAAATATTCTGAAGCAGGCGAAACCGTTGAAAATTTCTGCCATGAATTCCATATCCCGTTTGGTGAAACACAGGCAGGTAAGAGTGCATGTAAATCCAGCGATCCTTACTGTCTCGGCGGAATTGGTGTTACCGGTACTTATGCGTCAAATGTGATTGCAAGAGATGCAGATGTGGTGATCGCAATTGGATCCAGACTTTCTGATTTTACCACAAGTTCCAAATGGCTTTATAAAAACGAAAATGTACAATTTGTTACCATTAATAACTGCAGATATCATGCGTACAAGATGGATGCAGTAAAGGCTGTGGGAGATGCAAAAGCAACCGTAGAAGCACTGGCAGATATGCTTCGTGAAAAAGGCTACAGATCCGGATATACCACAGAGATCCAGGAGGCAAAGCAGATCTGGGACAAAGAAATGGAGCGCCTTGGAAGCATCCAGTACACAGGTGATGATTTTGAGCCTATGATCAAGGCAAGAGATCCAAGAACCATTCCGGAGTTTGTAAAGCTTACCGATGGAAAAATCACTCAGACAGCAGCCCTTGCAGCTCTTCGAAGAACTATTGATGAGGATGCAACTGTGATCACTGCCGGCGGATCCCTTCCAAGCTGTATGCAGAGAATGTGGACTACAGATAAGAGAGGCGGATACCATGCAGAATACGGTTATTCCTGTATGGGTTATGAAGTAGCCGCTACCCTTGGAGTAAAATTTGCAGAGCCTGACAATGAGGTTTATTGTGTGGTAGGTGATTCCAGCTTCCAGATGCTTCACAGTGAGATCATGACCATCATGCAGGAGCGCAAAAAAGTGAACATTCTGGTATTTGACAACTGTGGATTCGGATGTATCAATAACCTGGAAATGAATCATGGAATCGGAAGTATTGCCACAGAATTCCGTTATACAGACGGCAAAAAGCCATGCGGAGATCTGATTCCGGTAGATTATGCCAAGATCGGTGAAGGCTATGGATTAAAAACATATACCTGCAAAACCATCGGAGAACTGGAAGCGGCTCTTATAGATGCCAAAAAACAGACAAAAGCCTGCCTGTTTGACCTGAAGGTGATTCCGAAGACAATGACAGATGGATATGAGTCCTGGTGGAACGTAGGAATTGCAACAACTTCTGTGAAAGAATCTGTAAGAGAGGCCTGCGAAGGCGTTATGGAAGGCAGAAGAGCGGCAAGAGATTATTGATAGAAAGGGAGATGTCAGAATGGGCAAGGTTTTTGGATACCCGGAATTTGATGAAAAAGGAGAAATGATCCTGACAACCTATGATAATGATTACAGCGAAATGATGATGGATATTCGTGTTTATCGCATGGCTGCAGGAGAGAAGAGATCTTTCTATCGGGAAGGCGAGGAAACAGCGGTCCTTCTTCTTTCCGGAAAGATCACATATCAGTGGGACGATTCCGAAAAAACAGTAAGCAGAAAAGATGTCTTTACAGAGGGGCCCTGGTGCGTTCATGTATCCGGCTCTCATGAAATAAAGGTTACAGCTGAACAGGAATCAGAGATCCTGGTACAGTGCACAAAAAATGAAAACAGCTTTGACAGCCGGCTTTATGCACCGGAAGACGCGCCGTGGGGCTATTCCAGCGTAGGAAAATTCGGGAATGTTGCAAAACGCCGGGTAAATACGATTTTTGATCATGATATTTCACCGAAATCCAATATGGTACTTGGAGAAGTGTTAAATGACCGTGGAAACTGGTCCGGCTATCTTCCTCACAGACATCCCCAGCCGGAAACCTATCTGTTTAAATTTGACAGACCGGAGGGCTTCGGGGCAAGCTTTGTAGGAGATCAGGTTTTTAAAAGTGTAAACAACAGTTTTTCTGCGATTCCGGGAGGAGAACTGCATCCTCAGGCGGTAGCGCCGGGATTTCAGATGTATACATGCTGGATGATCCGTCATATTGATGGAAATCCATGGCTTCAGACAGACCGTTGTGAAGACGAACGTTACACATGGCTTCATGACGCACAGTTTTAAGGAGGAAAAAATTATGGCAAGAGAATTTATTGTACCGGGACAGATCATCACAGGCGCAGGAGCCTTGGATATGGCAGAGGCTTCCATGAAACAGCTTGGAAAAAAGGCAATGATCGTAACTGATAATGTAATGATCGATCTTGGCAACTGTGCAAAGGTTGAAGCTGCTCTGAAAAATCAGGAAATTGAATATGTAATCTATTCCGGGATCACAGGAGAACCTACAGACAAAATGATCGAAGCCGGTCTGAAAATATATAAAGAAGAAGCGTGTGATTTTCTGGTAGCTCTTGGAGGCGGAAGTCCTATTGACTCTATGAAAGCCATAGGATCTCTTGTAGCAGACGGAGGAAGCATCTGCGATTACATGGGTAAAGTCATTGATGTGGAAATGCCTCCTATGGTTGCTATTCCTACTACCGCAGGAACCGGATCCGAGGCAACACAGTTTACGATCATCACAGATACCGTAAACAATATCAAGATGCTGTTAAAGGGAAAGGTTCTGATGCCTGCACTGGCAGTGATCGATCCGCAGTTTACTATGACTGCGCCTCCGAAGATCACAGCTGCTACCGGACTGGATGCACTTTGTCATGCAGTGGAAGCATATACTTCCAGAAAATCACAGACACTTTCTGATACCTTTGCTCTGTCAGCGGTAAAACGTATCTTTAAATATCTTCCGACTGCATTTCATGATGGAAAAAATGAAGAGGCAAGAGTGGAAATGTCTGTTGCAGCTCTTGAAGCAGGAATTGCTTTTAACAACGCTTCAGTAACCTTGATCCATGGAATGAGCCGTCCTATCGGAGCTCTCTTTCATGTAGCACATGGACTTTCCAATGCCATGCTGATGAAGGTATGCCTTGGCTTCGCTCTGGAGGGATCATATGATCGTTTCGGAGATCTGGGAAGAGCCATCGGAGCTGCTGACGCGGAGGATTCTGACAAAACTGCTGCTGAAAAATTCCTTCAGGCAGTGGCAGATCTTACAAAAGAGCTGGAGACTCCAACTCTGGAAGAATACGGGATCCAGAAAGAAGAATTCTTTGACGTGATCGATAAAATGGCACATGACGCAATGGAAAGCGGAAGTCCTCAGAATACAATCCGTGATATTAAAGAGGATGATGTAAAGGAAATGTACAGAAATCTCTGGTAATAAAAAGGAGAACACATATGAAAACAGCAGGGACACAGAAAAAACAGCGGTTTTTGATGATGTTCACAGGTGCCTTTGCGATATTTTTTACTGGATTTCCCCATGTCTGGTCCATCTACCAGCCTTATGTAACAGAAGGCACCGGATGGACCCAGAGCCAGGGGGCTATGTGCTTTTATCTGGCGCTGAGCGCTTTTGTTTTTGGAAATATCCTGGGAGGCCGTATGCAGAACCGCTTCGGTCCAAGAAAGGTTCTGTTTCTGGGCGGCGGACTGCTTTCTGCCGGAATCCTGATGTCAGCATTTTCTCTGGTTTCTTCTCCGCTTCCTATGTATCTGACTTATGGCGTGATGCAGGGGCTTGGACAGGGAATGATGTATACGGTGATACTGGCGGCGGCCCAGCAGTGGTTCCCTGACAGAACAGGCTTTGCATCCGGGATCGTGGTCACTGCCAACGGATTATGTGGGCTTTTTATGGCTCCGTTTAGCCGGCAGCTTCTGGAAAAAGAAGGACCAAAAGCCACACTTCTTACTGTAGGAATCCTTATGGCTGCAGCCTGGATCCTGAGCAGCCTGTTTTTTGCATCTCCTGAAGAAAACAGAGAGACTGCAAAGGCAGGTATGGGGGAAGCACAAAGCACATGCAGACAGTATACCTCCGGGGAAATGCTTCGTACGAAACAGTTTTATTTTCTTCTTGCGACCATGTTGTTTGGACTGATCTCATATTTTATGATCTCCCCGATTTCACAGAGCTATCAGCTTGAACTTGGCATACCTGCAGCGGCAGCTGTCAGTTCCGTTATGATCGGATCAGTGGTAAATGCCCTGACCAGACTGGTGCTGCCTTCCCTTGCAGATAAAGTTGGAAGGATTGTATGCGTCAAAGGGGTTCTGGTCATTGCAGTAGCAGCCATGATACTGTTATGTTTTTCGGATTCTTACGGAGCTACCATAGCGGTGATCCTGATTTATGGCTGCTATGGTGGAATCATGGGAAGCTTTCCTTCTCTTACAAGTTCGGTATTTGGTATCCGGCATGCAGGTGAAAATTATGGATTTGTCATGCTGGGAATTGTGATCGCTACGTTTGGGACTCCGGTTCTTACCAGGATGATCAATGTTGGGGAAAATGGAATGAGATATGTTTTTGCAGCAGGGGCAGTCTTTGCGGCAGCAGCTTTTGTATTTATCGAAATGCTGCGGATAACGTTGAATAAGTCAGACAGGAGTGATGATTATGGCATTGGTAACAATGAAAAAGCTGCTTCAGCAGGCAAAAAATGAAGGCAGAGGCGTTGGCGCTTTCAATGAGGCTATGGTACAGGGAACCTACGAAAACGTTCTTCACCATATCAAGGTGTTTAACGGCGTACAGCCTGTTTAAGCAGACAAAGAAATCCTTTCAGATCTGTATAGGAAGCGATCACAGGGAAATCAAACGTTCCTTCCGGTTCTTTTTCCTGGCTGTACCAGATGCCCGTCATTCCATGATCCAGTGCACCTTTTACATCTTTTTTCTGGTTATCGCCCACAAAAGCACATTCTTCCGGAAGGCATCCTGCTTTTTCCAGACAGATGTCAAAAAAATGAGGATGGGGTTTTTCCACGCCGGCCTCCTGGCTGGTAACGATAAAATCAATATAAGGGGCAAGTCCCAGTTTCAGAAGTTTTTTATACTGAATAGAGGCCGTCATATCCGTTCCAATACCGATACGGATATGACGGTTTTTTAATTCTGTCAGCAGAGACAGGATTCCGGGAGAAGGTTCTGCATGATCGATCAGCGTATCCCAGTAAGCATGGTACATATTTTCTACATGAGGAAAATATGGCTGCTTCAGAAGCTCTGTCATACACTGAAAGCGCAGCATCCGGCTGTGGATGGCGGCAGTGTCGGTTCCGATCCGCCGGTTGGTGATATCCATAGCCTGATGGTAACAGGCAAGGACCTCTTTTTCATTTAGATCAAATTCAGACTGGCAGTAATCAGTCAGCGCTTGCATCCCCAGAATATGGTTTTTATCATAGTCATAAAGTGTATTATCAATATCAAAGATGACTGTTTTTATCATAGTGACTCCTCTTTTATTTATGGCAGATGCTGCACCCTAATTTCTTTCCGGTTGGTGTAGCAGCACAGCCTCCCAGGGCAGTTTCCCGAAGTCCGGGCGGGATCTGTTTTCCTACCTGATACATGGTAAGAAGCATTTCGTCAAAGGGGATCAGCTGTTTTACTCCGCTTAATGCCAGTTCGGCTCCTGTCAGCGCAACTGCCACACCGGCGGCATTTCGTCCCTGGCAGGGACATTCTACAAGTCCGCCGATAGGGTCGCATACCAGTCCAAGGAAATTCATCAGAACAGAAACAGCAGCGTGGAGACATTGCTCCGGAGTTCCGCCCATAAGCTCAACAGCGGCAGATGCAGCCATAGCAGAAGCAACACCAACCTCTGCCTGACAGCCTCCCACAGCGCCTGCTACCGTAGCGTTGCGCATAGCAAGATATCCGATAGCGCCTGCATTAAAAAGAGCATCAATGACTGCAGAATCACTTAAATGATATTCCTCCTGAAGCGCCAGCAGAAGACCGGGCAGGACACCGGAGGAGCCTGCTGTAGGCGCTGCGACGATCAGTCCCATAGTGGTATTGGTTTCCAGAACAGCCATGGAGTAGGCAATGGCTTTTGAAAGAACCGGGCCGCAGATGGAATTTCCGTTAAGACGATGACGATTGATCTGCTGCGCCTCTCCTCCGATCAGTCCTCCGATGGATTTTTTGGGAGAATTGATGGGAGCAGCCACAGACTCACGCATGATCTTCAGGGAATGATCCATCTGGGCTGTAATGGCCTCTTCTGTGGTTTCTGAAAGGATGCACTCTCTTTTTTTCATAATGGATGAGATGGTGCAGTTTTCTTTTTTGCAAAGCTCAAGGAGCTCCTGTGCATTCTTAAAATCCATGTGTTAACTTCTCCTTTGAATTGGTATAAAGATTACATCCTGAACATTAGGATTCCGAAGAATCTGTGATTCTGCATCCTCCGGCAGGGTACCGTCAAATTCTATGATGCTGTAAGCGATATCTCCCTTTGTTTCCCGGAAAAGCTTCATAAAAGCGATGTTGACATTTTTTTCACTGAGACAGCCTGTGATATGGGCAAGAACTCCCGGACGGTCATAATGGACGATGATCAGAGTGCTGTATTCGCCGGAAAAATCCACATCAATGTGGTTGATCCTGCTGATCCTCATTTTGCCGCCGCCAAGAGATTCTCCGCGCACGGTATAAGAACGCCCTCCGGAACAGGTGATATGGATATCTACTGTATTAGGATGAATATCCGGATCCGGATCGGCTTCGATATATTTGTAGGAAATGCCACGTTCTTTTGCAATAGAAAAGGCATTGGGGATTCGTCTGTCATCTGTCGAAAATCCCATGACCCCGCCGAGAAGAGCAAGATCTGTTCCATGTCCTTTATAAGTCTGGGCAAAAGAATTATATAATGTAAATTCTACATCTGTGATGGGGCTGTCAGCCATCTGCTGAGCAAGAAGCGCTATGGAGCAGGCTCCGGCTGTATGAGAACTGGAAGGACCGATCATTTCCGGTCCAAGCACATTAAAAACACTGATAAATGCCATAAAATTTTCCTTTCTGAGTCAGCCATTTTAATATAACTGCTGTATTTATCAGTATACCATATCAGGACAGAAAATAAAATATTAAGCATTGGCCTTATGAAATTATACATGTTATAATAGTATAGTTTCCATAGAAGATTCTATGGACAGATCATTACTTTAAGAAAGGAGTACCTGATAAAATGAAAGAAGATACCAAAGAAACCGGACTGCGTCTCTTAAAAAAGGGCAGGCAGGGGATCCTCAGGGTGGTCTTCAGCCGTTCCGGACTGATCCTTGTCCTTCTTGCTGTACAGGTTCTGTTCCTGTTCAGTATTTTCCACTGGTTTGAAGAGTTTTTGCCTCATATTTACGGCGGAGTTGTGATCTTCACTGTGTTTATGGTACTGTATCTTTTAAATAGTTCCATGGATCCGACAGCAAAGATCACATGGCTGGTGGTGGTTATGCTTCTGCCTGTATTTGGCGCCCTTCTGTTTCTCTATACGCAGAAGAATGTAGGGCACCGGGCACTGAAAAATCATTATGCCCAACTGAATAAAGAAACGGAGAACTCTCTTTCGCAGGATCCGGAAACAGAAAAAGCACTGCAGAAGGCAGATCCCGGGGCGGCAGGCCTTTGCCGTTATGTGCGCCGCAGCGGATGCTATCCGATATACGATCATACTTCTGTTACCTATTTTCCTTTGGGAGAGGATAAATTCCGTGAAATGCTGATCCAGCTGGAAAAAGCAGAGCATTTTATTTTTCTGGAGTATTTTATTGTAAATGAAGGAGAAATGTGGGGCAAGATCCTGGAGATCCTGGCGCGAAAGGTAAAAGAGGGCGTAGATGTGAGAATGCTCTATGACGGCACCTGCGAGCTGTCCACACTGCCTCATGATTACCCGAAGAGACTTCAGAAGCTGGGGATCAAATGTAAAATGTTTGCCCCTATCAAGCCTTTTGTATCTACCCATTACAATTACCGGGATCATCGTAAGATTCTGGTTATCGATGGAAAGACTGCTTTTAATGGAGGCATCAACCTGGCGGACGAGTATATTAATACCTATGTAAAATACGGCCACTGGAAGGATACTGCAGTAATGATACAGGGAGAGGCAGTCAGCAGCTTTACCCGGATGTTCCTGCATATGTGGTATCTGGATGAAAAGGAAACAGATTTCGACAGATTTTTGAACGTGTCTGTGACGCCCCAGGCTGAAAACGGCTTTGTCATGCCTTACGGTGACTGTCCTCTGGATAAAGATAAGGTGGGAGAACAGGTTTATATTGATATGCTGAACCGGGCCCGGAATTATATATATATTATGACACCATATCTGATCCTGGACGGGGAGCTGGAAAATGCACTGAAATTTGCAGCTGAACGAGGGGTTGATGTAAGGATCATCCTTCCCGGTATTCCGGATAAGTATATTCCGTTTGCACTTGCACTGACGCACTATAAATCACTGCTGGAATCCGGCGTCAAAATATACGAATACACACCTGGTTTCGTCCATGCAAAAGTATTTGTCTGTGATGACCGTGAAGCAGTGGTAGGTACGATCAATCTGGATTACCGAAGTCTGTACCATCATTTTGAGTGCGCTACCTATATGTGGGGAACGGACTGCATTCCTCCGATCAAAAAAGATTTTGCACTTACCCAGGAAAAATGCCGGGAGATCACCGTGGATATGATCCGGTCAGAACCTCTGAAGCGCCGGGTACTTGGCTTTATTGCAAAAGCCGCCGCACCGCTTCTGTAGCCGGTACCCGGGACAGGAGACTTGTATCTGGTGCAGGAATACATTGAAATATTTGAAAACGATATTCAGAACTGTAATCGTCAGAAAAACAGATTATCTAAAAAAACAGGAAAAGAGGGGGCTTTATGAAAAACAAGTTCACGCCGGTTTTGAGAACTGCAGCGTTTCTGCTCATGGCAGGAATGCTTGCATTATCAGTAAATCCGGTTCATGCAGAAACGAAACAAACATCAGAAAAAGAAGAGACTGACCGGTCTGAATCCCCGGGAGTGAAAATGAATATGGAAGATGGGGAATACTCTATTCAGGTAGATCTGGAAGGCGGAAGCGGTAAGGCAGGTGTGGTTTCTCCTACTGTCCTGATCGTACGTGACGGCAGAGCGTTTACCAGACTTCAGTGGAGCAGTTCCAACTATGACTATATGATCGTAGATGGAGAAAAATATCTTCCTGTTAATGAAGAAGGGATGAATTCCATATTTGAAATCCCGATTCTGGCCATGGACGAACCAGTAGAAGTGATCGCAGATACCACAGCCATGGGAACACCTCATGAAGTAGAATATACACTGCTGTTTTATGCGGATTCTATTGGTTCCAAAGGGCAGCTTCCTCAGGAGGCGGCCAAAAGAGTGGTAGGCGTAGCGCTGGTGATTATTGTGGGCGGCGGGATTCTGAATTATTTTGTGAACAAACGAAACCGCTGTTGAAATAACCAGCATTTTCTGTAAACATTAAATTTTTATAAAGTCATTGCATTTTGAAATGAAAAGGTGCATAATAACAGCAATGAAAAAAAGGATGTAAGGGAGTAGCTGACACCATAATGGCGTAACAGAATCAACATCATGGCCGTGGGTCTGGTTTTGTTTGAAACAGCGAGACTTATCTATGGGAGTAGTCCCTGGATAAGTCTCTTTTTTGTTCTTACAATTATATCAGATATCCGGCAGCAGCCTATGAAATCTTCTGAATATGGGTATGATTTATAACAGAAGAGTCAGTGGAAAGGAGTGACAGGGAAACATCCCATTCATAAAGACATTGGAAATTTTTCCGGAGTCTGTCATCAAAATAAAAATCGTGCGGGACTTAAGGTCTGACTGCACAGAAACGGAGGCAATATGAAAGAATATTTGTCAAGTTTAGAAGAGGTTCTGAAAGAGCAAAATTCCTCTCAGGAAGGACTTTCCACAGGAGAAGCCCAGGAGCGGCTTTCCAAATATGGAAAAAACGAATTGGAAAAGGGCAAGAAAACTTCATTACTCCAGCGTTTTCTGAAGGAACTGGCAGATCCTATGATCATTATCCTGATCGTAGCTGCCATTATATCTGGAATCACTGCTTTTTATGAAGGCGAATCTTTTGCAGATGTAATTATTATCCTTTCCGTAGTAGTGATCAACGCAGTTCTGGGCGTTGTACAGGAAAGCAAGGCAGAAGCTGCCATTGAAGCTTTGCAGGAGATCGCAGCCGCAACCAGCAAGGTTCTTCGTGACGGAAAAGTAACCGTTCTGAAAAGTGACGAGCTGGTTCCGGGTGATGTTGTACTTCTGGAAGCCGGAGATGCAGTTCCGGCAGACGGACGTATCATAGAATCTGCCAGCATGAAGATCGAAGAGGCCGCTCTTACCGGAGAATCTGTTCCGGCAAACAAAATCGCAGGTCTTCTGAAATTGGATACAGGCGAAAAGGACGTTCCTTTGGGCGACCGTAAAAATATGGCGTACATGGGATCCACCGTTGTTTACGGACGTGGAAAGATGGTCATCACCGGAACCGGAATGAAAACTGAAATGGGTAAGATCGCAGAAGCTCTTTCTATGGCTCAGGATGAGGCAACTCCTCTCCAGCTCAAGCTGAATCAGCTGAGTAAAATTCTTACCGTTCTGGTGCTCGGTATCTGTGTTGTGATTTTTGCTGTAGGTCTTTTCCGTGCAGGTATCAGCAGCGATACGATTCTCAGTACCTTTATGGTTGCTGTTTCTCTTGCAGTTGCAGCAATTCCGGAAGGTCTGGCAGCAGTTGTTACCATCGTGCTTTCTATCGGCGTTACAAATATGTCCAAGAGAAATGCGATTATCCGTAAACTGACAGCAGTAGAAACCCTTGGATGTACACAGATCATCTGCTCTGACAAAACAGGAACACTGACCCAGAACAAGATGACTGTAGTGGAGCATGTAGCAGATGATGAAAAGGCTCTGGAAACAGCAATGGCTCTTTGCTCCGATGCAGAGTATGATGCAGATGCAGGAGAAGCTGTTGGGGAGCCGACGGAATGTGCCCTTGTCAATGACGCTGCCAAAAACGGTATGATCAAGACACAGCTGAAAGAGGAATATGTTCGTGTAGGAGAAGCGCCTTTTGATTCTCTTCGAAAGATGATGTCCACGATTCACGAAACAAAGGATCATCAGATCATCCAGTTTACCAAGGGTGCTCCTGATGAAGTACTGAAATGCTGTACCCATGCTATGGTAAACGGAGAAAAAGTACCCATGACAGAAGAGGTACGTGCTTCTATTCTGAAAAGCAACAAGGCTATGGCTGACAGAGCCCTTCGTGTTCTCTGCGGCGCCTGCCGTCAGTGGGACAAGATGCCGGAAAGCACAGAACCGGAATTTCTGGAGCAGGATCTTACCTATCTTGGTCTTTCCGGTATGATCGACCCGGTACGTCCGGAAGTAAAAGCAGCTATCGTAGAGTGCCGTGAAGCCGGTATCCGTCCGATTATGATCACAGGTGACCATAAGGATACAGCAGTAGCCATTGGTATGGAGCTTGGCATTCTGACGGATCCGTCCCAGGCAATCACCGGAGCACAGTTAAATGAAATCAGTGATGAAGACTTCGAAAAGAAAGTAGAAGAGATTTCCGTTTATGCCCGTGTACAGCCGGAGCACAAAGTCCGTATTGTTAATGCCTGGAAGAAAAAAGGCATGATCACAGCCATGACAGGTGACGGCGTCAACGACGCTCCTTCCATTAAGAGCGCTGATATCGGTGTAGGTATGGGTATTACCGGAACAGATGTTACCAAAAACGTTGCGGATATGGTTCTTGCAGATGACAACTTTGCTACTATCGTTTCTGCGGTAGAAGAAGGACGTCGTATTTACGCAAATATCCGTAAAGCCATCCAGTTCCTTCTTGCTTCCAACCTGGCAGAGGTTCTGGCAATCTTCTTCTCTACCATGATCGGATTTACCATCCTGAAGCCGGTACACCTTCTCTGGATCAACCTGATTACAGACTGCTTCCCGGCTCTGGCCCTTGGACTTGAAAAGAGCGAATCTGATATCATGAAAAAGAAACCCCGTGATCCGAAGGAAGGAATCTTTGCCGGCGGAATGGGATTTGATGTAGCTTTCCAGGGCGCAGTTGTTACCATCCTGGTGATGATTTCTTATCTGGTAGGACACAGAATCGAGTCCGGTGTATGGGAATTTGTAAACAGCGCTGACGGAACGACAATGGCATTCCTTACACTTTCTATGGTGGAAATCTGCCATTCCCTGAATATGAGAAGCCGCCGTGGTTCCATCTTCAAACTGAACAGCCATAACGTATTCCTTTATGGCGCAATGCTGGTATCTCTGATCCTGACAACAGTGGTTATTGAGGTTCCGTTTATTGCAAAAGCATTCCAGTTTACACCGATTGACTTTACCGAATACCTGATCGCTCTTGGACTTGCAGTCCTGATCATCCCAATCATGGAGATCGTAAAAGCCATCCAGCGTAAGCTTGGGAAATAAATCATAATAATGAAAGATGCAGGGCAGCCGGAGAGATTCCGGCTGTCTTTTTCTTGAAAAAACATAAAAAAAATGTTATGATACCACGGTAAAACTTTAGTAAGGCAATACAAAAAGAGGAGAAAAATTATGTGTGGTATTGTAGGATTTACAGGAGAACATCAGGCGGCGCCTATCCTTCTGGACGGGCTTTCCAGGCTGGAGTATCGCGGCTATGATTCAGCCGGACTTGCAGTAAGAGACGGAGAAAAACAACCGGAGGTCATCCGTGCCAAGGGACGTCTGAAGGTTCTTGCAGAAAAAACAGACAACGGAGCGGCTGTTTCCGGTACCTGCGGCATCGGACATACCCGCTGGGCTACTCATGGAGAGCCTTCTGTGACAAACTCCCATCCTCACATGAGTGATGATGGAAATGTAATTGCCGTACACAACGGTATTATAGAAAATTATCAGGAATTAAAGGACAAGCTTATTCGCAAAGGATATGTTTTTCATTCAGAAACAGACACTGAGGTTGCCGTTAAGCTTGTTGACTATTATTACAAAAAATACGAAGGAACACCGGTGGATGCCATCAATCATGCAATGGTTCGTATCCGTGGTTCCTATGCGCTGGCAATCCTCTTTCAGGAGTATCCGGAGGAAATCTATGTGGCACGAAAAGACAGCCCTATGATCCTGGGGATCTCAGATGGAGAATCCTATATTGCTTCGGATGTTCCGGCAATCCTGAAATATACAAGAAATGTTTACTACATCGGAAATCTGGAAATGGCCCGTGTCAGAAAAGGAGAGATCACTTTCTATAATCTGGATGGTGAGGAGATTCAGAAAGAATTGAAGACCATTGAATGGGATGCGGAGGCGGCAGAAAAAGCCGGGTTCGAGCACTTTATGATGAAAGAGATTTACGAACAGCCAAAAGCAGTGGCAGATACACTGAATTCCGTGCTGAAAAATGGAAAGATCGATCTTTCTGAGACAGGTATCACAGAAGAGATCATCCGGGAGATTTCTCAGATCTATATTATTGCCTGCGGATCTGCTTATCATGTGGGGATAGCGGCGCAGTATGTACTGGAAGATCTGACAGGGATTCCTGTAAGAGTGGAGTTTGCGTCAGAATTCCGTTACCGAAAGCCGATCATGGATCCGAAGGGACTTGCTGTGGTTATCAGCCAGTCCGGAGAAACAGCAGACAGTCTGGCGGCTCTTCGGGAGGCAAAGGAGCTGGGAGTCCGCACTGTGGGAATCATAAACGTGGTAGGTTCTTCCATTGCCCGGGAGGCAGATCATGTATTTTATACCCTTGCAGGACCGGAAATCTCTGTAGCTACAACCAAGGCGTACAGTACACAGCTGATGGCTGTTTATGCAATGGCTCTTCAGTTTGCCATTGTCCGGGAAAAAATCACAGAAGAGCAGTATGAGAAGTATATAGCAGAACTTCAAACGATACCGGAAAAGATCCAGAAGATCCTTGAGGATAAAGAAAGACTTCAGTGGTTTGCCGCAAAACAGGCAAATGCCCGAGATGTATTCTTTATCGGAAGAGGCATTGACTATGCCATCAGCATGGAAGGCAGTCTTAAAATGAAAGAAGTCAGCTATATTCATTCTGAAGCATATGCAGCAGGAGAGCTGAAGCATGGAACCATTTCCCTGATCGAAGACGGCACTCTGGTGATCGGAGTTCTTACCCAGCCGGAGCTTTATGAAAAAACAGTCAGCAATATGGTAGAGTGCAAAAGCCGTGGGGCATATCTGATGGGACTTACCAGCTTCGGTAACTATAATATAGAAGAAACTGCTGATTTTACCGTCTATATTCCAAGAACAGACCCGCATTTTGCCACCTCCCTTGCAGTGATCCCTCTGCAGCTGATCGGATATTATGTCAGTGTGGCAAGAGGACTTGATGTAGACAAACCCCGTAATCTGGCGAAAAGCGTGACGGTGGAATAGGTAGCTGATAAAACACTGCGTATCAAAAAGATATTGCAGTGTTTTTGCTATAAAATATAAGAAAAGTATATTTTGTAGAAAAACAAAGTATTTTTGTCTGTTTTATCAATGAATTTGTGTAATATAAATCATTGAATGTGGATTGTATTTGTGGTATATTAAAAAAGATGAGAATAAAGTCGAAATTTGAGTTATTTGGGAAACAGAAAACGATGGCTACGTTGACTTTAGTTTCCATGAGGTGAAGAAGTTCACGGAGAAAATCTGTTTTCCATAGAGGAAAATATAAAAGAACAAAGGTAACGAGGGAGAGTTATGAGAGAAAATTTAAAAAAGACAAAAAAGACCATGGAGCACTGGGAGGTCATCAGCCTGTTATTGATGGTATATGATTTCTTGGCTGTTTTTGTGTCCTATTTTGCGGCTTTGTGGATCCGGTTTGACTGCAGGTTCAGCAGGATAGAACCGGAGTATCTCCATGCTTTTAGCCATTCGATCCTATTTTATGGGGCGTTCTGCATATTTGTTTTTTGGGCAATGAGACTGTATAAGAGTATCTGGCGTTTTGCCAGCTATGCGGAACTGCTGCGCATGATCCTTGCCACTCTGATCACAGGCACAGTACATGTGGTATGTGTCAGCCTGTTTGTTGGAAGGATGCCGGTGATCTACTATTCATTCGGGATCCTGATCCAGTTCTGCCTGACCCTGGGCGTGCGTTTTTCCTACCGCTTTGTCCTTCTTATGAGGGGAAAGAAAAAGGAACACGGATATGAAAAACGAGTCATGCTGATCGGAGCAGGGGCGGCAGGACAGATGATCTTCCGGGATATCAGAAGTGCAGTTGAAACAAATGAAAGAGTTTACTGTTTTATCGATGACAACCAGAACAAATGGGGCAGGCATATCGATAATGTCCCTGTTTTTGGCGGGAGAGAGAGCATCATGGAAGCGGTGGCAAAGTTTGGTATCGAGAAGATCTATGTGGCCATCCCCAGTGCGGCACCGGAGGACAAAAGGGACATCCTCCGTATCTGCAGTGAGACCTCCTGCGAACTGATGAACCTTCCGGGAATGTACCAGCTGTATACAGGGGAGGTGGCCATCAGCAAGATGAAGCCGGTTCAGATCGAGGATCTGCTGGGCAGGGATCCCATCCGTCCGGATATGAAAGAAGTCTATGAATACATAGAAGGAAAGGTAGTGCTGATCACGGGAGTAGGTTCTATCGGTTCCGAGCTTGCCAGACAGATCGCTTCCCACCATCCGAAGCACCTGATCCTTTTTGATATCTATGAGAACAATGCTTATGATATCCAGCTGGAATTAAAAAAGAAATATCCCAACCTGAAGCTGGATACCAT
Source organism: Blautia sp. (assembly GCA_026169535.1). Taxonomy (GTDB): domain Bacteria; phylum Bacillota; class Clostridia; order Lachnospirales; family Lachnospiraceae; genus Blautia_A. Next base: position 19,690 of record JAPFCU010000034.1, read on the forward strand.
CATCGGTTCTGTCCGTGACAGCCGAAAGATCTTTGACCTGTTTGAACAGTACCGTCCGGAAATTGTCTACCATGCGGCGGCCCATAAGCATGTGCCCCTGATGGAGGACAGTCCCTGTGAGGCAGTGAAGAACAATGCCATGGGAACCTACAAGACTGCCTATGCAGCCATGGCCCATGGATGCAAACGTTTTGTGCTGATCAGTACGGACAAGGCCGTAAACCCCACAAATATTATGGGAGCCTCCAAACGCCTCTGTGAAATGATCATCCAGGCCTTTGATGCAAAGATCAAAGAAGGAAAAGCCGGTGAGATCCCCCAGCTGTTCACCCACGGCATGTCCGAGGTGATCACATCTCCGGAAGTGGCAGAAGCTCTGAAAACCACCCAGACAGAATTTGTAGCAGTGCGTTTCGGAAATGTACTGGGCAGCAATGGTTCTGTTGTGCCGCTGTTTAAGAAGCAGATTGAAGCAGGTGGCCCTGTGACTATCACCCACCCGGATATCATCCGTTACTTTATGACGATCCCGGAGGCAGTACGGCTGGTACTGCTGGCAGGAACTCTGGCCCGTGGAGGAGAGATTTTTGTATTGGACATGGGAGAACCGGTAAAGATCGATACCCTTGCACGAAATCTGATCCGCCTTTCCGGATACAAGCCGGATGTGGATATCAAGCTGGAATATACCGGACTGAGACCGGGAGAGAAGCTGTACGAAGAAAAACTGATGGCAGAAGAAGGCCTGAAACGTACCAAAAACGACCTGATCCATATCGGATGCCCGATCCCGTTTAATATCGAGGAATTCCTACAGCAATTAGGTGGACTGCTGGAGGCAGCCTATAAAAATAAGGAAGATATCAAGGAACGTGTACAGGAGGTCGTGACCACGTATCATCCGGCGTGATGGGAAAGCTGTTAACCGGATATAGATTTCAATTTGGTATACACCGTAATTAGAGATGTATAAAATTAATCAGGAAGTAAGCTTTTAGTGGTTTAACAGGTATTCGATTAAGCGTCCTATTTGGAATTTTGGTTTGAGAGATCATATTGGGCGGAAAAGAGATAGTTCTTTGATGTTTCTTTGATTTAAAAGAAAACATCAAAAACGTTTAAGTTAGCCTGTAGATGCCATGAATCGGTATTTACAGGCTGTTTACATGTTTAGGAAGGAGAGACTTTACAGAAGATTGTTACAACTTGTCATCCGATAACAATAAAGCACAAAATTATTTAATATATTGGATTTATCTGTTATTGAAGTAGAAAAAGAGAAAGAAATAAATGCAAAAAATCAATTGTAAAAATATAAATTGTAAGGAGTATATAAAATGTCTTTTACTAGTAAAGATAAGTTTGAAAAATTCGAAGATAAAATTTGGCTGTCATCACCGACAATGTATCCTGAATCACTGAAATATGTAATAGAAGCCTATGAGACAAATTGGATGTCAACAGTTGGAGAAAATATTAATGAGGTTGAAAGAATAGCAGCTGATACATCAGGAACAAAATATGCAGTAGGATTATCCTGTGGAACAGCTGCGCTTCATCTTTCTATGAAATTAGCTGGAGAAAGATTATATGGGAAACCACCGATTGGAGCAGGAACTCTGCAGGGAAAACGCGTTTTTTGCAGTGATGTAACTTTTAATGCTACATTAAATCCAGTTGTTTATGAGGGAGGAGTTCCAGTATTTATCGACACAGAATATGATTCCTGGGGAATGAATCCAGTTGCCTTAGAGAAGGCTTTTGAAATGTATCCAGAAGTAAAACTGGTAGTATATGCTGAATTATATGGTTTTCCAGGAAATATTAGAAAGATTAAGGATATTTGTAAGAAACATAGTGCACTGTTAGTGGAAGATGCAGCAGAGGCTATGGGAGCAACATGGGAAGGAAAACAGTGTGGCTCTTATGGAGATTATGGAGTGGTATCTTATAATGGCAATAAAATCATTACGGGTTCTGCAGGTGGATGTTTGCTGACAGATTCTTTAGAAGATGCAAACCAGGCTCGTAAATGGTCAACGCAGGCAAGAGAAAATGCTCCTTGGTATCAGAATGAAGAAGTAGGATATAACTATCGAATGAGTAATGTAATTGCTGGTGTAATCAGAGAGCAGTACAATCATTTGTTTGAACATATCGCACAGAAGAAAGCAATTTATGAAAGATATAAAGAAGGGCTGAAAGGACTTCCGGTTCAGTTGAATCCTTTCGATGAAACAAAAGCTGAACCAAACTATTGGCTGAGCAGTATGTTGATCAATGAAGATGCAATGTGTAAGCAGGTAAGAAGTGAAACAGAAGCACTTTATATTTCAGAAGCAGGAAAAAGTTGTCCAACAGAGATTTTGGAGACTATTAGTTCTATTAATGCAGAAGGCAGACCAATTTGGAAGCCGATGCATATGCAGCCGATGTTCAGAATGCATGAGTTCGTAACAGTTAAAGGATCTGGTAGAGCAAAAACAAATGCGTATATTGCAGGTGAAATTAAAAATGTCGGTGCAGATATCTTCCACAGAGGTTTGTGTCTGCCGAGTGATAATAAGATGACAGCCGAACAACAGGATAGAATAATTGAAGTAATTAAGACTTGTTTTGAGTAATATAGATTCAAAGAGGAGAAGATTTGTGTCAAAGAAAAAAGTAATAGGCTGTGTTGCTGCAGGAGCTACTGTTGCAACAGCAGTTACGGCAAAGGTAATGAAAAATAAAGCTCAAAAATCTGCATATAAAGCGAGTGTCATTCATTCGATTACCCCGCGCAAAATGGGATTTTATGAAAAATATGTAAAGCGAGTAATAGATATAACATGTGCAACTGGTGCAATTGTAGTATTTAGTCCTTTGTATTTAGGTGTCTCACTTCTTGTTAGAACAAAACTGGGATCCCCTGTTTTATTTACTCAAGATAGACCAGGATTAATTGGACCTGATGGGAAAGAAACTATTTTCAAAATGTATAAATTTCGTTCGATGACGGATGAGAGAGATGAAAATGGGGAACTGCTTCCTGATGATGTGAGATTAACAAAGTTCGGGAAATGGCTTAGAAATACAAGCTTGGATGAATTGCCAGAAGCATTCAATATACTCAATGGAGATAGCGGTATAATAGGGACAACCAAGAAAAACCTTGATTTTACAAGGGTTTCGCTGGCTTAGTCGAATTTTGTTATGATAATTTTTCTGTATGGTTGTGTCGAGTAAGTTGCGAAACTGCGAAAAGTGAATGGTTTCTTGGATGCTTATTTTGACCCACACTATAAGCTGAAAAATTATGATAAGGAGGTTTGACCTAGCCTGCGAATGATCTTTTTAATAAGAACATTCACAGACTAGTCGTCGTGTTGAAGAACTTACCTAATAAAAATAAATAATTATGAGGAGTGTATTGAAAATGGGAAGAAAATTATTAATTGTAGCCTCTAAAAGATATGGAGATTATGTAAAAGAGATAGCAGAGTCAATGGGTTGCTTTGAAGAAATCTCCTTTGTAGATAACGACAGAGAAGGTGCTATTGGAAAACTGGAAGAAGTAGAAACTTTTTATCCAGAATATAACTGTGCAATAGCTGCATGTGATGATGGTGCAAAAAGACTTGAATGGAATAAGAAATTAGAAGCACTTTATAATATTCCGGTTTTATTCCATATGGATTCTACAATTTCTCCATCAGCTAACTTAATGCCTGGTTGCATTGTTGAGCCGAGAGCAGTTGTTGGTTGTGGAAGCACTATCGGTCAGGCAACAGTTATAGGTGCTAATACAGTAGTGGAG
>JAPFCU010000074.1 GCA_026169535.1 Blautia sp.
ACTTCTGCATATTTTACAGAAGCCCTTTGTTTCAGCTACTGACCGCTGTCAGTCTATCTCCGTATAACTGCTGCCGTTTTCATCGTACCATGTCCCGTCTCCATTGTTGGTAAATCCGGTGCCGTTTTCATCGGCGAAATAGTAATCGCCATTTGTAGTCTGGGTAACCGTTACAGTATTGCCCTCCACATCCTGAAGATGGTGCTGTTCCAGCGGATATCCCATATGATGTGTATCATCATTCAGAGCTGAATACGTATTTCCGTTTTCGTCCGTATAGGTTTCATCCCCATTATCGGTATATTTCATTCCATCATCACCACGATATTCATAAGAGTTGTCTTCGTAGAGAATATATTTGACTGTAATTGTATTTCCGTTACTGTCAGCTAATACCATAGGCGCAGTAGAAATAATAGCCAAATCATCACTGTTATCTTCGGAATTTGAAGAATTATTTTCTTCTGTATCGGAAGAATTTGAATCTTCTCCGGATTGCTGAACGGAAGTATCAGTTTCTGCTTTATCAGAATTTTCGGCTGCATTTTCCTCTGCCTGTCTGGTAAAAGACGGGTTTCCAGGATAGGAGATATATTCTATAAATTTCCTCACATCACCTATATCAGCTGCGTCTTTTGCATATCCTACTGCCATATACAGGCTGTTTCCTTCTGAATATATTGTCTGGTAGCAGGCCTCATAAGTGTCGTTGCATTTGGCAATTCCTGTTTTGACATCCTCCAGCGAATATTTATAAATATTTACATAATCACTTCCATTGGTATAGCTGACATAAGTACCTTCCGTATCTGCATTCTCCCAGGCAGAACCAGCCGGCGGCTGCGTATAAAAATCATTATTTCCAGCTGCCATAACAGTTCCTGCTGAAAAAATCCCAAGTGTTGCTGCAGTCATAAGTGTCATAAACTTTGTTGTTCTTTTCTTCATAGTGGATTCTCCCTGAATTTTATTTTCTACATCTGTAGAAGTTGATTTTATTCTACATCTGTAGAAGATAAAAGTCAACCATTATTTCTACAAATGTAGAAATAATGGTTGACTAAACATTGACCAATGCCATGGGAAACGCAGCTAAAATATCCGAAGACACAACAATACCGCAATTTACTTTGTCTGGCGATTGATATATTTCGCCTTATATTTGGAGTATACGATGGTCTGATCTTTGTACAGACCATAATAGCCGGATACGGCATAGCTGACAACCACGGCAATCAGATAGAAAGATACGCCCTCAAATCCAAACAGCTCAAAGGCAATAAGGATGGAGGTAATGGGGCAGTTAGTCACACCGCAGAACAGAGCGGCCATCCCGGAAGCGGCACAGAGAGACGGGGAAAGTCCCACAAGCTGTCCTATGACACAGCCGAAGGTGGCGCCGACACAGAAAGAGGGAACGATCTCGCCGCCTCGGAAGCCTGCTTTCATAGTAATGGCTGTAAGAAGCAGCTTCCAGAAAAAATCAAAAGGACGGGCCTGTCCTTCTTCTACAGCTAACTGGATCAGTTCATTTCCTGCGCCCATGAAATCCTTTGTCTGAAGAAGAACGGTGATCAGGATCAGAGCGGCAGAGGCGGCAAGGATCCTGAAATAAGGATTTTTCAGAAATCGCTTATAAAAATCTCCTATGCCCTTCAGGGTTACACAGAACAGAATGCTGACAAGTCCGCAGCCCACTGCCACAAGAAGCATTTTTAAGCCGGTAAAAGCGGTCAGCTCCGGGATACCGTATACATGGAAGCTTTCCGGGTGTATGCCGATGCTGGCGGCAAATTTAGCTGCAACCAGAGAGGAAATTACACATGGAAGCAGGGCGGCATAGTACATGATCCCTACGCTGACGACCTCCAGAGAAAAAACGGCGGCAGCCATGGGAGTTCCGAAAACAGCAGAAAAAGCGGCGCTCATGCCGCACATAATAATCACATGCTGATCCTCTTCGTCCAGATGAAACCAGGAACCAAGCTGATTTCCGATACTGCCCCCAAGCTGAATGGCGGCTCCCTCACGTCCTGCAGAGCCTCCTGTCAGGTGAGTCAGAAGTGTGGAGACAAAAATCATAGGGGCAGAACGGAGACGGATATTATCCTGGGAGCGAATGGCAGAAAGAACCTGATTGGTGCCGCCGTCGTTTTTTCCGAATTTCTGGTAAAGGAATACAATGCATAAGCCTGCAATGGGAAGCAGAAGAAAGACCTGGAGATTTTCCATGCGGAACCCGGTGACTGCTTTCAGTGCATGAGCAAAAATACTGCTTACCGCGCCGACCACCAGCCCGGTGACAACAGCCAGCGTCAGCCACTTAAGAAGATGCGCCGTGTACTTCCATATCTGGTTCCAATAGAAAAGGACCCGGTCCAGTCCTTTTCTATCCTGTATATTTTGTTGTGTATCCATGATTACTCCTGTGTAATTCCGGTTACTTCATATCCTGCGTTTTTGATAACTTCGCGGATCTTATCCTCGTCTACACGCTCCGGTGCTGTAAAGACAGTCGTCTTTTTTTCGTGGGAGGAAACAACATCCTCCGCCTGAAAAGCGGCTTTGACAGCTTCGTTTACATGAGCCTCACAGTGCGGGCACATCATACCTTCTACATTTACAGTGATCTTTACCATAGTCTGATTCTCCTTTTCATTCTTATTTTCATTATAAGGGTTTTCCGTGTCAATGGAAACCATTTGTTTGATTTTTTTGTCTTTTGAGGCATCATGGATCTTAAAAAGATTCAGCCGCAGGGCATTTGTTACCACGCAGAAGCTGGAAAGGCTCATTGCCGCAGCCCCGAACATAGGATTCAGCGTCCAGCCGGAAATGGGGATCCACACACCTGCGGCAAGGGGGATGCCGATGATGTTGTAGAAAAATGCCCAGAAAAGATTTTCGTGGATATTGCGCAGGGTAGCACGGCTTAAACGGATGGCGGCAGGAACATCGCTGAGCCGGCTTTTCATCAGAACTACATCTGCCGCGTCTATGGCAATGTCTGTTCCGGCGCCGATGGCAATGCCGATATCTGCCCTGGTAAGAGCCGGCGCATCATTGATCCCGTCTCCGACCATGGCAACCTTGCCTTTTTCTTTGAGGGAGCGGATCACACTTTCCTTTCCGTCCGGAAGGACTCCGGCGATCACCTGATCCACGCCTGCCTGCCTGCCGATGGCGTTGGCGGTTTTCTCATTATCGCCGGTAAGCATCACAACCCGGATGCCCATATTCTGGAGCTCCTTTACTGCCCGGGGGCTGTCTTCCTTAATCACATCCGCAACAGCAATGATACCTGCCAGCTGGTTTCCTCTGGCAAAGAGAAGGGGCGTTTTGCCCTGCTCTGCCAGCTCTACGGCTTTTTTGCGAAGAGAGGCGGGAACCGTTACCTGGCTGCTGATAAATTTCATATTTCCTCCGGTAAGTGTTTCTCCGTTTACTTTCCCGGAAAGCCCATTGCCCGGAAGCGCCTGGAAATCTTCTGCATCAGCGGCAGTAAGAGACAGGGCTTCTGCTTTTTTCAGAACAGCTCTGGCAAGAGGATGTTCGCTTTTTTTCTCAAGGGAAAGAGCAAGGGTGAGAAGCTCTTTTTCGGTAAATCCTTCAGCTGGAAGGATATCGGTCACTTCCGGCTGACCGCTGGTGATGGTGCCTGTTTTATCAAGGGCAACGATCTGAACCCTGCCCGTTTCTTCCAGAGAAACGGCGGTTTTAAACAGGATCCCATGCTTGGCGCCCATTCCGTTGCCGACCATGATGGCTACCGGGGTGGCAAGTCCAAGGGCGCAGGGACAACTGATTACCAGAACAGAGATTCCTCTTGCAAGGGCATAGCCGAAGGTCTGTCCGGCAATCAGCCATACAAGGGTGGTGATCACGGCGATGGCGATCACAGCCGGAACAAAGATTCCGGAAACTTTATCGGCGATCTTTGCGATGGGAGCCTTGGTAGCGGCTGCGTCGCTGACCATTTTAATGATCTGGGAAAGGGTGGTATCCTCGCCTACATGAGTGGCCTCGCAGCGGATGAAGCCGGACTGATTTACTGTAGCTGCGGAAACCGTATCTCCGGCAGCCTTGTCAACGGGGATGCTTTCTCCTGTAAGAGCGGATTCATTTACCGCACTGGAGCCTTCCAGAACAATCCCGTCTACCGGGATGTTTTCTCCAGGGCGGACAACGAAGATATCTCCTTTTCTTACCTGCTCAATGGGAACCGTGGTTTCCTGCCCGCTGCGGATCACCACGGCTGTTTTCGGCGCCAGCTTCATGAGACTTTTCAGGGCGTCGGTGGTTTTTCCCTTGGAACGGGCTTCCAGCATTTTTCCTACAGTAATAAGAGTCAGGATCATGGCGGCGGACTCAAAATAAAAGTCCATCATATAATCCATGACAGCGTCCATGTTGCCGTCCGCCTGAGCCCTTGTCATGGCAAACAGCACATACACGCTCCATACAAAGGACGCCATGGAGCCAAGGGCTACCAGGGTATCCATGTTGGGGGCTTTGTGCCAGAGGCTCTTAAAGCCGCTGATAAAAAACTTCTGGTTGATGACCATGACAATACCTGCCAGAAGCAGCTGGAGAAGCCCCATGGCAATGTGATTATCCTCAAACCAGGCAGGAATCGGCCATCCCCACATCATATGTCCCATGGAAAAGTACATCAGTACCAGCAGAAAGCCAACAGATGCGATCAGACGTTTCTTAAGCACAGGTGTTTCGTGGTCGGCCAGGGCTTCCGCAGCTTCGGAAGGGGATACCTTCTGACCGGCAGAGCCTTTTACAGAAGCGCCGTAGCCTGCCTCCTCCACTGCAGCGATGATATCTGCCTCAGAAGCAGTTCCTTCCACACCCATGGAGTTGGTGAGGAGGCTTACGGAGCAGGAAGTGACTCCCGGCACATGAGAGACTGCTTTTTCTACCCGGGAGCTGCAGGCTGCACAGCTCATTCCGGTTACATTATATTGTTCCATTCATATTCCTCCTTTTCGGATTTTTATTTCATCAGCTTCTGCAGAGTTGTCATCAGTTCGTCAACGGTCTCGTCCTTTCCTTCCCGGATATCCCGGGTTACACAGGTATGGATATGTGCGGAAAGCAGCTCTCTGTTAAAAGCATTTATGGCTGCGTTTACGGCAGCGGACTGGATCAGGATATCGTTGCAGTAGGTATCGTTTTCTACCATTTTTATGATTCCCCGCACCTGTCCTTCAATACGCTTCATCCGGTTGATAAGCTTTTTCTTCTCTTCCGGAGAACGGTGGGTGGATCTGGTGCAGCAGCATGTGGTCTGGTCTGACATATGAGTTGCCTCCTTTTATTGAAATATACCCCATATGGGTATGTGTTTATGTAGATAATATATACCCCTGTAGGGTATTTGTCAAGAGGGAAAGACATATATATAGTATATAAGCCTTATAGTTACTGTGAAGGTCGTGAACAGTAACGCCTTATAACACAGCTGAATAGCTTTATACAGAGCAGATATGGAAAAACAGAACATAAGTTTGCTATCATAATTCATGTAAAACAGAACCGGAACTGAGTTACAGGCAATAAAAAATATAGTTTTGACAAAGGAGAACAAACTTATGAAGCAGAGAAGAAACAAAAATCGAAGAGAAATTGCAGATATGCGTACGGCAAACCGCAAAGTATTTGAGAATCAGGATCATTCCAGAACAGTGGAGATTTATCTGGAGCCGATTCACTACCAGGATCTGGACGGAGCCTGGAAAGACATGGACGATTCTCTGGAGGAGGATACAGATTTCCGTAACCGTAAGGGTGCGCTGGATATCTCCCTGCACCGTATGACAAAGGAATCCCGCACAGTTTCCATGAAGAAGGAAAAGACCTCTCTTTCCTGGGGAATGGAGGGATGCCATGGGGCAAAAGCCCGGAAACAGCAGAAAAACCTGGTGATCTATCCGGAAATTTTTGAAGGGGCGGATCTTCGCTGCCGGATACATGGAGAAGGGGTAAAGGAAGACCTGATCCTTCATGATCCGAAAGCCGTCAGAGAAAGCTATCGTTATATTTACAGGATGAAAGGGCTGCAGCCGGTACTGAAAGACAATAGGGTATCTTTCCTGGACGATGAGGGAAATGAAGTCTTCTGCGTCCATGCACCCTGCATGAAGGATGCCGGAGGCGAAAAGTCAGAAGCCATCCGTCTTTCCCTGGAAGTACTTCGCACCGGTGATAAGGAGCAGGCAAAAGAATGCAGGATCACTTTTGTTCCGGATATGGCATGGCTGGGAAGTACGGCTCGTCTGTTCCCGGTTATCATCGACCCTGTTACCACCACTTCCAAGGAAACAACAGATATTGCAGATGTTCATGTGGACTCACTGTATGAGGAGGATAATTTTCAGAAACATTATTATCTGAAAACTATGGGGGGTGACAATATACAGAGGAGTTTTGTGCGCTTTGATCTTCCGGAGATTAAGACAGGGGATATGGTGATTGATGCTCGTCTGGTGCTGGTATCTGTGGCACAGGATGGAAAGGAACGTACCATTGCCGTACACAGAGTCCTTCAGGGTTGGCTCCCTGATGCTATTAACTGGTATAACAAGCCTCTTTATTCAGACACCGTGGAGGATCTGTGTACATATAAAGGCGATGATGTCAAATATATTACTTTGGATATTACCAGGATGGTAAAAAGCTGGTATCAGGATGGCGGAAACTGCGGTCTGATGTTCAAAAGCAACAAGGAACTGTCCGGATATACGGAATTTCTTTCATCGGATAATGGAGAGGGAGGACAGGAACTGCGTCCAAGAATCGAGCTTTCCTATGTGAATTATTCCGGACTGGAGGATTACTGGAGCTACCACAGCCAGAGCGTGGGCAGAGCCGGAAATATCCATGTCAATGATTACAACGGAAACCTGATCCTGATCCATGATACTATGGCAACCGGAGGAAGTCTGATGCCTGTGAGCCTTTCTCATGTGTATAATTCTAATAACCGTACTGTGAATCTGGGATACGGCTATGGATTTGCACTCAGCTATCACCAGACCCTGAAAAAGCTGAAGATTGCAGGGACAGATTATTACCAGCATGTGGATGGAGACGGCACAGTTCACTATTTTTATTATGATACAGAAAAAAAGAAATGGCTGGACGAATCCGGATCCGAAGCCTATGTGACAATCCATGCAGATGCGGCAGAACAGCTTGTGATCCATGATAAGGAGAATAACCAGCTTCTGTTCCGCAACGGTTATCTGGTAAAAGTAAAGGATAAAAACGGAAACGTCCTGACAGTATCTTGGTCGAACAACAGGATTATCGGAATCACAGACGGGGCAGGCAGGAAGACGGTACTGTCCTATCTGAAGGACAGCAATGGAAAACTGACGTATCTTCAGTCTGTCACAGCTCCCTCCGGCAAAAAGAAACAGTTCAGCTACAGCGGCGGAAATCTGGTGGGCATCATAGATATAGACGGAAAAAGAGTATCCTATATCTATGACAGCAGACATATGCTTACAGATGCGGCAGACATTGACGGTTACCATGTAAAATATGAATATTATGGAACATCTCCCTATCGTGTGAAAAAGATCACAGAGTATGCAGGGACAACAGAGGGAAACAGTCTGACCCTGACTTATGGTTACAACAGTACAAAATTTACAGACAACAAAAAACACGTCGAAATCTGCCGGTTTAATAACAGCGGCAACCTTCTCCATATCCATGACGGCTTCGGCCATGCTGCCAGTGCAAAATACAACCGCAGCGGAAACCATGTGAACTGCCTGGAAAACGCCACAAAGCTCCAGACCAGCGTGGTACAGCTTTTGAAGGACCCGATCATCCAGGCGGCAAAGACCGGATGGAACAAATACATTGGAACAGGCGGGGCAGGCTCTATTACCATCAACACAGATAAAGCCAACTGTAAGGTGGGAGACCGTTCTCTGAAACTGGACAGCATCACACTGGACGGATATATCTGTTGGCTCCAGGATGTCACTCTGAAAAAAGGAAGCACCTATACCTTTTCCATGTATGTAAAGACTGCGCTGAAACAGACCGCGTCAGACGGCGGCGCCATGCTGAGGATCCGCTACATCGACGGTACAGGAGCATGGATCTTTGCAGACAGTGAGAAGCTGACTGGAACTACAGACGGCTTTGTAAGGCTTTTCCGAACTTTTACTCTGCCGGAGGACGCAAAGGATACCTCAGTCCGTGTATACTTTTACCTGAATCACGCCACAGGCACGGCATACGCCGATATGGCACAGCTGGAAACCGGAAGTACAGCCAGCCGCTGTAACCTTGTGGATAATGGAGATTTCCATTTGGGAAGCACTTATGGATTCAAAAAAACAGGATATTTTGAAGACGGACTGACTTCTGTAGGAACCTCCAATCTTCTTCCGATAAACCGTGCCATTACTGTTACAGCTGCCGGAACTCCTTATATTTATGACACGCCTTCCCTGAATGGAAAGAAGATAGCCAGCGCTGTGAAGGGAACCCATCTTTTTGCCTCTGTTTCCATGAAAAATGAGGGGCGTGAGTGGTATCGCGTGGAAAATGCAGCCGGGCAGAAGGGATATTTCCCGGGAACCCAGGCCCGTCCATACCTTTCCGGCAATAACGGGGACGATTGCGGAGCGGTAGGAATATCAGGAGCAATTTTACGTGCAGAGGCATCTGATACGGGCGCTGTTGTGGAGGAAGTGATCCCGAAAGGAACCGGCGTGGTGATCCGTTCAACAGTAAAAGATGCATCCGGCCAATCCTGGTATTATGTAGGAATGCAGATAGACAAGAAACGTTATTATGGATATATCAGACAGAGCTCCGTGATCCGTCTGTGCAGAAATTATCCTTTATGTACGATGAAACAGGCAGACAAGGTATTTTACAGTCCGTCTCTGTCCGGAACAGCAGCCTCTTCACTGAAAGAGGGACAGAAGATCCGTATCAGGGGTGTGCTGCAGAATGGAAATCAGAAATGGTATGCAGTGCTTCAGGGGAAGGAATTTGGTTTCCTGCACAGCCGTTACTGCCAGCTGAATATGGAGCCTGTGCTGGATAAGCTGATCTCACTTTCCGTTACATCAGGCGTTGGAGGCCTTGACAGTCATATCTTCCGTTTTTATGGGGATCCGCAGGCAAACAAATGCCTGACAAAGGTGCTGGATCTGACCGGAAAGAAAGGCGATACCTATATGGTAAATGCCTGGGGCAGGGGAACCTCCCTTCCGGAGACCGACAATGACAAGAACCGTCGCTTCGGTGTGGAAGTAGTGTTTGTGGGAGCTGACGGAAAGAACGACGTCCATTATACCAACTTCAGTCCGGACATCATGGACTGGCAGTTCCTTGGCGATGTTTATGTGGCAAAACAGGATTATACCAGTATAAAAATCTCCTATACTTACTGTAAAAATGCTAACATGGCATTCTTTGACGGTCTTTCCCTGTACAGGGAGGAATTTGGACAGAGCTATACCTATGATGACAAAAATAATGTGATCTCTGCAGTGGACGCCCAGAGGAATGCCTCCCGGTTTGAATACAATGAAGGCAGCGACCTGACCGGCATTACAGACCCCCAGGGAAATAAGTTCAGGTACGAGTATGACAAAAAGCACAATGTGATCAAAGGAACCTCTGCCATGGGAGTGGTAAGCCGTCTGCGGTATGACGAAAAAGGAAATATCACCAAAAGCGGCACCGTACAGCCGGATGCCCAGGACAACGGGATCTGGGTCACAAGATCCTTTACCACAGACAAAAACCATGTGGCGGCAGTGGCTGATGCGGAAGGAAATGTGACCAGATACAGCTGGGATCTGACATCAGACAGGCTCCTTTCCCTGACTGACGGAAGGTGGGGAAAACTGACTTATGGTTATGACAGTGCAGACAGGATGGTGTCTGTGGAGCAGCAGGTGACTGTGGACGGTGTGAAACAGACGGTAAAAAATACTTACGGATATACCGGGGATGACCTGACTTCCATCGACCACAACGGTTTCCGCTACGGATTTTCCTATGACGGATTTGGCAGTACCACTGCAGCTTCCATTGCAGGAAAACAGGTAGTCGGTTATACCTATGAACCGGGCAACGGAAACCTTGTGAAGACCACCTATGCCAACGGCCATGAGATCCGTTATACCTACGATGATCAGGACCGCATGACAGCAAGCTTTTTTAAAGCATCCGCAGGTGCGGCAGAGCAGAAGCTGAATACCTATGTTTATAACAAGGAGGGGAACCTCTGCCAGGTGACAAACCATA
>JAPFCU010000002.1 GCA_026169535.1 Blautia sp.
GAAAAGGAAACTGATAATTGCATTAGCGGCGGCTATGACGATCACCTTAGGCAGTGTCGGCGTTGTTTCTGCTGATGATACGAACTTTGCCCCGTTTATTCCTGTAAAGGAAACACCGATTCGTGACGGCTTTGTCTGGATTATAGACACGCCTGCCTGGACAGAGACTGTGGAGCATCCAGAAGAAGGTCACTACGAAAATGGGGAACTGATTAGTCCTGAAGAAGGGCATACGGAAAGTGTGCTTGTTACAGAGGCATGGGATGAGGTAGTTCACCATGAAGCTGAGTACAAGACTGTACATCACGAAGCTGAATATAAGCATCACGAAGCTGTATATGAGACTGTACATCATCCAGAGGAAGGTCATACAGAAGTCCATGACGTATGCCATAATTGTGGGGCAATTTTGGCAAATGGTACTGCTCTAGAACATATCCAGCAGAATGCTCAGAATGGTTGTTTATCCTATGGTTCTAAGGAAGTTTGGATTGTAGACAAGGCGGCTTGGGATGAGCAGGTTCTTGTAAAAGAGGCGTGGGATGAGCTTATCAAGGAAGCATGGGATGAACAGGTTCTTGTAAAAGAGGCATATGATGAGACTATCCATCATGAAGCTGTTTACGAGGACAAGTGGATTGTAGATAAACCAGCTGTATATGAGCAGGTTTGGAAGGTAGATAAGCCCGCATATACCGAGACTATCGAACACCCTGAAGTTGGTCATTGGGAGCCTATTCCAGAAAATCCTGACGAGCAGGAACCAGAGACACCTCAGAACCCGGACGAGCAGGAGCCTGAGACACCTCAGAACCCGGACGAACAGGAGCCTGAAACACCTCAGAACCCGGATGAGCAGGAACCTGAGACACCTCAGAATCCAGACGAGCAGGATTCTGAAACACCTGACAACAATCAGAACAACAATGAGAATACTTCCCAGAATAACAACAGTTCTGAAACAAATAACAGTCAGGATGATTCTACAGGAAAACAGCCACCGAAAACAGGCGATCCTACAAGCTTTGCTTCCCTTCTTGCACTCGTTGTAAGTGGCTTGACAGGAGCAGGGATTATTGAACACAAATTCAAAAAAAGAAAATAACATTTAATAATGAAAAAGGGACTCACAACAGTGGGTTCCTTTTTTATAAGTTAATAGACTATTCATAAAAATATTTTTTAAGTGTATAAAAACATAAATTTTTTCTATATACCTCTTGACAAATTCTAGGTTTTAGTATCTCAACTCTACCTTTACCACTTTTTTCGTGATACCTAACAAATTCTTGTCTGCCCCACAACCTTTTTTTCGTCTCATTGCCATTTAATTGCTTCTGGAAAGTTATTACATTGCTCTAGGATATAGAGTAATGTATATCTCGTCAGAACGTTTTGAAAATATGGACACAAAACGGAGGTAAAAGTACTAGCGCTAGTATAAAAGTATCATGATTAAAACAACTCTTTTCATATGTAGAATTTACATGAAACGTCTTAATGAGTTGAATGAGAAAAAACAGAAAATAAAAAATAAAGAAACACTAGCTAATTGCCAGCGAGATATAGAAGAAATCAAGGAGCAGGCAATAATCTGGAAAAAACGAGCTGAAAAATGTATAGAATCTTTAGATATTTCTGAATCTGAAAAAGAATTTGCGAGGAATTACTATACGAAAACTAATTCTTGGGACTATGCGTATTCAGAATCTCGTTTACGTCAGGAATTATCTCTGAAAACGAGTGACGGACCTTTTGATTCGAAATACTTTGAAGCAATGAAAAAGCATATTTCCCGTCGTATCGACCAATTTTGAATTGTCTCCAAAGGACTAAATGATGAGAATATCATAAAGCTATAAAAAAGAAAGGAGGTGACAGCTTTGCGAAAAAAAATTACAGACTCATTATTCTGTCTTTGGGATTGTAAAAACAGAGAAGCTGGTTCTGGTGAAATCAACGGTAAAATGAGATCATGGGATGCGGCGTATCAACTGATTGGTGTTCCAGTGGAAAGTTCTTCTGCTCGATTGTGGAAATATCCAGTTGCACCAGAAAAAGTTCAGGAGATTTCTTCGAAACTCAATTCTGTTTACTGGGGAACTCTTATCCAGTTGACTTTCTCTGGGAAGTATGTAGTAGACATCGAAGTCCTTTGTGACTGGCTTGGACAGTACTATGAGGAAAAATAAGAAAAAGCTGCCGTTAATTGCGGCAGCTTAAATTAAAAAGGAGGGTGTACAATGAAAAATACAAACACAGAACAAATCTCTGAAAAAAATCAAAAAGATACTTCTGAAAGCCAGGTGTTTTCATTAAAGAAATGGTGGGAATTATCTAATGCCAAGTATTTTCGAAACAAATATGCTTTTTATACGCCTTTTATTTTTTCAGAGCCGTACGATTATGAAAAAGCATTTGGAAAAATTTTGGACGAATTTTTCTATGGATATGGAAACTGGAGACATATAGGAAGTGTCGAAACTGTTTCTACATTTCCTGAAATTCATGTTTCTTTTTTGCGGGTAGAAGTATTTGGATTAAGAGAAAACTGGAACAGACGCGACCTGAAGCTGAAAGACATCATGCTTTCAAAGTTCAGAAAATCCTTTGTAGATTATGCCGCTGAGAAAAACTATAATTTCTCTCATATTGGAGGAATGGTTATTACGGATATCTGGTGGATTGACGATATTCTTTTTCTTGAAATCCCTGATTCTCCGTTTCCTATGCATTATCCGCATATGCTTGAAACTTTAGGTACAAAGGAATATTTCTGTAGAAAAAAAATTCTGGATACCAGAAGTAAACTGTAACTTCATCAAAGCCCTGAAGCCGCCGATGTAGTTCCTACAGAAGGCGGCAAAGGGCTTTGATGAAGTTCAGGACAGCCCCCGTATAAGTAATACGGGGGTAGTAAGAAATAAGCTCCCATTTATAAAATAAGTAATTATAAAGGAAACATACAAATGAGAAAAAATCAAATAACAACTATCAATAGCAGTAAGGAAACTATACCGAATGGCTTAAGCGTAAGTTTGGACTGGATTTCATTTACCGTTTCAGAAGATAAAATAACGACATTTCCAGATGTTGTAAATCTACTAGGGTTTCATCAAGAAGATTTCAAAAAAGAAAAAACAGGGCGATTTGGCTATAAATCAAGATACGTCTTAAATACTGGTGGACATATGGAAATTTTATGCAATGGCTGTAATGAGGATATGGGGATTCACGTAATTGTACCTGGCGGTGCTGTTTCAGATCTTCTGACAGCTTGGAAAGAAAAACGCATGATAGAAACACCTTTTGGTGAAAAAGGGATGGAAGTGGACGAACTTGATTATACGATTCTTCTTGACTTGTTGAATATGTTGTCGTCCAAAGCAAAGTTTAAAAGGATTGACCTAGCAATTGATAATATAGGAGACTTATATTATTCCTGTGATGAGGTCTTTCAGAAACTGGAAGACAAACTTTTTGCCAGCCGTTTCCGCGTATATAGTCGTACAGCCCCAGCAAAATTGAAAGATGGCAAGAAGGAAGGAGACACCCTCAACTTAGGGAAACGATCAAGTGATACGTTCCTGCGTATTTATGATAAAAAACTGGAATACAAGGCAAAACACGGAATAGATTTTCCTGAATCATGGGTGCGATGGGAACTAGAACTCAAAAATGATAGAGCAAACATGGCAGTACAAAAAATACTGGAATGGAAAGACTTGTCTTCCGTTTGTCTGGGAATCTTGAACAATTATCTGCATCTGACAACAGTAGACGCAAAGGGCAAGCATATCTTAGACCCGAAATGGGATGCTTTTATCAACCAGAAACAGCGTATCCGGCTCTATGTACCATCTTCTCCAAAAACTATCAAAGACCTTGAAATTTGGGTAGATAAACAAGTCGGGGCGGCTATTGCGGCTATTGTAGTGTCTTATGATGGGAAATATGATTTTTTTATCCAGAATATGCCAAAGTGGTTGGAGAAACTGGAGAGGAACAATGACTATCTCAAACGTTTGTCCCAGTGTTCCTATGCGAATTCAAAAGATAAAGATTCCTTAGAAGAATAAAAAGTAGGAGGAAATCTATCAATACGCCTAACGTATCGTAATGTAAAGCCAGGCACAGCAAGGCATATTTTCAGGTAGTAAGATATTGATAGAATCCAAGCGTACTGTTAGAAAACAGTATGGAAGATATAAAAAATGTAAATACTAATGCCCTCTTGCAATATATGCAGGAAGAGGGTATCATCAAAATGGATGAAGTTCTCAAAGATTTTGAAAAAATGAACGATAAAAAAATCTTAAAAGAACATAAATATGAAATTTATTACTCTGAATCTGAAAAAAGCTGGC
>JAPFCU010000011.1 GCA_026169535.1 Blautia sp.
AAAAAATAAGCACCGGTCACCCGGTGCCTATTTTTCGTTATGCAGTTGCCTGCTCAGCTTTCTCTACTTCTGCAATTGCCTGTTTTCTCATAGGAATACGGCAGTTTTTGTTGTTTCCAAACTCTACAATAACGTCTTCTTCTGTCATGTCAATAACAACACCGTAGAAACCGCTTGTTGTTACAACGCTGTCGCCTACTTCCATACTGTTCAGCATAGCCTGAAGTCTTTTCTGCTCTTTTTTCTGAGGGCGGATCATCAGGAAATACATAATTCCAAAGATGATTACCATCCAAATGATCATCATGCCCATACTTGCAGCTCCGCTTGCTTCCATTTTGTTTCCTCCTGTTTCCTGACTGTCTTACCTGCTTCCCTGTCCGGAAGCATTATAACACATCATACACAAAAATAAGAATTTCTTCAAGTGTTTTTGTTGCTTTTTTTCTATTTCTGTATTTTATTTATACAGCTTTATTCTCCTCTGAGGAAGCCTTCCAGACGCATTTTCTTATATTCTGCAAATCTTCCCTCGTCAAGGGCTTCTCTGATCTCCTCCATCATGTGATTATAAAAATACAGATTGTGAAGAACGCAGAGACGCATTCCCAGCATTTCCTTGGCTTTCAGAAGATGACGGATATAGGCTCTGCTGTAATGGCGGCAGGCCGGACACTGGCATCCCTCTTCTATCGGTCTTGTATCCAATTCATATTTTGCATTGAACATATTCATTTTTCCATGATTGGTGTACACATGGCCATGACGTCCGTTTCGGCTTGGGTATACGCAGTCAAAGAAGTCCACGCCTCTGTCTACGCCTTCAATGATATTGGCAGGTGTTCCCACCCCCATAAGATAGGTAGGTTTGTTCTGAGGCAGATACGGAACCACTGCATCCAGGATCCGATACATTTCTTCATGAGTTTCTCCTACTGCAAGCCCGCCTACCGCATAGCCGTCCAGATCCATTTTTGCGATTTCTTTTGCATGTTCAATACGGATATCTTCATAAATGGCTCCCTGATTAATACCAAAAAGAAGCTGATTCTTATTGATGGTATCCGGAAGACTGTTCAGCCTTGCCATTTCTTTTTTACATCTGGCAAGCCAGCGGGTAGTCCTCTCTACAGATTTCTGCACATAATCTCTGTCTGCAACACTGCTTGGACATTCGTCAAAAGCCATGGCAATGGTGGATGCAAGATTGGACTGGATCTGCATACTTTCCTCCGGACCCATAAAGATTTTATGTCCGTCAATATGGGACTGGAAATGAACG
>JAPFCU010000082.1 GCA_026169535.1 Blautia sp.
AAATTCCGCGCAGCCGGGGAGTTAGCGGTGCCCTGTACCTGCAATCCGCTACAGCAGGGGTGATGCCAATCTGAGGCTTGTATTTTGCAGAGCTGCCCTTTATAAGCGGCGCTGACGTCTGGGTCTCACGCAACAGGAATCTGTGAACCGTGTCAGGGCAGGAATGCAGCAGCACTAAGCAGAAGCTCTTGTGTGCCGTGAGGGTGCCTGGGCCGAGTTGGCTGTAAAGGTAACGTCTGTGGATGCATTCCGAGGTGCGGCGCGCGTAAAAAGAAGACAGCTGTCATTTCCTTATGGAAATGGCTTTTTTGTTTTTATAGACCAAAAAGGAGGAGCCTTTCGGTACTCCTCCTTTTTCTTATTCGCAAATTGCCGCAACCACTTTGTTGATCAGCTTTCCGTCTGCCTTTCCTTTCAGATCACCCATGACTGCTTTCATGATCTGCCCTTTATTCTTTGTAGCAAGAACCTCTGCAAATTTTTCTTCCAGATAAGCACGGATCTCTTCTTCACTCATCTGCTGAGGTGCATATTTTGCGATCACATCATATCTGGCCTGATACTCTGCACGAAGGTCTTCTCTGTTCTCCGGACAGGTATCCAGCTGTTCTTTTACTGTTTTCAGTTCTTTCAGGATCACACGATCCACCAGTGCCTCCGGAATATCATCACGGCAGCCTTCATCAATAGCCACTTTTTTGGCTGCTGCGATCAGAGAGGAGACTGCCTCCTTGGTTGTTTTATCCTTCGCCTTCATAGCTGCTACCATATCTTTTCTTAATGTTTCAAGCTCCATCACTCATTCCTCCTCGTTTAATCTGTTTTTCAAAGCCTCTTTTCGGAGTTTTTTCTCCTGACGCAATTCCCGGAAAAAATCAGAAAGCATTGCAGAACACTCTTCTTCAAGAATCCCCCTGGTAACTTTTACTTTATGATTAAAGCCGTCCATTTCCAAAAGATTCAATACAGATCCTGCACAACCGGCTTTTGGATTCATGCTTCCGATAACCACCTCATCAATCCTGGACTGTACAAGAGCTCCGGCACACATCTGACATGGCTCCAGAGTCACATACATGGTACATCCCTCCAGTCTCCAGTCTCCCAGTTTTTTACTGGCCTTTCTGATCGCGTTCAGTTCCGCATGCGAAAGTGTATTTTTATCTGTATTTCTCCGGTTATAGCCTCTGGCGATGATTTTTCCCTCGGATACGATCACACATCCGATGGGGACTTCTTTTAATGCCCATGCTTTTTTTGCCTGCCGGACAGCCTCTTTCATAAAACGTTCCTGTTCCGTCACAAAAAACGACTCCTCTCCTGGTTTCTGTGTTTTATTATAGTAAATAAACGTTGCAAAATCAATGCAGAATCTCTAAAATAAAGAAAAGGCTTTTACTGTGAACGGAACGGACAGCAGCAAAAAGCTTTTTTGCCGACAGCCGGTATGACTGCCAAAACATCACTTGCTCATGAAAGGATGATTACATGAAAATATATGGTTTAAATAAAACCACCCTGCTGGATTATCCCGGCAAGGTAGCTGCTACAATCTTTTTGGGAGGCTGTAATTTTCGCTGCCCCTTCTGCCAGAACAGCAGCCTAGTGCTGAATCCTTCGGCGCAGCCGGAAATCCCGGTAAAAGAAGTACTTTCTTTTCTAAAAAAAAGAAAAGGAATTCTGGATGGAGTCTGTATTACCGGAGGAGAACCAACCCTTTCTCCGGATCTTCCGGAACTCTTGCAGGAAATCCGCACTCTGGGATACCCCATCAAGCTGGATACCAACGGAACACACCCGGCCCTTCTGAAAACGCTTACTGAGCAGAACCTGATCCAGATGACTGCCGTAGATATCAAAGCATGCCCTGATAATTACCCTGCTTTGTGCGGGCTTGTCCATCCTGAGCTTGATGCTGTCAAAGAAACTGTGGAATTTTTAAAAAACGGTACACTGGATTATGAATTCCGTACCACAGTAATACGAGAACTGCATTCTGAAAAAGATTTTATCGAGATCGGTCAGTGGCTGACAGGAGCCAAAGCCTACTATCTCCAGGCATACAGAGACTCTGAAGAAGTTCTGCAGCCCGGATTCAGCAGTTATACCCGGAAAGAACTGGAACATTTTCGCGAAATACTGAAACGCACCATTCCCTTAGTGGAACTCCGGGGGATTGATTAAGCGATACCAGTAACCGCCTCTGTCTTTTGGAACCTGTATTCGCCGGCTTTCCTTGAAATAAGGAAAGCCAAACATATTAGCCATAAACTGTTCCTGCTGGTCATATGCTCCGGGAACTCCCAGTATGTAATGCCCGGAGCGATTTCTTCCTAAAAGAAGGTGTCCAAAATTATAAAATCCATATTGCAGGAAACGGTTATTCCGAAGACCGCACTCCCGTGAACGGAGCCTGCACAAATCTCTAAGCTGTATTTTCCTGCAGTCAAAAATTTCCCCATCCTCAAAAATTTCAGCCGGCTCACCAATATGCAGAATTTCAGCCTTCCTTTTCGGTTCATCTGCTTCCGCTACAGACTGTGCTGCCATCCGTTCCTCATGAGTTTTCGGTTCCTTCTCAGCCGCTTCTTCCTTTTTCTCCTGTTTTTCCGGCTCTTTCCTGGCTTCTTCCTGAACTTCTTCCTGAATTTCCGACTCTTTCCTGTCCTCTTTTTTCTCCTCCTGAAGCTTTACTCTTCGGAAATTTTCCGGTCGGATCGCCCGGTCATCCCACTCCGTTCCAAAAAATCCTCCACTCTCCGTCAGAAGAATCATTCCCCCTATTTTTTCCAGAGGGATCCCGCTTCCTCCCAGACTTTCTCTGTCTGTCTCTACTACGCAGTCTGCACGGCTTTCCCCGGTCCTGCATTCTCCCACCAGGATTCCATCCATCAGTCCGCTGTTACGGACAAATCCAAAAATTTCACACTTCGACTCCGGAAGCAGCCCCGGACAAAGAAGATGAACCTCCATTCTGCAGTTCTGTTCTTTTGCTTCCACCTGAATAAATCCGCAGTTTCTTCCCTTTTTTTCTTTCTGATACTCATATACATATGCGACAAAACGCCGATATTCTTTCAAACGCTTCCTCCTGAATTTTGTATTTCAATAATATATATGTACTTTATACCAGAAAAGACCCTTTCTATTACAATCTGCCTGTCAGACACTGCTCTTTCTGATTATCCGGTAGGTTCCCAACATTGCCGCCACAGAAAATATTGCCATCGCAGCCGTCCAGATACTTCCGGGAATCCCGCTGCAAAAACCAATTGCTGTATTTCCAATCCTGCCAAACACAGAATCCGGCGCATCCTCTGCTGCACCCATAATCCGGGGAAAAACAAGACACATGGTCATCCACAGCACCCAGAAAATCCCATAAGCATATTTTCCAAAGCGCATTCCCATCGCGCCCAGAAACGTACTGCCGATCACCAGGAATACAACCACAGGAACTCCCCATTTCAGCAGATAAGGCCAGACATCCACTACAACCTTCATTTCCGGGTAACGGCTTCTGTTCAGAAATCGATCGCACAGATGGGTCAAAAGCACAATCACGTACATCACAAAACTCTGTATCAGACTTACTGCCAGAAACGCCCAGAAAAAATATTTCCGTACACCGCCCATAGATATCACCAGACGGAAATACAAAGAAAACTGAACCATAATAAACGCCACTGCAAATATCACCGCTATCATACCTGCCAGAAGTGTTCCCAGCGGCACATACTCCGTTGCTGCATCCGGCTTCAGATAATAAATGATTTGAAGAAGAATGATTCCAAAAAGTCCTGCTCCCACTGCGATCACCGCACCGCCGATCAGATCGTCTTT
Organism: Blautia sp.; assembly: GCA_026169535.1. GTDB lineage: Bacteria > Bacillota > Clostridia > Lachnospirales > Lachnospiraceae > Blautia_A. The sequence goes on from JAPFCU010000082.1 coordinate 3,844, forward strand.
CTGTATCAGAAACTGTTTTCGTATCATATCCAGCATCATTGTCCCCTCCTTATACCCGTACTTCGATCTTTCTTGTAAGCATAAACGCAGCTACTCCTGTAAGCAGGTAGAAAGCCGCCATGACCAGAGCCAGAGGCCAGAAATTATGCTCCATCATTGCTTCCAGACTTATATGCTGAAGAGAAATACTCCCTCCCTGCATTGCTATAAAAACAGCTATGCTGACCGTCATCACCAGGATAGCCACCGCCATGATAATAGAACCGATTTTCCCCCAGCGCAGGGCAATTGCTCCAAACAGCATGCCAAAACCTCCAGATCCCAGCAGTACACTTGCCAGTAGTGAGGAAATAAAAATAATTATTTCCATTTCCCAGATGCCAAAAATGCACCAGATCAGAATCCCCAGAAAGATGTGCAGAAGCACAGTCGCCGCATGTCCTGCAGCCAGTCCCCATACAGCCGCCTTCCGGGTCACATTCATGGATATCAGCAGGGGGATTTCTGTCTGAAACGCGGAGAGTATCGAGATCATAGACACGAATAATCCCGCTATTGCCAGATATACCAAAAACGAGGCACCCAGTCCGCCCCCCTGCATATATTGTGCGTTTCCCAGCTCATTCAAAAGCCAAAAGCCCAACATACAGGCAAGAGAAATTCCTGTCCATACAAACGCATTCCTGCCCCAGTATTTCACATGCCTTCCCAGCCTCATACTCATCCCTCCCCGCAAAGCGCCACAAATAATTTCTGAAGGCTTACATTCTGTACACTTACATCATATTCTGTTCCGATATGCTGTCCCGAATCCAGAAGCACTGTCACACCCCGGCTTCTTCCCAGCCGTTCCTCATGATGAGTGGTCAGACCTTCCACAGCCTTTGCCACATCCTCCTCATGTCCACTGACATGGAAAGCTCTTCCCAGAAGCTCCTGGGTGTTTTCCTTCAGAAGGATCCTGCCCTGATCCAGAAGGATCACTTCCTCAAAAATATCTGACGCCTCCTCAATAATATGGGTAGATATCACAAAGGTTCGCCCGGTTTCCGTAAATTCCTCCACAAGCAGCTCATAAAATTTCTCTCTGGCAACCACATCCAGGCCTGCCACCGGCTCATCAAAAATCGTAAATTCCGCCTTACTCGCCAATCCTACAATAATCGTCACCATGGAACACATTCCCTTGGAAAGCTTTGAGATCCGCTGCTTCACATCCAGCCTGAAAAGTTCCACCAATCTCTTTGCCATTTCCTTATCCCAATAAGGAAAAAAGGTAGCTGCTGCCCAGAGATATTCTTTTACTTTCATTGCGTTGGCATTGCCGCCCTGAAGCTGGTTCAGCTCCCTTGAAAAACAAAGATGCTTCAATGCCTCCGGATTTTCCCATACCTGCATTTCATCAAAAGTCACACTTCCTTCTGTTGCAGGATTCTGAGAAGTCAGTATGGATAAAAGCGTGGTTTTTCCCGCTCCGTTACGACCGATCAGACCATAGATCTTCCCTTTTTCCAGTGTCAGGTCAATACCGTGCAGCACTTCCTTTGTTCCGTATTTCTTAGTAATTCCCTTTGCTTTTAATTCACTCATATATGCACCCTCTGCTTTCCGAAAACCATTATTCCTTTTCGTTCTCTGCTTCCTGAATCATGGCGATCAGCTCCTGTCTGGTAATTCCCAGGCTGTGAGCCTCAGCCATGAGACTTTTTACATAATCATCGTAAAAATTCTTTTTCCGTTTCTCCATGATCTGCTTCTTTGCTCCTGTCGCTACAAACATTCCAATGCCCCGCTTCTTATACAAAATTCCCTCGTCCACCAGAATGTTTACTCCCTTGGCTGCCGTAGCTGGATTAATTGCATAAAGCTTCGCCAGTTCATTGGTACTGGGTACTCTCTCCTCCTCCAAAAGGATATTCCGCAGGATATCCCTCTCAATCATTTCCTTTATCTGAATGTAAATTGACTTCTCCTGTGTCAGGATTTCATTCACGCATTCTCACATCCCTTCTGTTTATGGAATCACTCATTTAGTTCATTACTTGTGTAATTAACCATATCACCAATGTTGTTATTTGTCAATACTGATAAATAAAAAACAGAGCTGATGCTCCGGCAGATAATCTGTCTGCCTTTGCTTCAGCCCTGTAATTCTGATTTGCCACTGGTTATTCTGTTTCAAAAAGCTTCACCTGCGTAAAAACACGCTGAACACATTGCCTTTCTCCGAATCATATTCCCCTTTCATATATCCCCTCTGGCCATTTACAATTTCACGGGCAAGATACAGACCAAGCCCTACGCCTTCCTGCTCTGCGGCATTTTTTCCCCGGTAAAACCTCTGAAAGACTCTGGCAAATTCTTCCCGTTCCACCTTTGTCCCCTGACTGCATACGTTGATCCGGATATACATCTCATATTCCAGAAACTCTACAAGGATCCTGCTTTCCGGGACACTGTACTTCACTGCATTATCCAGAAGGTTAAAAAACACCTCTTCTGTCCATTTTCTGTCCAGACAGGCTTTCAGATCCTGCCGTCCCTCCAGACAGATATCGTTTCCGTGCTGCTCTGCCTTTAATGATATCTGGTCCACAGCAGACAAAACCACCGGAAGTACCGGCTGCAGTTCCGGATTCAGGGAGATGATCCCTGTCTCCAGCCGTGAAATTTTTGCAAAACCTTCTCCCAGCCAGCTCAGTTTCCGGGCCTGCCGCTCCAGATTATCTGCAAAATGCCGGCGTTCTTCTATTGTCAGGAAATCTTCCTTTAAAAACTCACTGTACATTTTAATATTGGCAATGGGCGTATTGATCTGATGCACCAGATCGCTGACAGAGCGGCTGATCTGATCTCTCAGTTCCTTTTCTCTCTGCTCCTGAGCCCTGTGGATATCATAGAGACGCCCTGCCCGGGTCTGAAATTTACCCAGCAGGGTATCTTCATTCTCTGAAAAACACTTTACTTCCCGCCCCAGAATCAGCTGTTCCAGCATGTCATTCACCTGAATCATGGTTCTGTCGGCAGATTTCTCCATTCTTCTGTATCGCAGCAATACCAGCGCAAGGACAGCCATCAGTATAACGATTACCGCAAGCAGAAATACGGTCATCCCCCGGCTCATGTCCGGTCGCTCCATTTGTAGCCAATTCCAAAAACCGTCCTGATATACCCCTGCTCCCGGGAATCCTCTTCTATTTTTCCTCTCAGTCTCCCCACATTTACGTTCAGGGTTTTTTCATCCACATAGTTCTCATAAGTATCCCACACCATATCCAGCAGCTGTTCTCTTGTCAGCACTTGATTCCGGTGGGTCAGAAAGGCTTCCAGAAGGCGGATTTCCGTGGCAGTCAGCTTTACCTCCTGCCCCTGCTTTTTCAGCTGTTTTCCATCAAAATCATATACCAGCTCACCACAATGATAAAACCGGCTGTCTGTATTTTCCGAACGCTTCAGCAGCGCTTCGATCCTCCGAAGCAGAACTGCCATAGAAAACGGCTTTGTCACATAATCGTCACAGCCTGAGTCAAATCCTTTCAGCATATCTGCTTCTGTATCCCGGGCAGTCAGAAACAATGCCGGAACCGGATCGTTCTGCCGGACGTCTTTCAAAAACGCTCTTCCGTCTCCATCCGGCAGGTTGATATCCAGTATCATAAGATTTACAGGCTGATTCAGATATTCCGACGCTTTCTTTATGTTTTTTGCACAGTATACCAGGTATCCTTTTTTTCGCAGGGCATAGGCAATACCCTCATTTAACATTGTATCGTCTTCAAGCAGTAGAATTTTTGTGTCCATTATTTTCTCCTGTCCGGAAAGTCCGAAGGTCTCCGCTTTTTCTGTGCAGCCCTGGCTGCACTGTGTTTATCTTACTCAATTTCCCGCAGTCTTTCAACAATGGATTTTTTGTTCAGAACTTTTACCAGGAGCCAGGTCATAAAGATACAGATACCTGTCACCAACAGCAGCAGAACGGATGCCGATACCAGAAACAGCCCTGCGTTAAATCCTGTAAACAGCGGATGCTGAGTCACAAGATAAGACATAATGCCGCCGGATATCAGCATAAGAGCCACAGACACACTCATAAACTTCAGGGTATCTTTCAGAAGCATTGCCCACAGCTGTTTCCTTGTCATTCCAATAGACTGCATTGCCGCCAGCTCGATCTTTCGTGAAAATACATCCGAAGTAATGGTATTGACCAGATTGGAAATCCCAATAATCCCCAGAAGTCCTGCCAGCAGAAAGCCGATCAGCTGGAAGGTCTGCTTCTGACCGCCCATCTCGGATCTGGTGTAATAACGGGAATCCAACTGAAGCTGCGTGTTGTACTCCTCAGCCATGAGACTGTTGATCTGCTGATTCTGTTCCTCTGTGATCTCTTCCTCTGTGTCGATCTGAATATTGCTGATCCGCTGGTCATAATCCGGGTACAGCTCCTTAAACAGAGTATCGGACAAAATGATGTTCCCAACGCCAAAATCACCGGATCCATATATTTCAGATTTCGCCCGTACTGCCAGAATGGTTACCTCTTTTTCTATACAGTTCCCCTGAGCATCATAAAAACCGATTGTTGTTTTATCTCCAGGATGTACGCTGCCCTCAAAATCTCTTCCCAGAATTTCCTGACTGTCCGGAGACGCCCATACAATCCCTTCTCCTGTCTTAAACTTCTCCAGATCCAAAGTTCCCTCAAAAACGCCCTCACAGGCAAGCTCCTGCCGGATCAAATCTGCAGGGATTCCCTTTACTCCCAGCATCCACCGGTTGTTTTCTGCCTGATCCAGAAGACCTGTGTCTCCATAAGTACTCATAAATTCTTCACTGCCTGCAAAAAATTCCATTTCCTTTTTTAACGCGCCGTCCAGAGACACCTGAGCCAGAGAAGGCCAGTAAATTCTTCCCATTGTCGTTTCCTCATAATCCGGCATCAGCCTTGCCTGATATACTACATCCACATTGGTCACAAAAGGCAGTGCAGCTATTTTCTCCGGCAATTCTACAGAGACAGGCTGGTAAGGCTCTTCCAGCGACCAGGAGAAACCCTTATGAAAAATCCTGGCATCCTTCATGTTGTAGCGTTCCACCATATGATCTATGGAAAATCCCAGAGCTGCATTGCAGGAAACCAGAAAAATCATTCCGCTTAACGCGAAAGAAAGAATCGTAAACATATTTTTCTTCTTTTTGGGCGCAAATCTGGCTGCTTCCACTGGAGAAATATGACAGGCCAGCTTCAGAGATTTCAATGCACTGACGTATACGGTAAACCAGGAAAATCCAGTTCCCAGAAGGAACACTGCCAAAACGTTTGGCGCTTTGTAAAACATGCCATACATAGTCTGCCGCATCACTCCCGGTCCAATCAGATTTCCCACAAGATATCCCAGTACGATTCCGATCAGGATACCGATAACTGCCAGACGGCGGATCTGCTGCATCAGCACAGCCTTCAGCTGTCTTGCTGTGGTACCGATGGTTTTCATCATGCCAAACCAACGGATATCAGAGGATACAGAAATATAAAACACATTATAGATCAGAAAATAACCGCTCATACCAATAAATAACACAAACAGAATCGCCGGTCCTACACTTAAAAGCATATTACTCATGCTGCTGGTATTTTTTGTTCCGGTTCCGATACCTCCTGCCAGATCATTGGCTTCCTGCAGTTTATCCATTACATCTGTTTTCATCAGGAGAGGATTCAGATTATTCAGCTTCACATAAATCTTATGCGGACGCTGATCCATAGCCGGATTATACTGTGTAATAAATTCAGGTACCGTATAGATCTCATCATAAACCTTGCTGATGTTGATCAGGGGGTTTTTATAATATCCGGTAATGGTAAAGGTCATGGGCGTTTCCACCATTTTTTCATCTGCGCCAATCATCACCAGAAGTTCCAGCTGACTGCCAATCACTGTTTCAAGCCCCAGACGTTCCGCCATAGTATCGGAAATCACAATTTCATCCGCTCTCTGTGCAAATCTGCCTTCAATCAGTTCCACAAAATTATGTCCAAAATAACCTTTATCCGGAGCCAGCAGCCGCACATCCATGCCGGCAAACTCCCGATTGTGAAGTCCTGCCCCACTGCATTCCCTGGTCATATCTGCCCATTGGATCTGGGGCAGTTCCTCAAGCCTCTGCCGGGTTTCCTCCGTGCCAGTAATATTTCCCTCACACCCCGGCCCAGGAGCAGATTCCCCATAATTACTGATGGTAGAGATCATGCCAATTCCTACCGTCCACACCGCTGTGATCAGAAGCGTTGTCAGGGCAATGGCAAGAATGGCAATTCGGTTTCTGCTTTTATGAGAGATATAATTATCCTTTGCCAGTTCCTTCAATACTTCCTTATCAGAATTTTGAAACATGGATATCACCTCCCACTACCCTTCCGTCCTCCAGGTGAATAATACGGTCTGCCATCTGGGCAATTTCTTCATTATGGGTAATCATAATGATCGTCTGGTTAAACTCCCGGCTGGTCATCTGCAAAAGCCCCATTACCTCCGAACTGGTTCTGGAATCAAGATTTCCCGTAGGCTCGTCTGCCAGAACGATCTTGGGCTTGGAGGCCAGCGCTCTTGCAATGGCCACCCTCTGCTGCTGTCCTCCTGAAAGCTGATTGGGACGGTTTCGAACTTTTTCTGTCAGTCCCAAAAGGTTCAGGATCTTTCCGATAAACTCTTCATCCGGTTTGTTGCCATCCAGGCGTATTGGGAGAACCACGTTTTTATACACATTCAGCATAGATACCAGATTATAATTCTGAAAAATGAATCCAATGTTTCTTCTGCGAAATACAGTACGCTCCTCATCTTTCATATTCAAAAGAGACTGTCCGCCAATGATCACTTCACCACTGTCCGCATAGTCCAGACCGCCCAGCAGATTTAAAAGAGAGGTTTTTCCGGATCCGCTGGTTCCCACGATTGCAACAAACTCTCCTTTTTCCACTGAAATACTGATATCATCCACGGCCTTTACCAGACTGCTGCCCTGACCATAATATTTTTTCAGATGCTTTGTTTCTAATATTTTCATAAAAAATGTCTCCCTTCATTATGTTGAGTTTATCATAACAAAGGGAGATTACAATCTGGTAACAATATGAAATAAAGGTATTTCAGACATTCTCAAAATCAAATTGTTTGGCAGGCGCACGTTTCTCCTGCATCTCTCAGGGTTTCCCCTTGTTGGTTTTTTGTTATTCATAATTTCCCCAGTCTATCATGTTTCTATTATTCACAAATCTTTCTTCATATTCCTCAAAAAACTGCCATGGTCCTTTATCCCATAGAGTTTCCACATTCCCCTCTCGTATGAAATCAGTATCCTTAGGGTATCATATAAAATTTTCTTATTCATATTCAGAAAGAGGGAGCTTCTTCAAGATTTTTGATTGATGTTTATAGAATTACATGGTACACTAACTTCACGGAAAGTCAGAGCACATAAAAGGCGGCCTACCCTCCACCTCGGAGGGGCTAACCCTCCAGACGAAAGAAAGGAGGGCGATGCCAATGATTACATATTCTGATCTAATACAGACAGGTATCTTCATTGTCGCTCTTGTTGGTCTTTGTTATGAGATCTTCAAGAATAGAAAATAGCCGCCCACTACTCGCAATAGTGAACGGCTGACCTTGTAAAAAAGGTAAGTTGCTGATTGTTTGAGGGTAGGCCGTGTGTTTCTGGCTTTCCCTTTTTCTATTATTAATATAGCACATCCGTTAGTATAACACAAGAATTTTATCTCTCTGGTTACTATCTCTTTAT
>JAPFCU010000001.1 GCA_026169535.1 Blautia sp.
ACTCCGCTAAAGAAACAGTATGAGGAAATGCACAAGATTGGCGTAAATATCAATCAGATTGCAAAAAAGGTAAATACCACCGGAGATCTATACCCGGAGGAAATGAAAGAATTGAAAGAGATGGTGAAAGAACTATGGCATATATTAAGATCTTCCCCATTAAAGTAACAGATAAGAAAGCTCTGGACTATATCACGAATCCAGACAAGACTGATGAAAAACTACTTGTTTCCAGTTTTGGCTGTTCTCCTGAAACAGCTGATCTGGAATTTGCCATGACGAGAGAACAGACAAAAAAGAACGGAATGGATAAAGGCGATAACCTGGCATTTCATCTGATCCAGTCCTTTAAGCCTGGTGAAGCAGATGCAGAAACCGCCCATCGCTTAGGACAGCAATTTGCAGATGAAGTACTGAAAGGAAAATATGAATATGTAATCAGCACCCATGTTGATAAAAATCACATTCATAACCATATCATCTTCAACGCTGCAAGTTTTGTTGATCATCACAAGTATGTTTCTAATAAGCGGAGCTACCATAAAATCTGCCGGATCAGTAATCGTATCTGTCACAAAAATGGACTTGCCACCAGTATGCCAACTGGAGAAAAAAGTAAAAGTTATAAAGAGAACATGGAATATCATCGTGGCACCAGTTGGAAGGCTAAACTTCGTGTTGCGATTGATAAGGCAATCTGGTCTTCTATCAACTATGAGGAATTTCTGCAAAAGATGCAGTTAGCAGGATATGAAGTTCGACAGGGAAAACATCTATCCTTCCGTGCACCGGAGCAGAAGAACTTCACTTATATGAAATCTCTCGGAAGCTATTATAGCGAAGAAAATGTCCGTATCCGTCTGACTAAAAATCGTAGCAAAGTGAAAGTTCCAAAGCATCTGTCCAGAGAAGCTCGCCTGTATATCAATATTTCCACTTATGTTACGACCGGCAATCGAGAGGGATTTGAACGCTGGGCAAAACTCAATAATCTGAAAGAAGCGGCTCGTACCTTCAACTATCTTTCTGAAAATAATCTGCTGAATTATGAAGATTTCCAACAGCATATTTCTGACATTGAAGCTTCTGTTAAAGCTGCCGATCAAAGAATAGCGCAAATCAACAATGAGCTTAGCACACAGAAAGTCATTCAGAAACACTGTGATTCTTACCGGCTCTGCCGAAAAGTGATTGAAGATTGCAAATCTGCCAAAAATCCAAAAGCGTACCGTACCAAGCATCAGGCAGAATACCAGCTCCACGATTCACTAAAAAAAGAGCTACAGGATCTGGGCGTTACAAAAATCCCTATCTCTGAAAAAATTCAGAAGCAAATTGAAAACCTTGAATCGAAACAGGCTGCTACTGTCCGGGAGAAACAAGAATTGAAGAAAAAGCAGAAAACGTTGGAAGTCATTCAACAAAATTTCATTGCTTTACTAGATGTCCGAAATATAGAATCGAATCTACTTCAAACCAAACGAAAAACCACAACCATCTTTAGAGATGAATGAGGGAATGCTTTTGCGCTCTTACTCATCTCTTAACTCCCACAAAATTTTCCATTTGTTTGCAAGTATCTTGCAATAAAAAACTTGCTGCCTCAACTAACTATTCTTTTTTCAAATTATTTTCACCGTTCTGAAACAACTTTGAAATAGATTTGCTCATAACAAATGCTACATTATTTTACTATCGTACCCAATCTTTGACCATAAATCCTCACCTTCCGTAACAGAAAAACAAAACTGAGCATAGACTCCAGCTGATAAAGTGCAACTGATTACCATCATCAAGCCCTATAGCTTGCGACCCTGAATTTCTCCAGGTGTGCCAAAATATATTTTTTAATCATCTGAAAATGAAAAAAACGCAAGACTCCTCGGAATCAAACATAACAGCCTTACGATTCATACTTTTCTTATTACCAGCTGCCAGCTTTTCACTTTTCACTGTATAGCCAGGATTCTCCTTGTACTCCTTTATGCTTCAGGAATACCCTTTATAAGATATTCTTCTTTGATATCAAAAATTGAATCAGCTGCTTTATCTACTGCTCTCAATTGCAGGTTTTTCTCCATTCTCAACAGCACTAGGGTATTTTCTACTGCATGCACCACGTTCTGCCAGTTGATCCTGGGTAAGTTTTTTCGCTTTACACAAACGCTTAATATACTCACCAACAATTTTAAGGTCTATTTCCTACATCATTAATCCTTCCTAGTTCCTCTTATTTGATTTCATTATAAGAATTCAGATAAAACCAGGGTCTTGCCAGCATAGGAAAACTCCCTACTATATGCGGAGTTAGCGAGTATTTTTCCCGATTTTCTCAATTCCTAAGGAGTTTTGTAATTTCTGTACTACTTAATCACGCACAAAAGACCTCCGAACAGACACTCTCACATCCGTCTGAAGGTCTTCTTCAATCAATTCTTATATTGTAAAATTATTAGTTTACAATGCCAGACTATTGACATATTCGACAAGTTCCTCTTTTCCCTGCTTTCCATTCAGGATTTGTCCTTCCATCAGATGTGTCGTACCATAAACACTGTCTTCCAGTTCATCCTGCGTTCTACCAAAATCACTACCTCCAGAAGTAGCAAAAAGAACAATTGTCTTCCCACTGAAATCATGAGCCGTCAGAAACGAATTGATAATATGCGGAGCCACATACCACCAGATAGGGAAATCAACAAAAATAACATCTGCCTCCGCTACCGGTGCATCCATATCAGCCATCTCCGGTCTTAAATTCTTATCCTACATCGTAACAGAGCTGCGAAATTTCTTATCCATCCAGTTCAAAACCACATCCGTATACTGAACAGCCGGTTTAATCTCATATAGCTCGCCATTTGCCACCTCTGCTAATGTCTTAGCAACATTGCCAGTAACTCCACTGGCTAAAAATAAGCAACGAGTTCCCTGCTCATTTGTGCGTCCTCATAGTCTATTATTTCACCCGTACACTAGCCCTTGGCATTATTTTCATACCAATGCCACAGGAAAAACATTATTGTATTCAATTATTTGATTGCATCATAAAGAATTGATATACGTTATCATTTCGTCAAGACTCTTCTGATGTTTTTCAGGTGCTTTCTGTGCCAGTTTTTTCTTCATCGTTAAGGATTTTTCCAACATTGCCTTTGCTTCAATTTCATTTCCAAGTTCACAAGTAAGACGCCCCACCGCAAAATAACTGTCAGTGAGATCTGAAGCCAATGCATCTCTATTATCAATAGACAGAAGAAATCTACTCTGCAGAACCTCTTGGTGTAGTTTCAAAGCTTTTTCTTTATCATAACGCTCCATAAAACAAGCATAATAATAACCAGCAATAGCACTATCCACCAAGTGTTTAGAATCCTTCTTGCTTATCTTAATGTATAAATCAATAGCTCTCTGGTAGTACATACTTGCCTCATCTGGATTCTCAGAATGCCTTGACAAAAACTTCGCATAATTCAAACAACTCATAGCTAAATACCCGAGTGCCTCTACATTTTCATCTTCTGCCAGCTTTTTCCTAATCTTCAGTGCTCTATTGTGCATTGTTTTTGCATGACTCTCTTTATGGTTATTCTCATATAATATCGCAAGATTATTCATAGTAAGAGCAGTATCACATAACACTTTTTGACCATCCACACTAAAGTTTCCCTGAAGATCCGACTGAATTAATAAGGCATCTGAATAATATGTTTCTGCTTCCTCAAAATGATATGTACGAAACATTAAATATCCCAATTGATTACAACTCTGTGCAAATTTGAGCATTTCTTCCGGACTGTCTTCTTTTAATTCGGTTCGAATATGCAATGCATCTTCGTGATATTTTTTTGACTCCTCTATTTGATTTACTTTATATAGTATACAGGCTAGTAGATATTCAGCATCGGCAAGAGATGACTTCGCTCCAATCTTCTTATACTTAACAACTAACTCCTTCAATATTCGAATAGCCTGAGCATGTCGATTGTGATTTCTCAAAAAACAAGCATATTCATACACGGTTTCAAGCTGGATCTCATATTTTAATACATCAGGTACGATATCCTGATAAATATCGATGATCTGCTCTTCCTGTTCTTCTGTTATCCCCGAAAATGCAATTGTAGTTATCAACAATCGTTTTCCGGAAATATAGTCCCTGATTACATCTAAAGATTTCTCTTTTGCAATTTCGATCTGGCCAAGCTTGTCTTTTGCCTGTTCCTTTTCTTCGCTCCAAATTGAATCCTGGAGTATTCTCAATGCATTTTCATAATCACCCAGGTCAACAAACTTTAACGCCTCCCTCTGTCTCCAAGATAATGATGAAGAACTGTGCCGTATACTCTCTGCTTTTCTGCACAACTCATACATATTCTCTTCGTATTCCTTAAGACTCTTTTGTAACTGATAGCGTTCCCGCACATTATCTTCAATGCTCTTTTTAATCGTTGCATCATCAGGAAATTGAGCTGCACGTACCAACAAATCTGAAAACTCTTTATCTCTTTCCTCTTTTTTCATTCGGAGCTGCTGAAGGCCGTAATTATTATTATACAAAGGAATTCTGTCTAATGATAAAACACCCTCACCATCAACATTTGCAGCCCCATTTTCAAATTGAATACATCCCCCTATTTCTTGATTTCTTGTAAGTTCTAAAAGTATGTTTAATTTGATGGTATCCAAATGAGAAAATCTACTATAGTAATGGTTCAGTTCAGAATCTAACCTGCCTATAAATTCCTTAATACTTGCGTCTACGTCATCATCGTCAGGAAGTTTCTGGAAATATGTATAAATATGGGGTTTCCCAGTCCTTTTAAAATTATCCAAAGCAACATTAAACTCTTCGACAGAATACCGTCCAGCTTCCTTACCAAAGATAATATAAAAATACTGACAGTCTCTTATCTCTGCATTATATTCTTCCTGTTTTCGTTCTTCGGCCAACGAATCAGAGATGTCCTCACATACAACCAATTCAAAATATATACCTCTTTTGCAGTACACATTATTTAATTTTCTAATGTAATCACCCAACTCGCGTCGGTCTTCTTTGAATTCAGACAGCGAAGAGGCAAGGAATATTTTTATATACTTCATAGTCATAAACCTCTTTTAAAATTTGTATTAGCGTGCACAGATGCTATTTACAAAAACGATATAGCATCCGAAATCGCCGATTGTCTTTCGATAATATCTGTTCGCTTCATCATCTCCAAGTCGATCTCGCCACTCAGCTTTTTTCTCTTGCATTCGAAGATATCTTGCAAGCATATTAAAATGAATGATCACCGAATTATGATGCGAAGTTCTTAAGGAATCGGTATCCATTTTTCTTCTCTGGACAACATTCCCCATTTAGCTCGGATTTCCGCATATCTTGTAGCAATATCAATGAGTTCATCATATAATTCGATTGCATCCGGGTCATTACCTATTTCAGATAACAATTCTCCATGCAATCTCTGCATCTCACAGAGCTCAAGAACATATGGCTCCTTCATGTAACTTTCAAATGTATTCTTCATATGACGCATCTCCTTCTTCAATGTTGATAATATGAATTTTATTACATACAGTTCTCACACAACCGAAGGGGGAATCCATTCTGTTAAAAAATGCTTCCGAGTTAGTGAATACTTAAACACCTGTAGTCCATCTATAGCCATAGCCAAAGTCTTAATTTTAAGTATATCACAGAACGCTAACATCTTCAATTTCAGATTGATTATCTCAATCTTCTATGAATGCAAATTCATCCTTGAATTTTTCTTTAAATATGCCAAACACTTTATTGAGTACGTATTCGTCTTCTACCGAACAATAGCTTTCCATTTCCGGATCATCCGTGGACTCTATCTTCAGAATAACCACTTCACCATCTGTATCATCTAGCGGAAGAAGAATAACATACGCTTCATTTTCAAACTCAATCAGATAAAGGAACTCGAAATACACGTCATATCCATTTGGATCCGTAAGCTTAATAGTATTATCCATTTATCATTCCACCTTTCTCTATGCAGATTTCCGCCTGATCACCCAAGCATGTCCATTACCTCATACAAGGAGAGCGTCGGATACATTTCACCATTTGCAGCTGCCTCTAATGTTTTCTCTTCTATAATCTTTTCCCGTTCAACTTCTAAACACAGAAAATCTCTATAAACCCAGTGTAAAAGAACTCTTGTATCAACCAGCATGTCCATGTCTCTCAATTCTTTAGAAAAATCAAGATTTACAAGCCAATTGGGGTCCATATGTTTTTCAGCATTGTGATAAATTTTGCCGGAACACACGACATCACCTCATGATTGCAGTGTTTTAAGATTTCATACATTTCCGTAAAGGCCTGTCGCATTCCTGGTTTTAGAGTAACTGCGACCGGAATTTTTGCAGCCTTATTGGCTAATACTGCATCAAATAATCTCTCTTTAAACAATGATCCACCTCCAGTTTATAGATGTTTTTCCACAGTTCCTTGATTAACAATTCAAACTCGTTTTCTGACAGCCTCCTCTCTGCCAGTGCAAATATTTCATAGAGTTTGTATAAGGGTAAGATAAGAGAATACTCTCTAACAATCTTCATAAATATCCTCACTTCTGACGATTTCTTCAGATAATCAGATAATATGATCCAATTTGTTATTGATACTGGCAATTATACAATATCGTTAGGCAACATCACCTTCTTCCTCTAATTCTGCTTTCATGCAGGCTAAGTTTTCCTCGAGATCTCTTATATGCTTTTCACGCTTTCTGCATTCTTCTTCATAATATGCATTCACCTGCACGAGCATTTCATATGGAAGGGTATCCAAAACACTCGGATCTTCATTAATCCGGTTGATCAATGTCATAAAACTCTCATGTTTTGCAATACCCTCAGCCATTGTTTTATCAAAGAATTTATTCATTACTCAGCACCTTCTTTCTTCCTAAACAGATCCATATGAACGTCCGTATCTTCAGCACTCAGGCATTCCGTTCCATCATCAGTAGCAATGCCAAGTCTTTGAGCAACTCGTTCCAGCATTTCATCAATTCCACCATCTCCAAACTCCTCACCTAATGCACTAAGCATACTGCGAAGCTCCTCTTCCGGAGATTTTTCGCATTTCTCAATCGCTTCCTTTGCATTGCTTCCAGCAAAGATGATATCAATCATACCAGGGGAGTACCTCTCAAACATCATGGCGGTACAATGTACGCTGTTTCTGATTACATCCTTACCAGGCATGCATCCATCACAATCCACATAGCTCTTGAAACGAATTTCACCATCTCTGAAGTCAAGCTCAAAGGATCCATTCTGCAATCCGTAATTAACTCTGCAAATATACTCTGCCATCTTAGCCATCATCTGCTTGTCGTCAGAATCTGCACCGACCGGCGCGGTTCCGTATACGATTACATTGTCATCGTCTACGTCAACAAGATATCTAATATTCTTCATTTTGCTATCGATGCAGAGTCCAAATTTAAAATTGCCCCTATTCTCATCAAAAGAATAATGCCAATCATCTTCGTCCAGGAACTGCTTAACAACGTTTGCAATCTCGTTAGAATAGTTATTTTTCTTCATAGTTGAATTCTCCTTTATATCTATGTTGAATTGATTTTTTGATTACCTAGCAACAATAGGTGTTACATTTCCCCAGAGGTTTTCAACCGCTCAATGGTCGCTGTTATCGAACTGTACGCCCCGATAACCAGGCGTTTTTGCATTGTTATTTATGGAGTTTTCAAGGTTCTGCATCGAAGATTCCTTCGATGAATTAATTATCTCATGGACAATTCTGTTCTCCGGAGGGGGGAGTTCTCTGCTCCTTTTGGAAGAGAAAACTCTCTGCCGCTCCTGTGAAATAAGTATCTCATGCGCAATTAGCCAGCTTAGGGTGGGGAAGGCTAAATTTACACTCTATCCCTCTTATACATAACAAAACCCGGAAGCATTGAAAGCTTACCGGGTCAAACATCACTTTAGTTGTCATCAATTGGTCCAAAAATTTCATCAAACTTTCTTTCCAATTCGGCCTGTAGGTCAAAAGAATCTGTATCCACGTCCTCATCCGATTCAGTTGAAAGGGATCTCGATGTCCCTTCCTCCACATCAATTTTAAGTCTTATAGTTTCGACAAATTTTTTATGTCTTATGTTCATAGCATTAATTCCTCCCTATTTAGTCAAGTGTTTTTTCTCTTAAAATCAAGGAATTTCTAAGTTTCTATCTCAGATGAATGAGCCTCGATCATGAGCATTTTTCTGTATCTGGTACGAAAATAGGTGGTTATAGGTATACGAAATAAAACGTCTCTATTTTTCCGTTTTACATGGCCTTGTATATACCCATCCATCTATGGCGGCGCACCTCCCGTGTCTACCAGGATCTCTGCACATTTCTGTACTAGTCCTCACTTCCTTCGTTCCACCTGCCCATAACCAGGGTGTCAGCTTAGCTCCTTGCCAGGGTCTTGCCCTATGGAAAATATTCCTGCCGACTACTGGCTCATTCTTTGTATTCATAACATTTGCTGATCGGCTTCCCGTGACAGCGCTGTTCCCAGCGGACGTTCCCCTTCCACGTTCTGCCTTTTCCTCTGCTTCACAGCAGTTCTTTCAGTCTTCCGTTTTCTTCCCGGCGTGGCTGAGGTCAGCAGACAGAACGCTTTGTATCTGACTGCTCACTTCAACCACGTCAGTCTTCCCTCGGACTACTGAGCTTCTTATGCAGCCTGGACACTCATTGCGGGTCTCCTGATATCTCCCAGCATCTTTTCTCCATCATAATCTACACCTTTTGTTAGTATGGCATAGAAGACTCGAAGGACTTTACATGCTATCGCTACCACCGACTGCATCTTCTTCAGGGGATTTTTCTCTCTGGTTTGATAATACCGATGGATCTCCCTGAATTCACCATTTTTTCCTATCACGGATATCGCTGCTTCGTACAGCACATATCTCAGTCTCTTCCGTCCCCGGTAACTGATATGACTTTCACCTGCATGTTTCCCGGAGCTGTTCTTTACAATCGCATATCCTGCCAGCTTCTGCAGCTGCTTTGGGTCATCAAACCTGCTCAGGTCGCCGACCTCTGCGATAAATCCACATACCGTTTTCAGCCCGATCCCTTTGATCTCAAGAAGTTTATCTACATAGGGGACTTCTTTGATCTTTTCTTCTATCCTAGCCATCAGGTCATCCATGCGGCTGCTGTACTTCTCATAGTCTTCCAACAGGTTCCAGATCTCCATGCTTGCCGCTTCTGGTGCTTCCTGGCTCCCAACGCTGTGCTCCGCTGCCGATAACAGGGTCTTTGCCCTCTTCATCCCGGCGCCCCTCAGCTTTGCATCCCGCCAGATCTGATTGATCCCTCCCGCTCCCAGTTCTTTTATCTGCACCGGAAGTGGTGCCTCCTTAAGCACCATCATCCCGCTTACTGCATCCAGTTTCCCATAAACGTCTTTATATTCGGGAAAATAGATACTGATCCATCGTGCAATCCGGTTCCGGATTCTTGTGATCTCTTCCTGCGTCTGAAAACGCAGATTTGAAAGGCTCCGGATCTCTGCATAAACCCCTGTTGGAATATAGGGATAGGAAAAGCGTCCTTCATTTACCAATGCAGCGATAGTCTTTGGATCTTTACGGTCATTCTTGTCCGGATTATTGTCATCCATCTCCTTCGATTTTTTTACATGGTGTGGATTTACATGGACTGGCCTCATCCCACTGTCCTGCAGGAACTTCCCCAAATTGAACCAGTAATGTCCCGTTGGTTCCATTCCGGGGATCACAGCGGTTTTGCCAGCTTTCTCCTTGATATCCTCAACCCATGCCATGAATGTCAGGAACCCTGCTTCATCGTTACTGAACGCCAGTGGCTTATCGGAAAATTCATAATTACGCCAGTCGAATGCCCTTACATAATGGGTTGCACTTCCGACATCAATCCCAAGGACTAAAGTTTCTTCCGTAATAGATGCAATTTTTGCGTTTTGTGTGTTATACTTCATTTCAGATACCTCTCTGTTTAATAAGATTTTTACTAACCCGCAAAGTCAGCAAATCTTATTTTACTCTGAGGTATCCTTTTTTCTCAACCACCTTTCATGGGATTCCCTATATTTGAATTATACAGGAAGCTCCTCATTGTCTTCATTGCCTTCAAAAAGGGAACAAATATTATGCTTGATAAAACAAGTCGCCACTAAAAATATCATCTGATATGGGGAGTCCATGAATCAGCGCCCTCACTCGAAGCGTTGTCTTATCAATGTCACCATTGATAAATATATGATCATATTTACTAAAGTGACTCAATTCGTTATACGCAATGATCATTCGCCTCGAAATATCGTCCTTGCTGTCTCCTCTATGAAGCAGCCTGGCTTGTAGTGTATTTGAATTGACACAAATAAAAATGGTAATAATATCCACATCTGTCATGCTCTCATCTGACAGTATCTGCTCCATACCGTTTCTGTCAATTTCCAGAATGACAGTTTTTCCTTTGCCAAGGACATCAAAAACCGGACTTCGTGGGGTTTCATAACCATTTCCATCATAATAATTGTATTCAAGATAATAGCCTTCAGTTACTCGTTTTTGATAATCTGTTATAGAGATAAAGTTATAGTTATCTCCTTATTTCGCATTGCTCTTGAAGTATCAGACACGGAAAGCCAAATTTTTGACTAATCCTTAAAAATCATTTCATCAGTTTCCATAAGCCGATGTATTACACTGCCTTTTCCAGCGCCTGAGAAACCACTAATAATAACAATTTTTTTCATTGTATTTCTTCCTCTTTACCATTTCTTCTCAACGGATTTTTCCAATCCATTTTCTTCATAGCAATGAAAGACAATATCATTTCCAACCCAGACAGACTCTTCATGAAAGATTACTTCATAATCTATTGACTTATATTGAGCTGGAATGACAATATCTCCGGTGCAATCAACAACGCCGACCATACCCTCACTATTAATCACGATTGCAAACAATCCATAATACACCTCTGAGATTTCACAAAACTCGTCGAACTCTTTAACAATTTTGATTTGCTCTGCAGTATCAAAATCCAACTCTAACAGGCAGGCCTTACCACCAATTATCGCGCTACCATATACAGTAACAAGTGGCAAAGGCTGAATTGAATCTGCGCCTTCAAGCACGAGGTCGCCATTCCTATCAATTATCCCCCAGGTTTTATCCTCTAGCTGAACTCTGGCAAAAAGGCCTTGATGCTCATATTCAAAGCCATCTAAATAATCATCAGAAATCCTTTCAAAGGAAGAATTAATATAATACACGCCTCCAGAGGCTTCTCTAACCCGCGCCTTTCCGTCAGACATTTCTGATGCTTCAACGAACAATGCGGGAGTTAATTCTTTCCCATCAGGTGCCAAGTATCCTAACATACCATTTTCATCCTCATACCGGCATGTTTCATCCCAGCACCATTTCAAATCATCATCATATACTTTACGATATGGACCAGCAATACTGTTACCGTCTGGATCCAGTAAAAATTCTCCTTCCGGTGAAACTTCCACTGAATACTGTTTCAGATATGATCCGATAACCAGCCCATCCGCTTGTTCCGAATCACCATTTAGATACTCATCGATTCTTGAATAGTAATCCTCAACAGCATCCTCTGCATATGTACGCGCATCCTTCTCACACTGCTGAGAATAATATGAACAGAAGTCTTCGTACCCATCCACATAAGTATCAAATTCATCAGCATAATGCACTGCATTCCTGTAAATGCGGAGTTTCTTGATTTCTTCTGGTGCTTGGTTATAAGCATCAACCAATCTATGCTGATAACTATGGTAGGCCTCATGACAACATGAGTTTAATACCTCATCCGCCGGATCGTTTTCCAAATGTTCAAGATTAATATAGATCGTATTAGAAGCATCTGAATAACAGGCCAGTGTATATTCAGGCAGATTAGCTGCACCCACGTTCAACTCATTAGAAATCCCCAGGTAATGTGCCTCTATGTTTGCTACACACTGCAATACATCAAGTTTATCATTTGTACTAAGCGAGCACCATTCTTCATCCTGCAACTTTAAAACCATATCAATATTACTCGAAATAGTCTGGTTCGCGTTCTCATTCCCGATTTTAGCTTCAATACCAGACTTAAATAATGTCACGCCAAATGCCCCCTGAAAGAAGAGCGGTGCCATAATTGCAATCATTGCAACAGTATAAATATTCCCGGTTGCCGCAATCCAATTTCGAAACCGTTTGGCATAGATACGTTTCAAGTTCTTTCTCGTCCTTACCTTACGCGTCAGTACCAGAATACCCACAACCATAGATAATACTGCTGCGATTGCCAAAACAATTAGTATTCTGCTTTGAAGTGTTCTCCAATATGTAACAACAGTATAAATTCCATACGGAAGCACTAACGATACAAGTACACTCCATCCAGTTCTTTTTATCCTAAAAACACATACTGCGCATGCTGCTATAGATGCAAATAATAGGATCCATAAAGCAGTTTTCGAAGCTGCATATGTCACGTTTGGAATACACCGAAAAAGAATGTTTTTATACCAAGTCATGCTTATTAAGCACCAGAATACACTCTCAAATACATATTCAATTGGCCCCATAGTACTTCTGTCTTTCATGCGATTCCACTCCTTCTATGCAATAATTACTTTCCCACGTTCGCAGACATTAATAATGTTCCATCGTCTTTCTTAATTCCTGCTTCTGTCTCTTGCAGTTATATGTTTTCTTCATTTCAAAAATCATGGTCGGCTTTATCCATACACCGCCTTTATCAAGGACACTATGACGTTCTACTCCCTGGCCTTTTTTAATGTCCTGCAGAGCTTTGTTCTTTATCTTCATAGTTCAAGACCTCCTCTTTACTTGAAAATTGATCGTATCATCAAGCCAATGCCAATGAGTACGATTACTACCGGCATAAATGCATTCATAATTTCCCAGATGGCTTCACTAATAGATGCCGTATTATTCCCAACAACCACAAGCAACACCCATAAAACCACTAGTAGAATCCCCATTTTCTTGATCACACGCATATATTTCCTCCTCATAGAAAAATTCCCTCTTCACTTGATCTAAGGATAACAACTCTTATTTAGACCAAATGAAGGGGGAATCTAAACTTCTTTATCTGACTGACAGAATCTATATCTGTCATCACTCACATATACATACTAATTTAATTGCTTCTTCTAGATCTATTCGCTGTGCGCCAGCAGCCTTTAAATTACGAATCACATCAAAAACAGATTCCTTGTTTTGATTCGTAACTGTGCCAAGTAAATCTATATAATACTCGAGCAGTGTACCTGATAGCCCAGCCCTTACGATATTAAGATAGTAAGTATCTTGGATATCATTGTGACAATAATCCAGCATACAGAACATACAGAACATCACACTCGTATCTTTTTCCATGTTAATGAATCGCCGGATCACCTTTAACAGGTACTTATCAAAATCATATATTTTGCAGCGATTCGTCAGGCAATATTCTATGCTCACACACACTAACCGAGATAATTGCCGTTTTCTTTTACTGTCCAGGTATTCCATTAATTCTAAAAGTATCTGACAGTCAGAAACATGTTGTTTTGCTTCCATCTTATTCCAAAACTGTGATGCCAAAAGATGCTGGTTTATCGACATATACCGATCAAACGTTTCTCGAATACAGTGTGTAGCTTGTGTTTTGTTCGCTTGATCGGTGCTTTTAATTCTATCCAGATACTCTAATTTGATTCTTTCATCCATTACACACAAACCACCTCCTAGTATCACTCATGAGTACTTGCCTAAGATAGATTTAACCTCTACAGCCGGAATATACTTGTTATATAGACCGGCAGCGTTCAGTTTTTCCATCAGCGTATATAATTCGGCCACCCGCTCCTGAGGCACCGTTCCATCCCAATCCTGCTCTATCGCAATTTGATTCACCTTACTGATTGTGGGATACTCGACAAAATAATTTTTTAAATCGGCTGGAGCGATCAATGCTAGATGTCGATCTACATATCTACGGAAATATTCCCGTTTTTCTTCCAAATTAATTCCGTTTTCTTCTAAGTAAAGACTGATACCAGTTTCAATAGCTGCCTCTTCCGCAGCTGATGCGATAACTTGTCCCTTTGATTCCAGATAATTTAAGATATATTCAATCATGCAGCATTCCCTCCGTTATTTAATTCATCAAGCTTTGCCAGGATTGCCTGAGCTTCTTTCATTCCCTGAACTCTTTCCGCATAGTCTTTGGAAATTGTTTTATCCATACTACTCTGAAATTGTTCAAAAGTACCTTTGCCTCCTATTGCGTCCATTTTTTCCTGTATGGCCATAGTTTTTCCACCATAGTACGCATCGCCCAGAGCATCTTTTCCCATAGTTTCCTGAAGTTGTTTGCAAACCTCAGTTGCATGAGAATAAACGCCCTCTCGTTCTGCGGCTTCTCCTTTCTCCTTACTCAAGGCAGAAAGCTGTTCATTTGTATACATTGTGGTCATTCCTTCGTTCAGTCCTCTTCCTTTAGTTTCAAATCCAGAATTCTCGCCAGTTGCATTATTGTGGAACCAACTTGTATGTCTCATCCCGACAGTCTGGTATACCATATGGCCACCTTTATCCGGCATTGGAACGATAATTTCTCTGTTCTTGCTGGCAAAGTGATTTGTCTCATGCTTCGTGGTCCGTTCCATTTGCTCTTTACTCAGAGCCGAAACTTCAATACTGCTCTTACCATTCAGCGTGCGAAATGCTCCAGAATGACCCGAATTCGGATTATACCCAACAGCCTTGATGCTGTTAACTCCATCCTCAATCCTTCCACGATCTGCTTCACTAATGTATTTCCCATTCATATCCAGAATTTGCGCAATTGACTGGTTATGAAAATGTTCCACTGAAATCTGTGCCTGTTCCAATGTTGCCGGAGTCTCGAGTATCTGATTCATTCCATAAGATGTCTGCTCAGAATTAATCGCGATCTCACTTCCACTGGTTTCTTTGGCTGAACCAATTTCTATAGCTCCATTAGGGTCACTCGAAGCGCTAACTTCATTAGTACCATTCATTTCAGCTGCACCACCGGTTTCTACCGAGGCACTAACTTCTGCAGAGTTACCTACTTCAGCTCCGCTGCTAGTACCTTCATTAGAACCGCCACCACTAATCTCACTCATTATTTGCTCCTCCTTTCAGATACTGATTATAAGAATTCAGTATAACTCTTGACTCTTGATATGATACAGTCCCATATTTCTGCAGCAAAACTCCAAGCAAGCAGCATTTTGTAGCAGCTGCAGCACTAACATTTAAGTCGCGCAACATGCAATCAATATTATGAGATAATATCGCAGTATTATATGGGTTTGCCTGAATCTTAGAAAGATGGTAACGGACTTGACCTTCGTCCATTGACTGAATCATTTTCAATACTGATGTTTTTCTACAACGGAATCTGCTAGCACAGATATGACATGCCGGATTAGTATTTCTGCCTTGGACTAATGGCTTAACTTTCACATGCTGCACACCAGGAATTCCACGAATACCAATCAGACAAATACCCTTATCAAATTCCATGATTCGATCAGCTTGTGTGCTACTAAGTCCCAGAGAGGAAGCCATAAGATCCAGATCCGTCTTTGCCGCAGTAAGCGCATGTACCACCTTGACACTGGTGTTTGCAATCACAGCATCCGACATAATACCCGGTCTTTGATCGCATAGAATCATTCCAGTTCCGGATGCACTGATTTCTGCCAACATTTTTTCAAAGTAATCATTACTTCTTGCACGACTACTATCCTCTGAAATTGTTTTTCTAAACACATTATGTGCCTCTTCGACAACAATAACTCGTTTAAGAGTATTGCTTTCCGGGAGACGCGAAATATAACAATGCAGCTTAAAGAGCAGAATGTTCATCAAAAACTCTGTTCCGGTATCAGAGAAATCTGCGAGTTCTATAACAGTTGGAGTTTCGAGAAGTTCTTTTGCAGTAATACCAAATGGTTTAGAAAAACTTCTACCAAGTGCTCCTGTATACATATTCTCAGTTCGCAGAGTCAGAGCACCTTCAAGATTCTGCTTTACTTCTACCCCATAACGGGCATGTGATTTGATGTACTCTGGAATATTATTATAAGCATCTTTGAATGTTGGAAATGGTTTTCTCTCATCCTCATATGCCATCATTCCATAGTGCCATCCAGCTTTCTCATATGTCTGTTTCAACAAACCTTCTAATGCTTCAGGAATCGGATGTTCACCAGCTGTGGAAGCAGTTATTGCTCTCACAACGGCATCCACATGGTTTTCAATAAGAGTACCTGTTTCAACTTGAAGTGGATTGATAAACAGCTGAAGTCCATCGTTTCCCGGTGTTAATACTTTTAACTCAGGAATTTCGGAAAGTAATCCAATATACTCCTTCTTAGCTGCCTCAATCACCAAGGTTGAAATTCCCATATCATAAAGGCCTTTAACAATCCCCTTAACTGTAGTAGTTTTGCCAGATCTTGTCGCTCCTGTAATCAGCATGTGAGAGTATATTGCAGATAATGGGATAACAGCAGACACCGAAGAGTTAATAAAAGATCCTATGGCAATACCAGAATCTTTGATAGGTCTGATTTCAGGAAATACACTAAGCGTATTATCTGTCACATTATTGTTTCTTACATAAAAGCCAGTATAAGAATTAATTGGCATAGAGCAGAACTTTTCAAGGCTCTGTAAAGTCTGCCAGGAAACCAGATCTGCATACCCATGATATATCTGATTTAAAATATTAACCCTCGGAACAGCCAAACAGCCTCTGGATCCTCCAACATTTCCATGTACATCCAGAATCCGTACAGGTTCAAACCCCTCCTGATTCTCTGAATCATAATGCATACAGGAACGTAACACTGCTCCTAAGCGATAGTAGGTATCCTTGTCAAATGCACCAAAGCGCACGCAGCTTCTTACAAACCCTCGTCCAATATTATTACTCAAGAACACATTTTCGTCTTTTAGCAGGGAAATAGCACGAACAATCTCTGGAATTGGAATCTCTTCTGTTCGTCTTGTTGCGTTACCATATACTCTTTGAAAAGATTTAAACTGTTCTAAGCGCCCTATCAGAGCTTCGTTCTCTTTGATTTTCTCCGACACTTCGTCATCGTTAACCGGAATAACAACACATGCAATGTAGCACTCTCTTCCTTTCATATTAGCAAAAGTATCAGCAAAACCGTCGGCTGAAATGGTTCCTGAAAGAATACCATTATATGCATAAGTGGCACCTTCCCATGTCTCATTATGTACAACACACTCCGGAACAGCAGAAGAAAAGATGGATCCTAAATCTGTATTACTGCCCGTGCCATAAAATACCCTAACTTCATCTCTGACATGATCCATTACAAATGCAGAGCAGTTTGAATGTGCACCACGAAGCCAGCCATACGCTGCTCTACTTACAGCTGTATTTGTTGCCTGCTCATCTTCCTTAGCTCTGAATCCCTCAACTCGATACCAACAGCGTATTACTGGTACAAAAGTATTGTCATGATCAATCACCACATCATTTGCGCCTACTGCAGTAAGATAATTATTCTTTTTCAGCAGGTTTACCATTGCTGCAGTTCTCTGAGCCTGTAAAATCTGTTCTCTATACTGATTCATGATTACCTCCTAAATATACCTTTAATAATTTCCCAGAATATCCATATCATTAATATGATAGGAATCAGAGCGGTCAAAACAGCTGTCAATAGAATAGTTGCAGCTCCGCTTTCTACCATCCATACAATGCTACACATTAAAGCAATCGATATTATAGATAGAATAGCTATGGGGATCCGTACCAGAATGGCCGGAATCTGAAATCCAGGCTTAACAGTTGTATCTGTCGTTCGATTGTAGATAGACTTCACAACTCGACGGTGTTTCAAATTCTTGGCCTTGATCTGTACTTCGTCACCCACCTGCATTCTTCCAAGATAGCTTCCATATAAGCAGAAATCTCTCACTTCAGGAGGGTAGTCATCTGATAAGCTCTCTACCCTAATCGTATACTCGATTGTCTGATGCGCAAACTGGTATGGTTCTCCTCTAAAAATTGTATTGATCAGCTTTAAACGCTTTGAATTAAACAGTTCCTGATGATCGATCTCTACGATTCGACCATGACATTCCATTGTGCCAAAGTGTTCTTGGATGAACTGCACCGTCTGATTTCGAACAGGTTCTAAACCAGGGATACGATCAGCCGGCTGTAAATATATTGTTGCATTCTCCATATTGGATACTAATTCGCTATGACAAAAAGGACATACGGTCTTGTCATCTCCATACAGAAATGCAGAGTCACAATTTGGATTAGAGCATCTTTTCATCAGGCACACCTCCCGCAATTCTCTTTTGCCCACCGCAGTGAAAGCTTCTTTGTTTCCATGTATTTGAAATCCACCAGTGCGTAACGATTAGCATCAACACCAACCAGCTCCATTATCTTTCCTCTGCCAAATCGAGGATGCATAATGTAAGAGCCAGTCTTATAATGATCGAGGGCCTCTACTTCCTTTCGCTCAGCTTCGTGCTTGTCCTGAAAGTACTTAGCTCTCTCACTGCTGTAATAGCGTATCGGAAGAGCACCAACTTCTATACAGCATTTCTTCCAAGTAGCTCCATGTCCCACATTGCCATAAACCATATGATCCATGTAGTGCGCATACTCATGGCGGATGGTATCAAGAGCTGCTTCTACCGGCCACGATGGGTCATCATAATAGTGTCTGGAGAATCGAAATGCCCTCCATTAGCAGGGTTATAGGATCCCAATGTGCATTTTGCATTATTAAATATAATTGGTAGGGTTGCTCCCTTTAATCCAGTCTTTGCATCCAGTCTTGCAAACTCTTTTCGGATTGCAGCTTCATTCCAGATATTCTTCATAGCTGTATACCTCTTCTTGATATATACAGCTTAACATCGGATTATCCGTAGACAGAAAGGGGGAGAGCCCCCTCTCCCACCCGCTATATTATTAAGCACTCAACTCTGTAAACTTCTTTTTATTAACCAAATCTTTTGCCTGTAGCGATATACTCTTGAATGTTGTCTGCCCATACACGAGAGATGGTCTGCATATCACTCAGAGAATTAACAGGACTGTCCCAACACACATACGACTTGGATCCGTCCCAGAGTCTATGAGTCGCATGCCCATCTGTCGAACGATTCCCCAGGCTAGGCATTCGAAGTATATAAGCTCTCCAGGATCCATTAACTTTCTTGTAATTGAACCGATATTCTTTATCTCTGCGCCCATGATTATCGTTTGCATAATAAATCATCGGGCCTGTTTCTGTTGCGGATCTGGCTGAATTTCCAACCAATGTAATTGCCTGGTTTCCTGGGTTTGAAGGTGGCGAAGTACTATTCTGATTACGTGAAATCAATATACCGGTTTTAACACAGGCAGTAATCGCAATGATCGCAACTACTATAACCATCCATTCATCCATATTCATATCAACACCTCCAAATCATCTTGCAATTACTCAGGTCCAAACCTTTTACCAGTTGCTATATATTCCTGAATACAATCCGCCCACACTCTGGAAATATTCTGCATGTCCTTTAACGAGTTGACCGTCTTATCCCAGCAAATGTACGCATTGTTACTGTCATCCCACAGTCTATGTGTCGGAATACTTCTGGCATCACGATTGCCAAGGCTAGGCATTCGAAGTATATAAGCTCTCCAAGATCCATTAACTTTTTTATAATTGAAACGATACTCTCTATCCTTGCCACCATGCCTATCATTTGCATAGTAGACCATTGGACCCGTTTCATTTTTTTGAGAAAGCGGCACCACTCTTGTCTGCTGTGGTGTCGTTCTTTGTGTTGTCTCGACAGGTCTTGCTGGGGTCTCCTTTGTTCGACTGCAATATATAAGTATGCCAGCAACTACCATCACTACTCCTGCTACAATCCATCCTGTCACTTATAACACCTCCTTAATACAAGCACTTCAAGCTTCTTAAAAACTCTTTCATATCTGTGAAATCCAGAAATCTTACTGTTCCAATCGCAAGCCAGTCTTTAAAAAGAGCCGGTGCCTGATTGTTGCTGCAAGAAATACCTTTATCGATAAAGAGGGCATATGTATTCTCCTCCTTTTCAAAACCGATTCTGGCGATATTCTTGCTGCAAGCTCCTGGCAGATAACAGCGCGAATACACATGGCAAAGATGATCTTCAAGGGATTCTTTCAGTAATTCGTACTGTTGATCACTTCCATATACAAATTCCTTCATATCTCGTTCCTCCTAACATATTATAATTTCATCTACAATGATACTTGAACCCCTTTGACGATTTGCTGGAGGGGAGAGCCCCTAAAGGCCTCCACCACTACGTATACCTTAGGCAGTCTGATCGGCATAATTGCTTGCCACCGAATTAGCGGTCACTTCCTCCATCTTGATATTTCTTGTGTCCGGCCATTTCATATGAAGGTCTTCCAGATGACCTGTACCGCCACAAAGTTTACAGGTTTCATATCCGTTTGATGGATGATCCGGTTTCTGCGGAATCCAGACTGTTTCATCCATAAATGTATATCGTTCGGCCCCTGTAAACACTCTGTCAAAAATACCGATACCCAGCACATCCCTTACATTAGGATTCAATCTGATCTGTACAAAGTTTCGATCTTTGACGCTGTCGAGCATATCGCTGAATGCATTGCCCGGTGCCTCATGATACATCAGCAGCATGAGAGCAATATATCCTTTCAGTGCATTCATTCTCTCAGTTGCAAAAATAGTACAAGCAGATGAGTCAACATCATTTTCAAATCCATTCTCATACTTTTCGAATCGACTGCCAAGAAGGCATCTCGGACAGCTCTCTGTTACTCCTGGATACACGAAGATGAGTTCAGCAGCAGCACCTGCTTTATACATCATTGCTGCAAGATACGGAGTACCATACTTTAATGCAAGGATAGAGCTTCTTTTCTGCGCTTCGAAGTTATCCGTACATCCCAAGATCAGATAGTCGGTAGGTTTTCTTCTAGGAAACATGTCCATGTAGGACTTAAACTCTTCATCAGACATATTGTCATCAAGGAAACGATCAACGCATACAACTTTCGCATCAGGATTAATGTCCAGAATACGCTGGCGGATAACATCAACCTTCTTTTTACCCATCTCACTGATGAAGACTCCCTGTGTAGCAACATTTGACGGGCTTACAATATCAGCATCCATAAGAATATAATTTCTGAAGCCGCTTCTTGCAAAATTCTCAAGTGCACTTCTTGCGCCACCAGTACCAATGCAGATGATCACCTTATCAAGAACATTATCCGGATATAAGCTCTGCACCTTAGTAAAGTAATCATTGCTCTCTACGGCTCTTCTCATAACACTCTCCTCCTGACTTGTAATGGTAGTAACATTAAGGCCATCTACCTTCTTTTCTTCCGCTTCTGCATGTCTTTCTTCCTGGCGGTTAATGCCATCACGATATGCATCTGGTGCTAGAATATAAATAGTACAAGTCAAAATGAGAATTCCTTATAAGAAAAATCATGGTACAATGTAGGTACCGCACTGAAGGAGGATCTCATTATGGCAAAGCACTATGACAAACAATTTAAGCTGGATGCAGTC
>JAPFCU010000054.1 GCA_026169535.1 Blautia sp.
TGAATGATAAGGACTGTTCTTTTCTGGAAGATCTTCTGCCCTGGGCAGAAAAACTTCCGGCAGGGATTCGCAAAGCTTAAATATCGGTGGCTGCAAAGCAGCCGCCTAAAAATGTCAAGGTACTCGCTATTTTGCGTTTACCTATATAAGTTATCAGATACTTGTTTGCCATAAAAACGCCCACTGATTGAAAGAGTCATTCATTTTCAGTATTTTGTTTAAATTTAATGGAAAGCAGCCCTATTTTGTGCTATAATAGATTGGTATTACTATGTCTATTTATCAGAGGTTGCAGGGGTTTTCTGCAGGCCTGTTGATGCTATAAATCTAAAATGACAGGAGGACGAAATGGGCGGAGAGAATACAGAGTACGGAGCGGACCAAATTCAGATTTTGGAAGGACTGGAAGCTGTAAGAAAAAGACCAGGTATGTACATTGGAAGTACGTCAAGCAGAGGCCTGCATCATCTTGTGTATGAAATCGTTGATAACGCAGTGGATGAAGCACTTGCCGGATTTTGTACAGAAATTCAGGTAGTCATTAATCCTGACAATTCAATTACAGTCATAGATAACGGAAGAGGTATCCCGGTAGGAATCAATCATAAAGCCGGTATCCCGGCAGTTGAGGTGGTATTTACGATCCTGCATGCCGGTGGTAAATTTGGCGGCGGGGGATACAAGGTATCCGGAGGTCTTCATGGAGTTGGCGCATCGGTTGTAAATGCTCTGTCTGAATGGCTGGAGGTTTCCATCTACAAAGAGGGAAAAGAATATAAACAGAGATATGAGAGAGGTCATACGATTTATCCTCTGAAGATCGTGGGAGACTGTGCCCCGGAATATACGGGAACAACGGTTACGTTTCTTCCTGATAAAGAAATTTTTGAGGAAACAGTCTATGATTATGACATCCTGAAACAGCGTCTTCGGGAAATGGCTTTTCTTACCAAAGGTCTGAAGATCGTTCTGAGAGATGACAGAGAGGATTCCAAGAAAGAGAAAACTTTCCATTACGAAGGCGGTATCCAGGAATTTGTTACTTATCTGAACAGAAGCAAAGAAGCTCTTTATCCGGAGGTAATCTACTGTGAAGGAGAAAAAGACGGTGTTATGGTCGAGGTTGCCATGCAGCATAATGATTCTTACACAGAGAATACCTATGGTTTTGTAAATAATATCAATACACCGGAGGGCGGAACTCATATCATGGGATTCCGTAATGCTCTGACGAAAACTTTTAATGATTATGCCAGAAAGAACAAGCTTCTGAAGGACAGTGAACCGAATTTAAGCGGTGATGATATTCGTGAAGGTCTGACCGCTATTGTCAGTGTTAAGATCGAGGAACCTCAGTTTGAAGGTCAGACGAAGCAGAAACTGGGAAACAGTGAGGCAAGAGGTGCTGTTGATTCGGTTGTCAGCAAACAGCTGGAGATTTTCCTGGAACAGAATCCTACGGTTGCGAAATCTACAGTGGAGAAATCTGTTCTTGCACAGAGAGCCAGAGAGGCAGCCCGTAAGGCCCGAGATCTTACAAGAAGAAAATCAGCTCTGGACGGAATGTCCCTGCCAGGTAAGCTGGCGGATTGTTCAGATAAAGACCCCAAAAATTGCGAGATCTATATCGTAGAGGGAGATTCTGCCGGTGGTTCTGCCAAGACAGCAAGAAATCGTGCTACACAGGCGATTCTTCCCCTTCGAGGCAAGATTCTGAATGTAGAAAAGGCCCGTCTGGATAAAATTTACGGAAATAAAGAAATCAAGGCGATGATCACTGCTTTTGGAACTGGTATCCATGAGGATTTTGATATCAGCAAGCTTCGTTATCACAAGATTATCATAATGACAGATGCCGATGTGGATGGAGCGCATATTGCAACGCTTCTTCTTACTTTCCTGTATCGGTTTATGCCGGAGCTGATCAAGCAGGGATATGTATATCTGGCGCAGCCTCCTCTTTATAAGATTGAGAAGAACAAAAAGGTATGGTATGCCTATGATGATGCTGAATTGAACCGTATTCTGGAAGAAATCGGTCGCGATAACAACAATAAGATCCAGCGATACAAAGGACTTGGAGAGATGGATGCTGAGCAGCTTTGGGAAACTACTATGGATCCGGAGAAGAGAATTCTTCTGAGAGTGACCATGGATGAATCTGCAACATCGGAGATTGATCTGACCTTTACCACACTTATGGGGGACAAGGTAGAGCCAAGGCGGGAATTCATCGAAGAAAATGCAAGATTTGTAGAAAATCTGGATATCTAGGAGAATAAAAGATGGAAGACAATATTTTTGATAAAGTCCATGAGGTGGATCTGCAGAAGACCATGGAAAAATCCTATATCGATTATGCCATGAGTGTTATTGCATCACGTGCCCTTCCGGATGTCCGGGACGGACTGAAACCGGTACAGAGACGTGTACTGTACTCGATGATAGAGTTAAATAACGGACCCGATAAGCCGCATCGTAAATGCGCGCGTATCGTAGGTGATACCATGGGTAAGTATCATCCTCATGGAGACAGTTCTATTTACGGAGCACTTGTAAATATGGCACAGGACTGGTCTACCAGATATCCTCTGGTTGACGGTCATGGGAACTTTGGTTCTGTGGACGGTGACGGGGCGGCTGCCATGCGATATACAGAGGCCCGTCTCAGTAAGATTTCAATGGAGATGCTTGCAGATATTAATAAAAATACCGTTGATTTTCAGCCGAACTTTGACGAAACAGAACGAGAGCCGGTTGTGCTCCCTTCACGTTATCCCAATCTTCTTGTAAACGGGACTTCCGGTATTGCCGTGGGTATGGCTACAAATATTCCGCCTCATAATCTTCGTGAGGTTATCCAGGCGGTTGTAAAGATTATTGACAATATTATCGAAGAACAGAGAGATACCACCATTGAAGAAATTCTGGAGATTGTTAAGGGTCCGGATTTTCCTACAGGAGCTACGATTCTGGGAACGAGAGGAATTGAGGAAGCATATCGTACCGGCCGCGGCAAGATCCGTGTCCGTGCGGTGACAAATATCGAGACACTTCCAAATGGAAAGTCACGTATTATTGTTACAGAACTTCCGTATCTGGTAAATAAAGCCCGTCTGATCGAAAAGATAGCGGAACTTGTCCGTGACAAAAAAATCGATGGTATTACAGATTTGAACGACCATTCAAGCCGCGAAGGAATGCGTATCTGTATTGATCTGCGTAAAGATGCTAATGCAAACGTTGTCCTGAACCAGCTTTATAAGCATACACAGCTTCAGGATACCTTTGGTGTGATCATGCTCTGCCTGGTATCGACAAATGGAAGTCTGGAACCAAAGGTGCTGAATATCCATGATATGCTGAAATATTATCTGGCACATCAGGAGGATGTTGTAACAAGAAGGACACAGTATGACCTGAATAAAGCCCAGGAGAGAGCTCATATTTTAGAGGGACTTCTCAAGGCGCTGGATAATATTGATGAAGTGATTCGTATCATTCGCGGTTCCAGAAGTGTTCAGATTGCCAAACAGGAACTGATAGATCGCTTTGAACTGACAGAAGTACAGGCACAGGCAATTGTAGACATGCGTCTTCGTGCTCTTACAGGTCTGGAAAGAGAAAAACTGGAAGCGGAATATGCAGAATTAATGGAAAAAATCCGTAAATTACAGGCAATTCTTGCGAACAGAAGCCTTCTTCTCCGTGTGATACGGGAAGAAATTCTGGAGATTTCTGAAAAATACGGAGATGACAGAAGAACATCCATAGGCTTTGACGCATTTGACATTTCCATGGAGGATATGATCCCCCGTGAAAATACAGTGATCACTATGACAAAGCTTGGTTATATTAAGCGTATGACCGTTGATAACTTCCGCAGTCAGAACAGGGGCGGTAAGGGAATCAAGGGAATGCAGACCATTGAGGACGATTATATTGAAGAACTGATGATGACCACCACGCATCATTATGTAATGTTCTTTACCAATACAGGACGTGTTTACCGTCTTAAGGCATATGAGATTCCGGAGGCGAGCAGAACGGCCAGAGGAACAGCAATCATCAATCTTCTGCAGCTGATGCCGGGAGAACGTATTACAGCGGTAATCCCTATCAACAAATTTGAAGAAGATCAGTATCTGATGATGGCCACCCGTAAAGGTCTGGTAAAGAAAACCCCGATTCAGGACTATGCAAATGTCCGAAAAATCGGTCTTGCAGCAATTTCTCTCCGGGAAGATGATGAACTGATAGAAGTTAAGGTCACAAACAACAAAAAAGATATTATCCTGGTTACAAAGGACGGTCAGTGTATCCGTTTTAAAGAGACTGATGTAAGGACTACAGGACGTGTTTCCATGGGTGTAAGAGGCATTAACCTTATGGATGGTGATGAGGTTGTGGCAATGCAGCTGAACTCCCAGGGATATTATCTTCTTGTAGTATCTGAAAATGGTATGGGCAAACGTACTTCCATCAGTGAATTTACCTGTCAGAACAGAGGCGGAAAAGGTGTAAAATGCTATAAGATAACAGAAAAAACAGGTAATGTGATCGGTGCAAAAGCGGTTAATGAAGAAAATGAGATCATGATGATCACAACAGAAGGAATTATTATCCGGCTTCAGTGTTCTGATATTTCCATTCTTGGAAGAATTACTTCTGGTGTGAAGCTGATCAACCTTTCAGATGGAGTGACTGTGGCAAGTTTTGCGAAAGTAAGAGAACGGGAAGCGGAGTCTGAACAGCCAAAAGAAACAGAGGAAAAACAAAAAGAAGAGATTTCGGAATCAGAGGAACATACAGAAGAATAAGAGGTAAAGTGCAATTATGGAACAGCGAAAAGCCGTAAGGAGAAAAAAACGCAGACCATCCGGCAAAAATTCCAGAAGAAGAAATTCCGGTATTTCTTTAAACAGGATCAATATAAAGCTTATCGCAGGGGCTGTTGTGGCAGCAGCCCTTGTAATAGGGCTTATATTTGCTGTGAGAAGCTGCAGTGCAGGAAGCAAATCGCCGGAAAAGGCTGTGAAAACACTTGTTACATCATATTTAAAAGGAAAAGAAAAAAAGATATTAAAGTGTTATGATGTAAAAAAAGCGGATGAGGATCTTCAAAGAGAAATATCAGCGACCATTAAATATTTTGAAGCCCACAATCCTAAAAAAACAAAGATAACCGCATGTGATACTATATACAAAAACGGGAAAAATGCGTATGTATATATTATTTACAATCTTATTCTGGAAAATGACCAGTCCTATCCATGTATCAGCACTTATATGACACAGCAGAAGGAAGATGGAAAATATCGCATCCTTGCTCCTTCAGAAATTACGGATGAGATGAAAAAAGAGGCGGCAGAAAAGTATGCTTTATTTATGGAAACGGATCCTTATAAGAAATATGTGACAGCATACGAGACTTTTACAAAGAAGAATCCGGGCTATGAAGAAAAGCTGGCTGCAAAGCTGAGATAAAAAATCTGTAATGAAAAGGAGGCAGCAGAAATGAAAAGAATCATAATGATGGTGCTGAGAAACCTTCCGTTTATTCCTCTTGCATGGTTTAAATTATGCTGGTATGCATCTCATGTGGATGATTATACAGAAGGAGAGAGATATGCTCTTCTAAAAATGATTGACAGACGTGCGAATAAGGGCGGGAATATCACAATTGATGCACATGGAACAGAAAATATTCCAAAAGAGAATGGATTTATTTTTTATCCAAATCATCAGGGCTTATATGATGTTCTTGCAATTATGGCACCATGTCCGGTTCCGTTTTCTGTTGTAGCGAAGAAAGAAGTAGGAAATGTGCCGTTTTTAAAACAGGTATTTGCATGTATGAAGGCTTTTTTGATCGACCGGGAAGATTTGAGACAGTCTATGCAGGTGATTATCAATGTCACAAAAGAAGTAAAGCAGGGACGTAATTATCTTATATTTGCCGAAGGAACAAGAAGCAAAAACGGAAACCATCCCCAGGAATTTAAAGGAGGCAGCTTTAAAGCTGCAATGAAAGCGAAATGCCCAATTGTGCCGGTTGCGTTGATAGATTCTTATAAATCATTTGACACGGGATCCGCAGCGCCGATTACGGTACAGGTGCATTTTTTGAAGCCTATGAGATATGAGGAATATAAAGATATGAAATCTACAGAGATTGCAGCGGAAGTAAAACGCAGAGTAGAAGAAACAATAAAGAAAAACGGCGGATGGGATTGACCATCGCCGTTTTTCTTTTACATCTCTTTTTTCAGCCTTCGGAACTCTCCAAGAGCTTTCCAGCCTATCTTTATTATTTTTCTAAGATTAATAGAATTCACACCTCCCTGACGAGGTTTAAAACTGATTTCTCGAAAAGTTATATTTTCACGATAGTATGAAAAATAAGTAGTCATCATAATGTTAGGGAGATTATAATCCCGTGGAAGTTTTTTGATGTATTTTTTTATAAGGGAAGCTTTCATCAGACGGAAAGGAGCATTTGCATCGGGAATCTTTACACCAAAGATAAGACGAAGCAGCAGGCAGACCATATTTTCTATGATTTTTCTTGAAAACCCATCACCTCTAACGGAACGTTTTCCGATAATGGCGTCATATTCGTTGCGGAGTTCCCAGAAAGCATCAAATTCAGCGGGATCTGTCTGACCGTCGGCATCTGTCTGAAAGATATAGTCAGCATTTTTGTCGATGGCGTGTCGGTAGCCATAAAGGACGGTAGAACCATGTCCCCCGTTTTTCTTTTTTAATGCAGTAAGAAGCGGAAATTGCTTTTCCAGCTGACAGAGAATCTTCCATGTATGGTCGGTGCTTCCGTCGTTGACTACAACAAGACGGGAAAGTCCGTTTCCATTGTATTTTTTTATAATGGGATACCATTCTCTGATTGTATTTTCAATGTTGTCTTCTTCATTATAAGCAGGAATAATGATATATAATTTTTCCATAAAGTATTAAATCTCCTTTGATGATACTGCAGATCTATACTATTATATATATAACGTAGATCTATATTGTAAAGCTGATGTTTATTGTAACTGTATGGATGTTACAGAGATATTTTAACATAAAAGAATGTTAAGAGAAAGGTGTTTTACATATGTGTGGATATGATATAAAAGTATAAGAAAAGAGCAAGATAACGGCATAGTTAAAAATGCGAAAAAAATAATTTAAAGAATTATAAAAAATAGGTTGACAACAGTGCGGGGGTTATGTATAATTAACAATGCATTTCGGATGTAAATGCCTTCAAATCACATAAGAAATTATGAGTTCGGAGTCTGGAGAAGTACTCAAGAGGCCGAAGAGGTGCCCCTGCTAAGGGTATAGGTCGGGTAACCGGCGCGAGGGTTCAAATCCCTCCTTCTCCGTTGAATTTTTTGAAGAATTAAAAAACTTCAAAAAATTAAAAAACTTGTTGACAAGCACTTGAAAGTGTGGTAAAGTAAACAAGCTGTCAGAGAGACAGAGATTTACAAAATCAAACATCAAAAAAGTTTGAAAAAACTTGAAAAAAGTTCTTGACAAACAAAAACAGATGTGATAAAATAAATGAGCTGTCAGAAAGACAAAAAGCAAAGAACCTTGATAACTAAACAGTGAGACACATACGATTCTCGAAAATTCTTTACATTTTATTTTTAAGAACGGTTCAATGAACCAAAACAGTAAAACGAGAGATAGCTAGCAGCTTTCTTGAGTGGAAACAAACTTTATCAGAGAGTTTGATCCTGGCTCAGGATGAACGCTGGCGGCGTGCTTAACACATGCAA
>JAPFCU010000033.1 GCA_026169535.1 Blautia sp.
TGCGATCACTCCCAGAATCACAACAGACAGCAGAATTTCCATATAACGCGCAACATGATAGATCACTTCATTAAACCGTTTCCGTATGGCATGATTCACTTCCTTTTTCATTTTCTCTCCCTTTCATTTTCAGGTATTTCCGGATACTCTTCTGATCATATCCGCCTTCTGCCTGCAAGCTCCCATACAGGACAATACTTTTAAATTGTCTGAAGTATGAATCAAAATGCATTCTGAGTCACCTTCGGTAATGGCATTTTTCCCTGTATGCCCCGGGACTTTTATATGCAGAGCCAAAACATCTCGCAGGATGTAACCTGTGCCCAGTAACAAAACCCAACTTTTCTCAAAGTATTTTCTGAATTTTTCTTGAATCAAAAAAACTCCGGTGCTATAATAAATTCATGCAGATATAGTTCATCGGTAGAACACCAGCTTCCCAAGCTGGGGAGGCGGGTTCGATTCCCGTTATCTGCTTACGGTAAAAAGCCTTCGGAACATTCCGTAGGCTTTTTTTGCACCGCATCCTACTGCCTGCCGTATCTTTTTGCAAGCACTTTCATTTCTTTTTGAAGGTTTTCTGTAAACTGTCCCGGGATCAGTCTCCACTTCCAGTTATTTCCCAGTGTGGAAGGCTGGTTCATCCGGGCGGAATTGTCCAGATACAGATAGTCCTGCATGGGAATTACACAGAGCTTTGCCACACTTCTCATAACAAGACAGATCAGATCCTGACAGATTTCCCGGTCTGAACCGTAAAAATTATTCAGATATTCTCTTACCTGTCTGCGTTCTTTGGGCGTAATATCCCGGAACCAGGACAATAGCGTTTCGTTGTCATGTGTACCTGTATAAACCACGCAGTTTTCCGGATAATTATGAGGAAGGTAATCGCTTGCATTTCCTGTGTCTCTTTCATCAAAAGCAAACTCAATAACCTTCATATTGGGATAGCCGCTTTCCTCTACAAGACGCTTCACAGAATCTGTCATATATCCCAGATCTTCCGCAATAATCTTTCTTGCCCCCAGCCTTACAGAAACTGCCCGGAACAAATCAATGCCCGGTCCTTTTTCCCACCATCCGTGTTCCGCAGTTTTATCCCCATAAGGAATTGCATAATACTCATCAAATCCACGGAAATGGTCGATTCTTACTACATCATAAAGGCGGAAACAGTTTTCGATCCGTTTGATCCACCACTCAAATCCGGAGTTTCTGTGCACCTCCCAGTTATAAAGGGGATTCCCCCAAAGCTGTCCCGTTGCTGAAAAACCGTCCGGAGGACAACCGGCAACCTGTGTGGGGCAATTATTTTCATCCAGCTTAAACAGCCACGGGTTTGCCCAGGTATCTGCACTGTCCATGGCAACATAAATGGGAATATCTCCAATGATCTCAATTCCCTGTTTATTGGCATAGGCTTTCAGCTTCATCCACTGCTGCCTGAATTTAAACTGCATATACTCCTGAAATTCAATTTCAAAGTACAGCTCACGTCTGTAATAATCCAGAGCATTCTGCCATCTGAGGCGGATATCCTCCGCCCATTCACTCCAGGGCTTTCCCTCAAATCTCTGCTTCACAGCCATAAAAAGCGCATAGTCCTTCAGCCACCAGGCTTCTTCTTCCTGAAAGCGTCTGAATTCCTCGTTTTCCCCCACATTACTGCGCTCATAAGCCTTTCGAAGAAGAATAATCCGGCCCTTATACAGCTTCGCATAATCCACACTGGCAGGATCACTGCCAAAATCCACTGCGTCACACTCCTTTTGCGTGAGAACTCCCTCTTCGATCAGGTCTTCCAGACTGATAAAATAAGGATTGCCTGCAAAGGTGGAAAATGACTGATAGGGCGAATCACCATAGCTGGTAGGACCCAGAGGCAGAATCTGCCAGCAGCTCTGTCCTGCCACCTTCAATGCGTCTACAAAATCATAGGCGCTTTTTGAAAAACATCCGATTCCATATTTTGACGGCAGGCTGCTGACAGGCAGCAGCACACCGCATTGTCTTTTGTCCGACATATTTTTTCTCCTTCCGTTTTCTTATTTAA
>JAPFCU010000044.1 GCA_026169535.1 Blautia sp.
ACGTATCCAGCTTGGAAGGCTGGTGTTCTACCATTGAACTACACCCGCATATTCGCTGAAACGGTAAAAGTTGTTTACAGCATCGGGGTGACAGGATTCGAACCTGCGGCCTCCTGGTCCCAAACCAGGCGCTCTAGCCAAACTGAGCCACACCCCGTAAACGGTATTTAATTTTCCGCGTTCGCTTGACGCAAGACATATTATATTATAGGCCTTTGCAAAAGTCAACACCTTTTTTTAAATTTTTTTATTTTTTTTTATTTATTCAAAAACCGCGAAAAAAAGCTCTTTTTCTACCTCCTTTCTGTATTTTCTTTTACAGAAGTTCATACACTATGCTATAATATTTCCGATTACATCGTATATATACGAGAAAGAGAGGAAAATAATGGAAAAACAAATTATTCAAGTCGAAGATAAGGTACCTGTAAAGCTTTTGATTCCTTTAAGCATCCAGCACATGTTTGCCATGTTCGGAGCCTCTGTTCTGGTTCCCTTTATGTTTGGCATCAATCCTGCCATTGTGCTTCTTATGAATGGTATCGGAACACTTCTGTTTATTCTTATTACAAAAGGAAAGGCACCTGCCTATCTGGGATCCAGTTTTGCGTTTCTATCCCCGGGTCTTCTGGTTGCATCAAAATTTGGTTATGAATATGCGCTGGGCGGTTTTGTAGTACTTGGCATTGCCGGTATGGGCGTAGCTCTGATCATCCGCAAATGCGGAACAAACTGGATCGACATTGTACTGCCTACCGCAGCAATGGGACCTGTCGTTGCCCTCATCGGTCTGGA
This sequence comes from Blautia sp., assembly GCA_026169535.1. GTDB lineage: Bacteria > Bacillota > Clostridia > Lachnospirales > Lachnospiraceae > Blautia_A. The sequence continues at coordinate 796 of JAPFCU010000044.1, forward strand.
GCTTGCCGGAAGCGCAGCCAGCACTGCAGGGCTTTTAGATGAAACGGTAGACATGAAAAATGTAGTTGTCTTTCTGGTAACTCTCGGTGTGGCCGTATTCGGTCAGATTCTGTTTCGGGGCTTTCTTTCTGTTATCCCCATTCTGATCGCTATCATCGCCGGATATGCTGCTGCAGGCTTCTGCGGTATTCTGGATTTTCAGGCAGTAAGAGAAGCTTCTTTTTTTGCCCTGCCCAACTTCCAGACTCCACGTTTTCATGTTGAAGCAATCCTCACCATACTTCCGGCACTGCTTCTGGTAACCTCCGAGCATATCGGACATCAGATTGTAACCGGAAAGATTGTCGGTAAGGACCTTCTGAAAGAACCCGGCCTGCATCGTTCTCTTTTTGCCGATTTCTTCTCCACTACTCTCTCCGGTCTGGTAGGCTCCGTTCCTACTACTACTTACGGAGAAAACATTGGAGTTATGGCAATGACAAAGGTTTACAGTGTACAGGTAATCGGCGGCGCTGCTGTTCTTTCAATCTGCTGTTCCTTTATGGGCAAGCTTGCTGCTCTGATCAATACCATTCCCGGACCTGTGATCGGGGGAATTTCTTTCTTATTATATGGTATGATTGGAACTTCCGGTCTGAGAATGCTGGTAGACAATCATGTTGACTATGGTAAATCCCGTAATCTTGCACTGACTTCTGTGGTATTTATTGTAGGTCTTTCCGGTATCGCACTGAATCTTGGAAATGTGAAGCTTACCGGAATGGTTCTGGCATGTGTGGTTGCCATGATCCTTAGCCTTGTATTTTATGTGCTTGATAAACTTCATCTTACAAACGATCAATAAATAGTTTTTAAGGCGGTAATTTTATGAGTTCATTCCCTGCAAAAGTAAAGAAAAAATTAAAAAACGGCACCTGGTATCCTTTTTACAACACTTTTTACGAAAAAATACCTGTTGATAAAAAAGAAATCCTTATCATTTCCAGAAGCGGGCTGGCTCTGGAAAGTAATATCCTGGCTATTTTAAAGGAGCTTTCTGCCCCGGAATATCAGGGATTCCGCAAAATCCTGGCAGTACAGAAGGATAAAAAAGAGCAGATCCAAAAAAAGCTGGAACGATACGGAATTAAGATAGACAGCTTTGTCCATACCTCAATGCCATCTTATTATTATCATCTGGCAAAAGCAGGCTGGCTAATCAATGACACTACCTTTCCAGGACGCTATATAAAAAAAGAAGGGCAGACCATACTGAACGTATGGCACGGAACACCTCTGAAAAGAATGGCTCAGGATAACGAAGAAGAACGTTATGATGCAGGAAATGTCATGCGAAATCTTCTTCAGTCAGACTATCTGGTGTTCCCTAATCTGTATATGGAAGAAAAAATGGATGGAGCCACAAATCTGACAGAGCTTTATCAGGGAACCATCCTCCACGAAGGATATCCCCGAAACTGTATTTTCTTCCATCCGGAAAAAGGTGCCCTGCTAAAGGAGAAACTGGGCTATTCCGGTATTCAGTTAAGCGTTTATATGCCTACTTTCCGTGGAAAGACTGATGCTGTGGAAAAAGACTCCTACGTTGCTCTTGTTAAGGATTATCTAAGCCGTATCGATCAGCAGCTGACCGACCGGCAGATTCTTCTGGTAAAGCTCCATCCACTTGTTCAGAGCCAGCTGGATACGGATTCCTATCAGCATATCCGTCCTTTCCCAGCAGAATATGACACTTATGAAATCCTGAATGCCTGCGATGTACTTATCACTGATTACTCCAGTGTTATGTATGACTTTTCTGTTACCGGCAGAAGGATCCTGCTGTTTGCCTATGATATGGAAGATTACCAGGGACATCGCGGAATGTACGAAGATATTTCTGCCTATCCATTCCCAATCGTACGTACTCCGGAAGAGCTTACTGCCGAACTGGAAAAAGACTCCGGACATCCGGACGATGATTTTCTCCGGAAATACGCCACATTTGAACAGGCAAATGCCACCAGGAACATCTGCCGCCATGTACTTTTAGGAGAAAAAAGCTGTCAGGAAAGCACCATGCCCGGCACCAGAAAGAAAAAAGTCCTTCTGTATGCAGGAAGTCTTCAGCCAAACGGGATCACAACTGCCTTTTACAGTCTTGTACGTAATCTGGATCCCGAAAAATGCGACTACTATATCTCATACCGCTCCACTTCTCTTAAAGAGGATCCAAAACGGCTCCAGAGCGTTCCGGACGGCTATCATTTCTATCCTCTGGCAACAGAGATGAACCTTGATGTGATAACTGCCATTGCACAGCTTATCTACCTGAAATTCGGCATCACTGCTTTTGGCATCGGAAATCGTCTGGATAAAGCTTATCAGAGAGAATGGAAAAAACATTTCGGCTGTGTTTCTTTTGACCACGTGATACACTATGACGGCTATGAAAACTATATAATTGCTCTTTTGGAAAAGGCACCCTGTACCCGTACTATTTTTGCCCACAATGATATGGAAATGGAACTTGCAGAAAAACACAGTCCAAGCCGTCCTCTTCTGGAAAAAGCTTATGCCTCCTATGAACATGTAATTCCTGTTGGCGAGGATATCCGGGGCGCTGCTGAACGCATCGGAGGCCATCCGGAAAAAGTACGTGTTATTTCCAATATCATGGACTACAAAAGGATCCAAAATCTTGGGCAGCTTCCTGTTGCCTTTGATCCGGAAACGGAATCCACTGTTCCCTTAAACAGACTTATGGAGATTCTTGAAGGTAATGACCTGAAATTCATCAATGTGGGGCGTTTTTCTTCTGAAAAAGGGCATGAGCGTCTGATCCGGGCTTTTACACGGTTCTGGAAAGAACATCCGGATACCTGGCTGATCATTATGGGAAGCCGCGGAGATCTCTACGAACATACCTGTGAACTTGCAAGATCAGCAGAAAGCAGCAGCCATATTATCCTGATTAAATACATGAGCAATCCCATGCCTGTGGTCAAATCCTGTGACCTTTTTCTTCTGTCCTCCTTCTATGAGGGACAGGTTCTGGTGGTTCCCGAAGCAGATATTCTGGGAGTCCCTGCAGCTGCCTGTGACGTGAACGGAGCAAGAGCCTTTATCCAGAAATACGGCGGCACCCTTCTGCCAAACAGCGAAGACGGACTGGTACAGGGAATGGAAATGTTCCTTCGTGGAGAAATCCATACTATGAATGTAGATTATGAAAAAAGAAATCAGGAAATACTGCAGAAATGCGAAGAACTTTTTCAGGAATAATACAAGGAGGATCTTATTATGAATTCCTATAATCAGAAATTTATTTCTGAATATCCCCTTGAGGTTTACCCTACCGGAGAGATTGCCGGTTTTCCTGTCAGTCCGGGAATGTTTGATCTGAACGGTGCCACACCGCTTCAAAATGGAGTAAATTTTACCATCCATACCTGCGGCGGAACCGCCTGCGAGCTTCTGCTGTTCCACAATGCGGAAGAAAAGCCCTTTGCTGTTCTTCCCTTTCCCGAAGCCTACAAGATCGGCGATGTATATTCCATGATCGTTTATGGTCTGGATATCCGGGATTTTGAATATGCCTACCGTGTGGACGGTCCCTGGGATCCGGACAAAGGACTTCTTTTTGACAAAAAAAACATCCTTCTGGATCCTTATGCCAAGGCTGTTTCCGGACAGAGAATCTGGGGAACCCACTGGGAGCCTACCTACCATGCCCGGGTCGTAAAGGATTCCTTTAACTGGGGCGATATGCCTCAGTCACAAAAAGAACTCAGTGATCTTATTATTTACGAACTCCATGTAAGAGGATTTACACAACACGATTCCTCCGGTGTAAAAAACCGCGGAACCTTTGCCGGACTGATGGAAAAGATCCCTTATCTGAAAGAGCTTGGAGTCAATGCCGTTGAACTGATGCCTATCTTTGAGTTTGATGAGACCATGAATGCCCGGGAAGTAAACGGTAATCGACTTCTGGAATACTGGGGCTATAACACAGTCAGCTTTTTTGCCCCCAATACCAGCTACACCTCTGTCAACGAATATAACCGTGAGGGAACGGAACTGAAGACCCTTATCAAAGCCCTTCATGACAATGGGATTGAAGTGATCCTGGATGTGGTATTTAACCATACTGCCGAGGGAAACGAACTTGGAAGAACCTTCTGCTTCAAAGGCTTTGACAATAACATTTACTACATGCTGACTCCTGACGGGAATTACTATAATTTCAGCGGCTGCGGAAACACACTGAACTGCAACCATCCGGTGGTCCAGCAGATGATCCTGGAATGCCTTCGATACTGGACTGTAAATTACCGGGTGGACGGGTTCCGTTTTGACCTGGCAAGTATTCTTGGCCGAAATGAGGATGGTTCTCCTATGAACAATCCCCCTCTTCTCCGCACTCTTGCCTCCGATCCTCTTCTGCGCAATGTCAAGCTGATTGCAGAGGCATGGGATGCCGGTGGCATGTATCAGGTAGGAAGCTTTCCTGCAAGCGGGCGCTGGGCAGAATGGAACGGCCGATACCGTGATTCTCTCAGAGGCTTTCTGAAGGGTGACTGCTGGCAGGCCTGGGACGCTGCATGGAGCATCTCAGGCTCCGGAGATCTTTACGGCGGCTATTATGATAATCCTAAAGGGAATTATGCCGGTTATAATTCCTGTGTCAATTTCCTTACCTGTCACGACGGTTTTACCATGTATGATCTCTATGCCTATAATGACAAACATAATGAAATGAACGGCTGGGACAATACTGACGGCGCCAACGACAACCGCAGCTGGAACTGCGGTGCTGAAGGAGAAACTGATGATCCGGAAGTACTGAAGCTGCGTTACCGCATGATCCGCAATGCCTGCGCGGTTCTTCTGTGCAGCCGTGGTACTCCTATGTTCCTTGCCGGAGATGAATTCGGAAATACAAAATTCGGAAACAACAACAGCTACTGTCAGGATAATGAAGTATCCTGGCTGGACTGGAAACTTCTGGAAAAAAATAAAGATCTTTTTGAATTCTTCAAATTCATGATTGCCTATAGAAAAGAACATCTTGTGATACGCAAAAAACTGCCTAATGCTGTCTGCGGTATGGATCCGCTGCACACTCACAATACCAATGCAGAAGATGTTACAATCCCCAGGGATGCCCGCACCTTTACTGTCAGCTTTGCCGGCTATGATAAAGATAAGGGAAGAGACGATCTTGTCTGCATCTGCGTGAATACCTACTGGGAAGATGTGACAGTTACTCTCCCCGATCTCCACCAACGAGGTGCATGGTATTTAAGTGTCAATACCTATGGCGACGGCCAGGGAAGGTATTTCTATCCCCAGGGGCAGGAAACCAGAATTACAGGTCAATTTGTCATGCGTCCAAGAACTGTCTGTATTTTTACAGGAAGATCCTATTAAAAGAAAACAAAGCGGAGCAAGTCCTTCAAAAATTGAAAGACTTGCTCCGCTTTAATTTCTTCTTATTTTGTTTACCAGATTTTTGAATCAACTGCTGCTCTTTCGATCTCCAGACCTTTCATATATCTTTCCATAAATACATTAAAGCCTTCTACTCCTGCCGGATTCGGATCCAGAGTGCTGCCTTCGTTTCCTGCAAATACCTTGTTATCCAGGTAGTCTTCCAGTGCTTCTCCCTCTTCTTTATTAATCAGATAGGAAGCCAGAAGTGCAATACCCCATGCGCCGCCTTCACCTGCAGTCTCCATTACTGAAACCGGAGCGTTTACTGCATCGGCAAGGATCTGCTGTCCTACGCCTTTTGTCTTAAAGAGTCCGCCGTGTCCCAGAAGTCTGTCAATCTTTACCTGTTCTTTTTCCAGAAGAAGGTTCAGCCCCACTCTCATAGCGCCAAGGCAGGTATACAGATTGGTTCTCATAAAGTTTGCAAGAGTAAATCTGCTCTCAGGAGAACGTACAAAGAGAGGACGTCCTTCTTCAAAGCCAGTCATATGCTCTCCGGAGAAATAGCAGTAAGACAGAAGTCCGCCGCAGTCTGCATCACCTTCCATAGCTTTGTTGTAAAGGGTTCCGAAAAGCTTGTTCATATCTACTTCCATTCCCATTGCCTCTGCAAATTCCTTAAATACATTCACCCATGCATTCAGGTCAGAAGTACAGTTATTGGAATGAGCCATAGCAACCAGATCGCCTGCCGGAGTGGTAACCATATCGATTTCTTTATATGGTCTGGACAGCTCTTTTTCCAGAACGATCATGGCAAATACAGAAGTACCGGCAGAGACATTACCTGTTCTCTGTCTTACGCTGTTTGTTGCCACCATTCCGGTTCCTGCATCGCCTTCCGGAGGACACATAGGAATACCTGCCTGAAGCTTTCCGGACGGATCAAGAAGTCTTGCTCCGGCTTCTGTCAGACAGCCGGCTGCTTCTCCGGCCACCTTGGCTTCCGGCATGATATCGCGAAGTTTCCACGGGAATCCATAAGGCTCCACAAGCTTATCAAACTTCTGTACCATTTCTTCGTTGTAATCTTTTGTTTCCGGATCAACAGGGAACATACCTGCCGCATCGCCGATACCCTGGATACGTTTGCCTGTCAGCTGCCAGTGTACATATGCTTCCAGAGTACACATAAAATCAATATCCTTCACATGCTCTTCTTTGTTCAGGATTGCCTGATAAAGATGGGCAATACTCCATCTCTGAGGGATATTATACTGGAACAGTTCCATCAGTTCCTCAGAAGCCTGTGCAGTGATATTATTTCTCCAGGTACGGAAAGGAACCAGAAGCTCTCCTTCTTTATTAAACGGCATATAGCCATGCATCATGGCGCTGACTCCAAGAGCACCTACACTTGTCAGTTCTACGCCGTATTTCTCCTTTACATCCTCTGCAAGAGCCTTGTAGCTGCCCTGGAGACCTGCCTGGATATCATCCAGATGATAAGTCCAGATCCCATCTTCCAGACGGTTTTCCCAGTCATAGCTTCCAGATGCGATCGGAGCATTTTCTGCATCCACAAGAACAGCCTTGATCCGGGTAGAACCAAATTCGATACCCAGAGCTGTCTTGTTATTTAAGATCATTTCTTTTGTTTCATTTACACCCATTGTAAATCCTCCCGGTTTTTAATCATATCATGTTTTTATTATAATATCCTTCCGGTGAAACATCAATCTTTATCTTTCTTTTTCATTTTTTGCGTCGGTTATTTTTTCTTTTTCGCAGACGCCAATACAGACTGGATTACAATAAAGAAGCACAGAAGGGCAGAAAGAACAATTCTTACCCACCAGCTGGAAAGTGAGCCCTGTGCAGTGATCAGACTGGAAATCGTGCCTTTGATCAGAACGCCAAACATAGTTCCAATAGGAGTTCCCACACCACCGGAAAGAAGAGTTCCGCCGATAACTGCCGAGGAGATAGCGTCCATTTCAAGTCCTTTGGCCTGCTCTACGAATCCGGCACAGCTGTTCAGACAGAACAGAAAACCGCCAAGACCTGCAAGAAATCCGTTCAGTACATATGCCTTAAACATAGTTTTCTTTACATCCAGCCCCATCATCAGGGCACTTTGTTTATTTCCGCCGATAGCATAGAGCTTACGTCCGAATTTACGGTATTTCAAAAGGATCGCACAGAGGAGCACTACGATCAGAGCAATCACAACTGTAGGAGGTATGTAAGCCGGGATAAATTTTCCTTTTTTATTTGTAGAACCAAAAGGCATATAGAAACGATAGTTTGCCCATTTCAAAAACAGTTTGTTTTTAATGGCGATCATATCTGTGCTGATGATCGCCGTCAGACCACGGCCAAAAAACATACCTGCCAGGGTTACAATAAATGGCTGGATTCCCATATAAGTTACCAGATATCCCTGAACGATACCAAAAAGAAGTCCGATTCCAAGTGCCGCCAGTACTGCCACATAAGCGCTTGCACCTTTATTTTCCATCAAATCTGCCATTACCATACATACAAGTGCCGTAACGGAACCAACGGAAATATCAATTCCTCCTGTGATCATTACAATAGTAAGTCCACATGCAATAACAAGAAGTCCTGCATTTGATACAAACAGATTCAAAAACATCTGTGGTTTCGCAAAGCCTTTATCTGCAAAAATCACCATACCTGCTGCATACATAACAAAGAATAATACAATGGTGATTAGCAGAAGGAAGCCTGTACTTGTCATTTTCTTTTTCTGTTTCATGCTTTCTGCCCTCCTTCTGCTACTGTACCGGAAGCTTTTTTGTTTTTCAGTCCGGCAATAAATTTCTTAAATACTTCACTTTGAAGTGTTACGATAATAATAACAACGATTGCCTTATATACAGGAAGCTGGTCAGCTTTTACATTCATCGCATAAAGAGTTGTGGTAAGAGCCTGAATCGTATAGGCGCCGATCACAGAACCTACCAGGCTGAATTTACCGCCTCCAAGGAAGTTGCCGCCAAGAGCAACTGCCAGAATAGCGTCCATTTCCAAATTCAGACCAATGTTATTTGCATCTGCAGAATAAATTCGGCTGGATGCAACGATTCCTGCAATACCTGCCAGAACGCCGCAGATCACATAGGTCAGAAATTTGATCATCGTGGAATTTAAGCCAACCAGACGGGCTGCCTTGCCGTTAATACCAACACTTTCAATATAAAGTCCAAGAGCTGTCTTTTTCAGGATCAGCGCAACGATCACAACTGTAACAATGGCAAAAAAGATTGGAGTAGGGATCGGGCATTTACCGATATAGCCACCTGCCATTTTGTAGGAATCCACACGGATATAAGTAATCTGTCCGTTTGTAACAAGCTGTGCAATCCCTCGTCCTGCCGTATAAAGGATCAAAGTAGCAACCATCGGCTGAATATGCAGCTTTGCCACCAGAAATCCGTTAAATGCCCCGCATAATGCAGCTGCCAGAAGCGCTGCCAGCACTGCGAGGATAAGAGGATTCTGATATTCCGTAACGGAAGTCTGTCCACCGGAAAGAATCTGACAGCCTACAGCAGCTGCCACTGCCATCACCGCACCTACACTGATATCCTGTCCGCCGGAAGCTGCTGTTACCAGAGTCATTCCTACTGCAAGAATGACCAGTTCCGAAGCACGGTTTATAACGTCAATAATATATCCATAAAGGACACCGTTCCGAATAGATACATTAAAAAAGTCCGGTGTTTTTATCACATTGATCAGAAGCACGGCAATCAGACACACAATAGGGAGAAAAAGTCTTGCGCTTGTGATCTTTTTTAATCTGCTGTTATTCATTCTTATCGTCACCTCCTGCAATGGCCTTCATGATGCTGCTCTGGGACAGTTCGCTTTCCTCCAGTTCCCCTACCTTTTCACCGTCGCGGAGAACCGCCATACGGGAACAGGTACGGATCATTTCCTCTACCTCAGAGGAAATAAAGGTCACTGCCATTCCTTCATCTGCAAGATCCAGCACGATCTTCTGGATTTCTGTCTTTGTACCGATGTCAATGCCTCTGGTAGGCTCGTCCAGGATCAGATACTCCGGATTTGTCAGAAGCCATCTTCCCAGAATCACCTTCTGCTGGTTTCCTCCGGAAAGACTCTTGATGGGAGTTTCACGGCTGGCTGTTTTTATCTGCAGCATATCAATATACTTATCTGCAGCCTCTTCCATTTCCTTACGGCTTAATGGATGGAACATGCCGCGCTTTGCCTGAAGTGCAATGATGATATTTTCTCTTACAGAAAGATCTGCAATGATACCTTCTGCTTTTCGGTCCTCAGGAAGATATGCCATACCAAGCTTCATGGCATCCAGAGGGCTGTTGATCTTCACTTCTTTGCCGTTTACCTTCAACTTGCCGCTGTCTGCCTTGTCAGCTCCGTAAATGGCACGTACCAGCTCGGAACGTCCGGAACCAAGAAGTCCTGTAAGACCAATGACTTCACCTTTGTTAATCTTAATATTAAAGGGCTTAATAGTGCCTTTATGTCCGATTCCTTCTGCTTCAATGATCGGAGTGGCTTCTGCTGTCTTTTTGCCTTCATGAGCGCTCTTGATATCAGCCAGATCGTCAAAATCCTTACCCATCATCTTTGCTACCAGCATAACACGGGGCAGATCTTTTGTTTCGTATTCCCCTACCAGTTCACCGTTACGAAGAACAGTGATCCTGTCGCAGACTGCATAAACCTGTTCCAGGAAATGGGTAACAAAAATAATACCTACACCTTCGTCACGAAGTCTTCTCATCAGTACAAATAATTTTTCCACTTCATCATCATCCAGTGAAGAAGTAGGCTCATCCAGAATCAGCACCTGGCATTTCATATCTACCGCACGGGCAATAGCGATCATCTGCTGGATAGCCACCGAACATTCATCCAGCATCTGTGTGGGCGGTACATGAATGTTCAGGCTTTCCAAAAGTTTTTCTGACCGTTCATTCATTTCTTTCCAGTTTATCATTCCCAGCTTACGGGGTTCTCGTCCGATAAATAGATTTTCTGCCACTGTCAGGTTCGGACAAAGATTTACCTCCTGATATACTGTACTGATACCGTTTTCCTGTGCCTCCTGAGGAGAATGATTGATGATCTCTCCTGCCTTTCCATCCATATGGATGGTTCCGCTCTCAAATTCATGCACACCGGTCAGAACCTTAATAAGTGTAGATTTTCCGGCTCCGTTTTCCCCCATCAACGCATGGATCTCACCTTTTCGTAAAGTAAAATCCACATGGGAAAGGGCACGGACACCGGTAAAATTTTTACTGATATCACGCATTTCCAGCACAACGTTTTGTTCCATATTCTTTCCACCTGCTTTCCCTAAAAACTGTTTTTCCGCAAAAATGCTCTATAGCCTGCATTTTGGGCTGATTTTGAGCATAAAAGGAGCGTGGTCCACTGATCCGGGTTTTCCGAATTATGTACCACGCTCCGGATTCATTTTCTGTTACTCAGCTTTCACAAAAGCTCCTGCATATGTTAAAATCCTTTTTCAGGCTTTCATTAATATGCACGTCCGTCAATAATCTCCTGTGTGATCGGTGTGATCTCATAGTCCTGATCTTCAATAGTTACAGATGTCACAGTATCGTCAGATGCAAATGCAACTTCATCTACATATGCCTGTTTCTCAACTTCTTCTCCTGCTTCCAGTTTCTGGATAATTTCCTCTACACGAGGTCCGTGAAGCGGATTGCATTCTGTGTTCAGTGTGATCTTTCCTGCAAGTGTCTCAGTAAGACCTGCATTTGTAGTGTCAAAAGACATAACAAGAATCTGACCTTCTTCACCGCCTACTTCATAACCAGCAGCCTCAATGGCATCGATAGCGCCAAATGCCTCATTGTCATTCTCACAATAAACAACATCAATATCGTCGCCGCTCTGTTTCAGGATAGACTCCATAACCTCCTGACCTTTTGCCTGAGTAAACTCACCGGACTGCTGTGCCAGTGTTGTCCAGTTCTCATGAGCCTCAACTGCCTCATCAAATCCCTCTGTACGTCCAATCTGTGCAGAAGCGCCGATAGTTCCCTGGATATCTACCAGATTGATTTCCTCATCACCGCGGCCTTTTGCTTCCAGATATGCATCCAGCCATGCCATGGCTTTCTGACCTTCCAGCTTGAAGTTTGAACCAACCCATGCAGTGTAAAGGCTGTCATCAGATACATCTACCATACGGTCAACGATGATAACCGGGATTCCTGCATCCTTTGCTTCCTGAAGAACTGTATCCCATCCGGTCTCTGTTACAGGAGCAAGTACGATATAGTCAACTTCCTGCTGAATGAAGTTACGGATCGCTGTAAGCTGATTTTCCTGTTTCTGCTGTGCATCGTCAAAGATCAGCTCATAGCCATTTTCTTCAGAGAAAGTTGATTTCATGGACTCGGTATTTGCTGTACGCCAGTCAGACTCTGCACCAACCTGTGAAAAACCAACTGTAATGGTGTCCTCTGCTGCGTAAACGCTTGCTGTGGAGCCTGCAAGTCCGGCTACCATTGCTGCTGTCATAACCGCTGCCATAATTTTTTTCTTCATGTTACATTTCCTCCCTTTACATTTTTGTTCGGTGTTTTTTAAGATGTTTTTATTATAACGAAAACAGAAAAAAACTCCATAGAATATTTTCGGAAAAATGTGTGGTCTTTTATCATTTTTTTGTTCCTGTTTAAGCAAATTGATTTTTTTATGATAAAAGTTGATTTTTTTATGACGGAAGTTTGATTTTTTCACCAAGCCG
>JAPFCU010000067.1 GCA_026169535.1 Blautia sp.
ATGATTCCAATGCAAACCTGTTCTCCATGGTAACCGGAGGCAAACATTACTTTTACCAGAGAAATCTTCAGAATGATATCATCGCCCTTGTTGACGAGTCCGGAGATACCGTAGTAAACTATACTTATGACAGCTGGGGAAAAGTCCTGAGCATCACCGGAAGCAGGAAAGACACTATAGGTCAGCTGAATCCTTTCCGCTACAGAGGCTACTACTATGACAAAGAGACAGGAATGTACTACCTGAAGAACAGGTATTATGATCCAGAGATTAGAAGGTTTATCTGTGCGGATAAAACCGGAGTAGCCAAGGAATCTATGGAAACACTGCATAACCGAAATCTGTATGTATATTGTGATGGAAATCCATTGACACGAAGAGATGGTGACGGGGAAGTGTGGCTTGCGGCGGCATTATCGTTTGTGGGTGGTGCGGTTGCGTCTGTGGCGGAACAAATGATTTTTGACAAGAAATCTTTAAAAGAGGTAAGTTGGATTGCAGCAGGAACTTCAGGATTGACAACAGCAATGGGGATTATGGGAATTTCAGGTACTTTACAAACAGTAGTGAGTGTTGTTGGAGATATTGCAGCTAGTTGTATAGAGGACGGTGAAAATATTGGTGAGAGTATTAGGCAAACAGTAGTAAATACAGCTATATCTGGAGCTGTGTCAGTATTATTTGACATTAAAGATATTACGGAAATACAGGAAAAATATGTTGATAATGTTATGGATTATTTGGGATCAAGTTTGGAAATGAAAGAAAAAATTAGACTTATAAATCGAGAAAATGTAAGATTGGAAAGAGATATACATAGACATAATCATCTTGAAAGGACATCCAATAATATTTCACAAGCGATCTCAGATAGAGTATTAGGAAACAATGTTTCTAGTAGAAGAAGCAGCACTTTGAATATTCGAAGGAGGCGAGATTTTTATGATATAAATGATATACGTTGGATAACATATTAAACTTAACAATCTTAGTAACGGGTTAAAATTGTTATTAGGATACTAAAAAGGAGTTGTATATGAATATACATATTTGGGCAGCAGGGGTTTTGGTAATCTTCATTTTAATGGAATGCGCTGAAAAATATTTAGGATATGGTATGTTGACATTAGTATATTTATTAGTGTTCTGGATGATGCCGAATAAAATATACAGAATGCAGGGATGGAAGCGTAATTATGGTTCATGGGGGAGTGAAGAAAATAATAAAAATCCTTTATATGCCAAAAGGTGTTTTAGAAAAAAAATAGGTAAAACATTTTTGCCAAAATTAAAAGGCTTATTTTTAATAAAAACACTGACGATATTTTTGGGAATAATTCCTTTTACTTATGAGATAACCATGTGTTCCAGAGGGATATACTATGATTGGTTTGAAAGGATATTGCTCACGGGAGCTCAAATATTAATTGTAGGATATTTTGTGTGTATGTTGTATTATGAACATCAGTACAAAAAGGGGTTCAAATACACAGAAAACAGTAGGGGAATTTGGCAGCCTTTCAGTTATATTAATCCATTTGTCAGCAAGGGACGTCATGAAAGGTTCAGACATATGTATGATATGGGATATACGGACATAGAAGCGTGTACAGGTCAAAACTGCATAAACAAAAATTATCAGTTTGTAAAGAAGTATTTCATTTCAGGAGGCGGCGAATGTGTGATATATATGCGGCCGTCACAGGAAGAATTACGAATTTTTAAACTGATACATATTGAAAAATATTCCGATGAAAAAATGCAGGAATTAAATGAAATATTTGAGGATTTCTGGTTGGAATATGTGGATAAAAAATGCAGGACAGAATCTGTTTCATTGATTTTTCTTCTCTGTGTGGATGAGTATGATGCTGAAATTCGCGATAGATTGTTATCTGAATCCAAGATATTGCTGAAAAAGGGACGCTATAGATTGCCGGCGGTAGTTGTTTTTTCAGAAAAAACAGGTTTGGTAATATTTGAACAGGAAGGAGTTTTCTATAAAGAAAAATATAAGGAAATGCGGGAGGAATTATTGCAGCTTTTGAAATGGAATGAATAATAGAAGCTTGAAGATTATTTTGATAAGGGAGGCGGTATACCCTGCCGCTTCCTTTTCTATACCCTTTTTTAAGAAGAATTTACAGAAAACGGAGGAAAATCAGAATGAAATACAAGATTTTTACAGCCCTGGCTCTTGCCGGAAGCGTCCTGGCAGAGCTGTTCGGGGGCTGGGATATGGCGCTGGAAACTTTATTGATCCTTATGGCTGCGGACTGGATCACAGGCGGGATCCTTCTTCCTGCGGTCTTTGGCAAAAGCCCAAAATCCCCTAATGGGGCGCTGGAAAGCAGAGCCGGGTGGAAGGGACTTTGCAGGAAAGGGATGACACTTTTTTATATTTTGATCGCAGCCCGTCTGGACAGGCTCCTTGGCATGGACTATATAAGAAATGCAGTGTGTATCGGTTTTATAGCAAACGAGCTTCTTTCTATTGTGGAGAATGCAGGGCTTATGGGTGTCCCTTTGCCTGCCATGATAAGAAAAGTGATCGATATACTGAAGGAGAATGCAGAAAAGGAGGCG
>JAPFCU010000005.1 GCA_026169535.1 Blautia sp.
ATATCACAATGATTGTGACCAGGAATACAACTGATACATAACGCAGACGTCCCCAGCTCGCACCGCTTAACGATCCTACCATCCAGTATAAAGCTGTTTTTGTTTTATCGGAAGCTCCTCCTCCATAAATGATAAGATTCGTTATCGCTGAAAACAGTGCGGATGTAGCAATCCCGGCCAGTACCAGCTGCGTAGATGTGATCCGTCCCCTTACAGAAGCAATTTTCATTGACAATATAATAGACAGCATTGCTCCTAATGTAGCACCTGCAATTACAGCATATCCTCCTAAAAATTGGAAAAATCCCAAAACCATTACACTAACCGCTCCCGCGGATGCTCCGGATGAAATTCCCAGTACATAGGGATCTGCAAGTGAATTTTTGGTAAGAGCCTGCATCAGAACTCCGCAAAGAGATAATCCTGCACCTACAATAAATGCCAGCAGCACTCTTGGAAAACGAATATTCCAAATAATAGTTTCTGTCTTTTTCTCCCACAGACATTCAAATATTTCGCAGCGTGTACTTTTGTTTACAATGATCTTCAGTACATTTAATGGTGAAATTTCTACTGCGCCCATAGTAACAGAAATGCAGGCGGCAGCAAGGATCAATCCTGACAGTAACAGCAGGAGGAAGGCAAAATGCCCTCCTCCGCCTGGTTTTAATTTTGTTTTCATATCCACCCCTTATTTAAAGGCTTCCGGATAAAGCTGCTGAGCAATCTGTTCCACTGTTACCGCACTGCCTGCTGATCCCTGCATGTCGCAGCAGCTTGCAGAATATATTTTTCCCTCTTTTACAGCGGTCAGATCTTTTGTAAACTCACTTGTTTCAAGAAATTCTTTCTTTTTCGCAATATCATCTTCTCCTGTGTAGCTGAGGATCAAAATTACTTCCGGATCACGTTCTATCACTTCTTCCCATGACGGAGTTGCCCATCCTTCCTCAATATCATCAAAAATAGAAATTCCTCCGGCAAGCTTCAAAATGTCTCCCGGCATTCCCTGGCACGCTGTAAACGGAGCATCTTCACCGGAGTCATAAACAAATACTTTTTTTGGTTCTGCATATGCCTCTTCTCCGATGGTATCTTTTACCTCCTGGAGTTTATCCTTCATAGTCTGGATCTTTTCTTCTGCCACATCTTCTACCTTAAAAATTCGTCCCAGGGTTTCATAATCTTTATAAAGATCTTCAAAAGTTGCGCTGTCGGAGCACACATATGGGAAATACATTGCAATTCCGTTCTCATCGCAAAAATCCTTATTGAAATTTTTATCTGAAAAAACAGAATCCCATCCCATCAGAAAATCACATCCTGTTTCCAGAAGCTTTTCCTTGGACAGCTTGGATAAAGACTCACCCGGTTCCATGATCTGAGCAACCTTCTCTCTTGCAGGAAATTTAGATAAGGTACTCCAGCAGCTTCCCTTGGTGTATCCTGCCATCTGGTCTTCCAGTCCCAGATCAAAGAAAAAATCTGCCATCTGATCTCCTGACGCCACTGCTGCAGAAGGTTTTTCTTTAAATGTGTACTCCACATTTTCACCCAGTCCTGAACGCTGAAGATTCAAAGTAATCGTCACCGGTTCATATTCTGTTTCCGCTGCAAAAGCAGTAGATGTGGTCATTCCTGCAGTCAGGCAGGCTGCTAAAAGCATAGTTGTGATTTTTTTGTTGTACATTTTTAATCTTTTCCTCCTAAATATGATAGGTCCAGATAAATTGGCATTTTTACGCATAAAAAAAACACTGTCACCATATGACAGTGCATCCGTTTTACTGCACGCTGACATAAAATGCCTCTGTTTTTGCATAAACCATGGACCGTGGCTGCAAAAAAGAAATAAGCAGGTCTTCTGGCTTCGCGCAGCATTCCTTTTTTGTCCCTTCCCACACTTCTGCCAGAGGCAGTTATGATGCAGTGAAACAATTTTGCTTTTTCGCGCTTACAGCGGCGGCACCGCACGGGATTTTCACCCGTTTCCCTTTTCACCGATTCCTGTAATTTTACATAATCGACACTTAAATCTCTTCCTTTATACCATAGTATTTTATTGAAGTCAAGGAACTCTGAGATCAAAAAGAAAATATCGAGAAAATCATAGAAATTTCTTATAAAATCTGCTTTTTCAATTATTCAAATATTAGAAACTGATACTTTTTTATCTTTACAGTAAACGCATAACTTTCACCTCTATTGTGCAGTGTACACAAATGTTCCTTTGTATTTTCATACTCACTGTACAAAGAACACATATACTTTTGATAATTTTTTGACAAACTATTGACAAATATTCTTTTTTGTGATAATATCTCATCATCAATTTAAAACGTCTCTGACAACTGACGGAAACGTGGAAAACCACAGGGGAATCAGAGAAGAGTGAAGCCGACCGTCTGGGCAGTATTTGATTTACCTTCAGATACTGCCCTTTTTTTACCAAGGCTTCCGTTTATGAAAGGAGAACAAACTTATGGGATTCAAGAGTGACATCGAAATCGCACAGGAATGCGAAATGAAACCAATTACTGAAATTGCTGAAAAAGCAGGCATCGACGAGAAGTATCTGGAGCAGTACGGCAAGTACAAAGCAAAAATCGACTATAATCTTCTGAAAGAAACTGATAAACAGGACGGTAAACTGATCCTTGTTACCGCTATCAACCCGACTCCGGCTGGTGAAGGAAAAACCACTACTACCGTAGGTCTTGCAGATGGTATGCAGAAACTTGGCAAAAGCGTTATGGTAGCTCTTCGTGAGCCATCTCTCGGACCGGTATTCGGCGTAAAAGGCGGCGCAGCAGGCGGCGGACATGCACAGGTTGTTCCTATGGAAGACATCAACCTTCATTTCACAGGCGACTTCCATGCAATCGGTGCAGCTAACAACCTTCTTGCAGCAATGATCGACAACCATATCTTCCAGGGCAACGCTCTTAACATCGACCCAAGAAAGATCACATGGAGAAGATGCGTTGACATGAACGACCGTCAGCTTCGTAATGTGGTAGACGGCCTTGGCGGAAAGACAAACGGAATGCCGCGTGAAGACGGTTATGACATCACCGTTGCTTCCGAAATCATGGCAGTTCTTTGTCTTGCAAGCGATATCAAAGACCTGAAAGAACGTCTTTCCAGAATCATTATCGGATATACATATGGTAAAGTTTCCGAACAGAAACCGGTAACAGCTGGTGATCTTCACGCTGAAGGTGCAATGACAGCTCTTCTGAAAGATGCTCTGAAGCCAAACCTGGTTCAGACACTTGAGCACGTTCCGGCAATCGTTCATGGCGGACCATTCGCTAACATTGCTCACGGATGTAACTCTGTAACAGCTACCAAAATGGCTATGAAGCTTGCTGACTATGCAATTACAGAGGCTGGATTCGGCGCTGACCTTGGAGCAGAGAAATTCCTTGATATCAAATGCCGTATGGCAGGTCTGAAACCAGACGCTGTTGTTGTAGTTGCAACTGTTCGTGCTCTGAAATACAACGGCGGTGTTGCTAAAGCCGACCTCAATAACGAGAACCTGGAAGCTCTTGAAAGAGGTCTTCCAAACCTTCTGAAACATGTAAGCAATATTACAAACGTATACAAACTTCCATGCGTAGTTGCTATCAACGCTTTCCCGACCGATACAAAGGCAGAGCTTGATCTTGTAGAAGCTAAATGTAAAGAACTTGGCGTAAACGTTGCTCTTTCTGAAGTATGGGCAAAAGGCGGCGACGGCGGAATCAAACTTGCAGAAGAAGTAATCCGTCTTGTAGAAGAGCCAAATGATTTTACATATGCCTATGAGCTGGAAGGCTCCATCGAAGACAAACTGAACCAGATCGTTCAGAAGGTCTACGGCGGCAAGAGAGTTGTTCTTACAGCAAACGCTCAGAAACAGGCCAAACAGCTTGAAGACCTTGGATTCGGCAACTGCCCGATCTGTGTTGCTAAAACACAGTACAGCCTCACAGACGACCAGACCAAACTTGGCGCTCCTACTGACTTTGAGGTAACTGTACGTAACCTTAAGATCTCTGCTGGTGCAGGATTTATCGTAGCTCTTACAGGAGAGATCATGACCATGCCTGGTCTTCCAAAAGTTCCGGCTGCAGAAAAAATTGATGTAGACGAAACAGGTAAGATCACAGGTCTGTTCTAATCACGGTCACTCATAGATACTCTATAAGTAATATAAGAAACCCCATCCGGAGTTGAACCCTTTCCGGATGGGGTTTCTGTATTTAAAAATCTAAAACAATCCTTTCATTACAGGATAAAGTTTCCTGAATTTCTGGTAACGTTCCTCATATTTTGCCACCAGCTCCTGATCCGGCTCCACTGTGTCTACCACATAAGCCATTTTTTTACCGATGGTTTCCACATCCGGATATGCGCCGCAGCCTACAGCCGCCAGCATAGCCCCGCCCATGGACGGGCCTTCCTCTACCTGAAGAACATCCACTTTCAAATTCATAACATTTGCAATGATTTTTTTCCAGAGGGGACTTTTTGCGCCGCCGCCGCAGATTTTTGTACACTGGATATTAATACCCAGTTTTCTGGCAACCTCCAGAGAATCACGAAGCCCAAAAGCCACTCCTTCCAGAACCGCCTGAGTCATGTCGGCTCTTGTAGTGTCCATAGACATGCCAAAGAACACACCTCTTGCATCCGGATTATTGTGCGGAGAACGCTCTCCCATCAGGTACGGAAGGAAAAAAACAGGATTTTCTCCAAGCCTGCTGATCGGAGCCTGCTCTGCTGCATAATCCTTTGTCTGAAGGATGTCTTCCGCCCACCATTTGTTGCAGGAAGCAGCGCTCAGCATACATCCCATCAGATGATAGCTGCCGTCTGCATGACAGAAGGAATGCAGGGCATTATTTTCATCCACCCCAAAATCTTTACTGGAAATAAAGATAGTTCCGGAGGTTCCAAGAGAAATATTACACTGTCCGTCTCCCACTGTTCCTGTTCCCACAGCCGCAGCAGCGTTATCACCGGCACCTGCAACAACCTTTACATTTTCAGAAAATCCCAGTTCCTCTGCAATGGATTTTTTAAGAGTTCCCACAACCTCCCAGCTCTCATAAAGCTTCGGAAGCTGCTCCTCTTTTACGCCGCAGATCTCCATCATTTCCTTTGACCAGCAACGGTTCTTAACATCCAGAAGAAGCATTCCGGAAGCATCGGAAACATCTGTACAGAAGGATCCGCTCAGGCAGTAAGCAAGGTAATCCTTTGGAAGCATAATCTTTGCAATGCGAGCAAATTTGTCCGGCTCATTCTTTCTCATCCACAGGATTTTCGGCGCAGTAAAGCCTGCAAAAGCAATGTTTGCAGTATAAGAAGACAGCTTATCTTTGCCAATCTCATTGTTCAGGTACTCAGTTTCCTTCTGTGTACGTCCATCGTTCCAGAGGATAGCCGGACGGATCACCTGATCATTTTTATCCAGCGTTACAAGACCGTGCATCTGTCCGCCAAAGCCGATTCCCGCAATTTCTTTACGGTCAATGTCCTGTGTCAGCTCCTTCATTCCCTCCATGCTCTGTGTAAACCAGTCTTCCGGATTCTGCTCTGACCAGCCCGGATGAGGAAAGTAAAGAGGATACTCTTTTGATACGATATTACAGATTTTTCCAGATTCCTCCATAAGCAGAAGCTTTACTGCTGAAGTTCCCAGATCGATTCCTATATAGTACATAATCCGATTCCTTTCTTTTATTGCAATCCTGTTTTCTGTATATTTTTCTTTAAAATACACATCCCGGGTTTCCCCGGGACGTATATTTCCTACTGTAAGCAGCGTATGTTTATGTCAGAATTTTATTATATCAGTATACGTATCCCGCATTATCCCCATGGGTTTTCTGTAGGATATCTTACGCCCTTAGGCTGGTTGTAGCCGATTTCTTCGACCGGAACACCAATATATTTAAACACCTCAAACAAAGCCTTTCCATAATGTCCGAAAGCAACTGCACCGTGGTGCGGATAGCCTCCCTCGATCAGTACATGGCGGTAGAAACGTCCCATTTCCGGGATAGCAAACACACCGATAGAACCAAAGGATCTTGTGGCAACCGGAAGCACTTCACCATGTGCAATATAAGCGCGCAGCTTGTTATCAGCAGTGCTCTGAAGACGGTAGAAGGTAATGTCGCCAGGCTTGATATCTCCTTCCAGGGTACCCTGTGTCACTTCTTCCGGAAGCGCTCTTGCCATGATCATCTGATATTTCATTTCGCAGGAAACCAGCTTGCCGGAAGCAGTATTTCCACAGTGGAATCCCATGAAAGTATCTTTCAGAGTATAGTCGTATTTTCCTTTAATGGACTCCTCATACATATCCTTCGGAACAGAATTATTAATATCAAGAAGAGTAACTGCATCCTGACTGACTACTGTTCCGATGAACTCACTTAATGTACCGTAAATGTCAACCTCACAGGAAACCGGAATGCCCTGTGCAGTAAGACGGCTGTTTACATAGCATGGAACAAAACCGAACTGTGTCTGGAATGCAGGCCAGCATTTTCCTGCAATAGCCACATATTTACGGTAACCTCTGTGTTCCTCTATCCAGTCTTTCAGAGTCAGCTCATACTGAGCCAGTTTTGCAAGGATCTCCGGTTTTTTATTTCCTTCACCAAGCTCTTCTTCCATCTCTTTTACAACAGCCGGAATACGCTCATCTCCCGCATGTTTGTTGTATGCTTCAAAAAGATCAAGCTCTGAGTTCTCCTCAATCTCAACTCCAATATTGTAAAGCTGCTTGATCGGCGCGTTGCATGCAAGGAAGTTTAACGGACGCGGTCCAAAGCTGATGATCTTCAAATTATTCAGACCTTCAATAGCTCTTGCGATCGGAAGGAATTCATGGATCATATCTGCACAATCCTCTGCATCTCCTACCGGATACTCCGGGATATATGCCTTTACATTGCGAAGCTGCAGGTTGTAGCTTGCATTCAGCATACCGCAGTATGCGTCTCCACGTCCCTGGCAAAGGTCATTCTGTGTTTCCTCTGCTGCTGCAATAAACATTTTCGGTCCGTCAAAATGCTTTGCAAGAAGTGTCTCGGAGATTTCCGGTCCAAAGTTTCCAAGGTATACACAAAGAGCATTGCAGCCTGCTTTTTTGATATCCTCAAGAGCCTGTACCATATGGATCTCGCTCTCTACGATACACACCGGACATTCATAGATATCCTCTGCATTGTATTTCTTTGTATAAGCTTCTACAAGCGCTTTCCTTCTGTTTACAGAAAGACTTTCCGGAAAACAGTCTCTGCTGACTGCAACGATTCCTACTTTTACTTCTGGCATGTTATTCATGATTTTTCCTCCATTTTAATTACTATTTCTATGTTTTCTTTTCATTTTTTTAATTGTTTTTTATCATTTTTCTTAATCGATAGTGATATTTTCACCCTTCATATAACAAAAAGCATACCACAAACGGGTATGCTTTTCGCCTCTTTTTTTATCTGATTCATAGCACTTTTTTGACATTTTTATTTTAAGATAAAAAATTGTACTTATTCATCTATATTCTTTTCACTTTTTCCTCTGCGCTCTATCTGACTGGGAAGAATCCCATATCTTTTTTTGAAATCCTTGGCAAATCCCCTGCTGCTGCAAAATCCATTATCCATAGCAATTTGCCCGATGGTATGATCTGTATTCAAAAGATCCCGACAGGCATAAGCCATCCGAATGTCCTGCAGATATGTCTTAAAATTGACCTTGGCATATTCCCGGAACATTCTGGAAAGATAGGCATCTGAATATCCGAACGTCTCTGCCAGATCAGAAAGCTTCAGATCCTCCCTGTAGTGCTCCCTCATATACGTAGTGATCCTGGACAAAGAGCTTAAATGCCTGTTATGCCTCAGTTCCTTTTCTTCTACTTCAGTAACCCGGTATTGAGTCACCATAAGATACAAAAGCTCATAATACAAAGAAATCGTTCTGAAATCATACCCGTTCCTTCTCTCCGTGTACACATTATAAAGTCGCTGTACCAGAGAGATCAGCCGTCTGTCTGAGGGGTTTTCACTGTCTGTCTCTCTGTGGATTCCACCTTCAAAACGAATAAACTGCTGAGCGGTAAAATAATTCTCAAACTGCCGCAAAGGAATCTGTATCACGGCGGTTTTATTTTCCTTCAGTGCATTTACCGAATGGATTTCATTGGCATTTACTATGAGAAGTTCTCCGGCATGAAGCGGATATTTTTCATTATTAATATAAAAAAGAAGCTCCCCTTCCAGCACTGCAAAAATCTCAATAGACGTATGCCAGTGTTTTTCTCTGATATAATTCCCTCTTCCACCCTCAAATAAAAAAATCTTAAAAGGAAGCCCCTCATTTGGGATAATCAGTTCATGTTGAAATTCCATAGACTTACTTTCCCTTCCCCTCCAGAGATATGTTTCATAACTCACATTTTTTCTCTGTTCATCATAAGAAATGCCACAGCCAGAAGGATCGATGATATCCAGATTGCAGGCAGTCCCACAGAGACAGACACAATTCCGCCCAGACCTGCTCCTAAAGCAAACACAAAAATAATCCCATAGTAATGAACTGCCTTTTTTAGCGCTCCGGGCTTTCTTTCTCTGATATAAAGAGCCAGGCTTTCTGTTCCGCTTCTTAAATTTCCGATACACATGGTACTTGCATAACCATAGCCGTGCACCTTTCGAAATGTCTGTACCTGCATGGCACAGGCGAAAGAAACCAACATAGTAGCCGCCATATTAAAGCTTTTTGGAATGAATCCTGCCAGAAACAGGATTGCAACCTCCAAAGCCACTACGATCTGTCTCCAGTGAATCTTTTTCGTCTTCTGATACCGATAGCGGATTCCCTCTGCCACCAGAACTCCCAGTGCAAAAGTCACTACAGGAAACAGATAATGAAGAGCCTTTCCCCACTGTCCCATCATAAGATTCTGGCTCATAAGTACCACATTTCCAGTCTGAGCATTTGAAAAAACGCCGTCTCTTACATTATAAGTATACGCGTCCTGAAATCCTCCTGACAATGCAAGAAGAGCACTGAGCCGAAAAGTTTCTGAGGTTTGATGTCTGATCTTATCCACTGTACCGTCCTCCTGAATCTTCTGTTTCTCAGCCCCAGTATACTCCTCTTTTCCCTTTATGTAAAACATCAAATTTTCTAAAACTGTCAGAGACTTATAATAAAATATTTACATTATTGACTGCAAAACCAATATGTCGCTTTTGCTGCCCCGCTTTCCATGTTTTATCCTTATCCTAATCTTTATTGTAACTTATTTAAGATTATAAGTACAATACGGAGCTTCGCAAAATTTTACCTCTTCCATAATCCTGCAGATATGATAAAATAATATCCAGAATCACCCGTAAGGGCAACAGGAGGCATTTATGAAATTTATATATCCTGCGGTATTCCGCAAAACTGAAACAGGCACTTATTATGGATTTTTTCCCGATCTGGAAGACTGCCACGCAGAAGGCGACACTTTAGACGATGCAATCGATAAGGCAAACGAGGCTGCTAATGACTGGATTTCTCTGGAACTGTCCGAAGATGACTGCGATCTTCCATCTGTCACAGATCCGGAAGATATGGATCTTCAGGAAGGTGATATTGTAAGAAATATTTCTGTAAATATCCGATTTTACGAAGGCTGGGACGAATAATCGCCCCAGCCTTTTAAAATCCCTCTTTGCGCCGCTGCTTCCTCAGCTCATATCTTTTTTCACCGCCGATCCACTCAGCCCTTTGCGCTTCTGTCTCTACAATGAGACCCGGCACTTCTATTTTTTTATCATTTTCATCTAATGCCACGAGAACCTCATAGGCTCTGTTGATCATCCTTCGAGTTCCGTCTGCATCCTCAGCATAAGTATCTACACGGACCTCCATAGATGTTTTTCCCACATAGGTCATTCTGCCGATCAGAACTACTGTATCACCCAGGTAAGCTCCTGCTTTAAAATTAAGATTATCTACACAAGCTGTTGTTACAATGCTGCCTGCATGACGGTGCGCCACAATTCCGGCTACCTCGTCGATCCACTGCAGTAAGATCCCGCCGAACAGTCTTCCATATCCGTTAATATGCTTTGGCATGATCAGGTATGTATTCTCTGTACGGGAATCCTCCACATGCTTCTGTTTTCTCATTTTCCCATCACTTTCTCTTTCTGTAAATTTTATTCATGCAGCTCCAGCGGCAGTCCGTCCGGATCTTTAAAAAATGTAAATTTCCCTCCAGAAAATTCATCCACCCGGATGGGCTCCATCTCAATCCCTTTTTCCTGAAGCTCTGCGACTGTTTTTTCGATATCTCCTACTGTAAACGCAAGATGGCGAAGTCCATATGCCTCGGGAAAATTCGGCCGTTCCGGATGCAGCTTATGCTCCGGATCCTTTTCTGCCGGAGCAAAAATCTCCAATTCCACTCCGTCCAATTCCAAATCCAGCTTATAATCGCCTCTTTCTTTACGAAAATTTTCTCTTACAATGTGAAATCCCAGCTTATCCACATAAAACTCTCTGGATCTTTGATAATCTGAGACCAGCAGGGCTACATGGTGTACCGCTGACAATGCCATATTGTTTCTCCTTTCTCTGCAAGACACTTCTGTATATCCAATTATATATTTTTTTTACAGATATCTTCCAGACAGCATCTGTCACAATGAGGTTTTGTTCGTGCAGTACACACTTCTCTCCCATGAAATACCAGACGATGGCAAAAATCACTTCCTTCCTCCGGTGGAATGATCTTCCATAAAGCCATCTCTACTTTTTTAGGTTCTTTGATATTGTCTACCAGGCCGATACGATTTGTCAAACGTATGCAGTGGGTATCTGTTACAATGGCTGGCTTACCAAACACATCTCCCATGATCAGATTTGCACTTTTCCTTCCTACTCCCGGAAGCTTCAGAAGTTCTTCAAATGTTTCCGGTATATGATCCTCATACTGCTCATGAAGAATCTTCATACAGGCACTGATATCTCTGGCCTTACTTTTTCCAAGTCCACAGGGTTTTACAATTGCTTCAATCTCCTCTGGCTGAGCCGCCGCAAGAGAGGCCACATCCGGATACTTCGCATAAAGATCTTCCACTACTACATTGACTCTGGCATCTGTGCACTGTGCTGCCAGACGGACACTTACCAGAAGTTTCCAGGCCTGATCGTAGTCCAGTGTACAGTCTGCATCCGGATATTCGTTTTTCAATCTCTGGATCACCTCCAGAGCACGCTGTTTTTTTGTCATAGGATACTCCTCTTTTTGTATTTTACAAAATCCATACGCTGTTCTTTCTATACAGGAAAGCGGATCGTGCCTTTACGTGCACCATCCGCTTTTTATAATTATTTTTTATCTGGTTCCGAAGATACGGTCTCCCGCATCACCAAGTCCCGGGCAGATATATGCATTTTCGTTGAGTTCACGATCCAGATGTCCAACATAGATCTGAACATCCGGATGAGCCTTGTGCAGACGCTCCAAACCTTCCGGTGCAGCAATAATAAACATACATTTGATATTTTTTCCGCCATGCTCTTTAATAAAATCAACAGCAGATACTGCAGAACCGCCCGTTGCCAGCATTGGATCTGTAACAACGATCAGCCTCTGATCGATAGGATCCGGGAGTTTACAGTAATATTCATGCGGCTCATGGGTTTCCGGATCTCTGTAAAGACCAATATGACCAATCTTAGCAGAAGGCACCAAAGTTGTGATACCATTGACCATTCCAAGACCGGCACGAAGTACAGGTACAACCGCAAGCTTCTTTCCTGCGATCATAGGGGTCATACAGGTTTCCAGCGGAGTTTCTACCTCCACATCCTCCAGTGGAAGATCTCTCAGTGCTTCGAATCCCATAAGAACTGCAATCTCCTCGATCAGCTTACGAAATTCATTTGTTCCGGTACGCTTGTCTCTCAGCAGTGAAATTTTATGCTGGATCAGCGGATGTTCCATAATATATACGTTTTCCATATCAAACCTCCGTTATTTTTCTATAAAAAATGACTTATCGATGGAAAGCAGATTTTTATCTTCCTTCGATAAGTCATATTATACCCTATTTTATAATGTTCTTCTACAAAAATCTACAGAATCCTCTAAAATACTTTCAAAATTCCAGGCATACAGACACTGTTTGTGATTCTCAGCTCACTCTTCCTGGAATCTTCTTGCTTACAGTTCCCTTTGTCTGCTCCTGAAGCAGGCGGAATTCATCCATGTACATCACAAATGACATCAGCATGCAGACTCCAACTGCCCCAACCAGAATGTTAGCTGTCGATGAGGGAATTCTGGGCGCTGCAAACAAAATCAGCCCCACCACATAGGAAATCATCGTATTCAGCCTGCCATGCCAGCGAACCATTTGATTTTTATCCGCATCCAGCATATATTTCCATCCGAGAACAAGAGTGTAGCTTTCCTTAATAAAGAAAAACATCAAGATAAGCTTTGCCAGAGAATATCTTGGAACCAGACAGGCCAGCAGCACAAACTGCATCACCTTATCTGCCAGAGGATCCAGAAGTTTGCCGATTTCGGTCACTCTCCCTGAGCTTCTTGCAATCCTACCGTCCAAAATATCGGTAGCAATTACAACCAGAAGCAGCAACGCCAGCAGAGATTTTTCGCCGCGCATATTGTGACGCTGAAGCATTGCCATAAATACCAGTGCAAGAGTCAGACGTCCCGCACTTAAAAAATTGGGGAGTGTAAAGATTTCTCTCACGGTAAACATTTTTTCAAACTTCTTCAGGTTCTCCGGGATAATCCGATAAAACACCTGATAACAGATCATATTCAGGATCAGCGCTGTTACTACATCTTCCACACTATGCTGTTTCAGGAACATAGTAGACAGCACAATCGACACTGTAATAATAATATTTCCTGCAGTAAAAATCCGGCTCTGTCTGCATTTTTTATTATTGAGAAGTGCTACACAGCAGGCAACTGCATTAAAGACGTGCATACTTGGAAAAATATTGGTAGGCGTATCGATCAGATACAAAAACTGCACCGCCTGAATAAACGGGCTTCCCCCCTCCAGTACAGGTCTCAGATCCTGACCATTGGGATATACATAGGAAATAATCAGGAAGAGTGTCATACCTACACCCAGTGTTCCCATATACTGATAATATTCTTTTTTTCCCGGGCTTCCAAGAGCAAAATAAAGTACGCTGCCCAGCACCACAAAATACCATAATACATATGGGATAATAAAATACTCGCAGAACGGAATCTTATCATCCAGAAAAGTATGGATAAGATGCGTTTCCACAGGAATCCTCTCCACAAGCATAAAGGAAATCATATAAAAAATCCCGTATGCAGGAATGATCCACAAATGTTTTGATTTCTTTAAATAATCCAAAATATCACCCTTTCATAGGAAACGGTTTACACCGCGAAATCAAACAGAGCAACACTTGTTCTGTAGGTAATAGTATAACGTATTATACTATTTATTCAATGCATAAATTGCTGAAAACAGAAGGTTTCATAAAAATTTCATATTTATTTTTCATAGTTTTTATGTATGTGTCTTTCTCTGCTGAAAAATCAATTCCTTCTGTTAAGGTAAACGAACCAGTTTGGGTGAATGCTTCAATTCCGGAATGATTTTTTTCATCATATCCTCTGTGCGGATCCTGAGACTGGAGGTATTGATACAAGGGTGGCAGCCGATATATTCTTTTTCCAGCACTTCCTCATCGATCAGCAGCTGTACTCTGTTTTCTTTGTCATTCATAAGCCCCAGAACACTTACTGAACCCGGGGTAATATCAAGAAACTGCTCCATGTATTCCGGTTTTCCAAAAGAAAGTCTGGATGAACCAATCTGCGCGGAAATATCCTTTGTTTTAAATTTTTTATCTCCCGGTATCATAAGCAGATAAAAATCTGTCTCCTGACGGTTGCACAAAAAAAGATTTTTACAGATCACAGCTTCCAGTGCCTGATCTATCTCTTCACAGGCCTCTATGGTCATGGCCGGCTCATGGTCGACCCTTTCATATTCAATCCCCAGAGAATCCAAAAAATCATAAACGCGAATTTCCTTATCCAGCCTTCCCTCCATATTCTGCGGTCTTCCCTTTACACGTTCCATAGTTCTGTCCTTTCTGTTCTTCTTCTGTTTTTCAAAATTACTCCTTTATTATACGCACATCTTTTTTTACGGTCAAATAGAAAAGGAAGCGTTTTTCCCACGCTCCCCTTCTATTCTTGTTAATGTTCTATTAATGCCTCTGATCTTTATTTCCAAATGTCTCACAGAATCTGCATGCAAAGGATGGCTCCTCATTTCCTGCATACAGATGAGAAATATCCCCCAAACGAAGTCCGCGAAAATATGCGATTCCCTGTTCCCTTTCTTCTGTGACAACCTCTGTCACAGAAGTTGGCGCAAGGGCAAGGCTATGCCATAAAACAAAGGGAGACACATTCCAGAGCCTGGAAAGCAATACACAGGTAATTCCAAAATGACAGAACAACGTAACCGTCTTATCATTTTCTCTGATTACACGGTAATGGTTTCCCTCCCTCTTATATCCATATTCTTCCAGAAAATGATCAAAAGCTTCTATTACGTGATCATAAGCCGAAGCCAGATCACTGTGTTTTGCCACCTGAGATTCTCTCCATTGAACAGGATGACTGTACTCTGGATGCTCTGTCCAATATCCCGGCATCATATCCCAGACAATCCTTGGAAGAAAATTTCCATCTTTATGTTCCGCATCAGGATACGCTTTTTGAAGAATTTCTGATCCGTTTACATCCACCTGCGCCGGAAATTCTCTGAGCCAGTCCAGAATCTCCGCCTTCTTTCCCACTGCTTCCAGCGAATATGCCGCTGTATCCATAGCTCTTCCAAGAGGTGACATATAACAGTTTCCCAGTCCCAGACGCCCCGCTGCCTTCGCCAGCAGTTCTGCCTCTTTTCTACCTTTTTCTGTCAGTGTATCATTTACATAATCCGGATCTCCATGGCGGATAAATCGTATTTTCATAAGGTTATTCTCCTTTTGTTTCAGTTTTCTCACACAGTATAGCATTCTTTATTTATCCCGTAAAGCAATACTGCAGACTGAACAAAGGAGCTGTTGTCTTAATAAACACCCTCTCTCAATCCGAAAAAGTCTGTTCCCATTTATGCTGCACTTCCTCTTTTTCCTGAATACCCCCTCTTCATTGCCCGGTCATACTCCTTTAGTTTTTCTGCCGCCTCCGGACTTACTGTCTTCGGCACCTGAATACGGATCGTCACATACTGGTCGCCTCTTACGGAAGGATTTTTCAAAGACGGTGCGCCCTTCCCCCTAAGCCGGATCTTTCCACCGGACTGGGTTCCTGCGGGAATTTTACACATCACGTCTCCATACAAAGTAGAAAATTTCTCCTCGCCTCCCAGTACTGCGGTAATAAACGGAATTTCTGCCGTAGTGTAAATATCTACGCCCTTTCGCTCCCATCCTGCTTTTGGTTCCACATGAATTTTTAAAAGAAGATCCCCTGCAGGACCGCCTCCATATCCGGAATTTCCTTTTCCCTTCAGGCGGATACTTTTTCCATCCTCAATTCCGGCAGGGATATGAACCTGAAGCTTCTGTATTTTTTCTCCAGATTCTCCGGAAGAAAGCTGAAGCATACGTTCACAGCCAAAAACAGCATCCTCAAAGCTGACACTGACCTCTGACTGAAGGTCACTGCCTCTTCCGGATCTGGCGCTGCGTCCAAATCCATCCTGAAAACCAGATCTTCTGCTGCCAAAACCCTCTCCGGAAAATCCACCGGTTTCCCCATGAAACATATTTCCAAAAATATCTCCAAAAATATCACCCATATCTCCATTTTCGAAATGATATTCTCTGTATGTTCCGTTTCTATCCTGCCCAAAATCAAAACCTCCAAATCCGCTGTCCCGACTCTGTCCACCGGATCCTCCATAGAAGTCGCTCCGGTTTCCAGTTCCAAAGCCATCCTCAAAAGCAGCCATTCCAAACTGATCATATAATTTTTTCTTTTCTGAATCATTGAGCACATTATAAGCTTCTGTGACTTCTTTAAATTTCTGTTCTGCCTGTTTATCACCGGGATTTGTATCCGGATGATACTTTTTGGCAAGTTTCCTGTATGCACGCTTGATTTCCCTGTCATCCGCATTTCTGCCGACTCCAAGAACTTCATAAAAATCTCTTTTAGCCATAATTCCACCTCCGGTTTCACAAGACTTACAAAAAGGAGATGCCGATTATCACTTCTCGCATCCCCCATCAGTTCCTTTTGTTCTATTCGTAATATAACACTTGTTTCACATATTGTCAAGACAGTTCCGAAAATATTTTGCCTCGCTGCTTTTAGTTGCACCGCTTTTGTCATGATGATACAATCAGATTATTACAGTAAACTATGATGTATCAGGAAGGAAATCAATATGAATTATACCATTAAAAATCAATATCTGGCCGTTGAAATTTCATCCAGCGGCGGCGAACTCCGCTCTGTTCGGGATTCAGAAGGAGCCGAATATCTTTGGCTGGGAGATCCTGATTCCTGGGAGGAAAGGGGACCCAATCTATTTCCTTATATAGGAAGGACAACCAGACAAACCTATACCTATCAGGGAAAGGAATATCACATGCCTCTCCACGGTTTTCTCATAGGTTCCGAAATGGAACTGGCAGACCGGACAGATGATTCTCTGTCTCTGTGCCTGAAGACCAGCCAAAAGACTCTGGAAATCTGGCCTTTTCATTTTTGTCTTACCATTACCTGGAAACTGGATGGATCCACACTGTCTGTCTCCTATCAGGTAGAAAATGAGGATGAAAAAACCATGTATTTTGGTATCGGCGGACATCCAGGCTTTCACATCTCGATGGATTCCTCTCTTGTTTTCGACGATTACCGGATAGACTTTGGCAAAAATGCTTCTCCGCAGCAGATTCTTCTCTCTGATGACTGTTTTATTCTGGAAAAAAATGTTCCTCTGGAGCTGGAGGAGGGAAGATACCTGCCCCTTTCCCATGAACTTTTTGCCAGGGATGCCATTGTCATGAAAAACATGCCAAAGAAAATCACCATTGAAAGTCCAAAAAGCCATCGCAAAATCCATGCTGCCTTCCCTGACATGGATTATCTGGGACTCTGGAACTGCGGAAATGCCCCATTTGTCTGTATCGAACCCTGGAGTTCACTGCCTTCCCGAAAAGACCTGGTAGAAGATCTGGAAACTCAGCAAAATCTGATCTCCCTTGAAGCAGGAAAGAAATATGTCAATACATGGAGTGTGTCCGTTATTTCCGATATAGAAAACTGATTTCAGATACAAAGAGAAAAAGGCAGCTCTCAGTGCCTTTTTCTCTTATGTATATCAGTATAAAATAAAGAAGCAAAAATCCAATCTATCCTACAACCACAAATATCCTTAATAAAAAATTTATCTCCCTGTACAGAGTACTTTTCCTATCTTTATTTCTCCTATGCTACCATAAACGCATAAGGAGGTATCAATCATGTCTTTCATTTTCAAATTTATTCATCATATAGAAGAAAAATTAGATCAAAAATCAGAACGTTTTCTCTTCCGTCATCCCTGCGCAGCCATTCTGACAATGTTTATCGGAATTCCTGTTTTTATACTGGCATCGGTATCTCTTCTGACCTTACTGGTTACACTACCTGTCACACTGATCTTTTGATAGTGAACTGCCTTTATCTTTATGTAATCTTAATACTTTCATATTCTTACTAATACATAATTAATACAGATTAATATATGATTAAGACAACATAAAGATGAAATAAAGGGAGGCAAAAGCCCGCTATGAAAAATGCAACGAAAAAAAGCCATCGACATTTCACCTCTTTTCAGGTGATTATCCTTGGATTCTTTTCTGTGATCCTGCTCGGAAGCCTGCTTCTGATGCTGCCCTTCTCTACCAGGGACGGTCAGGGAGCATCCTTTGCCGATGGACTTTTTACAGCAACTTCGGCAGTCTGTGTAACCGGACTGATCGTACGTGATACAGCTACCTACTGGTCTGAATTCGGACAGGCCATCATTCTGACTCTGATCCAGATCGGCGGCATGGGTGTAGTAACCATTGCAGTCGCTATTGCAGTCGCTTCCGGCCGAAAAATAGGTCTGATGCAGAGAAGTACCATGCAGGAAGCCATTTCTGCCCATCAGGTTGGCGGTATTGTCCGTTTGACAAAATTCATTCTGAAAACAAGTATTTCCATCGAACTGTTGGGCGCCTTGCTTCTGGCTCCTGTATTCTGTAAAGATTTTGGTATTTTTAAAGGCTTATGGTATTCTGTCTTTCATTCCATCTCAGCCTTCTGCAACGCCGGATTTGATCTGATAGGAGTCAGAGAACCATTTTCTTCTCTTACCAGCTATGCATCGAATCCAATCGTAAACTTTACGATAATGGCTTTGATCATTACCGGAGGACTTGGATTTGTAACCTGGGCTGATATCAAGAAAAATAAATTCCATTTCCGGAAATATAATATGCAGAGTAAAGTAATTCTTACTGTAACTGCAGGACTTCTTATTTTTCCTGCCATATATTTCTTTTTCTGTGAGTTTTCCAATCTTCCCATTGGAGAAAGGATCCTTTCATCCTTATTCCAGTCGGTTACTCCCAGAACTGCCGGTTTTAATACGGTTGATCTGACACTTTTAACGGAAACAGGACTTATGATTATGATCATCCTGATGCTTATCGGCGGATCTCCCGGGTCCACAGCCGGCGGTATGAAAACAACCACAGTAGCAGTTCTTTTTTCTTCTGCCCTGGCAGTATTCCGCAAACAGGATTCTGCGCATTTTTTCAGCAGAAGAATTCCGGACAATGCAGTAAAAAACGCAGCAACTATTCTAATGATGTACCTCACACTTTTCCTTGGCGGAGGAATGGTAATCAGCTATATCGAAGAGGTTCCTCTTATGTCCGCACTGTTTGAAACCAGTTCTGCCATTGGTACCGTAGGTCTTTCGTTAGGACTTACTCCTTCTCTGGGCATGGTTTCAAAATCAATCTTGATTTTACTGATGTTTTTTGGACGTGTAGGAGGCCTTACTCTTATTTTTGCAGCACTTTCAGAACATAATAACTTTGGATCCAGATATCCTCAGGAAAAAATCACAGTTGGATAAAAGGAAAGGATGAAATAATATTATGATGAAATCAATTTTATTAATTGGTCTTGGAAGATTTGGGCGACACATTGCCATGAAGCTGGATGAACTGAACCACGAGGTCATGGCTGTAGATAAAAATGAAAGCAGAGTGAACGCAGCACTTCCCTATGTTACCAATGCTCAGATCGGAGATGCTACAAACGAAGGCTTTATGGAATCTCTGGGCATCAGCAATTTTGACGTATGCATTGTTGCCATTGGAGATAATTTCCAGAGTTCTCTGGAGGCAACCTCCCTTCTCAGCGATTTGGGTGCAAAACTGGTTGTTTCTCGTGCAGCAAGAGATGTTCATGCCAAATTTCTTTTGAAAAACGGTGCCAATGAAGTAATCTATCCGGAAAAACAGATCGCGCAATGGGCAGCTATCCGTTACAGCGCTGATCATATTCTTGACTACATTGAACTTGATGAGGAACATGCTATCTTTGAAATTTCCATCCCAGACAACTGGATTGGAAAAACAGTCGGACAATTGGATATACGCAATAAGCACAACATCAATATCATGGGATTTAAATATCATGGAAATATGGATCTGAATATCCGGTCAGATACACCTGTTCCGGCTGACCATACTATGCTTGTTCTTGGAAACACAAAAGATATCCAAAAATGTTTCCATATTTAAGAAAAACGGAAATTTTTAGTAAAGAGGTGATTTTATATGAAGGAACTGATCCTGTTCTGTGCTGTTGCTGCGGTCTTTGTACTGTGCGGGTTTATACTGAAAAAAATGGGAACATTTTTTGAAAGTGATAAAAATGCTCCCCCGAAAAAGCCTGAAAAACCTGTCCTGTCCATTGCCTTTGAGCATACAGAAGAAGTTTCCTTTTTAAATGAACTTCTGGAGCATTTTTCCCAGCGATCACCTTCCTGTGAACTCAATCTCTTTTACGGATCCCCCGGTGAGATACGTCGTCAGATAAAAAACGGAAAGATTGATCTCGGATTCATTCGTAAGGATCCTGCTCTGGAGCCTGATGAATCTTTCCATTCTTTTCATTTTGTCCTTGACGAAAATGTAGTGGCCTGCGAACCTGTCGGGCTTCCTGTCATACCTTTATGCCACAAAAATTTCTTTATGAATGCCATATGGAAGAAAAACAGTACAAACCCTCAGGTTTCCCTTTTTATCAATCAGTTGAAATCCGAATATTACAGGAATCCTTCAATTTAACTGTGGATTTTGATGCGGGTTTCTGCAAAATACGATATAATAAAGTTTACGCCGCATCAAAAGGAGGGATTACGTGGAACAGCAGAATAATTACAGCAGCCAGCACAAGGGACAGCTGAAAATTTTCTTCGGCTATGCCGCCGGTGTAGGAAAAACCTATGCCATGCTGGATGCTGCCCATACAGAAAAAAAACACGGAACTGATGTAGTCGTCGGTTATATAAGGCCAGACGCTCCGGTCCAAACCAGAATTCTTCTGAAGGATCTGGAAACACTTCCACTTCTTCGCTCAGAACATAATGGTATTCCGGTAAATGAGTTTGACCTTGATACAGCCATTAAAAGGCATCCGGATCTGATCCTCATTGATGAGCTGGCCCATACCAATGCAGATGGCTGCCGGCATCAAAAGCGTTATCAGGACATTCGTGAACTGTTAACAGCTGGAATCGATGTTTACACTACTGTAAATGTCCAAAATATTGAAAGCCTGAATGACACGGTAGCTTCTATTACCGGCATTATGGTGGAAGAACGCATTCCTGACTTTCTCTTTGATGAGGCAGATCAGGTAAAACTGGTAGATATTGAGCCACAGGAGCTGATCGAACGACTGGAGACTGAAAATACAGACTCCTGTCCCGACAGCTCCAATATTACTTTTACCATTGAAAACCTTACCGCATTAAGAGAAATATCTCTGCGTCGCTGCGCAGACCGGGTAAATAAACTGACCGAAGCATCACGGATAAAAAATAAAGGAGAGTATCACACAGACGAACACATTCTTGTATGCCTGTCCTCCTCCCCGTCAAATGCTAAAATAATAAGAACAGCAGCCAGAATGGCCAATGCTTTTAAAGGAACCTTCACCGCATTGTTTGTGGAAACTTCTGATTTTTCCTCTATGGACGATGTGGATCGGCAGCGGCTCCGAACTAATATTTATCTGGCTCAGCAGCTTGGAGCAACGATAGAAACCGTTTATGGAGACGATATTCCTTTTCAGATTGCTGAATTTGCCCGGTTATCCGGGATATCAAAAATCGTCATCGGCCGAAGCACCATCACGCGCCGTCCTCTTTTTGGAAAACCGGCACTGACAGAACAACTGATCGCCAACGCACCTAACATGGATGTTCATATTATACCAGATCAGCCCTCAAACCGTACCTCTTTTCCCCAGCATGTCCGAAAACATATTATTTTTTCTGTTGCAGACATCCTGAAAAGTATAGCGATCCTGTCGGCTGCAAGCTGTCTGGGTTTTCTGTTTCAATGGCTCGGTTTTGACGAATCAAATATTATTATGATATATGTTCTCGCTGTACTCGTGACATCCATTGTTACAGTGAATCGCATATACAGTCTGATTATATCCATTGTCAGTGTACTGGTATTTAACTTTTTATTCACCGTCCCCAAATTTACCCTGATGGCTTATGGACGTGGCTATCCTGTTACCTTTGCTATTATGTTCATCTGTGCCTTCCTCACCGGAACACTGACCACCAGAATGAAAACTGTTGCAAAGCAGTCTGCCCGGGCAGCCTTTCGCACCAAAGTTTTGTTTGATACCAATCAGCTTCTTCAGCAGGCGGAAGATCAGAAAGCAATTCTTACTTCCACCGCCCATCAGCTTTCCAAGCTTCTGAATCGGGATATCATTATCTATCCAGTAGAAAAAAACAGCCTGAAAAAGCCTCTGGTATTTTCTGCCGGAGAAAATAATGCTGCTGATTCATATCTCACAGAAAATGAACGAGCTGTTGCAGATTGGGTATTAAAAAACAACAAGCATGCCGGTGCCACCACACAGACTCTTACCAATGCCAAATGTCTGTATCTTGCCATACGGGTCAGTAATTCTGTTTACGGTGTTGTAGGAATCGCCGCATGCGGTCAGCCCCTGGATGCCTCTGAAAATAATATTCTTCTTTCCATTCTGGGTGAATGTGCACTTGCACTGGAGAATAAAAAAAATGCTCAGGAAAAAGAAGAAGCTGCGGTCCTTGCCAAAAATGAGCAGCTCCGTGCCAATCTCCTAAGGGCTATTTCACATGATCTCCGTACACCACTGACTTCCATCTCAGGAAACGCCAGCAATCTTATCTCTAACGGAAGCTCCTTTGATGAAGACACGAAACAGACAATTTATCAGGATATTTACGATGATTCCATGTGGCTGATCAATCTTGTAGAAAATCTTTTATCGGTTACACGCCTGGAGGAAGGACGGTTGAATATCCGTATATCTGCAGAACTTGTAGATGAGGTGATACAGGAAGCGCTGCGTCATGTAAACCGTCTTTCCAAGGATCATGAAATTACGGTCCACAATGAAGATGATCTTCTTCTGGCAAAAATGGATGCCCGGCTGATTGTTCAGGTTCTGATCAATCTTATAGATAATGCAATTAAATATACACCGAAAGGTTCCCACATCCAGATCAGAACAAGGAAAGAAGATCAATGGGCTGTTATCTCGGTATCTGATGATGGTCCAGGTATTGCTGACGAAAACAAAAAACAGGTATTTGATATGTTTTACAGCGGAACGCATCAGATTGCTGACAGCCGGCGCAGTCTGGGTCTGGGACTTTCCCTGTGCAAATCCATAGTCAATGCCCATGGCGGAACGATCCGGGTTTCCGATCATCTGCCTCACGGCACTGTATTCACATTTACATTACCAGCCGAGGAGGTAAAGTTACATGAATAAACCCTTGATTCTGGTGGTTGAAGACGACTCATCTGTAAAAAATCTTATCACAACCACTTTAAAAGCACACGATTACCGTTATCTGGTTGCCGGAAACGGCGAAACAGCCATTCTGGAAGCTTCTTCTCATAATCCTGACATTGTTCTTCTGGATCTGGGGCTTCCGGATATGGACGGAGTAGAAGTCATCCACAAAATCCGCTCCTGGTCCACCATGCCCATTATCGTCATCAGCGCACGCAGCGAGGATACCGACAAGATAGACGCACTGGATGCAGGAGCCGATGATTATCTGACCAAACCATTTTCTGTTGAAGAACTTCTGGCAAGACTCCGTGTGGTACAGAGACGGCTTTCCATGATGACAAACGAATCGCCGGTGGAATCTTCCGTATTCGTAAACGGTGCCCTTCGTGTAGACTATGCTGCTGGATGTGCCTATCTCGACGACCAGGAGCTTCATCTGACACCTATTGAATATAAGCTCCTCTGTCTTCTTTCCCGCAACGTCGGCAAAGTTCTGACTCACACCTTTATTACACAGAATATCTGGGGCAGCAACTGGGAAAATGATGTAGCATCCCTGAGAGTATTTATGGCCACTCTCCGCAAAAAGCTGGAGCAGGGACCGGATTCCCCTCAGTATATACAGACTCATATCGGAGTAGGTTACCGTATGATAAAAACAGAATAAAACACTCCTGCTT
The DNA here is from genome assembly GCA_026169535.1 of Blautia sp. GTDB lineage: Bacteria > Bacillota > Clostridia > Lachnospirales > Lachnospiraceae > Blautia_A. The sequence continues at coordinate 23,890 of JAPFCU010000005.1, forward strand.
CTATGGAGTCAAAAAACCCCTGCTGTCGGTGGAAATACCACCGACAGCAGGGGTTTTTTCTGTTTATCAGAATTCAGGCTCGATCAGTCCGTAAGTATTTCCCTTACGTTTATAAACCACATTTACCTGATCGGTTTCTGCATTCACAAATACGAAGAAGTTATGTCCCAGAAGTTCCATCTGTACGCATGCATCCTCAGGATACATTGGTTTGATATCAAATTTCTTCGTACGAATGATCTTAACCTCTTCATCCTCATCATATTCTTTATCAATATATTCCTGCTGGAAGTTTCCGGCAGATTGTTTCCTGTCTACAATTTTGTTTTTGTATTTGCGGAGCTGGCGCTCAATCACCTCTTCTACAAGATCAATTGAAACATACATATCATTGCTTACCTGTTCAGAGCGGATGATATTGCCTTTTACCGGGATCGTAACCTCGATCTTCTGTCTTTCTTTTTCAACACTTAAGGTTACTACAACTTCGGTGTCAGGAGTGAAATACCGTTCCAGTTTTCCAAGTTTGTCTTCAACGGCTGTTCTGAGTCCTTCAGAAACAGTAATGTTTTTTCCGCTAATAATAAATTTCATACATCCATCCCCTTTGCTGTTTATTTGGGTAATACTCACGCAGGATACTTTCTGCGTCTATTGTTTATGAAGTCATTATAACACAAACTCATGAATTTTAACAACACTTTAAGAAATTTTTATATTATAAAAGTATAAGTTGCATTATTAACTGATAAATACTTTTAAAAGTAATCCTTTAATTTCACGCCTGTTTCGTTCAGCATTGCAATCAGAAGCCCATATTTAAACTCCTGGATCTGTCTGCGTTCCTCCAGGAAAATCCCCATGACACCCTTCACATTTTCCTCATCCTGAACAGGCAAATACATAGCTTTTGCTGTTGACAGAGTATGAGTACAGGCTCCTGCCCGGTGGTGATTGGCTGCCACCCATTTTGCCACCGCTTTTTCCTGAGAAGTCAGCAAAGGTTCCAGACTGGTTTTTTCTGTTCCCTGACGGGGAAACAGCATTGCCTCTCCCAGAAGCCCGTCTTTATTTACCGGATAGATCACAAGAGACAGATCCAGAAGCTTTTCCACCTGGGCCGCCGCCTGCTGCCAGACCTCCTTTTCGGATTTGC
>JAPFCU010000070.1 GCA_026169535.1 Blautia sp.
GGGAATCTGGCAGCCTTTCAGTTATATTAATCCATTTGTCAGCAAGGGACGTCATGAAAGGTTCAGACATATGTATGATATGGGATATACGGACATCGAAGCGTGTACAGGTCAAAACTGCATAAACAAAAATTATCAGTTTGTAAAGAAGTATTTCATTTTAGGAGGCGGTGAATGTGTGATATATATGCGGCCGTCACAGGAAGAATTACGAATTTTTAAACTGATACATATTGAAAAATATTCCGATGAAAAAATGCAGGACAGAATCTGTTTCATTGATTTTTCTTCTCTGTGTGGATGAGTATGATGCTGAAATTCGCGATAGATTGTTGTCTGAATCCAGGATATTGCTGAAAAAGGGGCGCTATAGATTGCCGGCGGTAGTTGTTTTTTCAGAAAAAACAGGTCTGGTAATATTTGAACAGGAAGGAGCTTTTTATAAAGAAAAATATAAGGAAATGCGGGAGGAATTATTGCAGCTTTTGAAATGGAATGAATAATAAAAGCTTGAAGATTATTTTGATAAGGAGGGAAGAGAATTGGATTTTCAAAAATTTGACAGGATATTAGGGGATATCATGTTTCTATGGGTGATTAGCTGGGGAGGTACCTTGCTGATCTGTAAAAAGAAAAAACAGATTTTGAAAAAGGTAAAAAAATTGGGAGTATGTATTTCCATTATACTGCTGGCAGCTTCTTTTATCCTAAATATCGTTCGGAGTACAATATCCTTTCCCTCTCTGGAAGAAGCGGTATCTTTTTACGGTAAAACCAAACAGCATGGACAGGCTCTTGTTGGAGAAAAAACAGCATTTGTTCCGGAATTTGGCGGTATGTTGGAGTTGAATGTGTTTGACAAAAAAAATAATAGATGGAAACTTCCTAACTATTTTTTTCCCAATGGAAAGTCACACTCTGAATGCGATGATAACACCCAGAAATACATTGCGGGAATTACCTGGGATGGGGATACAGGCAATTATTATGTGTTTTTATGGGATAACACAGAATGGAATTGGAAACACCGGAATGTAAGAGATACAGAAAACAGTGATTTTATTTATTTTGGTCCAAGAGGAGAAGATAGTTGGGGGTATGGTTTTTATTACAGCTACTTAACTGCTGTTCCGGAAAATTATAAACTTTATATTGATGATTATGAAATAACGGTAGACTGGGAAGAGATATTTGAGAACAGAGGATTCAGGGGGTGAATGATTGGATTTTCAGGAGCTTAACAGGCTTGCGGATCATGTACAGTTTTTTATTATGCTCGGTTATGTGGCAGTTGGAGTGATACATAAAAAAAAGAAAAAACGAACACTAAAAAAATGGATATGGGGTATTGCAGCTATCATGCTTGTTCCGGGATTTTTGTTGTCCATAATCAGAAATACAGTGTCATTTTCTTCTCTGGAAGAGGCAATGTCATTTTATGGAAAAACAAATATTCAGGGACAGCCGGTTGTGGGGAAAGAAACTGCCTTTGTTCCGGAATTAAATAGAACGATGGAATTAAACATTTATTCAAAAAAACATAATAAATGGATACTTCCGGGTTCTTTATTTGCAGATATAGAATGGCATATAAAAAGAGACCATAACACCATATATTATACAGTAGGTATTATGCGTGAGGAAAATACAGGCAGCTATTATATTATTCTGATGGATGACACAGAAAAGAGCTGGAAAAAAAGAAATGTAAGAGATACAGAAAACAGCAGTTTTACTTATTTGGGACATAAAATAAGCGAAAATATGGGAGATGGGATTTATTATAGTTATTTACCGGAGAAACCAGAAGATTACAGGCTTTATATTAACGATTACGAAATAAATGTAGATTGGGAAAAGCTTTTTAACGCATTTTCCTGACTTTGACTGGATTTCTGACGTAAAGCTTTTAAATGGAGGGCTAAAGTATGTAAAACTTGAATATTACAATTGGATTAATCATGATACTGGGATTATCTGTGTATTTGGGAGGGAGAATGTTAATATGACGGTAGATATTGACACTTTATTTGAAATGTTGGATGAGAACCAACCAATAGAGGTTCAGGAAGACGCTATCAGAGAAGCGAGAAAGATAAAATCCTTATCTGTATTTATGCAGCCTGTAGAATATAAATTGTCGTGGAAAAATTGTGCAAAAGTAATCTGTGAAAAAACGGATAAAGAATTAAATAGTTATAAATATGAGATGTTGGAATGGCTGCAGGATCTTAATTGGCCGGGAGCATTTTTGATCATGGAAAGACTGGAAAAAATGAATCCTCAGTTGTTGTTGAACGCTACCATTTATGCAGTAAAGCAGGCGCTCCTGCTAAAAGATAATGAATGGCTGACCTATATGTCATA
>JAPFCU010000041.1 GCA_026169535.1 Blautia sp.
AGCGGAATTCCCTACCGGCGGTATAGTCCGCGACCCGCTATGAGCGGTTGATCTGGTGACCGGAAGCATCCGGAATTCCAGAACCGACAGTAAAGTCTGGATGAGAGAAGAACACGCTTGTTTTTACGTGCTCAGTGCCCCCGGGATTTTTCCCGGGGCTTTTTGTGTGCAGCAGGAAAGAGGAATTTTCTTTAAAAGGAAGGACACTGTTCAGTGCCTTCAAAAAAAGAAAAGGAGAAATAAAGTATGAGTGAACAGGTTTTAAAAGGTGGAAATGTAATGGAAAGGAGCCGGACAAGGACTCTGACTCAGATCGCCATGCTGGGGGCAGTGGCAGGCGTGCTGATGAATTTTGAATTCCCGATTCCGTTTCTGGCGCCGTCTTTTTACCAGCTTGATTTTTCGGAGATTCCGGTACTGATCGGAAGCTTTGCCATGGGACCCCTGGCAGGTGTGGTGATCGAACTGGTGAAAATTCTGGTTCATCTTGTTACAAAGGGGACTATGACGGCAGGTGTGGGAGATGTGGCAAACTTTATTCTGGGATGTGCATTTGTGGTTCCGGCAGGTCTGATTTATCGTTTCCATCATATAAAAAGCAGAAAACATGCAGTGGAGGGGATGGTTGTAGGTACTGTCCTTACAAGCATTGCAGCCTGCCTGCTGAATGCTTTTGTGCTTCTTCCGGCATATGGCAAAGCTTTTGGAATGCCTATTGAGGCGTTTATAGAAATGGGGACAGCTGTAAATCCGTCTGTAAACAGCCTGCTTGGATTTGTGGCAATGATTATTGTTCCTTTTAATCTTTTTAAATATACCCTGACCTCTGTGATCGTATTTTTTATTTATAAGAGGATCCGCGTGATGTTAAAAGGCGACTGATAAATAACAGGCTGAAACAATAAGAAAACAATCAGGGCAGGGGCTTTGGTTGTTTTCTTTTTGGAGAAAATAATGCAGAGGTAAAGGTACATGAATAAAGACAGAATAAAAAAAGCATATTTTCATCTTCCAGGTTTGTTTGAATTTTATGAACTGTATCGAGTGTTTCTTCCGTTGTTTTCGGATCACAGGGAATATTTTTATGACTGGTGTGAAATAGGCTCTGTATACGGAGCCCCTTCAGGGTGTATCTGGGGAGGAGGCCGTGTGGAAGAAGGTTATGAAGATCCCGGCAAGGTTCTGGAACTGATGGAGAAATACGAAATTTCTGCCCGGCTGACATTCAGCAATTCTCTGATTCGGAAGGAGCATCTTACGGACAGGAGGTGCAATGCCCTCTGCGCCTTATTTGAGGACAGCCTGAAAAAGCAAAGTGGTGTGATCGTCCATTCGGATCTCCTTTTGGACCATATAAAAAGAAATTATCCGGGACTTTATTTTGTCTCCTCCACCACAAAGGTACTGACGGATTTTTCGCAGTTTATGGGCGAGGTGAACAGAGAAGAGTTTCTTTATGCTGTACCGGATTTTCGCCTCAACAAGTCTTTTGATAAATGGAAAACCCTGTCACAGAGCCAGAAAGACAAGGTGGAATTTCTATGTAATGAATGCTGCTGGTTCGGATGCAGGGACAGAAAAAGCTGCTATGAGACTGTCAGCCGCAAAAACCTGGGTGAGGACTGCCCGGAGCATCACTGTGCGGCTCCTGACGCCAGTTATGGCTACCGTTTTTCAAAGGCAATGGAAAATCCCGGATTTATCAGTATCGACGATATAAAAAACGTTTACATGCCAATGGGATTTTCTAATTTTAAGATAGAAGGACGGGGACTTGGCAGCGCTTTGATTCTGGAATTTTTGCTTTATTATATGACAAAACCGGAGTATCATATTCATATAAGAGAAAAGATATATTTAGATAAC
>JAPFCU010000040.1 GCA_026169535.1 Blautia sp.
CGAATCTTATCATTTATGGAGGAGGAGCTTCCGATAAAACAAAAACAGCTTTATACTGGATGGTAGGATCGTTAAGCGGTGCGAGCTGGGGACGTCTGCGTTATGTATCAGTTGTATTCCTGGTCACAATCATTGTGATATTCCTGTTTTCAAAGGAACTGGATGTGCTTCTTCTTGGTGATGATGTAGCGGAAACACTGGGGGTAGACACCGGAAAATTAAAATGGGTCATTATCATTGCATCTACAGTATTAACTGGTGTCGTAGTTTCTGTAAGCGGTGTGATTGGTTTTATTGGTCTGGTAGTGCCGCATATAATAAGGCGTATCGCAGGATCCGGACACAGGAAACTTATTCCGTTATCCTTACTTGGAGGAGGACTTTTTGCAGTGATCGCAGATCTTTTATCCAGGATATTAATTGCACCGGAAGAACTGCAGATTGGTGTGATATCTGCTTTTTTTGGTGCACCGTTTTTCCTGTATCTGATCAGAAAAGGAAGTATGGCAAAGGGATGAGGGAGGTTATGATTCTGTGAGTCTGAAAGTGAAATCTCTGGACTATGAGATTGGCGGAAATGAAATTTTGCAAGCTGTTTCGCTGGAAATCCAGAAGGGAGAATTTGTAGGTCTGGTCGGTCCCAATGGATGCGGAAAATCTACATTATTAAAAAATATATATCGGACATTAAAGCCAAAACACAATACAGTTTTTATTGACGGAAATGATGTTCTTGGACTGTCGTCAAAAAAATTAGCATTGGAACTTGCGGTCATGGCGCAGGAAAACAATATGGAATTTGATTTTCAGGTCCGTGATATGGTTATGTTCGGACGCTATGCCCGCAGGAAATTTCTTCAGGGTGATTCCCGTCAGGACCGGGATTTATGCAAAAAACTTCTGAATGAAGTTGGATTGTCGGGATATGAAGAAAGATCTTTTCTCAGTCTTTCCGGAGGAGAAAAACAGCGTGTCCTTCTGGCTCGGGCATTGATGCAGGAAAGCAGCTATATGATCCTGGATGAGCCGACAAATCATCTGGATATCAGTTATCAGTATCAGATCATGGATACTTTGAAAAAACAGAAAATCACAGTATTTTCTTCTGTTCATGATCTTAATCTTGCATCACTTTACTGTGACAGGATTATATTTATGTATAAAGGAAAGGTTGTAGATCAGGGACGACCAGAAGAGGTCCTCACAGCAGAGAACCTCTGGGAATTTTTTCATATAAAAGCTCAGATAACGAGAAATACAGCTACAGGAAAGCAGCAGATTTATTATTTGCCGGAATGGGCATAGAGCTATTTCTTTTTTCTGAACCATGATATGAGAAAAAGTACAGCTCCGGCTATCAGAATTACCGGAAGCATAAAACTGATTGCCAGAAAAAGCAAAATCAGCACTGCTGCTGCGGCAAGGATCACGATCAGTTTACCATACCAGGTGGAAAGATCCAGGCGGTAGCGGCGGTGCTTTGACTGGTCAGAATGATATACTTCTTCCTGACTGGATTCAAAACGAGAATCAGGTTCGGCACCGGTATCGATCAGTGTTTTCGCAATTAAACGGGGATCTCCAAGAGAATGAAGGACATCCTGTTCATTTTTTCCATTTCGTATCTCATTTCTAATATATTCCTGATAATACTGTGTATGCGCAGATGCTTTTGCATCAGGAATCTGGTCTGAAAGTTGTTCATATAAAGTGTCAAGAAATTCTTTTTGTGTCATTTTTTCTCCTGAAATATTCTAAAAAGTAAATCATGATGGAACAGTGTGATCAAAAATATTTTATCATACAGAGATATTGTGGTATAGCAGTTGAAATATTAAATTTCCATAAAGTTCAATGAGTCTGTCGGCACATGAGACAGTGGAGAACAGTAATCGTTCTTTAAAAATATCTTGTATCATTTTCGTGTAAGTTATAAAATAATACAGAATATAAGGTTGGAGGAATGGAAAATGCTGAGAACTTTTTTGGTGGAAGACGAGTTTGTGGTCCGGGAAAATATCAAAAAAATGATACCCTGGAAACAGTATGGATATGAACTTGTAGGTGAGGCTCCGGACGGGGAAGTGGCTCTTCCTATGCTTCGTAAGCTGAAGCCGGATCTTCTTATTACAGATATAAAAATGCCTTTTATGGACGGTCTGACATTAAGTAAAATGGTCAGAAAAGACTTTCCGGGAATGAAGATTGTGATTCTTAGTGGCTATGATGATTTTAATTATGCAAAGCAGGCTATTGGAATAGGCGTCGAGGATTATCTTTTGAAGCCCATTACAAAAAACGCTTTTCTGGAAAGACTTACAGAGATCAGAAATCGGTGGGAACAGGAAAAGGGGCAAAGGGAATACTATGAGCAGTTCCGCAGAGAAATCCAGGAGTATGAAAGAAACAGCAGCAGGGATTTCTTTGAAGCATTGATCAGCGGAAGCATGGATACAGGGGAAATATATAAAAAGGCAGATCAGCTGGGACTGGATATTGTTGCGGAAGTCTATAACATCCTGCTTTTTACAATGGATGCAGGAAGAGGTGTTCCGGGAGCCTCCGAGGAGTATTCGGAATGGGAGGCTCAGAATCGTGAAAAAATGGAAGCTTTTTTTGTAGATAATCCTTATGCCATGCTGTTCAGAAACAATGCCTTCAGCTATGGTGTTCTTGTAAAGGAGCAGAGGAGCAGACCAGGAGAAAACGCAGAGAAGTGTGCGGCATTTATCAGGGAAACACTGGGAAGCGGCGGATGCGGGCATGACTGGTTTCTTGCTGTGGGACAGCCTGTAGAACGCCTGAGCAGTATGAAACTTAGTTATCATGCGGCGGCAAAGGCTTTTTCCCGCAGGTATCTGTATGATGGAAATATTTTGTACTATGAAGAATTGGAACAGGAAGAAAAAATACAAAAGAATGACAGCCGCTATCTTAAAAAAATTGATATTAATGTATTGAATCCTGCAATTCTGGAACGTTTTCTTGGAAGCGGTCTTCTGGACGAAACGGAAGATTTTGTTCGAGACTATTTTCAGGCTATCGGTCATGAAGCAATGGAATCCTTTGTGTTTCGTAATTATGTGATATTAAATGTCAGATTCTCAGTTCTTGGATTTTTGAAAAAATTGGGCTGTGAAGCCGGGGATCTGGAAAATCATGATACAGAAGAGGTGCTGGAAGAAAGAGCCCGCTCTATGGAAAGGGCGGTAAAATATGCAGAAGAGATCATAAAAAAAGCTGTTATGCTTCGTGATGAGAATTCCGGAAACAAAAACCGCAGTATCCTGAAGGCAGCTATTGAATATATAGATACACATTACATGGAAGAAACTCTTTCCCTGAATACAGCGGCACAGGTGGCAAATATCAGCGCCAATCATTTCAGCGCATTGTTCAGCCAGAATAAGGGGCAGACTTTTATTGAGTATCTTACTTCTCTGCGCATGCGTCATGCCAGAGAACTTCTCAGGTGCACAGATAAGCGTTCCAGTGAGATTGCGTCAAAAGTAGGATATAAGGACGCCCATTATTTCAGTTATCTTTTTAAGAAAACCCAGGGAATGACTCCCAGTGAATACCGAAAGGCAGGGGAGGGGAAGAGATGAAACAGATCAGTCTGGAAACAAAGATAAAAAAGATTCTTATAAATACATTGCTTCCTATGACAGTTCTGATGGTTGTACTTATGATCATTGTATCCCAGTATGTGTCAAAATATGACAGACTTTCGGAGAATCTGGCAGTAAGCAGTGAATTTAATCTTCATTTTAAAGATGATATTGATTTGGAAATGTATTACATTGCCATAGGATCTAAAGAAAACAGTTACCTTCCGGAAGTAATGAAAATGGTAGAAGAGGCAGAAGATACCCTTTCAAAGCTTCAGGCAAATGCTTTTAACGGAGAAAGCCGCAAAAATATCAAGCATTTGGAGGCATATCTGGAAAATCTTGCAAATAGGATGCAGCAGCTTACAGAAATTAAATCTTATGGTCAGAGAATGACTTTCATGGACAACAACATACGGATCCTAACAGGTCTCATCATGGAAGAAATGCAGAATTTTATTTACAATGAATCCATGTATCTGGTGCATATGGAATCCATCATGACAAAAAGAGTATATATTCTTGTAAGTGGGATTGCGCTGCTTTTTTTTGTGACGATCATAATTCTTCTGCGCCGTTCTTTTCGATTTTCACGAAGCATTACCAGGCCTGTGACGGAGATACTTGGCAATGTAAAAGAAGTGGGAAGAGGAAATTTTGAGATTTCTGAAATCAGGGCAGACAGTATGGAAATTGAAGAACTGGATGCAGGGATCCGGAGAATGGCAGAAAAGATACAGCATCTTCTGGAAAATGTAAAAAAGGAAGAAGAGATGCAGCATCTTACTCAGCTCCAGCTTTTGCAGGCACAGATCAACCCTCATTTTCTTTATAATACTCTGGATACAATTATCTGGCTGATTGAAGGCGGACAATCTGATGACGCTGTAGATATGATATCCAGCCTTTCAGTTTTTTTTCGGACATCTCTTTCCAAAGGGAAAGATGTGATTCCCCTTTCGGAAGAAAAACGCCACACTATCAGTTACCTGGAAATCCAGAAGTCCAGATATCGGGATATTCTGGAATTTGAGATTCATATACCGGAGGAATTCAATGGAATGATGGTTCCTAAACTGACTCTTCAGCCCCTTGCAGAAAATGCCCTTTATCATGGGATAAAGAATAAAAGAGGCGGAGGAAAGATTCTGATCGAGGGTGAAAGAGAAGGGGATGATTTGATTCTGCGGGTAACGGATAACGGGCAGGGAATGACATCGGAACGTCTCTATGAGATTCAGGAAGCGATCCGTACGGGAGAAAGAGCCGGTTTTGGTCTGGCAGCAGTTGCAGAACGTCTTCGTCTGTATTATGGAGAAGACTATGGAGTGAAAATAGAGTCGGAAGAAGGAAAAGGAACGGCAGTTGAAGTACGGCTTGGTGAAAAAATCAAACTTCCGTCATAAAAAAATCAACTTTTATCATAAAAAAATCAATTTGCTTAAACAGGAACAAAAAAATGATAAAAGACCACACATTTTTCC
>JAPFCU010000022.1 GCA_026169535.1 Blautia sp.
ATTTTTGTAGGTTCCTGTGAGAAAAACAAATATGGAGAAAATCTGAACCATGAGCTTCTTCGCAGCCTGGGAGAGACTGTGTTCCAGGATGGAAGTTCAGGAACCTATATTGTAAAGGTCGGATAGGGGAAGATTTCTCTGAAACAGAAAAGGACTGTCTGAATTTGAAAATATCAAGTTCAGGCAGTCCTGTTTTTTTGCATCCGGTAAAGGAAAATGAGATATATCTGAGCTGTTTTTACTGTATCCCCAGCTGATGTGCGAAAGCCAGAAACTGTTTTTCCATATCCCGGAAAGGATGCTCTTTCAGGTCAGGCGCAGACTGAAGGGGCGCAGTCTGATGAGTTTTTTCTCCCGGGAAAAGAACCGGAAGCTCCGCAGAGAGGATATCGTTGTCAATTTGTTTCCACATGGCATGTTCTTCAGAAGTCAGATCATTCAGAGCAAACTTTTCCCAGATCACATTCATGATCATTTCTTCAATTTCAAGATAATTAGACAGATGCGCTTTTACCGGGCGGATGATATCTGAGATGTAGGCTTCGCTGGCATCGTGAAGCAGACAGGCAAGAATCATGCGGTCAGACCATCCTCTGGCCCGGGCTTCCTCTGCACAGTTGAGACAGTGCTGGGCTACGGAATAAAAGATCAGAGTCTGACCTCCGCCCCGGCAAAGATAACTGAGGGCGTGCGCGATATCTTCCAGACAGATATTTTTCGGCTTGATGTGCATGGGATCAAATTTTCTGCCGGTATAGGTGTTCATAATACTCATAAAAAGCTCCTTTCTCCGGAAATCATATATGCTCAGATTAGCATATTTCCGGGAAAGGAGCAAGGCGTCAGTGGTTAAAGTGTGCGTTTTGAAATTTTTGATGGGGGGGGGTAAAACTCAATGTCATTTAGTTAAGACATTAAGCAGATGTATTCCTATCAGGCAGAGGTAGAAAATTCACTATCTTTGCCTGATTTTTCTTTTATAAAAACTTGCTCTTATATTTATGCAGCACAAAAAGACAGATTGCTATCTGCC